>JAYRJB010000001.1:0-82329 GCA_041906505.1 Saccharimonadales bacterium (SeqCode) | reverse complement strand
TCCGAAAATGCGGAACAACTTCCCAAAGATCCAGTCGCAATTGAGCCAGATACCACTGTTGGCGATGTGGCGCCTACGCAGACTTCACCGACCGCCGAACAAGAGCCTGCGACAATTGAGATAGACAACAGCGCGCCTCAAGCCGCGGGGGGTGGTACGTCGTCAAAGAAAAAGAACAAAACCAACAAAGTGGGAAAAAAAGGCAAGCTGAGGGTCCCAAATTTTAATAAATTTCGAGTATTGCTTTTTGGCGGCCTTGCCGCTTTACTGCTACTGATTTTGGGATGGTACTGGGCCTATTTTATCGCCCCAAAAGCAGTGGTGACGCTAAAAGGTGAGACGAGTAATATTTCGGTGAACTTTGATATGATTGCTGACACTGCGGCAACGTCACTCGACGAAGAAACCGGGGTTATTCCTGCCAAAAACCAAGAGCTGAAAAAAACTGATACCGAAAAAGTCGCTGCGACCGGTCAAAAAGACAAAGGTAATAAAGCCTCGGGTACAATGACCATGAAAAATTGTTCACAAAGTGACGGCGCACTCACCGTTCCAGCTGGTACTGGGGTTAGTTCTGGCGAGTTCACCTTTATAACTCAAGCCGCGGTGACACTTGATCCGAGTGTATTTTCTGGAGGCGGGACTTGTCTATCAAGCACAAAAGACGTCTCGGTCATCGCGCAAAACCCAGGCGATAAATACAATGTGAGTGCCAGATCTTATAGCGTCGCCGGTTTTGGAGGCGTGAACGCCAACGGTTCGGCAATGAGCGGTGGCACAAGTCAAATTGTTAAAGTTGTTTCTGCAAGTGATGTGGAGTCAGCAAAGCAAAAACTTACGGCCAAACAAGGAAGTTTTCAAGATGAGCTCAAGAAGAACCTCAAAAAAGAGGGCTTTATTGCCATTGGCGATACATTCAATGCTGGCACCCCCAAGATTTCCGTAGTTCCTGCGGTAGATAGTGAGGCCAGTGAGGTGAGTGTTACTAGCGAAACGACGTACACAATGGTCGGTGTCAAAGAGGATGATTTGAAGAATTTGATAAAAAAGGCGGCGGGCGACCAGATTGATACTCAAAAACAGGCCATCTTAAGTTATGGGATCGATGATGCGAGCTATAAGTTGGGAACCAAGAAGACTACTCGAACACCAATCGGTGTCCAAGCACAAATAGTGGCGGGTCCCGAGATAGATCAGAATGCTATAAAGAAAGATATTGCGGGCAAAAAAAGGGGGGAAGCCGAACAAGCTATTGCTGCTCGCCCAGGCATCAAGGAAGTTCGGATCGAAACCAAGCCATTCTGGATCTATTCGGTTCCAAAAAAGGATGCAAGAATTACCATCGTAATCCAAGAGTCTGATGGCACAACACTCAAACCATAACGGCTTTGTGCTTGGTCTTGATGTCGGTAATGCGCGAGTGGGACTTGCAGTTGCCGGTACGGTTGCAAAGTTACCCCGCCCGATTGAAACTCTGCCGCGTGACGGCGCACTATTTGCGCAGTTGTCGTTGATACTGCAGCGTGAATCAATCGACACGCTAGTCATTGGTATTCCGAGAAACCTTAACGGCGAGGAAACTGCGCAGAGCCAGTCAATAAGGGAGTTCGCTAAGGAGCTCGAATCTGAACTACAGATTCATCCCATTTTTGTGGACGAATCGTTAAGTTCTGCACGCGCTGACCAGTGGTTGGAAGATAAAAAAGCGGCAAAAGTTCCGCAAGATTCAGTTGCAGCTTGTTTCATTCTTAAGGAATATTTCGATATCATAGAAAGCGTATGAAGTTTGAAGTAGGCAAGTCAAAAAGAAGTCGCACCAAACTAATTGTAATAGTTGTGGGAGCTGCCATTCTTGTCACCCTTATCGCAAGCGCAGTAGTTGTTCGTCATGCGTATAACGAAAACCTTAAGCCCCTAAGCACTGTCAGCAAGACACATGTGGTGACGATTCAGCCAGGCATGACAACGCCGGAGGTCGGTGATCTCTTGCAAACAAAACAAATTATTAAGAACGGTTGGGCATTTGAGTGGTATGTGAGAAATCACCAACTTCAAGATGACATCAAGGCCGGAACCTATATACTTGATCAGTCAAAAAGTGTGCCAGAGTTGGTGAATATTTTAGTTGAAGGCAAAGTTGCCACGGATCTTGTTACTATTCTGCCTGGGCAACGACTCGACCAAGTAAAAGCTTCACTACTAAAATCTGGCTTCAGTGCATCGGATGTTGAGACTGCGCTTGATCCTGCGCAATATCAAGGACACCCAGCTCTTGTCGACAAACCCAAAGAAGCAAGCTTGGAGGGGTATTTGTACCCAGAGAGCTTTCAGAAGACCGCAGAAACCTCGGCAAAGCAGATTGTAAGGAGTTCTTTGGATGAAATGCAACTTCGTCTTACACCCGAGCTGAGGCAGGATGTGGCGAAGCGGGGACTCTCTTTGCATCAAGCAATTATCTTAGCGTCAATAATTGAACAAGAAGTGAGTCGCCCAGAAGACAGAGCCCTTGTTTCACAAGTCTTTCAGAAGAGGTTAAGGGAAGGTATTCGTCTGGAGTCCGATGCTACAAACGACTATGCAAAACTTAGCCCCACCTATAACACCTACGAAATCGCTGGCTTACCCCCAGGCCCCATTGGAAACATAACCGAAAGTTCGCTTGCTGCTGTTGCAAACCCCGCTCAAACCGATTGGCTCTACTTTGTCTCTGGTGACGACGGAAAAACTCACTTTTCAAAGACACTCAAGGAGCATCAAGAACTTACCAAAAAGTATTGCACGAAACTGTGTAGTTAGACTTTTAAGATTACCTCTGTAATAAAGTATACTAACAGGGGTCGTAAAACATAAAACGTCTTGAATTGCCGCCCATTTTTTGCTAAAATCGTCTTCATAGTATTGATGAATGCCAAAACTTTATCATCATAAAGGGCTATCTCGTCGGTACTATCACTTACGCGGATCATTAAAGAATAACTATGAAAGTCAAGAACGGTCGATCGCTCTTGAAAATAATAATTAACAACCCGCGTGCGTGCAGGCACCAGCATACGTAAGAAGTAAAGAGCTTACAGGTGTCAGGAGAAGTTTATTCGTAATTTTAGTGTTGTTGCAGGTACTCGCTCAACTTCTAGAAAATCTGCAAAAAACCCTATTACGTCAGTACGTCGAACGTACAGACGTCTTAATAAGAGAACGAAGAAGCGCTTCGTGCGCTTTGGTGTTATCAGCGCAAACCTTTTGCTCCTAGTGGGTGTAGGTTTTTTTGCGGTTTCGGCGCAATCTGTGGATTCGCCAAGCAAAGAACCCGCCAAAGCCCAATTAGTTGGGGGAACAAGTCAAAGTCAGCCGCTTGACGCTATTTCATCAGCTGACGTTGCGGTTCATGTAGCTCGACTGACTGGCTTGCAGGAGGCAACAGCGGTTGTGAATAAGGCTGATACTTTCAATGCTGAACTCGCAGTTGCCGGTACCGACGATCAAGTTGTGGCGAAACCACAGATTGTGGGAGCTGGTCTCAAATCCAAAAAAGACATTAAGCAGTACACTGTTGTGGCTGGCGATACGATTAGCTCAATAGCTGCAAAATTCGGCGTCACTGCTGACACTATAAGAAACTCCAACGGGTTGAGCGGTGAAGCGGTTGCGGCTGGAAAAGTACTTACTATCAGCCCGGTAAATGGCATGACGTATGTGGTTAAGCCTGGTGATACACCAGATGCCATTGCTAATCGATATTTTTCCAACAAAGATCAGCTGGTTGCGTTTAACGATGCAGAAATAACTGGCGGATTTGCGGTTGGTGAGACGATAGTTATTCCAGATGCAATCCAGCCGACCGCCACAATGAATAGGGCAGTTGGTACCGCGGCGTTCGGTGGATATGGATCCAGTTTTGCATTTGGCTCGGCACCAGTTTATAGCGCAAATGGCTATGATTACGGATGGTGTACGTGGCACGCGGCAAATCGGCGCCGCGAGATAGGTCGCCCAATTCCGAGCAACTTGGGCAACGCAATTTCTTGGCTCAGTCTTGCACGTAAGGCAGGTTTGCCAACTGGTAATGTGCCGCAAGATGGCGCAGTGGTATATCACAAATCAATAGGTGGACTAGGGCATGTCGCGTTTGTTGAAAAGGTAAATCCAGACGGGTCCGCGTTATTCTCAGACATGAACTATCCTATTTGGGGTAAGGTGACATATCGAACAGTACCCGCATCGGAAATGGGCAATTACGCCTTCATCTATTAGATTTGATTGAAGTTGTATTAAGGTGATGAGTGGACTTTTGGTCCTCGAAGCTAAAATGCCCTAGACGCATCACCGAATACTCACTACTCTATAAAGTAGATGTTTGTAGATAAAGTAAAGGTCAAGGTTGCCGGCGGCGACGGCGGGGACGGCGTGGTTAGTTTTCGTCACGAAAAGTTTATTGATCGAGGTGGCCCCGACGGTGGAGACGGTGGAGACGGTGGAGACGTTATTGCCGTTGGAAGCGTCAACCAAAATACTCTTGCTTCGTTCCGCTTTCATAAGGAGCTTATTGCAAAATCTGGACAAGCTGGAGCAAAACAAAAGAAGCATGGTAAGCGAGGGAGCGATCTTGAAGTCAAAGTGCCAGTCGGTACTGTTATGAGCGACGCGCAAGGAACGTTAATCGCAGATGTTACCCAAGATGGTCAACGTGTGGTAATCGCAAAAGGGGGTAAGGGAGGTTACGGCAACGCCCATTTTGTCAGTAGTCGGCGCCAGGCTCCAAAAGTTGCTGAAAAAGGGGAACCAGGAGTAGAACTCGAAGTCACTATGGAGCTCAAGCTTATCGCCGAAGTCGGTCTTGTTGGCCTGCCAAATGCGGGGAAGTCAACGCTTCTTGCCCGTATTTCTAACGCCAAGCCAGAAATTGCCGACTATCCGTTTACCACCACAAAGCCAAACCTTGGTGTTGCCGATCTTGCAAACGACAAGAGCTTGCTCGTCGCTGACATACCCGGACTTATTAAAGGAGCGAGCGCTGGAAGAGGGTTAGGGGATGAATTTTTGCGCCATATTGAACGCACGAAGATACTTATCCATGTCATTGATGCCTACCAAGAAGATATCACGACCGCATATTTAACGATTCGGGATGAGCTCAAGGCATATAGAATTGATCTCTCAACTCGCCAAGAAGTAGTGGCGCTCAACAAAATCGATGGCTTAGATGAGGAGATAGTAGCAGACCAGCTTTCGAAGTTGCGGAAGGTGATGCAAAAAAATACAAAACTATTTCCGATTTCTGCGGTCAGTGGTGTTGGAGTCAAAGAGCTACTTTTTGCAGTTGCAAAAGAGCTGAGCACCTATGAGGAGATAGACAAGAAATCACCAAGTACTATTCCGATTATTACACTCGGCGACAAAGCTTCGGCCTGGTCGGTTCGCCACAAGGACAAGACCTTTACGGTAATTGGTCCAAAAATTGAACGTTTTGCAAAGCGCACAAACTTTGATAATCCGGCTGGCATAGATCGCTTGCGTGATATTATGAGGAAAATGGGGATAATGCATGAGCTGGAGCGTCAGAAAATTAATCCAGGTGACCATATTATTATTGGCTCGCCCAATGAGTATGGTCGCTTTGAGTATTGAGCGCTTGACTCCTCTCTCGGTAGGTGTAATAAGCTGTCAAGCTATGCTACGAGCGCACAAAGAAGACGTCGTTTCTGGTTGTTTGTCTGTAGGATTTCGTTCGTGAAACAACACAGTCTGTTTTTTTATGATCTCGAAACCAGTGGCATATCGCCACGAGCATCTCGAATTATGCAATTCGCTGGACAAAGAACCGACATGGAGCTCAATCCGCAGGGTGAAGCCGTAAATTGTCTCATAAAACTTTCGGAAGATATTTTGCCGGAGCCGCACGCAGTTCTCGTTACTGGCATTACTCCCCAAAAAACCATTGCCGAAGGGATAACCGAAGCGGAATTTATTAAGCTATTTGATCAAGAAATAAATTACCCAAACACAATTTTTGTTGGTTTCAACAATATTCGCTTTGATGATGAGTTTATGAGATTTCTGATGTATCGCAATTTCTATGATCCTTATGCGTGGCAGTGGCAAGAAGGGCGCAGTCGCTGGGACCTGTTGGATGTGGTACGTATGACTCGAGCGCTTCGTCCAAGTGGCGTAAAGTGGCCAACTTCAAGCGATGGTAAGCCAACAAATCGGCTTGAGCTACTAACCGCACTAAACTCACTTACCCACAGTGATGCGCACGATGCACTCAGTGACGTGAAGGCAACGATTGCGGTTGCGCGTCTCATCCAAAAAAATCAGCCAAAACTATTTAGCTACTTGCGGGGAATGCGAGATAAAAATCAGATTAAACAATTGGTTGAAACAAGCGAGATGTTCGTGTATGTCAGTGGAAAATACGCAAGCGAGTCTGAAAAACTTGCTGTCGTGTGTCGAATTGGCGAACATCCAAACTCCAGCGCCTCGCTTGTGTATGACTTAAGGCATAATCCGTCGCGGTATATTTCGATGACGCCCAAGGAGCTTGCCGACGCTTGGAAATATAAGAAAGACTCCGAGGAGCCGAGGCTTCCAGTAAAAACACTCAAGTACAACAGGTGTCCTGCAGTTGCGCCACTGTCGGTGCTTACTGCCGCCGATGCAAAGCGGCTTCGGATTGATCTCGATCAGCACAACCAGCACAAGAAGATGATTGATAATGAGCCAACATTTTATCCAAATATATGTAAAGCCCTCGCCTTAATGGAAAAAGATCGAGTGGATCAAACAGAGCTTTTGGAAAATCCCCAAGAAGTAGAAGAAAAGCTATATGATGGATTTTTTGGCGACGACGATCGTAAAAAAGTCACTCGCCTTAGAAAAAGTGAACCGAGCAAACTAGATAAAGAGCATTTTCTATTTCAAGATACACGGCTGAACGCGCTACTTCCCCTTTATAAAGCGCGGAATTACCCAAAATCTCTTTCGGATGCCGAGCGAAAGGACTGGGAAGCACATTGCCAACTTCGTATCGCAAAACAGCTTCCAAAATTTAGTGAGACCTTAGAGAGTATCTTATCTGATCCCGCCCAGTCAAAAGCTAACCAATATTTACTTGAAGAGCTACGCCTGTACGCGCAGTCGATCTTACATTGAGGATTGGTCGATGTGCTTGCGAGAATGCCTTTTTCGAAATTGATCAATTTCCTTGCGATGCAAGTACGCAAGCGCACCGATTCCGATCATAATAAAACCGATCGAAACGAATGTAAAAGAAAGAAAAATGTTTGTCCCGGGAATTTGCCCAAGGACGATGTAGTTTAGCATAGAGCCACCTCACCACGACTTAGTTAGTGACATATATTATCCACAAAATTGATAATAATGCAACTATATAATATAAGAAGCTTATGCTATGAGGCCAGACTCTATTGTTTTTTAAACTTGGCAAATATACGATCAAGCCTCTTTTGATTGCTAAGAATAACAATCAACGCAAAACTGCAAACACCCAACGCGACTGCTCTTACGTAGAGCTGATCGGCGGTGAAGGCGATATAAATACCAATACCAATGAGAGTCAAACACACAAGATCGAGCGTAATCGAAAACAACCACCCCGCCATAAGATAACGATTTGTAAGTGCAACTCGTCGCACGTCAAAATCCTTTAGGAGCTTGCGGGCCCACGCGTGATTAATTGATACCAAGCCAAGCCCAGCTAAGAATAACGGGATTCCTCCAGGACCAGGTAACCAACCTAAAAATGGTGCAAGGATCATTAAACCAAATCCGGCAATGTCGATAAGAATTCGTTTTAACAGGCCATGTTTTTTTGATGAACTACTCACAAACACTAGTATAAAACACTTTATGAGCGTATAATACTTCGGACCTATGGACTTTATTCATGTAAAAGGTGCGCGGGAGCACAACCTCAAAAACCTCGATGTTTCTATTCCTAGAAATAAACTGGTTGTCATAACGGGTCTTAGTGGGTCAGGGAAGTCAAGTCTTGCATTTGACACAATTTACGCTGAGGGACAAAGACGTTATGTTGAGAGTTTGAGTGCCTACGCACGCCAATTTTTGGGACTTATGGAGAAGCCAAACGTTGATCAGATTGATGGATTAAGTCCTGCCATATCCATTGACCAAAAATCGACAAGTCGAAACCCTCGCAGTACCGTTGCGACCGTCACTGAAATTTATGATTATCTGAGGTTATTATTTGCGAGAATTGGCACTCCGCATTGTCCCGTCTGCGGCAAAACAGTTGCCAGGCAGACGCCTTCAATGATTGTGGACCAAGTAATCGAAACCACAACTGGCGCTCGCTTGCTTGTTCTCGCACCGATAGTGAATGACAAAAAGGGACTGTTCGAACATATCCCCGAGCAATATCAACGGCTCGGATTTGCCAGAGCTAGAGTTGACGGGGTAGTTTATTCGCTTGATGAGTGGCCCACGCTTGATAAAAATCATAAACACAAAATCGAAATCGTGGTTGACAGGATGGTGAACGACGAGGAAAGCCGTGGCCGACTTGCCCAGAGCGTCGAGCAAGCACTTGATATTGCCGATGGCAAGTTGCTCATCGCAAACGCTGATAAAAAAGATGAGCATCATTATAGCCTTATGTACGCCTGCGTTGACCATCCAGAAATTTCGATTCCCGAGCTCGAGCCGAGAACCTTTAGCTTTAATAGCCCTCACGGGGCCTGCGCAGTCTGTACGGGTTTAGGTAGTCGCCTTGAAGTTGATCCAGACTTAGTCATTCCTAACGGTCGTCTAACCATTGCCGAAGGGGCGATCCGACCGTTCAACCGAGTGAATGCCGATGCGTGGTATATGAAAAAAATGCAAGCTGTGGCTGATCGCTATAATTTTTCGCTTCATATTCCCACTGGAGAACTCAAAGCTGCCGATTTAGAGAAGCTACTCTATGGTACGGCAGACGAAGTATACGAAGTTCAGCTTGGAAGTGGCAGAGCGTTCGACACGACTTATGAGGGGGTGATACCAAATTTGGAGCGACGCCACAAAGAGACGGAGAGTGACTTTATGCGCCGCGATATCGAGCGCTTTATGCAAGAGCGCCCTTGTCATGCGTGTCATGGTCTACGACTGAAACCAGAAGTCTTGGCGATTACTGTTGCAGACAAATCAATCATGGACATTTGTCGCCTTTCTATAGATGGTGCGTACGCATTCTTTAAGACGTTAAAACTCAGCGACGGCGAGCTGAAGATCGCGAATCAAATACTAAAAGAAATTACAGCGCGCCTCACTTTTCTTCAGAACGTGGGACTTAATTATTTAGATTTGCTACGTAGTGCAGTTAGTCTAAGTGGCGGAGAAGCTCAGAGAATACGGCTTGCCACTCAAATCGGCAGCGGATTGCAAGGTGTGCTCTATGTGTTAGACGAGCCGAGCATTGGTCTCCATCAGCGAGATAATGCGCGACTAATCAACACGCTCAAACACCTCAAGGATTTAGGCAACACCGTGTTGGTTGTTGAGCATGACGAAGAGACGATACGCGTTGCCGATCATGTGTTAGATATTGGGCCGGGCGCTGGAATACACGGTGGAAGGGTTATTGCAGAAGGAACGCCGACGCAAGTTGCCAAAAACAACGCCTCAATCACCGGTCAATATTTAAGTGGTAAGAAAAAAATTGCGGTACCCAAAAAACGTCGAGTAGGAAATGGCAAGCAACTTCAAATTGTCGGGGCCCGCGAGAACAACTTAAAAAATCTGACAGTGAATGTTCCGCTTGGAAAAATGGTAGTGGTGAGCGGTGTATCTGGCTCGGGAAAATCAAGCCTCATCAACGACATACTCGCAAAAGAACTGTCAGCACGTCTTATGAGAGCGCAAACGGTACCTGGTCGACATGATCATATAGATGGAATAAAACAGCTTGACAAGGTTATTGTGATCGACCAGTCTCCAATCGGCAGAACTCCGCGCAGCAACCCCGCAACATACACCGGTTTGTTCACGCCAATCCGGGAACTTTTTGCTGGCTTGCCAGAAGCGAAACTGAGAGGCTATAGTGCGGGAAGATTTAGTTTCAATGTTCGAGGTGGTCGCTGTGAGAACTGCGCCGGAGACGGCATAATTAAGATCGAAATGCATTTTCTGCCCGATGTGTATGTTACCTGCGAACAATGTGGCGGTAAGCGCTACAACCGAGAGGCGCTGGAAATTCACTACAAGGGAAAAAGCATTAGTGATGTATTAGAGATGACTACCGAAGTAGCGCTTGGTTTTTTTGAGAATATTCCTGCAATTGCCAGAAAACTGCAAACCCTGGTTGATGTTGGCTTGGGCTACATAAGTCTCGGTCAGTCTGCCACCACCCTTAGCGGTGGAGAAGCCCAGCGAATAAAGCTCGCAACGGAATTATCTCGGCGATCGACGGGAAGGACGCTCTATGTCCTTGATGAGCCAACAACCGGGCTTCATATCGCTGATGTGGACAAATTATTGCAGGTATTGCACGCACTGGTTGATACGGGCAATAGCATGATTGTTATCGAGCACAACCTTGATGTTATCAAGTCGGCGGATCACATTATCGACATGGGCCCAGAGGGTGGTGATAAGGGTGGTTATATTGTTGCTGAGGGAACTCCTGAACAGGTTGCAAAGAATAAGAAGAGTCACACCGGGCATTTTTTGACAGCCGTACTATAATATTAAAAATGTCCATAGAGTTGCCCGAAAAAACGCAGCACCAACAGTCGTTGGATGCAATGAGCTTTCGTTCGTGGCAGTCTTTACAAAACTTTCGCAAAGAGCACGCCGAGTTTGATCCGTACACATACCCTCCCCAAATAAAGGCTCACGATAACGTGTTAAAAGAGATAGCTCTTGTGCATCATGCAATGATTTGCTTGGACCCGTCTCCATACAAGGAAGACTTTTGGGTTTCGGCAGCGCTATACAAGCTACGCGCTTTCTCTCAAAAAACACATCTCTCAAACGATATTGGAAAAACTAGGTTGTTCCAGCCCAACAATCGCAACATGCAAGATGACCTATTGGCTGATGCGCAGGTAGAAGCCTTAGTGCAATTTCCAGAGTATGACGGTCCCGCAGATGGCACACCCTTTGCGGTAGCGGTCGCAACAGGAAAGTTGGCCATTAGGCGAACCGAGCTTGCGCCAAACGTAATTTCTATTGTTTCTTCAGCGGCGAAGCAATAATTGCTTGAGCTTCCTTCGGGAAATTGGGTCACTGATTATGTGGTAGGCCGTAGGCCCAAAGCTGGCTATCATTACAAAAACAATGATGGGCAGAATGAAATGATCGAGGTTTGGGATTTTGCTTCCAAAAAAATATCCAAGCAAAGTGACGCCAACACCCCAGACAATACTCCCCAAAAAATTATAGGCATTGAAGGCAAGCTTATTCATATGTCCAATTCCAGCAACAACGGGTGCAAAAGTGCGAATAATTGGAATAAATCGGGCGAGCATAATGGTTTTTCCGCCATGCTTTTCGTAAAATTCCTCTGCACGATTTACATAGGCTTTTCGAAATATAATCCCATCTTCTTTTTTAAAAAGCTTTGGGCCAGCCTTTTCTCCAATGTAGTAACCTACAATTCCACCTAATGTTGCACTTAAAGCAATGGTTGGAAGTAGGGTCAAAAGCTCAAATTTTCCTTGGCTGGCAAGTAGGCCTGCGGCAATCAATAGCGTATCCCCGGGAAAGAAAAAGCCAAATAAAAGCCCCGATTCGGCGAAGACAATAAATGCAATGAGCAGTAGACCACCACTTACAAAAATATCTGCATCTAACATACGTTAATTAGCAGTATACCACCCGCCATATACCGTCGCTCACGTGCTATAATAAGGACTGTCTAACACTGGAGGTACAATGGGCGATAGCACCCTTGCCGCGGTAAAGCGCGACACAATTGGTAAAAAAGTAAAACAACTTAGAGCAAAAGGACACACTCCTGCCGTAATTCACGATCATGGAAGCGATTCGATTCATATCGCAGTTCCCGAAGCTCAGCTGAAGAAGGTGTACGCGAGCTCAGGAAAACACCATCCCGTAGACGTTACGGTCGACAAAAAAAAGTATACAACCATGATAAAGGAAGTGACCTATAAGCCCGCAACGGCAATTATTTATCATACGGTTTTTCAAGCGATAAAAGCCGACGAGAAGGCGGCCGCAGAAGTTCCTCTCCAGCTCGTTGGAGAAATTCCCGCCGAGAAGGCAAGTCTTCAAGTACTAAAGAAAATCGACCGAATCGAAATAGAGGCGCTTCCCAAGGACCTCATTGATGTTATTGAGGTTGATGCAACTTCGCTTGCCGAAGTTGGCGACAAATTGACGGTGGCCGATCTAAAAGTTCCTGCCACGATAACGATTAAAACTGAGCCAGAGCAGGTTATCGCAACCGTTGAGATGCCAAAAGACCAAGCCGCTGAAGCTGACGCTGCCGCAGCCGACCTAGCATCCGAAGCTGGCGAAGAATCCGCCGTTGAAGGCGAAGAGACAACTGATGCGCAAGCCCCCGAAGCCGCTTCAGAAGAAGAATAGCTCTTGTTTTCAAGTCCTAAGTGACAACTGATAGAATATATAGATGGAAAAGGTGATTCTATACTATAAATTCGTGCCAGTTGCCGACCCAACCAGTGTTATGTTTTGGCAACGAAACCTCTGCGAAAGATTGGGACTCAAAGGTCGAATCATTGTTGCTGAGCAAGGCATAAACGGTACGCTTGGCGGCCCTATTGCTTCAGTTAAAGCCTATGTAAAGGAGATGAAGCAGCATCCTTTATTTAAGGGAACGGAGTTCAAATGGAGCGACGGTTCGGCAAATGACTTTCCAAAGTTGAGCGTAAAAGTTCGCCCCGAACTTGTAACTCTCGCTCCAGATGAAAAATTTGATGTGTTTAATAGCACTAAAGGTTTGCGACCGCAAAAATGGCATGATTATCTCGAGAAAAACCCCGATGTGGTAGTGTTAGATGCCCGCAACGAATACGAGAGTGATATAGGTGCATTTCGGGCTAAAAATGTTATCAAGCCCAAGATAAAAACCTTCAAACAAATCAAGGAAGTGCTCAAAGACATTCCGAAAGAGCAAACAGTTTTAACCTATTGCACTGGTGATGTCCGCTGTGAGTATTTAAGCGCCTATATGAATCACAAGGGATTCAAGGATGTGTATCACTTAGACGGTGGAATTGTAAAGTACGGCGAAGAATTTAAGGACGAAGGATATTGGGACGGCAAGTGCTACGTGTTCGACAAACGAATGAAGGTGCAATTCTCGGAAAAGAGCAAAGATGTCGGAGCGTGTAACCGTTGCAATAAAGCGACGAGCAATCAGATAAATTGCACAAATGAAGAATGTAATCGTCAAATTTTGATGTGCCAGCAATGCGTCGGAAACTACTCATCCTGCGCAAAGCATGTGTCTGTGCAAGTTGCGCAAAGTACGTCCTAAAACCGCATGAACAAAAAACTCCAAGCCAAACTAAAAGATTTACCCAAAGACCCCGGGGTTTATTTTCACAAAGACAGTCGCGGAGAAATAATCTATATCGGTAAAGCGGCAAATTTGCGTAATCGTGTCCGTCAGTATTTTCAAGCGAGCCGTGTACGAGACCCTAAAACTGACGCACTCGTGAACGAAATTGTAGATACGGACTGGACAGTACTCGAAACCGAGCTTGATGCGCTTTTTGTGGAAGCCGAGATGATACGTCGGTACATGCCGAGGTATAACATTCTGCTTCGCGATGACAAAAGTTTTACCTACGTTCGGATAGATGTTCACAGTTCACATCCCACGGTCAGCTATACAAGACGCCCCTTAGATGACGGGGCTGAATATTTTGGCCCCTATTTGAGCAAGCAAGGAATTTCGCGAGCCTTAAAATACCTACGGAAAGCCTTTCCGTATTCTACGCATAGCTCAACCAATATTCCCAAACGAGCGTGCTTACAGGCTCAACTTGGATTGTGTCCTGGACTCGAAGCGAACTTAACTTCACTTGACGATTATCGACAGAATTTGCGTCAACTTATGATGTACCTTAGAGGCTCAAGAAGAACGATTGTTGTCCAGATCGAAAAAGACATGACAGCTCAAGCCAAGGCCCACAATTTTGAGCAAGCCAGCAAACTTCGCAATAAACTTTACGCCTTAAAAAATCTCGAGCGGCAGGTCATTTTTAGTGATCGAGAACTCATGGATATCAGCAAAGACAACGGATTGTTGCGGCTGGAAAAACTTCTAGGGCTGCCACAACCACCGCGCCGAATCGAAGGTTTTGATGTCAGTCACCTCCAAGGAAGCGATAATGCAGCAAGTATGGTGGTTTTTGTTGCAGGTGTTCCTGACAAGGGTCAATATCGAAAATTTAAACTAAGAATTGCAGGAAACGATGATTTTGCCCACATGCGGGAGGTGATTACGCGTCGCTTACAGCCAAGTAACGTGAAAGCGTGGGGACTGCCGGAGTTATTGCTGATAGACGGTGGCAAAGGGCAGGTTAGTGCGGCACAAGGCGCGATGCGTGAGCTCGGCTACGAGATTCCGATGATTGGACTTGCAAAACGACATGAAGAAATAATAGTGCCAAAAAGCATTGGACAGTTTGAAGTTCTCCAATTATCGAAAACCGATGATGGCCTCAAATTACTCATGCGGATTCGAGACGAAAGCCACCGTTTTGCAGTCAGCTATCATTCGACAATCCGAAAACAGCGGCAAACTGCCAGTCAGCTTGATGACATTCCTGGAGTCGGGCCGGCCACAAGAAAAGCCCTCATTAAGCACTTTGGAAGCACGAAATCGCTCAACTTGGCCACCGAAGAAGAAGTGGCAAAGGTCGTTGGAAAAGCAAAAGCCAAGCTTATAACAAATCAACGCAAGAGCGTATAGTGAGACGCATGAACAACCTCAGCGCCCTAAAAGTTATCACCATAGTTCTTGTAGTAGTCTTATTGATTGCTGGACTAAGAGTCGTCGAGCTTTACACGCAACTTTCTCGTTATCAAAATTATTGGGATGCACGGAATCGGCGTACCATACAAAACCAACGAATTGACTACGTTGCTTTGGGTGACTCGGCGGCGCAAGGCGTGGGTGCAAGTAAACCCGACAAAGGCTACGTTGGCCTTATCCAACAAGAGCTTTCCAAGCGAAACGGTGGAGAGATCGGGCTGGTAAATCTTAGCAAAAGTGGTGCAAAGATTCGTGATGTGCTCGACACGCAACTTCCAGCTTACGAAGTGCTCATCAAGAGCGACCAAGTTGTAGTTACTGTGGAAATTGGTGCGAATGACATTACAAATTTTGATGCGCAGCGCTTCGAACAAGACATGGATCAACTGATGGCCAGACTTCCGAAACAGACAATCATCTCTGATATACCTAATTTTAGTGGCAGTCGTCTCTCAAAATTGGAGAAAAATGTGACAACGGCAAACAATATCATGTATCGACTTGCCGAGAAACATGGTTTTACGCTTGTGCCACTGCACGAGCGTACCAAAAATAATCGTGGCCTGTTGACCTTTGGTGCTGATCTTTTTCATCCCTCAAACAAGGGGTATAGAGAAAATTGGGCTCCAGTATTTTTGCAACAGATTAAGGAAGATTGAAGCTGTTTCAGCTTGCGTGTTAGAATGAACCCCTGTATATGGAATCTCATAGGGGCTTAACAGCCGAGTTTTTTAGAGCCAATCGCTCGCGCTTGCGTGAACTTTTTGGCGAAAGTGCTCCAATTATATTGGCCGGCAACTGCTTAATTCAAGAATCCTCCAGCAGCACATACCCCTTTGTTCAAAATAGCAATGTCTGGTACTTAAGTGGCGTCCAGGTGCCGGGAATAATCTTGGTTATGGAGGCTTCTTCGGAATATATCATTGTGCCAAACCAGGATCCGGTTCGGGCTGCGTTTGATGGCGAAATTGATCACAATGCTGTACAAAAAACTTCTGGCGTAAATGCGGTGTATGGTTGGCGGGAGGGCTGGAGTCGTTTAGAGAAACTGGTAAAGAAAACAACCCGCCTTGCGGGTCTCAAGCCAGGTCCGTCATACATCGAGTCGCACGATATGTTTACAAATCCGAGCTCGGCACGGCTGTTGTCTCTGCTGAGCAACATACGTAGTTCCGTTGACCTTATAGATATTGCTCCATATTTACGTCAGCAAAGAATGAAAAAGCAGCCTCAAGAAATTCGTCTAATGAAGCGTGCAATCGAGCACACGACGAAAGTTTTCGAAATTCTGGAGAAAAATCGAAAAAAAGCAACGAACGAAAGTCAACTTCATGCATTGGCAGCAAAGTACGCTATCGAGAATGACCTGCCTTTTGCCTATGATCCGATTATTGCCGCCGGTTCAAATTCAGTGGTTTTGCACTACCAACAAAACAACCAGCCAATGAATACAAATGCGCTACTGCTTGATATCGGATTAAAATACCAAGGTTATTGCGCCGATATTACTCGGACAGTGTTTGACAATCCGACAGCGCGTCAGCAACAAGTGTACAGTGCGGTAGTGGCAGTGCATGACTTTGCCTGCGCGTTGCTAAAACCAGGCGCCAGCCTAAAAGCGTACGAAGCGGCTGTACAGCACTATTTGGGCGAAAAACTCCAAGAGCTTGGTCTTATTCGCACAATATCGAAGGCATCAATCAGAAAGTACTATCCTCAGCTCACGTCGCATTTTTTGGGAATCGACGCGCACGACCCCGGCGACTATGACGCACCGCTGAGTGTGGGAACCGTACTAACAGTAGAACCCGCGATTTACATTGCCGAAGAAGGCCTGGGTATCCGTCTCGAAGACGAGATAGTAATTACAGACAGCGGAAATGAAAACCTTACATATGCTTTACCGAAGAACATACACTCGCTTACAATGAAACAAAGATGATAAAACGAAGACATTCTCTATTTGGTCGATTTTTGCTTCAGTGGTTTGTCAGTGGGCTTGGTTTGTGGATAGCTGCCGGTTTGCTTGGCGATAAGATAGATTATCAGAGTGAGCTTGGAGTTATTGTTGTTTCTGGTCTCATATTGGCACTGGTAAACATGGTCATAAAACCGATCGTCGTTCTTCTTTCTCTGCCGGCAATCTTGCTCAGCTTGGGATTGTTCATGATTGTAATTAACGGATTGATGGTGCTCCTGGCAAGTTGGCTATATGCACCTCTGAACGTGACCAGTTTATGGTCGGCAATGCTTGCTGGGATGGTGATTGGCTTGGTAAACTATTTAGTAGTGACTATCTTAGAGGACCAAACCAGATGAACATATTCGGCTATATTGCTATTATCTCCGGGGTAATTATGACGGTCCTAATACTAATGCAAACTAGGGGAGCGGGCCTGGGGGCCGGTCTCGGTGGTGGTGGTGAGGTAAATACTGTTCGTCGAGGTACTGACAAAACGATTCACCAGATTACCATTATTCTGGCAATCATTTTTTCCGTTTCGCTACTGCTCAACGTACTGGCGTAGGAACAAGTACGTAATACATATGGTGAGTCGTAGATCAAAGTTGCGTATGCGGAGGATACTCCGCAAAAGACGTCGACAGGTAGAAGACATTGGCTTCGTAACTGAAGAGCATATCGATAAACATTTAGTTCGTCGAATCACAAAACTTACCAATGTACGGCGTTTTTTGATCGGCTGGATAGGGCTCATTGCTATTCTTGTGGTAGGAGTGCTCATGCAGTCTCGGGCGCTTTCCAACAAGTATCAAGTAAATGTTCCTGTTGATGGGGGCATCTACACCGAGGGAGTGCTCGGCAGCTTCACGAACGCAAACCCTCTTTATGCATCAAACTTAGCAGATAGCTCCGTATCCAAGTTGGTGTTCTCTAGTTTATTCGCCTATGACGAGAATGGGCGTTTGACGGGGGATCTGGCAGAAAACTATTCCTATGACCCATCAGAAACTGTCTACACGGTAAAGCTGCGCCAGAATATAACGTGGCACGACGGGAAACCATTTACCTCAAAAGACGTGCTCTATACGTATAGCCTTATTCAAAATCCCGAGACAAAGTCATATCTGTTGTCGAGCTGGCGCGGGATAAAAATTAAAGCTGTCGACGACCACACGGTTCAGTTTACGCTTCCTAATAAACTAAGCGCTTTCCCCCATTCGCTCACGAACGGCATCATTCCCGAACATATTTTGTCAAAGGTCAATCCAGCCCAACTTAGATCAAACACCTTCAATAATCAGTCTCCTGTCGGAACCGGCCCGTTTCGGTTTGTGGATATAGAAGTAAAGCAGCAAGGCGACAACGAGAGAATATCTAGTGTGGTGCTGCAAAAATTCGAAGACTATCATCAAGGACCCCCTAGTTTGGATAAGTTTATTCTCAAGGCGTATAGTCAAGAAGATCAACTAATTAACACCTATAAAGATAAACAAGTCGACGCAATGGTTGGACTAAATCAACTGCCGGACTTCTTGTCGAACGACGACCAAACAAGAGAGTATCCGATCACGCTCACTGGGCAAGTCATGACTTTCTTCAAAAATGACCAAGAAGTTCTAAAAGATCCCACTGTTCGTCGAGCGCTGGTTTTGGGCGTTAACAAAACTGAATTATTTTCGCAGGTTCCATATCCACTGCTTGCGATTGACGAACCCTTACTTCGTTCGCAGCCGGGATACGACAAGCGCTATGCCCAGGTGACAAACAAGCGCGAAGAAGCAAAAGCGCTTCTCGATGGTTTGGGCTGGAAAGTAGATCCTAGTTCTGGCATTCGAACAAAGGATGGCAAAAAACTGACATTTCGGCTGTTCAGTGGAAATGACAGTGAGCTGACGGCGGTCAGCGGAGCTCTTCAGAGACAATGGCGCGAACTAGGGGTAGACGTACAGGTACTTTTGCAATCAGATTCAGAGTTGCAGTCGACGGTTGCAACGCACGGCTACGATGCGCTACTCTATGGTATTTCAATCGGTCCAGATCCCGACGTTTTTGCCTATTGGCACAGTTCGCAGGCCGATCCTCGTTCGGAAACGCGACTCAACTTTAGTGAATACAAGTCAACCGTTGCCGATAGGTCTCTCGAAGCCGGGCGAACTCGGTCCGATCCTGCAAATCGTGCCATAAAATACCGACCCTTTTTAGAAGCTTGGAAAAATGATAATCCGGCGTTGGCGCTTTACCAAACCAGGTTTTTATACATTGCACGCCAACCACTCTATGACTTCAACTCGACTCTAGTGGTTACTCCCAGTGATCGTTTTGCCAATGTTGACGAATGGAAGGTTCGAAGTGCAGCTCGGTAGACACTCAAAGACGGAATGCAGCGTCGGCAACACCTTTGGGTGCGCCAAACACAAGCGCTTTTATGCTACTATGTCT
Organism: Saccharimonadales bacterium (SeqCode); assembly: GCA_041906505.1. Classification (GTDB taxonomy): domain Bacteria; phylum Patescibacteriota; class Saccharimonadia; order Saccharimonadales; family 2-12-FULL-41-12; genus JAYRJB01. Next base: position 62,944 of record JAYRJB010000001.1, on the reverse strand, counting down.
CTTGAACAAGGACACATCGACAGAAGGGTTTTTTAGTTATCTATGAATAAGGTTGCTCATTATTTACAAGAACATTTAGTCGGCGAGGTCATGACTGGAGATGACGCCCGACGCTACTTTTCTACTGATGCCAGCATATTTCGAATCGTGCCAGCAATTGTTGCCTATCCCCGGGGAGAGAACGACGTCAGAAAGACCGCTCGGTTTACCTGGCAGCTCGCCGAGAGAGGCCGGGTAATACCAATTACTCCCCGTGGAGCCGGAACTGACGAGAGTGGTTCTGCTATCGGTAAGGGCATAATGCTGGTTTTTCCCGCCCACATGAACAAGGTCATCGAGCTTGATACAAAACGGGGCACGGTTACTATTGAACCGGGAGTCAACTACGGGAAACTCCAGCAAGCTCTTCATACCCACGGGCTATTTCTGCCGCCATATCCAGCGTCGCTTGAATACTCTACTGTTGGTGGTGCAATCGCCAACAATGCCAGCGGCGAAAAGTCAGTCAAGTACGGGAGTACTCGTAACTTTGTTGAGAGCCTTCGAGTCGTGCTCGCCAATGGCGAAGTTATTGAAACCAAGCGTTTAAGCAAGCGCGAGCTCAACAAAAAAATGGGCCTTTCGACTTTCGAGGGCGAGATTTATCGGGCTCTCGACACACTTATAGAGGAGAATCACGATATTATTGCTAGCCTGGCGCGCAACGTCAGTAAAAACTCGGCGGGATACGCCCTCGACCTTGTAAAGGACAAAAAAGGTAGTTTTGACCTTACGCCACTGCTTGTTGGTTCCGAGGGCACGCTTGGTATCGTGACAGAGGCAAAAATTGCTGTCGAGCCGCACAACCCAACGAACACCCTGTTTATGATTCAAGTTCCAAGCTTAGAACAAGCCCAAGAAATTGTTGACGAGCTCCTAAAATTACCAAAGATACCGAGCGCCATAGAAGTTGTCGACCAAAACTTACTTTCGTTTGTAGAAAAGCAAAACCCCAATCAGCTAAAAGGCATAATCAAAAGCCCGTTTCCAAAATTAGTATTGTTGGTTGAGTTTAATGACCAGTCATCAAAACATCAAAAGAAAATGTCCAAAAGGGTGAGTAAGTTGCTTGACAAACGTGGTCTTACCTTTCAAATCGAAACCGAAGAGGCAAACCAAGAACAGCTTTGGAAAATACGACACGCCGCCGCAACAGCAATTTCTCAAAATCAAGGTCGGGCAGTTGCGGTGCCAATCATAGAAGATGGGGTGGTACCCGTCGACCGATTTGGCGAATATCTTGGGGGCGTATACAAACTATTTCAAAAGCACGGACTCCAAGTAGCGGTGTGGGGACATGCGGGCAATGCCAATCTTCACATTCAGCCATATCTTGACTTAGCGCAAGTGGGCGATCGGCAAAAAGCTTTCAAGCTGATGGACGAATACTACGCGCTGGTAATCGACTTAGGAGGAACTACCACTGGAGAACACGGAGACGGACGGCTTCGGGCGCCCTATCTCGAGAAAGTATACGGTCCAGAGGCATATAACGTCTTCCAAAAAGTAAAGAAGATATTTGATCCTCACGGTACGCTCAATCCAGGGGTAAAAGTTGATGTTACGCTTGACGATATTAAGCCAATCTTGCGCCAAGAGTTTTCGATGGATCACCTACACGCCCACATGCCAAGAACCTAGGAAAAAAACGACTCATCGCTTGAGAAAAAACCCATTGTAGCGTAATCTATAATCTGTTAATCGCTATGTTTTGGGGATGTGGCGGAATTGGTAGACGCGCTAGCTTGAGGGGCTAGTGAGGGCAACCTCGTGGAAGTTCAAGTCTTCTCATCCCCACCAAAGCTTCTTAGTTAAATATTCTTCTATTTTTCGTAACTAAGTGGTAAAAAATATCATCCATGGTGTATTTATTAAAAAGTTCAACCACAGATAAAGAAATGTTGTTAAAAAGTATTGTAACTGTTGAAACCATGAAACAGAGGAGTACAATAAATTAATAGACATTTATGAAAACATAAACGCTACATATAAAAGGAATCAAAAACATGACCGTCTCAGAATTAGACTTGCGCAATCCAGAATTTGTTGGATTTATGAGCACTCCAGATGTATTTGAGGACGAAACCAACCTCGCAGTATACAAGACCGCCGTTGACGGTGGTCGGCTCGCTCTTTGCTTGGTCGAAAAAAACCGGTACGACGATACCCCTGTTGCCGAAATTGACCCCGATACCATAGAGGCGCTTGCGGAATACCACGAAGAACAAGGCGAGGGTATTCTTCATGTTGACATCTTAGACCCATATGCGCCCATTCCAGCTGTTGCTGAAGTTGCCAAACAAGCGGTAGAAGTGAATGCCGCGCATCCAGAAGTAGCTCTAGAAGTAGCGACCCCACCTCAAATCCCTGGACACGAAGTGGTTCAAATGCTAAATCAGTATCTTGCAACCAATAACCAGATGGCGGCGTGAAACCTTAGAGAAGTTTTATTAAAACGTAAGTTTTAGTCTAGGAGCCAAAATGAGCGTGCATCAACAGAGTTTGGAGAGATATCTACATTCTGACACTTTGCCGCATGTCGATCATACAGACTATCTGCCAAATATTCATTATGGTCATATTATCGAAGACTCGGAGGCTGGCCAGAATTACGAGATAATCAGAAAAATTGGCGGTTCCAGCATGCGGGACACGGCCATATTTGAGGTCGAAGATGAGCATTTCAATCGCTTTGCGCTCAAAACCTTTAGCGAACCCGATGAATCTTATCGACTTCGCGTTGACAAAGAGTTGGCAACGCATTTGTTGCTGAGCGAGACCGAAACCCCGGGTGCCGTTCCACTAAAGGGTCTGGGTACATTTGAGTTTGAGGGTAAAAAATATCGCCATGTGGTGATGGAGCTCGCGGAGGGTACGCTGAATGATCTTGAGGGTGATCCACAGCGTGTTGTCGTTGCTTTGCAATCTGCCGTGGATGCGCTTGGCTTAATGCACGAAAACGGTTTAGTCCATCGCGACGTAAAGCCTGGCAATATTCTGGTTAATTCCCAGGAAAAAGGTTGGCTTGCCGATTTTGGTGTGGTTTCAGAAGATCATGCTGATACCGAACAAGTTAGTCAACTGGGGTCACTAGCTCCGGCGGACGAATTCGGCACAAGGGCCGATCAAATAGTTGGGACCGTTGGATTCATGCCACCAGAGTCAATCACCGACGGTGCAGTTGACGCCAAGGGTGATGTCTTCAGTTTGGCAGCCACAGCCTATCAAGCAACAACCCAAAAAATGCCTTTTAACGCAACCAGCGTAGAATCTTATAGGCAATCCTTAGAGCGCACCAAGCCAGTTGATCCAAGAGAACTAAACAGCGCAATTCCAAAGAAGATTGCAAAACTGATGCTCGAAGGTCTCAGTATTCGCCCGCAAGATCGACCGAACTTGGGCGATATCAGACACGCGCTTTTGCAGGCCGCCTAGTAGCCTCAACCAGCAGCAATTAGTTTGAAAAAAACAGGGGTATTTGCTACTATAACGTCTGTTGTTTCTTATTCTTGGGTGATTCGCTTTGGTTGGCACTGGTCTCTCACTTACACTGAGGGGGTCGGGGTGAGAATAGCCTAAATAATTTACAATATGGATCATGGGTGATTAGCTCAGTTGGCTAGAGCATCTCGTTTACACCGAGGGGGTCGGGGGTTCGAGTCCCTCATCACCCACCACGTCGGAAATTGTTCCGACCTCACTAGAAAAGCTTTGACAAATAAATGGCCAAAACTTTTAGTGAGATCTTGCACATTTCCTCCTCTCAAATCTACAAACAGCTATAAAGTTTGGTTTGTAGATTTGTATGTTTGAGGTCACGCACCTGTACAATAAATAATGGTTGATTGGCTAAGCCATTTTTGGCTCTTTAGCTCAGTTGGTAGAGCAGAGGCCTGAAGAGCCTTGTGTCCCCAGTTCGAGTCTGGGAGGAGCCACCAATATTCTAAAGGGAAAAGAGCAGCGAGCTTGCCCTTTAGGGTCGGCTTTGCCGATGAGCGTTGAGAAAAACCGCAGGTTTATCTCAATACCGAGCGGGTGTAGCTCAGTTGTTTAGAGCGCATCCTTGCCAAGGATGAGGCCCGGGGTTAGAGTCCCCGCACCCGCACCAAGTAAAGAGTCGGTCGAATGGTGGTGTTTTTTCGAATCAGTTGCTAATTTCGGAGTAGTACACTACCTTAACAGTGTAGTAATTAAAAATTTTTATATTTTGGCTGAGGAGACAATCGCCATGGCAACAAAAAAAGATACATATCCAGCTAGTTTTGACATCGAATATCCGAACAAGCTTGATCGTTTGAGTACATTCTTCCGGATTTTATGGATTATTCCTGCGTTTATCATCATATCGCTTCTTACCATGACTGGTACTGGATTTTCAGGTAATGCAGGCGATGAATTAGCCGTAGGCGGAGGAGGCATTCTGGTTGGATTATTTTGTGCAACCGTTCTGATGATTCTTTTTCGACAACGCTATCCGCGGTGGTGGTTTGATTTTAATCTAGAACTAAATCGATATTCGTATAGAGTTAGTGCCTACCTTTTTCTGCTAACTGATCGGTATCCATCTACTGTTGATAAACAATCAATCAGTTTGGATGTAGGTTATCCGAATGTTGAACGAGATCTTAAGAGGGGACTGCCGCTAGTGAAATGGTTCTTGGCCATTCCTCACTACATTGTATTGGCTGTTCTGGGTATTGCCGCCCTCTTAGCGACAATAATTGCATGGTTCGCCATACTTTTCACTGGCAAATATCCAAAGAATCTTTTCGACTTTGTAGTTGGTGTCAACAGGTGGGGTATTAGGGTTTGGGCCTATGCCTTCCTGCTAGCCACTGACAAATATCCACCGTTTAGCCTTAAATAAGTAACTTTTTGGCTGTTATATCCTCTGATATTTTTTCTTCTTGCTGTAACTCGATAATCTTGAGCGACTCAATCTCATTGAATTATTTGTTAGCTGACGAATACACCATTCAGTCATGCCAATAGGCTTTACGGTGTATGCTTATTTGAGAATAGGGAGCGGCGATGGGACATTTGAATGTTGAGATTAAAGCACGATGCAATAACCAAGAAACAATACGTAAGTATTTGAGCAATAATAATGCAGACTTCAAAGGTGTAGACCGCCAAATCGATACATACTTTAATGTACCGAACGGCCGCCTAAAGCTACGGGAAGGCAAGATCGAGAACTTCCTCATTCACTACGAGCGCTCAGATCATGAAGGACCTAAGCAGTCAAAAGTTACCCTTTTCACATCACAACCTGGCTCAACATTAAAGGAAGTTCTTGCTAAAGCCCTGGGAGTTTTAGTGGTCGTTGATAAGAAAAGAGAAATATATTTCATTGAGAATGTAAAGTTTCACGTTGATGCGGTAGAGGGTCTGGGTACGTTTATGGAAATTGAAGCAATAGATGCGAGTGGCAATCTTGGCAGTGATAAGTTGAATGAGCAGTGCAATAAATATCTCAAAGAAATGGGCATCAAAGACGAAGACTTAATTTCGGTATCCTATAGTGATTTATTGCTCAATCAGTAGTTCAGTACTTCGCTATTTAGGTTAAAAAGATTAAACAGATTTTTCAGCTTAGCGTCACCTGCTTGCTCAATTGCCGATGTTTGAAATTCGTCAACCGTTGTTATGACAAGAGTAGAGCTGCATCACCTCTATTAGAGTAATTAATTTTGTATTGACAATACCCCCTGGGGGTATTATTATTTCAATATGATTAACGACCTAAAAAAACGAGCCTTGCATCGCTCCAAGATCCTCGAAGGACAGATGCGGGGTATCCAGAAAATGATAGAGAACGAAGATTATTGTATGGACATACTGACACAGAGCCTCGCTATTCAAAAATCTATCGGCTCACTCAACAAGCTAATACTCGAGAACCATATTCGTACGCATATCAAAGAGAACCTTGGTTCCAACTCAAAGCAGGCGCAAGAGCGGTCAGTCGAGGAACTACTGGGCTTATACGAGTTATCAAACGTTAGAGGTAAATAGGGGGTTATTTTATGAATAAAGACAATGCAATGTTTGCAGTAATAGGCTTGCTGGCGGGAGTTGTGATAGCTGGTTTTGTTGCTGGACAATCTGTAAATAATAACAACACAGGTATGATGCGAATGATGGGCATGGATACCGCGAAGGTTGAACAGCGCACAGTTCGTGACCATAGCGCGATGTCTATGGATGAGATGAGCAGACAGCTCGAGGACCTAAAAGGCGACGACTATGACAAAGCCTTTACAGAAATGATGATTGACCACCATCAAGGGGCTATTGATATGGCCAAACTTTCGGACACCCGGGCAAGGCACGAAGAAATCAAGCAACTTAGCAAAGACATTATTGCTGCCCAAGAAAAAGAAATTACAAACATGAAGCAGTGGCAAAAGGATTGGTCGTACTCATCTGATGAAATGATGAATATGATGCATGGCAGTCGCTAAAAATGCATAAAAACCATTCGGTAAATCATGAATCCCTAAATAGAACCGCGGCCAGCGCAACACTGCACTGCCTAAGCGGGTGCGCAATTGGGGAGGTTCTGGGCATGATCATATCGTCGGCGCTAGGTTGGGCCACTATTCCTAGCATTGTTTTATCAGTTTTGCTTGCCTTCTTTTTCGGCTATCTACTGAGCCTTATCCCACTCATAAAGCACGGCCTGGGCTGGAAAAAGTCCCTAACAATTGCTTTCGCTGCCGACACCGCTTCGATTACTGTTATGGAAATTACGGATAACGCAGTTTTGGTTGTTATACCTGGAGCTATATATGCAGGTCTCACAACATTTTTATTTTGGGGTAGTCTCGCTTTTTCATTGATGGTTGCGTTTTTGGTAGCATTTCCACTCAATAGATATTTGATCGCTCGCGGCAGAGGACACGCTGTTGCACACGACTATCATCATAGAATGTAAGTCTCAGAGCTTCTAATCTTTACTTACCTACAACATTAAGAAGCAAGCAGAGCTGTTCTTGTTTTTTGGCTAGCAAAAACACCTAGTCTTCGTTTATTTGACATACCTTATCGCGTCCGCTTTTGTGAAACCGCAGATAAAAGATACAATAGCTTATGTATTTTGGCGCGGTGGCCGAGGAGTTAGGCAGTGGTCTGCAAAACCACGAACACGGGTGCAAATCCCGTCCGTGCCTCCAAATATTATTCATAAGCTGCAACATTCAATCCAGTGCTTGATATCAAATTTTCCATTTGTGTGAGTCGGTTTAAAAAGCTTCTGAAATCAAGTGCAGTTCAGCTATAATCAAACCGTGCAAGTAGGCGCGGGTGACGTAACTGGTAGCCGTACTAGACTTAAAATCTGGGGGTCGAAAGACCGTGAGGGTTCGAGTCCCTCCCCGCGCACCAAAGTGCTATACTAGAATTGTTAATTATAAAAAGGGGGAATACTAGATGATAGGATTGTATGTCTTGTTAGGGGTTGTAGTTCTCGTAGTTGTTTTTGGAATCTACATCTACAACAGCCTAGTAAAAAGCAAAGTACGGGTTGACGAGGCGTGGAGCGACATCACAGTTCAGCTCAAACGACGCTATGACCTAATTCCGAACCTTGTAAATACGGTGAAAGGGTACGCCTCTCACGAAAAAACAGTGTTTGAAAATGTGACAGAAGCTCGCAGCAATGCCATGAACGCACAGGGGCCAAAAGAGCAAGCCAAGGCCGAAAATATGTTTTCGGAAACGCTAAAGAGTCTCTTTGCGGTTGCAGAAAACTATCCAGACCTAAAGGCAAACGAGAATTTTAAGCACTTGCAAGAGGAGCTTGTAGACACAGAGGACAAAATCCAGGCTGCCAGACGATTTTATAACGGTTCTGCGCGTGATCTAAATATCAAGATCAAAACATTTCCAAATATTTTGTTCGCAGGTATGCTTGGGTTTAGCGAAAGAGAGTTCTTTGAGGTCGAAGAGGGCGAAGCCGAAGCGGTGTCCAAGCCAACAGAGGTTAAGTTTTAGCTTACAGCAAAATTTGGGCTAGACATGGCAAGGAACCCAAGAACCCAAAACCTATAGGTGAATTTTTAAGACTATGTATTCGAGTATTGCAGCAAACAAAAGAAAAACCGTTTTTATATTCCTAGTATTCGTTGTTTTGATTACTGGACTTGGTTGGCTGGTGGGTGCGTATCTTGATTCTCCCTTCATCACCCCATATGTGCTCATTGGTGGACTGATCTACGGACTGATTGTCTACTATAGCGGCACAAAAATGTCGCTGGCGGTAAATGGCGCGAAACAAATAGAAAAGCGCGATGATCCTCGTTTGTGGAGAATTGTTGAAAATCTGGCAATCACCGAAGGACTACCCATGCCCAAGGTGTACATTATGGAAGATCCGGCGCTGAATGCCTTTGCAACAGGTAGAAATCCACAAAACGCTGCCGTCTGTGCGACGAGGGGTCTGCTTGACGCCTTGGACGACAAAGAGCTAGAAGGTGTGATGGCGCACGAACTGGGACATGTGAAGAACTTTGACATTCGAGTTTCGATGATTGCTTTTGCGCTGGTTGCAATTGTCGGTGTGATTACCGATATAATCTGGTGGATGTCTTGGGGTCGTGACCGAGAGGGCAGTCAGCTGACGGCAATTCTTGGCATAGCAGCCATCGTTCTTGCCCCGATCGTAGCGACGATGATCCAGCTTGCCATTTCACGCAAACGAGAGTATTTGGCTGATGCCACCGGCGCACTGGCAACACGCTACCCCGAAGGTCTCGCCAGTGCTCTAGAAAAAATTCAACAGCAGGGAAGCGCTACCGCCAGAGCAAATAGTTCCACTGCTCATTTATTTTTTGCAAACCCACTCAAATCTGGCTCGTTTAGCGGGCTTTTTAGCACCCATCCCCCGATAGAAGATCGTATACGTATTCTTCGTGAGATGGGTGATCATGAGTAAGACGGCAAAAAAGCCCAGAACGAGGGCAGTGCCTACTCACCGAAGCTTTCGAGTTACAAAAAAGCGGTTTACACACCCAAAACCCCTGCCAAGGCTTACCTCACTTTTTAGAGAAACGGGAAAAATTCTCGGGAACAACAAAAAGCTTTTTTTGGGAATAATTGTGGTCCAGGCTGTGTTGAGCCTGCTTTTTGTGCAGGGAATTAGTGGAACGACAAATCTAAACGAGCTTAAAGTTGAGATTCAAGACGCGCTTGGCGGCGGTGCAAGTACAAGTGAGCAAATTGGCACAGGCTTTACGCTTTTTGGCTATTTGGCCTCATCAACCAGCACATCTACTGGTGGAGCGGCTGGTGTCTACCAGTTCTTTCTGGCGGTCATAATAAGCTTGTCGGTAATTTGGGCGGTGCGACAATTGCTGGCAGGCGAAAAACCACGCCTAAAAGAGTCGTTTTATAAAAGCACGTATCCAATAATTCCGTTTATGTTGGTGTTGTTTGTGGTTGGACTTCAGTTGCTTCCTGCGCTGTTTGGTAACTTGCTCTATAGCAGTGTTATCTCGAGTGGACTGGCAGTCACCGGTATCGAGCAAATTCTTTGGCTGGTGGTGACCTTGCTTTTGGTGCTTTTAAGCTTATACATGCTGGCCTCCTCGTTGTTTGCGGTCTATATTGTGACACTTCCAGAAATGACGCCAATGAAAGCCCTCCGATCGGCGCGGCAGCTAGTATTACACCGACGTTTTGGCGTGATGCTGCGAGTTGTTGCGTTGCCACTTTTTCTGCTCTGTGTGGCGCTCATACTTTTTGTGCCCGCGTTGATTGTGGCTACATCCCTTGCTCAACCATTGTTCTTGATTTTTTCGAGTCTTGCTTTCGTGACAACTCATGTCTACATGTATCAACTTTATAGAGGTCTACTATGAGCCGTGACGCGGAGCGGGCAAAAAAACTTCGTGAGCAGCTCAATGAACTTGCCTATCAATACTATGTACTTGACGATCCATCCGTTCCAGATTCTGTGTATGACTCACTTATGGCGGAACTAAAGTCGATTGAATCTCGACATCCAGAGCTTATTGCGGCCGATTCACCTACCCAACGCGTGGGGGGAAAACTAAAGCAGGGCTTTGCAAAAATTACTCATACGCGGAGGATGCTTAGCTTAAACGACGTATTTGATATTAGCGAAGTGAATGATTGGGTGGCTCGGATCGCGAAACTTGATTCACGGGTTCACAACACACGCTTTTGGGCAGATCTCAAGATGGATGGCTTGGCATGCTCGCTGGTTTATCAAGATGGTTTGCTTGTGTACGCCGCTACAAGGGGCGACGGTTCGGTTGGCGAAGATGTAACCTCAAATGTAAAAACAATCGCAACCGTACCACTGCGAATACGAGGGCACAGTCTATTTACCAGAGGTCGCACCGAAGTTCGGGGCGAGATTGTAATGTATCGAAAGGAATTTGATAGGATCAATAATGAGCTGCAAAAGGCTGGTCAGAAGACGTATGCGAATCCGCGAAATCTGGCGGCCGGAACAATAAGACAACTTGATCCTGCGATTGTCGCCTCAAGAGAACTCACATTTCGAGCATATGACATTTATCCCGAGTCTGACGGCGACATTTTGACCCAAGAACAAGCTTATATGACTGCCAAAGAACTTGGGTTTTTGATAAATTCTCAAGCCACTCTACTCAAAAATGTGACCGCAATTGAAGAGTTTGCCCAAAAGTGGCGAACAGCGCGAGAACAACTCGATTTTAACACCGATGGACTAGTTATTAAGGTGAACGACAGACAACTGTATGAAAGCTTGGGCGTTGTTGGCAAAAATCCTCGAGGCGCAATCGCACTAAAATACCCAGCCGAACAGGCTACGACAAAAGTCAAAGATATTTTTATTTCGGTTGGAAGAACGGGGTCGGCAACACCGGTTGCAATGCTCGCCCCAGTGATAATTGCAGGAAGTACTGTTCAGATGGCCACGCTTCACAACGAAGGTGAAGTACATAGAAAAGATATACGGATTGGGGATACTGTTGTGGTCCAAAAAGCTGGTGACATCATTCCAGAGATCGTAAGACCACTTACAGAACTTCGAGACGGTACAGAAATTGCGTTTACGATGCCGTCAATCTGTCCAGATTGTGGCACCAAGCTGGTGAAAGAAAAGGCCGATGAAGCAGTCTGGCGGTGTCCTAACACTGCCTGTCCTGCAAGATCACGTAATTTGCTTCGCCATTTTGCCAGCAAATCAGCCCTTGACATAGAAGGTATGGGAGAAAAAAACGTGCAACTTTTGCTAGAACGAGGTCTTATTGCAACGCCTGCTGACATGTATAGATTGAAAAAAGAACAGCTTGTGGTGCTCGATCGTTTTGCCGATAAGTCAGCCGAGAATCTTGTTGCAGCCATTCAAAGCAAAAAAACTCCACCACTCCATAGATTTCTATACGGTCTTGGGATTCGGCACGTGGGAACACAGACAGCCGTTGATCTTGGGAATTACTTTACTTCCTTAGAAAAAATCGCAAGTGCCACCTACGAAGAGCTGACCGCGGTTGACGGAGTTGGCATGATTGTTGCGGAGTCAATTATTGCGTGGTTTGCAGATCCAACCAACCGAGAACTACTCGACGACTTTAATAGACTTGAGGTAAGGCCACAGAGCACTATAAGTCGCTCGGACCGCTTGAAAGGGCTTTCGTTTGTGGTGACGGGCACATTAGAGACTATGGATAGAGAAGAAGCTGGTGAGCGGGTACGTTCGTTAGGCGGGACATTTCAATCGAGTGTTGGCAAAGCAACAACGTATTTGGTTGCTGGTGCAAATGTGGGTGCGAGCAAGCTTGAGAAAGCGAACACGCTTGGTGTCGAAGTAATTAACGAAACAAAATTTTTAGAATTACTTGATGTATAAGTCCTCGTTTCATCCGTAAAAAATAATTGCCTGTGGTACAATCTAAGGAGTAAACGAACGGGGAAAGTTGCAAAAAAGCACCCCATTTACATAAAAGAAGGGGCATTGGCGCAGTTGGCTAGCGCGTTTCCATGGCATGGAAGAGGTCATCGGTTCGAATCCGATATGCTCCACCACGGATTTTCTCGTCGAACAGGCCCATATAGTGTAGAATGCGTCTAAAGAACCGCATGTTCGACGTTTTGGAAGGCAGAGCAACCCAGACTTGCTCGAAGACAAATGTAAAAGGAATCATTAAGTGGCAAAACCAACCAAAAAATCTAGTTCTTCAAAAAAGAAGCTCATTGAATATCAGCGCGTGAACTTAAGTTATAAAAAACTCGTGAGTCTTATGCTTTGCGTCGGTGTGATCCTGTTCGCCACCAGCGGTTATGTGTATTACAAAAATATCTTTACCAATCCAGACAGGGTCCTTGCTGCAATGCTTAACAAAAGTCTTCAAGTGAATAGCGTTCAAAGAAACATTATTCAAGGCGGCCCCCAAAGCAGTATTGATCAAGTTTATTACAATACGTTTGTACCGCAAGTGGCAATGCAGTCAGAAGTGCAACTGCGAGAAGGCAACTTGCAGAGTGGTAAAGTTACAAAGGTAACAAACGAGACAACTGGCAATAATACACAAGATTTTGTGCGGTATACCTCGATTGAGTTACCAGAAGGTGCCGGAAACAAAGATTTTGGCAAAGTGATAAATGTATGGGGCAAGAGAGTGCAAGACAAAAAAACCGGCGCAAAACCGACATTTCTAAACGAGAGCATCTTTTCCATTGTTCCGTTTGGAAATTTATCCGCTGACCAAAGGGATGTCATCATCCAAGAGGTAAACCGGCAAAAGCTGTACAATTATCAGCAAAGCAAGATTAGCTACGATGGGTTGCGGCCACAAATAGCTTACAATATTGCGCTTAAGCCAGAGTCCTTGCTAAAAGTACTCTCGAAATATTCAGAAGTAACTGGGGTGGGCGACAAAGAGCAGCTTGACCCGAGGCAGTATAAAGATTCGCCCGATATTAACATTGTTATGACTGTCGATTTAATTAGCCGACACGTAAAAAGTGTCAAATTTACCGATACGCAGCGCGTTGAAAACTATGGGGCTTACGGGATAAAACGACAGATTAGTTTTCCGAGCGAATCGATTTCTATTGACGAGCTCCAAAGCCGACTCCAACAGTTTCAGTAGAGGTTTCTTCGGTCAATAATTGGCTAACCTTGGTATAATTAGGGCAAGATGCAAGTAATCGTCGACGGTCTTTCGACAAACTACCTCGACACAGGGAAAAGCGGCAAGCCAACTGTGCTCATTTTGCATGGTTGGGCAGATAGCGCTGCGTCATTTAGCGGCTTGGCAAAAAAGCTTTCTAGTCAGTACCGCGTCATCTCTTTGGATTTACCCGGATTTGGGAAAACAGAGGGCCCAGAGCGGGCATGGACACTTGCTGATTTTGCGCTTTTTACGGCTCATTTCTTGCAGAAATTAGAACTTTCATTATTTGCGCTCGTTGGTCATTCCAACGGAGGTGCAATTTCAATAAAAGCCGTGGCCAGCGACATTTTAAAACCCAAAAAACTTGTTCTTATTGCCTCTTCGGGAATTCGAAGACCGTATACTTTTCGCAACACAGCTCTCAAGGCGCTGACAAAATCTAGCAAATTTATTCTTCATCTTGCACCAGAAAAATCGCGGGAACAGCTTCGACACAAACTGTATCGTCGGATCGGATCGGACTATTTAGTGGTCGAAGGAATGAAAGAAACGTTTAAGAACATCGTCAGCGAAGACGTACTTGATCACGCGCGAAATATCAAAGTTCCGACAATACTGATATACGGTGACGAGGACCATGCCACTCCGCAGTTATACGGTGCGTTATTTACCGAAGCTATTACGAACTCGCAATTGCACGTGCTGGAAGAAGCAGGGCACTTTGTGCATATAGATGAGCCAAACGAAACCGCAAAAATAGTAACCGAATTTCTTGCGAATACACAGAAAAAATAACAATGAAAAACCTATTCAAGCCAATCGTGGTTGCCATATCGTGGACGCTGGTTCGAAGACTGCTTAAAAAAAGTCATATTACTCTTGTCGGAGTCGCGGGAAGCCTGGGAAAAAGTGGCACGAAACGTGCGGTTGCAACGGTGCTTTCGCAAAAATACCGAGTAAGATGGCAGGACGGAAACTACAATGATCTCGTCAGTGTGCCTTTGGTTTTCTTTGGGTTGCCGATGCCGAGCCTACTCAATCCATTTGCATGGTTGAGATGTTTCACAAAAATGTACCTGGAATCAAAAAATTATTCATATGAAATTGTGATTTTAGAGCTTGGCACCGACGGGCCGGGGCAGCTCGAAAAGTTCGGTAAATACCTGCAGCTCGATGTTGGTATTGTCACGAGAATTGCCCCAGAGCACATGGAATTTTTTGGTGATATTGAAGCAGTAGCGAAAGAAGAGTTTTCGATTCAAGCTTTTTCGAAAAATCTTATTGTTCATGAGGGTGCAGCGAGGGAATTTAAGAGACTCCTAACCACTGACTTTAGTACTTTTGGTGAGTTCCAAGATTCCACAGCCAGGTTTGACTACTCGCCTCCAAAACTGGGTGTTTCCTTTGCTGGTCAGCGCGTCGAGTCGACAGTGCAATTATTTGGTAGGCAACAAATGTGGGGGTTGGCGGCGGCATCGCTTGCTGCACACCAGCTTGGCGTTTCAAATCAACAAATTCAAGCTGGTCTAAAAGAAATTACAGCGATGCCTGGTAGGATGCAAAAGTTGGAAGGTATCAAGGATTCAATGATCATTGACGATACGTATAACGCAAGCGCCGAAGCTATGATTGCCGCTCTTGATGTGCTGTACGAGCTTGCTGCTCCACAAAAAATTGCCGTGCTTGGTAACATGAACGAGATGGGAAAATTATCACAGGCAATTCACTCGTCGGTTGGTCATTACGTTGACCCCGAAAAAATTGATCTGTTAATTACTCTTGGAAAGGACGCAAATAAGTATCTAGCCGAGGCTGCCCAGCAGCGAGGCTGCGAAGTAATACGCTGCAAAACGCCTTACGAGGCTGGCGATGTGATTAAGAAAAAGTTGCAAAATAACGGTGTTGTTTTATTGAAGGGCTCACAAAACGGTGTCTTTTTGGAGGAGGCTATTAAATCGATTCTGAAAAACCCCGAGCACACCTCTAAGCTCGTCCGCCAATCACCCGACTGGCTTAGTAAGAAGAAAAAAGTAATTACATCGTGAACGTTTTAATAATCGGTGGTGGAATTTCTGATGAAAGAGAGGTTTCTCTCCGTTCTTCTGCTTCTGTGTACGAGGCAGTGAGTTCGCTGGGCCATGAAACTGAATACTATGATTGGCGGGGTGATTATGTCTGGCTCGAGAGTAATATCGGCAGATTTGAAGTCGTTCTACCAATTCTTCACGGTCGGGGAGGTGAAGACGGACAGATTCAGCAATTTCTAGAAAGCAAGAACAAATTGTTTCTGGGGACAAACGCAAAACCGTCAAAAGTGTGTTTTTCGAAAACAGATACGAAAAAGGTTCTCCGCTCAAATCTTATCAATACACCAAAAGGTCAAGAAGTAAATTATGACCAATACTTTACCTCCGATCTAAGTAATTCTCTTCACATTCTCAAGCCTATTGAAGGTGGATCTAGCATTGATATGCTAATCGGCGTCGAGAAACACGACGTTGATTCACAGCAATTAGAAAAACTTTTTGCAAAACATAAGACAATGTTGCTCGAACAATTCATAGGCGGCAATGAGATTACTGTACCAGTTTTGGATGGTTACGACCTTCCTGTAATCGAAATTATCCCTCCCGCTGGCGAAACGTTTGACTACACAAACAAATATAACGGCAAGACGAGAGAGTTGTGCCCTCCGATTCACGTCAGTCAAGCACTTCAAGATAAGGCAACAGAGCTTGCGAAACGCGCACATAGTGCATTGGGTTGTCGACACATTTCAAGGGTCGATATAATTATCTCTGATGAAGATTTTTACGTGTTAGAAGTCAATACAATGCCTGGTCTTACTTCAAAAAGCTTATTTCCTCTCTCGGCCGAAGTAGCAGGTATGGATATGCCGAAACTTATGAGCTATTGCATTGACTTAGTTTGCGGCAAGAGATAAATCAACAAGTATCTGAATGCGCTTCTTGTTATAATATGCACTCAATGAAGAGGTATAATCCGAAAGAAATTGAGCCGAGATGGCAAAAAATTTGGGACGAGACCAACGTCTATACAGCCGATTTAGCAAGCTCTAAACCGAAGTATATCGCCATGAGCATGTTTAATTATCCAAGTGGCGCGGGTATTCATATTGGGCACGCGATGAACTATACCATCAGTGACGTAAAGGCTCGCTACAAGCGCCAGCAGGGATATGAAAGTTATCACCCGGTTGGCTGGGATGCATTTGGTCTTCCTGCAGAAAATTATGCAATCAAGGCTGGTGTTTCGCCTCAAGAAAGCATGGCGAATATCATACCTAGTTACCACCGACAATACAAAGCAATGGGTTGGAGTAATGATTGGTCAAAAGAAATTGCTACTCATGAACCGATTTATTACAAGTGGACGCAGTGGATTTTTAGCCAGATGTATCGAAATGGCTTAGCGTACCAAGATGCGCGTATGCAGTGGTGGTGCGAGAAGTGTCAGACGGTACTCGCGAATGAGCAAGTGATTGATGGCAAGTGCTGGAGGCACGATGGACCCGAAGATCCACAGGTAGAAAAAAAGGAAGTGAAACAATGGTTTTTTAAGATAACCGAATACGCAGATGAGCTGCTTGATGCGATCGATGAGCTTGATTGGACCGAAAGTGTCAAGCTTGCACAAAAGAATTGGATAGGCAAGAGTAAGGGCGCCGATATTGTGTTTGGGCTTGATGGAAAGGACGAGACAATTACCGTTTTTACTACAAGACCGGATACGCTATTTGGTGCAACTTTTATGGTTTTAGCTCCAGAGCACCCAATCGTCAATCTAATTACGTCTGCTGAGCATAAACAACAAGTTAGTGAATACATCAGACAATCACAGCAAAAAACAGACGTTGAGCGCCAAGCAGAGAAAAATAAAACAGGTGTTTTTACGGGCGCATACGCTGTTAATCCAGTAAATAACCAGAAGCTCCCAATATGGATAGCCGACTATGTGTTGATGGGCTATGGCACCGGGGCAATCATGGCTGTTCCGGCGCACGACGAACGGGATCACGAATTCGCCAAGAGCTACGAACTACCCATCGTTAGAGTGGTTCAAAATGACGCGAGTGACGACGAATGTACTCACGAAGAAGGCACCATGATCAACTCTGGTACCTACAACGGAATGGCTTCTGAAGAAGCTCGAGAAAAAATTACCGCTGATTTGGTCCAGAAAGGTCAAGCCACCGAGAAAACGAACTACAAAATGCGTGATTGGAGTGTGAGTCGCCAGCGGTATTGGGGAGCGCCAATACCAATTGTTAATTGCCAGACGTGCGGCTTGGTATTAGTTCCAGACGACGATTTACCCGTTGAGTTGCCGGTGTTGGAAGACTTTCAGCCTAGTGGCGATGGCCGAAGCGCGTTAGCACGTGCGACAGACTGGCTGAAAGTTGATTGCCCTAAGTGTGGAAGCCCCGCCGAGCGCGAAACCGACACCCTTGATACCTATATTTGTAGTAGCTGGTACATGTTTAGATATTTTGACCCCACAAACGAGGAAAAAATATTTGACTCTCGCATGGTGAACAAATGGATGCCAATCGACTTTTATAATGGAGGAGATCACGCCACTGCTCACTTGCTCTATGCTCGATTTATTGCCCGCTTCTTTACCAAAATAGGAATCGTTAATAACCCAGAGCCGTTTAAGCGCATGTTGTTTAATGGAAAAGTTACGGCGAGTGACGGTAGCGCCTTTTCAAAATCAAAGGGCAATGGTGTTGATCCGCTTGAAATTATTGACAGTGGATATGGAGCAGACGCGCTGAGGACTTATCTGATGTTTGCTGCACCTTTAGAGCTCGGGGCTCGTTGGGATCCACAAGGTGTACCAGGTTGCTATCGCTTTTTGGCAAGGTTATGGGCATTAGTCCAAGACTATCAAGAGGCGGGAGAAGGCAGTGTTGCCGAAGACCAGCAAAAAAAACTACAAAATATCACCCATTCGACAATCAAAAAAATGAGCGAAGATATCGAAAGAAATCACTACAACACGGCAATTGCTGCGGCCATGCAAGCCGTAAACAAGTTGTATATTGAAAAAGCCCAGAATGGATTTGTAAAGCACAAAGTGTGGCAAGAGTCACTTTCAAGCCTTGTGGCTTGTATTGCGCCGTTTGGGCCACACATTGCCGAAGAGCTGTGGCGCGACATGGGCAACGAGGGATCAGTTCATATTGACAGTTGGCCGGTGCATGATGAAAAGTACTTGATGCTCGATGTTATAACTATCGTTGTCCAGGTCAACGGCAGGGTAAGGGCGAATATATTGGTGCCCGCCGATTGGGACGAATCTGCAGTTGTTGCGGCTGCCAAAGCAGACGCGAAAGTGCAACCGTATCTAGAAAAAGACGTGCGCAAGACTGTTTATATCCCGAAAAAACTAGTCAATTTTGTGGTCTAGCGCAAATTATTCTTCGTGACACGTTGTGGGCAAGATAGCAATGTCACCGGGCATTATTTGTCCCGCATTTTCGACTTCGGTTGGTTTTTGGCCTTCTCTATAGCGGAGTACTGTTACAGGGACTTGAGAAAAGCTAATATAGCCGTCCGTGACCTTAATGTTCTTGTTGATAATTCCGTATACCGTGTCGCCGCCGCTTACCTCAACCTTTTGCAGTCCACTGCACTTTGTTTGCCCTTCATCCATCAATTCTTTTGCGACATAAAAACCCGCTACCAGCGTGAGTGCCGCTGCGGCGATAGCAATCAAACTACCCTCTCTGCTTGGATATAGTTCCGCAGGACTGATTGAATTAGTAGATATGACTTCGTTTGATCTGCGCACACCGTTATTGTAGCGGGTTTTTGTATTAGCAAAAAACGCTTGCGTTAATTGTTTAGGCAGACCCGGACAGTGTCGCCTTGGTTGAGTATCCCGTCGTCGCCAACGCCCTCTATGGTACCTGGAATCACGGCAATGTCGACATTGCTTGGATCTACTTCGTCCAATTTCGGATAAGCTTCTCTCGATAGGCTAAACTCGGTGTCACCGGCTTCGGCGGGCGGACTCAAATAGCAGTTTATCGGTGTTTTCGACTTTTCTTGTACGTCTTGGGCCGCGACGATCCCAGTTGCCGCAATGGCAACTATGCCTGCTCCAGCCGCTAAGCCCCTAATAAGTCTATTTTTTGCCGCAAATACTGAAGGTGATCTGTTATACTCATATTTTTCCATTGTCTCAAAAATAACACAAAAATCAATAAAAGTCAATATTGAATTACATAAAACCATTGCTTTGTAAATATCAATTTCTTGATGCGAAGCGGAATTACGTGTAAAATACCAAGTAACTTTATTAGCCCACCTCATTTAGGAAAGGATGGATATTGTATGGGTAAGCCCAAGAAGCGCACCAGTCATAGACGCACTGGTTCTCGACGCAGTCATCTTGTTGTCAAGTTGGCTCGAGCAGTGAACGCTAAAAGCCCAGTCAAGGCCTACACGACTCGCCGCGAATCTGGTGCGAAAAAAGGCTCGCAGAGTCGCGCTGCGGAGAAATAAGCTATACTAACTAGTAGGGATACTACGAATTAACAATATGGCATCGAATCGTCATCTTGGTCGAATAATTGTCTTGCAGTCACTCTACGAAGAGTCGTTTCGTAGGGCATGTGGAGACGAGACAGTCGACCAAAAGGAAATCGTAGACAGAAATATTAGTCGGTATCGGGCACATCTTGATGATAACGAATTCATCGTGACGCTCGCAAAAGGGGTAAGTGAAAGCTCGAAGCAGCTTGATTCTAAAATTCAGCCGATTGCCCCGGAGTGGCCACTTGATCAGATTGCAAAAGTTGATCATTGGATACTAAGGATCGGTGCGTATGAACTCGAGAATCATCCAGAAACACCGCCAAAGGTAGTCATCAACGAAGCAGTTGAGCTCGCAAAGGGCTTTGGTGGAGAAAACTCATCAAAATTTATCAATGGCGTGCTCGGGACTTTTCTGAGACAGATTAATCCCAAGCTCGCCAAAACGCTCGACAATGAGCATAAGAAAGCATCCAAGAAAGAAGATACGAAGAAGAATGAAAAGACCTAAGCCGATAGAAGGCTTCAAGAAATTTATCCCACGGCGGAAGCCGGCAATCAACGAAGTGGTTCGCGAACCAACGAGCGGCGGCATGGTTTTTCGTCGTAATCCGAAGAGTCAAGAGATAGAGATATTGCTTATTCAAGACGCAAAAAATCGTTGGACAATACCAAAAGGTCATATTGAGGAAGGTGAGTCCGCGAAACAGACGGCTGAGCGAGAAATACGCGAAGAGACGGGATTGTCAGAAATGAACGTTATGAATTGGCTCGGCAAAATTAATTTTCGGTACCGAAGGGCAACCAGTTTGGTGCTTATGACCACTGAGATATTTCTTGTGCACGCCAGAGGAGACACCGACAAACTCAAGCCAGAAGAGTGGATGAATGATATTCGCTGGTTTTCAACCGCAGATGCGCTAGAGAAGATTGAATATGAGGATATCGGCAAGATAATACTGTTAGGGCTCAAGAAAATAAGGAGTGCGGGACTTTAGGACGATGCAAGACTATTCGAAGTACATAGTGTTTGCGAGAGAGGTTTTGGGGGTGACATTCAACGACATTGGCTTGTTGGTGACGGCTTTTACCCATCGTTCATACGTGAACGAGCACAAGAAAACCGCCAAAGAGCATAACGAAAGACTAGAGTTTCTTGGTGATGCGGTGCTAGAACTAATAGTGACCGAGTATCTGTACAGAAAATATCCAAAAGAGCCCGAGGGCATTTTGACAAATTGGCGTAGCGCATTGGTGCGCACCGAAAGTATCGGCGAAGCAGCCAATGTTCATAATTTTGAACCGCTGCTGCGGTTGAGTCGAGGAGAGAAACGTGGCACCGGGCGAGCAAGATTGCAAATTTTAGCGAATAGCTACGAAGCGGTAATCGGTGCGCTTTATTTAGACCAAGGTTATGAGCCATCTCGAGAATTTATTACAAAGACCTTGCTTACGACACTTGACGGCATATTAGAGTCGGGTTCGTGGATGGACCCGAAGAGTCATTTGCAAGAACTCTCCCAAAATGTCGAAAATCATACACCTGTGTATAAGGTGCTCGAAGAAGAAGGTCCCGATCATGACAAGACTTTTACGATCGGGGTATTCGTAAATGGCGCGCTCCGCGGGAAAGGCATGGGTCCTAGCAAACAAATTGGTCAACAAAACGCCGCGGAACAAGCTTTGCAGTATTATAAAGCTAACTCCAAGAGGCGTTGACAACAGAGTAAATAATCTGTAAAATATCAACCAAAGCGTGAAATAGTAACAACTTGGGATTTGCCGTATAGGCTGTCTCGGTTAATCAGAAGGAAGAGAATAATTTTTTAGATGCTCGCGATTCGTATGCAACGACTTGGTCGAAAAGGTCATCCCACATATAGGGTGGTTGTTCAAGATGTTCGACAAGCTCCGACGAGCGGTAAGTATGTTGCGCACCTTGGTAGCTATGACCCCCACACCAAGACCAACACACTAGTAAAAGAAAAGGCGCAATTTTATCTTGACCACGGCGCGCATCCTTCCGATAGGGTTGCTCAGCTATTTAGTGCGGAAGGTATTAAACTGCCGAAGTGGGTACAAGAGCCCACCAAACACTCTCGGACAACCAGGAATCCCGAGAAACTTCGCAAAAACCAGCCTGCCGAGACGACGTCTCCGAAGACTGAGGCCGAAAACACCCAGCAAGAAGATCAACAGAAACCAGAAGTCGAAAAAACTCCTCCGTCGGCAGACGGCGAAGCAGTCGCTGAGGCTGAGAAATCAAGCGGTAACGAGACGGCTACGGTTGATGAAACTGATACTGCTGTGGACGATAAAGAAGCGCAGCCAGTCGTTGAAGAAGCTGCGCCAGAGGAGAAGGGCGAGCAGAAGAAGCCATAAAACTGCAATAACACATTCGGTTCTTGGATTGCCTCACAATCACATAAATCCGTATCACGTTCGATGCGGATTTTATTTTTCGTTTGGTGCGGGCTTGCGTCGGTTGATGATGTTGGGGTAACGTAGTTTTTAAATGAGTGAACTGCAACAAGAGCAATGGCTGCAAGCGTACGAAACGCCACTTCGTCATGCCCTAAAAGGCGCAATGGATCCAGAGCGAACGTCGCTTTCCGAGTTCTTTTCTGAGGTAGAGTCAATTCTTGAACCACATCGAAATATCGAAATTACCCGGCGTGACCTGGGTGTGTTCTCGGAGCTAATGGGGAATAGTTGGTCCTTTGGTCTTAAAGACCACGACGAAATAATTTATGCTGTCGCAAAGAGAAATGTTGCGCCAAAACAACCAATAAGTGAACTGTGTGCAAGACACTCTATTGCGGGACAGCGCGTATTTGGCACAAGGGCAAGTTCCTATGAACCGGCAAAACCCTCCTTGATTGCAAGGGGTTACTTTACGGGCGATGATTTAATAGCAATTATTAACTTTGAACGGGATTTGGTTGAAATTGGAGAGGAAATGAATTTGCCAAAACCCAAGGCTTCTAATAGACCGAGTCCCTATAACCGCGAAGAGAGTTCTCTAGTACTTACACCTCAAGAAGCCAAATTCTTAGGTTCCCTTGCGCTAACCAGTGCCGAGATAACAAAGCGAGCCGGAATACATCCAACTGATCAGTTTCGGCTATTTTCTAACGCCCAAAAGAAAAACGATCTTACAAAGGACGAACTGATCACAGCGGCCTTTAAAGAGGAGCTAATTGATATGCGCCCACTGGACACCAGGGATCTTACGGTGCTTACGCCAGAAGAAATAGACACCGTACGCAGTTGCATCAAAAACTCGTCGCTTGGACCGAAGCAGCGGCACAATTCAATCGCCCAACTACGGGCGGCAGGTATACTGCAAAAACTGGGCAATATTTCATATGAGCAACTACTACTCAGTCTTCGTGCCGATACGGCTACGCCAGCGCCGTGTCCTCAGTTTCCCAGATAGGCGAGACTGGACAAATAAGAATCGCCCCTGACTTTTTGTGCCACCCTAGACTATAATTGTAGGCAATGACTAAAAAAACAAAGCAACCTCTTGTTGTAGATTTATTTTGTGGTCCTGGAGGGTTGTCTCTCGGATTTAGCCGTGCTGGTTTTGAGATTTTTTTGGCAAACGACAATGACTTATCTTCGGTCCTTACCTATAGAAAAAATCACCCCTCGCTAGCGAAAGAGAAAATTGTTCATAGTGATATTGACGATTTTATCGACAAACAAGCCGATGCGTTACGGAAAACCAACATTTCAGTTGTGGTTGGTGGGCCACCGTGTCAAGGCTTTAGTATGGCCAACCGACAGCGCTTATTAAATGATCCAAGAAATGTGCTATTTAAGAAGTTCATACACGCGATTGCAATAACAAAACCCAAGATTATTCTTATGGAAAACGTGAAAGGAATGCTGCCGGTAGCACCTGTGGTAGTAGATGCATTTAACGCAATTGGGTATGTAGCGGACTATATTGTCTTAAATGCGAAAGACTATGGTATACCGCAAAATCGTGAAAGGCTCATCTACATTGGTGTTAGGAAGGACGCCCTGCCAAATCCTCGCCAGCAATTGCAGCAGCTTTTTTCTGACATAGAGCGCGCAAAAACAGCCGCTACTGTGCCAATTAAAGATGCACTGTGGGGATTAAGGAGGTTATCGGCACGACAAAAAAAGGGGGACACAAGTATCGAATCGGCAGACAGTGGGTTTTTTGAGGACCAAATTTTTGCACGGTCCCCAGCGAATAAATACATCACTGCGATTAACCGGGGCAAATCTCCTAAACGCACCTATAATCATAAGGCGCGGTATAACAACCCCCGCGACCTTGAGATATATAAACTTTTGCCGCAAGGCGGAAGATCTGATCACCAAAGCATTGCCCACATAATGCCTTATAAAACTCGTTCCCACATATTCAAGGATAAATACTTTAAGCTTGATCCGAACAAGGTGTCAAAAACAATCACATCTCACATGAAATTTGACTGCAACATGTACATTCATCCGTATGAAGTTCGTGGTCTTACGCCCAGAGAGGCGGCTCGAATTCAAAGTTTCCCGGATGACTACATTTTTGAGGGGCCGTACTCTCAGTGGTACAACCAGATTGGCAACGCAGTACCGCCACTGTTAAGTGAGGTTATTGCAAAAACGCTTATGAAAAGGTTGGTATAGTAGAGCCATGACAAAGCCGATTCGGTATGTAGATTTATTTGCGGGTGTTGGGGGGTTTCGTGCTGCGATTGAGCAAACATCGAAAAAGATCGGGTTTGCTACAGAATGCGTTGGTTATAGCGAGATAGACCCGCATGCACTAAAAACCTATCATGCCAACTTTCGGCTTAATAAAAACGAAGTGCCGATCGGTGATATTTCTAAACTTTCATTGGCGGATATAAAAAATATCCCACAATTTGATGTACTTTTCGCAGGTTTTCCTTGTCAGCCGTTTAGCCTAATGGGAGATAAGGCCGGTTTTGAAGACACAAGAGGCACGTTATTTTTCCAAATCGCAAAGATTCTTTCGGTAAAAAAACCAGACTTTTTCATTTTGGAAAATGTGCGGGGAATAAAGACGCACGACCAAGGCAAGACGTACGAGAGAATAGTAAAAATATTGACAGAAGAGCTTGGCTACAGTTTGAGAACCGAGCTTCTTAACAGCATTGATTTTGGGGTGCCACAACACCGGCGAAGACTCTACTTTATTGGCGTCAAAAGAAAAAAGGATTTTCGTTATATCTCTGATGCCCAATTTGACAAGCCAATGAGCAAAACTCGATACAAAACCGTTTGGCATCTTTTAGAACAAGAGGTAGATGAAAAATATTACCTTTCAAAAAAAATGATAAAAACTATTTTGGAGCATGGCAGCGGTGGCTATTATTCGAAATCAGAGATTAACAGGATTCATGCCAGACCACTTACGGCAACGATGCACAAGATGCACAGAGCAAACCAAGATAACTATTATTCTGACAACTTTATTCATGGTACATTCGATGGAAAAAAGGTGCTGCCCGCACAAAGTGGCCACAATAGAATCAGAAAATTGACACCAAAAGAAGCATTTCGTTTGCAAGGATTTGAGGATTCATTTGCTGAGAAGGCCCAAAAAGCCGGCGTTTCTGACACGCAGCTATATCGACAGGCCGGCAACGCAATAACGCTTAACGTTGCAAAAAGCGTACTCGAAACTCTATTTACTCACAGTCCTTTGCTGCAAAGGGGAAATTAAACCACTCCATATTTTTTCTTTAACTCCGTCAAGTTGATGGAGAAGCCCGCACCTTCAAGTATTTGACCCTGTTTTTTTAGCAATAATTCAAGCATGTGGCTGACTTCAGACTTTTTTCCGTAGTGAATTTTTCTGTGACAGGTCGGACACAGGCTAACGATATTATGTATATCATCCAGGTCGTTGGTGTATTCCTCGTAAAACTTCATTGAGATAAGGTGATGCTTTTCCATGTAGGGAACACCAACTGGGGTTATGAAAGTTTTATGACTCGAATCAATTTGACACACATAACTCTGTTTTTTTAGCGCATAATCTCCTTTTCGTTTGCTACGATAGGTGATGTATCTCTCGCCTTGTTTTTTTCTTCCTTCGCGCGGGACTGTCGGAAAATTATTATCAGTAAATGTATCTTCGATAGCAGAGACAATTGCATAATCGCTCGTATCCTCGAGGACCTCAAAGTCTTTTGAGCTTAATAACCCGGGAGGGCTTAGTTGAAGCGCGCCACCTGGGAGGGAAAGATTGCTGCCGTGTTTCTCCGCTTCGATCCAGCGCTCAGAGTTCTTCGCAATAAGCTCCGCCTTAAAGTCAGTTTCGTCATTTCGTGATTTCCAAAAAACCAATATATCCCCAACTTTGGCCCCAGCCTCCTTGTAGGCGGGAAGAATATTGCCGGTAATGTGAATGTGGTCGTGGTGTGGTGGTGCAAGGAAATAGTTCACGTTTGTTGTAATTACTTTGCTGGCATCATCGTGCCAAAACTCAATTACGAGTTCGTGTATTTTGTGCGTTTCTTGCTTTTTGGGTGTTCCAAAATAGCTCTGGGTACTTTTTGTTGGCACAATCCCAGAAGTATGCCCACTACTTCCACCAAGCTCAGAAGCTGCAAGTTTTTTGAAAACGGGGTTGTGCCAAGACTTTGATTCCATAGATAAAGACTATCACGAAAAAACGAAAAGATTTCTAAAAGAAAATATTGAGAAATTGATAAAATAGTGATGAGCGCACAGCTAATTATGTGCGTGCATCAAAAGATAAGCAATTGGGGGAGTCATGGCAAAGAATGGACCAAAGGGACACGGCAGAATAGGGCGCATAACAGGCCGATCACAAACGTTCAATCCGAAAACTAAGCGCTACGTTGAGAGAGATACCAAGACAGGCAAGTTTATAAACGTAAAATCTGACAGAGCACCATTTAAAGACGTGCGGGTAGAAAAATAAGTCTCTAAAGAAATCGAAAATGCTTATGGTTTGTATCTGTTAGTCGTAGTGGTATAGTGCAGTTACAAAGCTAAGGGAGGAGATACAATGCAAAGTGAACTAAAGGCAGCTTCGTGGGCACTGGGCCTATGGGGGGCGCTGTCGGTAATTTTTGGTGCGCTTATTTTAGCGTGGCCAGGCATCACCCTAAAAGCATTTTTGGTAGTGCTAGGGGTTTATTTGCTTGCCGCTGGTGTGGTTATGTTGGTTGGGGCATTTGCAAACCGTGAAGGCAGCTGGGCTGGGACAGCACTCGTCGGTGTAATCAGCGCGGTGGCAGGGCTTTATGTTTTTTCTAATCCGCAAATCAGTGCGCTCGTGGCGCTCACGGTAATTGCCATTTGGGCAGTTGCTGTCGGTATGCTTCAAGTGGTTGCTGGCTTTGAAGGAAAAAATAACTGGCTCCAAATATTTGCGGGGGTAGTTTATACGATCTTTGGGTTCTATATTTTTGCGAACCCCAAGGAAGGTGCGATTGCACTTGTGTGGCTAATCGGTCTTAGTACCATTGCGGGAGGTATTGCACTTGTGATAGCTGCCATCGAGGCCAACACTGTTCGAAAAGAACTCAAAAAAGCCTAAGAAACACTAAAAAACCGAGTCATTAAAGCCGCCCTCTTGGGGCGGCTTTAATTATGTGTGAGAGCGAAGCGAGTCTACACTTCGTATTTTGCGATATGGTCTTCGAGCGTTTTCACAAACTCCTTTGCTTGGACTCGGCTCATTGCAATTCGAGAGACAATGTTTTGTTGCTTTGGGTCGGGCATGGCTTGAGCAAAATTGAGGGTAACTGCGTTTTCGTTCGAGACTATAAGGTATGAATCCGCGTAGAGAGTAGGGGTTTTCTGAACGTCAATGTTGAATTGAATATGTGCGTGTTGGTGTTCTTGGTCAGATTGATCTTTTGAATTTGGCATGCTTATTTCCTCTCGTGTGCTTAAGCTTTCACTATAACACGAAAGATATTTCAAGTTTGTGTAATATAACCGAACCTTTTATAATAGAGGAAATACTGCGTATGAAAAGTCCAGAGAGTCAACAACTAACTGGCGGTGGGAATCAAGAACTCGACAGCCATTTCCGAGGCGTTACTGCTGATCACGGTGAAGCTGTTAGTGGCCAACTTTGGCTCGAACAGTTAGGTGAAGGCTTTGGTGTAAATGGCCAAACTAACCCCGACCCAGGTTTGTTGAAGGAGTTTAGCTCCCGAGTTTTAGCGTCAATTAATGTGACACTTCCAGAACATATTGATCATAAAAAAACTAAGCTCGGAATTTGCCAAAAAGAAATTTTGGTCGCTTTGGATCAAAATCAAGGTGTTATTTTGGCACCTAAGCCGCATCTTGTAGTTCGAGATCTGTTCGGTAGAAAGTCTGACCCAGATACCTACACGCGCGCCAGTCAACGCCTTGAAGCCAAAAATGCCGTAGTTTATATAGCGCACAGTGATGACGAGAGTGAACTGAGCCTCACCGCTAGCGGCTCCTCATTAGTAGAGACGGTGTATGAAGCTGTCAAGAGTTATAGCGAAGAAGATGAGTCAGAGCAAAAAATTAACAAATCATATCTAAACGCGCCCACGACGATCAAGATACTTGAGCATATTTCTGATCAAGCGCTCAGAAAGGGCAACCCTGGCAATTGGTTGTACTTTGAAACAAATGACATACCCTGCTCCCACGACGTTGCCACAGAGCTTGAAATGGAGCCCGACGTGTTTGGACGAAAGCTCACCGCCCTCGTGTATGAGAAACGCTACGTCGAAGTCAAAAAAAATCATGATGGTCAGACTACCAACATGCGTGTATCCGAAGAAGGGACTGGCTTCTTGGATGCCGTTCGACAATATGCGGTCGAAAAAGAGCCGTCACTTCTTGATGAGGACGAAGTCTATGAAACGGACCAAATGGTCGAAACCTGCATAGAGCTGGCAACCGAAATAGGGCTTAATGGCCATGCTGAAACCTTAAAAGAGCGACGAGACCAAAGGCATTTTTTTGAAATGTCGAAAAAAGAGTTTCAAGACGAAAGAGAATTCATAATCGATGGGCTCAAGTGGTTAAGAAAAGAATATGCCGCGACCATAAAACGTCGGCAGCTAGTTGGGCATAAAACCTAAAAGAATATCTGCATATCTTTCGGAAAAAGTGCAGGGATGGGTTCGGATTTTGATATAATAGTAGTGCTAATCTAATTACAGTAATCGAGGAGTGTGCCTGTGAGTATTGACGAGCAATTTGTTGAGTTTGTTATAAAATCTCTTGTAACCAAACCGGACGAGGTTAAAATCACAAGAACAATTGATGAGAAGGGTGTTTTGTTAGAGTTGACGGTTGACCCAGAAGATTTGGGTAGGGTAATTGGCAAACGCGGTGCGACCGCCCAAAGCGTGCGAACTCTCTTAAGAGCCTTAGGGACAAAAAACGACGCCCGCTACAACTTGAAAATTGTTGATAACGGAGTTGCCCCCGAGCAACGCAAACAAGAGGATCGAGGGGATGAGTCTTGGTCAAAGAGGGAAGAATCCGGTGTTAGCAAGAAAAAAGACGAAGACGAAGTTGTCGATGAACTTGTCGAGGAAAAAGAGAGTGATGTTGTTGCGAAGACGAGGAAAGAACTAGAAGATCTTGATGATCTTGATGTATAATCTGTCCTAGTCACTGAAAAAGCAGGGACAAAAAAACAAAAAAAGCTCAGCGAGACATTCACAGGCGTTGAATGGGAGCTTTATGTGATAGAAAAACCCCTTTCTTTGGGGTTTTTCTATATAATGTAAGTAAAGATGAAAATTCAGATTATCACGCTTTTTCCCGACATGTTTCCGAGCGCCCTTGAGGCGAGCATGCTATATAAGGCAAAACTCAAAGGTATTGTTGACTACAGCTATATCAACCTTCGCGATTTCGGAGTTGGCGAAAGAAAGCAGGTAGATGATATTCTCTACGGCGGTGGGGATGGAATGCTGTTAAAGCCCGAACCCCTTTTTGCTGCTATTGAACATGCGAAAACGCAAGACCCCACAGCCCTTACCTACTACATGGGGCCGGGAGGTAGGCAACTTACGCAAGCCCTGTCTCAAGAAATTGCAAATCAAAAAAAGGGGATGATCATTGTTTGTGGGCGCTATGAAGGGATTGACGAGAGGGTGTTGTCAATCATTGATCAAACCATCTCAATTGGTGATTACATCGTCACGGGGGGCGAGCTTCCTGCAATGGTGTTGGTTGATTCAGTTGTTCGTTTGCTGCCTGGTGTGCTTGGTGGCGAAACCAGCGCGGCACAAGAAAGCTTTTCAGACGGTCATACCATAGAACACCCACACTATACTCGACCCGAGGAATTTCGCGGGATGAAGGTTCCGCGGGTGCTCCTGGAAGGAAACCACGCCAAGATCGAAGAATGGCGTCGTGACAATTCAACAACAAAGAAGACGCTATAATAAGGAGTATAACGAAAGGCGACACATGGGATTTACGTTACCAAACTTACCATATGGGTATGACGCACTTGAGCCATATATAGACTCGAGGACTATGGAGATTCACCACGGCAAGCACCACCAAGCTTACGTTGATAAACTGAACGCTGCATTAGCGGGTAGTGAGTGGGCTGCAAAACCGATTGAGGAAATTCTCCAAAATATTGACGAGTTGCCAGAAGCGGTGCGAGTTGCAGTGAGGAACAATGGGGGTGGACACTATAACCATTCACTTTTTTGGCAAATGATGGGGCAAGATACTGCACCCGACCCCCAAGGCAAAATTGCGGAGTTAATTGAGCGTGATTTTGGAGACTTGGCTAACTTCAAAACAAAATTCGCCGAGGTTGCCATCGGTAGATTTGGTAGTGGTTGGGCTTGGTTAGTTTGGCAAAATGGCAAACTTGAAATTACGAGTACACCAAACCAGGATTCGCCGATAATGGGCGGAATCAATCCTCTGCTTGGATTGGATGTATGGGAGCACGCCTATTACTTAAAATATCAAAATAGACGTCCAGACTATATAGAAAATTGGTGGCACGTGGTCAACTGGGATTTTGTAGCAATTCAATTAGAGACACATACTTCCTAGAATATGCTTAAGTCAGCACATGCAATGATTTCGCAGGCAAGCAATAATCTTGGCCTCAGCAAAAAACAACTGGCTGGTTTGCTTGATCCAGACCACGTTCATAAGGTGAGTATTGAGGCGGCGGGGCAGAAGTACGATGGCTACCGAATCCAGCATGACAATACTCGAGGCCCCTACAAGGGGGGTATTCGCTTTCATCATGAGGTTGATCTCGAGGAAGTGCAAGCTTTGGCAACACTAATGAGCTTTAAAACCGCGGCGGTCGATATTCCGCTAGGAGGTGGCAAGGGTGGTGTTGTGATCGACGCCAAAGCTCATGACCAAGCACATCTTGAAAAAGTTGCACGTGGCTATGTGCGGGCACTTCATCAGCATCTTGGGCCTAATACAGATGTACCAGCACCCGATGTGAATACGAACGCTCAAATAATTGATTGGATGGTTGACGAGTACGAAAAGACAACGGGAGACACCACCAAGGCGAGCTTTACGGGAAAATCGCTTGAAAACGGTGGAAGCGAAGGGCGAGAAGAAGCAACCGGCCGCGGCGGCGTGGTTGTGCTTCGTGAAGTATTAAGGGTCGCTGGCGTGAACCCAAAAGGAGCTACTGTTGCTATCCAAGGTCTGGGAAATGTTGGGTACTACTTTTCAAAAATTGCGCAAGAAGAGTTGGGCGTGGTCGTGGTGGCAGCTTCCAATTCCAAGAAAACGGTGCTCTCGACAGAAGGCTTTGACTTCTCATCAATCCACTACTCTAGACAGGTTATTGATGAGTTGGCGTTGCAGGCCGACCTAGAGGAAGATGTTAATGCAGTTCTGCGTGAAGAGGTTGATATTTTGGTGTGTGCGGCACTGGCCGATACGGTGACACAAAAAAACGTTTCTGATGTTCGTGCAAAATACGTTCTTGAATTGGCAAATGGTCCAATTGATCACGCTGCACATGAGGCCCTAACCAAAAGAAACGTCACAGTTATTCCTGATATTCTCGCGAATGCCGGCGGCGTAATTGTGAGTTATTACGAATGGCTTCAAAACAAAACCGGCAAGAAATGGAGCATTAACCGTGTGCGCTCCGAACTAGACACAACCCTAACGCGTGCAACTCAAGAAATTCTTTCCTACGCTGCTAAAAATAAAACGTCGATGAAGCAGGCTTCGTTCGAAATTGCGATCCAGCGGCTTAGAGCAGCGTCGACCAATAATACCAAAATCGATTGAGCACTAAGCCAATAATTACGAGAAACCATAGCAGTAGAATGTCAAAATGGTGACGCTGCACAAACCCAACAAATTTTTCTAGCGATTTAGGTGTTGGTAAGTAGTTCATCCTAAGATTATAGAGGGTGGTATACCAGAAAACTGGAATCGTTACTGCCCATACGATTGAGCAGTAAATGCACACCGCACCAATTTCGTATAGAGTCGCGTGAATCAGCCAATGAACAAACAATAGCGCGAATAACATGCCAGCATTAAACGACAGCCAGTACCACCTTTTTGGCTGCACTCCCGAGAGTACCAGCGCCCCAAGATTGGCTACGAGGGCAAAGGCAATCAATCCTAAAAAGGGGTTTGGAAAACCAAATGCTTCGCCTTGAGATGAGTTCATTACCGGCCCACAGGCGATAATTGGGTTGATGCTACACTCTGGTTTAAAATTCGGATCCGAGAGTACTCGAAACTTGTCGACTGTAAGCATAAATGAGGCAAAAGTTCCGATAACTCCACCTATAAGCAGAAGATACCCAAATGCTTTCCCAGTAAACCAACTTTTTGTGTTTGTTTTCCCTTTTGGCATTAGCATAATTCTAGCAAGATGCTCACTTGCCTTCAAGCTTGTGAATTCGATCGTGGTCAAGTCCGTAAAAATGGGCGATCTCGTGCCAAAGCGTGTGCCGAACTTGTTCTTTAAAATCATCAAACGATTCGGACTTGGCAATAAGAGGGTTCTTAAAAAGTGTAATTTTGTCCGGTAGCACTAGGTTGTATCCAGAATTGCGGCGAGTGAGTGGAATCCCCTCATATAGACCAAGAAGCGTTTCGTTGCACCTAAGTTTTAGCTTAACTCGCTGTTCTTTTGTTGGTTCATCTTCGTAGATAATCGCAACGTTATTTAAGCCCTTGATATATTTTTGGGGTAATCTATCAAGCGCCTCAGAAATAATGTGGTCGAATTGTTCGTCTGATACTTCCAAGTGCTGCATTATGAGAGGCTTAG
Organism: Saccharimonadales bacterium (SeqCode); assembly: GCA_041906505.1. GTDB lineage: Bacteria > Patescibacteriota > Saccharimonadia > Saccharimonadales > 2-12-FULL-41-12 > JAYRJB01. The sequence continues at coordinate 29,924 of JAYRJB010000001.1, read as the reverse complement.
CCTATGTGTTACTGCTGCTATGAGGACGAGTAGGCCAAGTAATCTTCGGAAATAATTTACCCCCGAAAATAACTCCAGCCACGCCCACGTAAACGCACAGCCAAACGCCAGTAGTGATGCGAGCGTGTTGAGTTGTCCACTGTCCACTAATTTTTCGAGTACTTTGAATACGAACCAACCAACAATCGGCAGATTAGGTGGCTGCATCAAAACAACGTTGCCGTCTTTATCTCGGAAAAACCTATCAGTAAGCGACTGAGCGGGGCTTTTTTTGTTTGAATCCATATGTCCATATCATACCTCAAATTCAGATTCAGCATGTGGTATAGTGACCGCATGAAGAAATGGTCGGTAGTGATCCTGCTTGCTGTTGCCCAGTTTGTGATGGTCCTTGACAGCACTGTCATGAATGTTTCTATTTCGACCGTAGTCCAAGATCTTGATACCACCGTTGCGTCCATGCAAGGTGCAATCACGTTTTACACGCTTACCATGGCATCGTTCATGCTTCTCGGCGGGAAACTTGGTGATGTTTTTGGCCGCAAAAAGGCGTTCTTGCTAGGGTCGGCAATTTACGCTGTCGGCTCGCTTGTGACTGCACTCAGCCCAAATATTCAAACGTTGTTTGTTGGGTGGTCAATTGTTGAAGGTCTGGGAGCGGTGCTTGTTATCCCAGCAATCGCGGCACTGATCGCAACTCATTATAAGGGGAAGGATAGAGTGGTTGGCTATGCGATCATCGGTGGTATATCTGGTGCCGCCGCCGCCGCGGGGCCACTTATAGGCGGTTATGTGACCACGTATTTGTCTTGGAGGTATGTATTTGCTGCCGAAACAGTGATTATGGTTTGTATCTTACTCTCAAGTCGAATTATCCGCTCCGAACGAAAGCCAAAGCGTATCCCCAAAATTGATGTGCCGAGTGCGATATTGTCGGCACTGGGCTTGTTTGTTTTAGTGTTTGGAATTCTACAAAGCAAGGTTTGGGGATTCATAACACCTAGACAAATTCCGCAGATTAACGGAAATGACATTGATCCGCTTGGAATATCAGTCGTTGCATATTTGATTTTAGTTGGGCTGGCCCTTCTTTATGTATTTTACAGAAGACAGATACTGCTCGAGCGGTTGGGTCGAAATCCGTTGCTCAAAACATCAATGCTCACTATTCCTCAGCTCACAAGCGGTCTAAGCACATTGGCGTCACAGTTCATGACAACGGCGAGCATATTTTTTGTAATACCGGTGTATTTACAGATGACCCTTGGACTCGATGCGCTCGATACGGGGATAAGAATCTTGCCTTTGTCGGTGGCAGTAGTACTTTTCTCTGTCATTGGTGCTCGCTTAACCTCTGCGTGGAGTCCAAAGAGAATTTTTATCTGTGGCCAAGTCAGTCTGATTGTAGGCGCGTTATCGCTACTTGGCTCAGTATCAGTCGACTTGAAGAGTAGGCTGTTTTTTGTTGGCATGTTCGTACTTGGGGCGGGCCTTGGGCTGCTCGCGTCTCAACTTGGGAATGTCAATATGTCTTCTGTGGATGAAAAGCAGAGTAGTGAGGTTGGTGGTCTGCAAGGTGTTGCCCAGAATCTTGGTGCATCTCTCGGCACCGCCATTATTGGTTCGGTTATGATTGCGAGCCTCACGACTGCGTTTGTTGACAATGTGCAAACAAGCTCGCTTAACAATCAAATAAAGACGTATGTTCAGCAAAACAGCAATGTAGGTGTGTCGATTGTGCCGGTTTCTGAGGTCGAGGACTTTGCGGTGAAACAAGGACTCTCTTCTGATGAGGCCCAAGAAGTAACAGAGATTTATACCGAATCCCAAATTGAGGCACTTCGAATTTCATTGTTCGCGGTTGTTGCGCTCGGACTCCTTGGCTTGGTGGCGTCTAGGCACATTCCTGCGACGACACTTATCTCAAGAAAATGATTGTATTAAATTGCGCCATTTATGCGGAAAATGTGGCCGACCGCAAAAGTGATCGCCATTGCGATGAGTCCACCTAAGACCACCCTGCCAGTGGCTCTTAGTATCGGTGCTCTTCCAACCCACGCACTAAGAGAGCCAGTAATTGCCAGCGCAAACACAACCGCCACAAATGTCGCAGGGACGCGTAGAGACGTCGAGAACAAAATTATGGTTGAGAGCGGGATTATTGCCCCGGCGGTGAAAGACAGCGCTGACGCAACGGCAGCGTGCCACGGATTAGTTAGGTCTTCTGGATCAATTCCGAGCTCGGCATCCACATGGGCGGCAAACGCATCGTTCTCAGTTAGCTCTTTTGCGACTGTTTTCGCCGTCTTTGCCGACAATCCCTTTTGCTCATATATGTAGGCCAGTTCTTTCAATTCGTTATCTGGAAACTGTTCGAGCTCGGCTTTTTCGCGGGCTAGCATCGCTCTTTCGCTGTCCCTTTGAGAACTTACGGATACGTATTCACCAGCCGCCATAGAAAGCGCACCAGCAATCAATCCTGCGATACCAGCAGTCAGCACGACCGTACGATCATTGGTGGCGCCCGCGACACCAACCACTAAAGCGGCAACCGAAACAATACCGTCATTTGCCCCCAATACTGCCGCCCGCAACCAGTTTAATTGGGCATTGTTCTTCCCGTCATGGGGTTCGTCGTACCTATGAAATTTTGCAGGATAAATGGTCGAAGAGTCACCCAAAAGATTTTTTAGCTTCGTCATTGAAAAATATTAGTCTATTGAATGATTCCAATTTGGAACTGTTCAAGTTGTCTCGTCGCGCTTGATGAGTGTGGGGTTCCCGAGCCAACCGATTGACCACCGCTTGTTTTTCTCTGGGTAAACAAACTTGTGCCGTCCTTGCCGCAGGCTTGTAGTATCTCATCTCCCCCAGGATGTCGGGGCACATAAGAAGTAATGTCAAAAACTCTATTTTCAACAATAGTCCAGCAATCGTCTTTACTCGCGTGCTTTTGGACCTCTGCAATCGTAATGGTTTTTGAATCAGTTTGGTTTTGGGCGGGTTGTGTTGTTGTGACGCCAGAACTCTGCGTTTGATTTGTGGCTGGTGCCGAGGCTTGTTCGTCGTTTGTAAGCAGGTAGACGCCAAATCCTCCCGCAACAACTACGGCCACACCAACGAGAATACCTGTGATTTTTTTACTTGCCAAAACATCCTCCTTATAAACAATCTGCTCACTACATGATACGGTATTACATATATGAGTGTCGATAATAAAAGCAATGGTAGTGTGCCGTGGCTCCTTGGCGGAAGTGTGTCGCTGGTAGTTTTTGTTGCATGGGCAGCGGGTCTTGATTGGCGGCTGAGTACCGTTACGATCCTAAGCCTTTTTCCGCTTCTCGGCTTGCTTGCGTGGGGGCTGATGTGGACGCATTACAGTGTTGGTCTGCTGGTTTCGAGCTTTCCATCACTGAAGGGCAGCGCAAGTTATCGAAACGCAAGTCGCTACGCGGTCCTTGGCCTAATCCTACTGCACCCTGGCTTGTTGATATGGAATCAATGGAAGGTAAATGATGTGTTGCCTCCGGGTAGCATTTACAGTTACGTGGCTTCCTCTCTAAAGGGCTACGTATTCTTTGGCAGTTTGTCGTTACTAATTCTTTTATCTTTTGAAATTTTTGATAGGTATCGAAATAGCCCCACTGTTCGTTCTAAATGGTTTTTTGTCAGCCTTGCTCAGATGTTCGCCATGACGTTATTGTTTGCTCATGCCATTGCGCTCGGAGGAACTTTGCAACAAGACTGGTTCTTGTTCTTTTGGGTCTGCCTGGGAGTCACATTGATCCCGGCATTTTATGTTGTTGGCGCGTCCGATTGGTATTATTCGAGGTCAAAAAGTGATGTACAAGGTAACTGACACCGTAAAAATATTTCCTCAGCAAGGGGGCTGGTACTACATAAGCGTTCCTAAATCACATACAAAAGAACTAAGTTCGCTTGCTCAACGTGGGCTGGTCGCAATTAGAGTTAATCTCAAAGACTACAGTTGGGATACTTCGCTCCTTCCAATGGGGGATGGCACTCAATTTATTGCCCTCAACGCGAAGGTCAGAAAAAGGTTTAACTTAAAGCTTGGTGACCACATCAGCGTGACATACGCACCCAGAAGTATTTAGCAACACTAAGTTCAAGCTTCAGTTTGCATAATCTTGCTGTTGTTCGTGATGGGTCTTAGTGGGCATATAATTATTAGTATGGATGCAGTCGAACAAGCTTTTAATAAAGTACAGCGCAAGAATTTTGTGCCGAAAGCTTTGCAAAACCAGGCAGAAATTGATGCTCCTTTGCCGATCGGGTTTGGTCAGACAATTAGTCAGCCCACGACGGTTCGGCTAATGCTGGGTTGGTTAGATGCAAAGCCAGGCGAAAAAATTCTTGATGTAGGTTCTGGATCGGGATGGACTACGGCATTGTTGTCACAGATTGTTGGTTCAAAAGGCAGTGTGTTTGCGGTTGAAAAAGTTCCGCTGTTGGTAGAATTTGGCAAAGACAACTGCGAAAGGACGGGCGTTCAAAACGCGAAGTTCTTTCTCGCAGGCAAAGAATATGGTCTGTCTAAGCATGCCTCCTACGACCGCATATTAGTAAGTGCTTCGGCCCAAAAGCTGCCGACTGAGTTGCTAACTCAGTTAAAAGTCGGAGGTAAGCTGGTAATACCAGTCCAAAACGACATTTTAGAAATTACAAAAACCTCGAAGAGTACTCACGAAACCAAAATCCACCCAGGTTTTATGTTTGTACCTCTTGTATAGATAAAATATTTAATTATTCAATGAGTCTGGTCTGGCCCTCTTTTGTAGTACTTAAATTACGTGCTAGGTTAGACAGCCTAAAGATTGTTTTACTGTGTGGGAGTTCTAATTGGTGATATACTAGGCCGCAGCAAGAACTCATAGGCTTTAGCTCGAGAATATTGTGCAACCAAACAACAAACAAGACCCAACATTTCAACCATATGATGATCCTGTTCAGTCGAGCAGTGTTCCTAAGCCGACTCAAGATATTCCTCAACCTCAGTCCACTCCTCAGTTTTCGCAACCAGAACCGGTTGTATTTACGCCCAGCCGACCGCAAGACACTTTTCCAGCCCCGGTGCAGCCCATAGAACCCCAGTCGACGGTACCCATTCAAGCTCAAACACCTCCTCAAACAGCGCAGCAACAGCCGTATGCGGCAATAGATGCTAGTATACCCCCGGCTCCAGCGGAACAACCTCTTGTCCAGACGAATCAAAATCCCAACCCAATGTTTTCTCCCTATAACGTTGCGGGCAGTGCGAGTGGCGGGAGGCGAGGCAAAAAGAAGCTGTTTGCAATGGGTGGAGCCTTGTTTGCTGTTCTACTGTTGGCCAGTGGGTTTGTGTTCGGTTACTATTTACCAAACAAACCAGACAATGTTTGGAAAACCGGCTTAAGCCGAACAGGCAAGGCCGTAGACAAACTTGTCATCAACGCCACAGAAGAGAAAAAGCTAGAATCTTACAAGAAATCTGAAATGATGGCTACCATTGAGGCCTCATCAAAAGATTTTAATTATTCTGGATCATTTACTACAAAATTTGATTCTACAAAAGCTGATGGCGCGCTAAGGGTTACCCTCAACGAAGCGGGAAAACCAACGGGTGATGTTCGCCTAGATTTTTTGAGTGAATTGCCCGAAAAAAGCCAGTTTCCAAACATATATTTCAAGTATGCGGGGCTCAAGACGCTGGGTGCTGATGTTTATGCGCCCGAACTTGTTGCGTATGAGAACAAGTGGATTGCAGTCGAAGAATCATATCTAAAGTCGCTAGGGGTAACTCCCAGCTCTAAAGAGGAAGTAGAAAAAGAGCAAATCACTTCGGCAGATGTCGCTGAGTTTGCTCGGGCAGTATCCTCGGTAACGAGTGAATATGCCTTAAGCGGTGACCCAAATAAGGCAATATTCAAACAAAAATCCTTTGTTGGCAAGGAGAAGGCGGACGGGGTAAGCGCCTATCACTACAAAGTGAATGTCGATGAGGAGCACACAAAGCAATATTGCAGGGCACTGATCGAAAAGGTTTATGCGACGAACGCGATAAAAAAGGTTCCTGGAACAGACGGGAATAGTCTGGCAAAAGAAAAAGACCTGGCAATAAGCGACTGTCAAAAGTCTAGTAGTGATGAATTAAGTGATGAAGATGAGTTTGATATGTGGATTGATGCCAAGTACAAACTTATACATAAAGTCCGATTTACAGATAAAGAGAATAAAAAAACTTACATTGACTTAGGGCAGACATACAAAGGCGGTGATAGCTTCTCGCTGTTTGCTGCCTATCACGATGACAGTGGTCAAATTGATGCCAAGCTAACTCTCGATACTAGTATCAAATCAAACGCAACCAAAGGGACGATCAGCGTTAAGGGCGGTAAAGAAGATCGTTACGAAGTTAAGGTCACACTGGAAGCCAAACCGTATTCCGGTGATATAAAGATTCAGAAGCCAGCAGGGGCCATACCAATCAAGGAAATTCTTGACAAACTGGGGGTAGACCCAGGTGCGCTTAAGGCTTCAGATGCGCCGGATGGCCCAAATGCTGAAAATGGTGAGAGCCAAGAGGATATTAATTTCCTACAGCTCTGACAATGGCTTAGGTCAGTTGATCTCCAGCTCTGCAGCAACAGGTATGTGATCGGAAGTCCCTTCGCTTCTAGCACTGTATGGCCATGACTTGTAATTGAGCCATGTTGCTAGGGTTATCTGTTTCACTGTTTATCATTGCACACGGGTTAGTTTATCTACTTTATTTTGTTTCTAACAAAGACAAAAACTGGCCATTTACGTTTAATATAGGACTCCTTTTATTTTATACGAGTAAGCATGTGGTCAAATGCGGCACGCTTAATTTGCATTCTATCCATGAGCTCTTTTGGGCTAAAGCCGTAAGTGTTAGGATGTTCCTTTTCGGTTAGAATATGGACCGAAACATCTTGGCTGTAAATTTGGGCGCCTACTAGCTGCTCTTTGAGCGTAGTTTTGCTTATGTTTTGGTCACTCACAACAACTATGTCATATATTGCGGACTTTGAGATAACAAAACTTCTTTTTTCCTTTGTTTGCCCGTCTTTTATGATACACTCCTTACCTCTTATAAGGCCTAGAAGTTTTTGGTCTTTTTCGCATAGACCAATTAAGCCCTTACGTTTGTAGCCAAGATCCATTTTAAGATCTAGAAAGGCGCTAATTACATTATTTCTGACAATCACAATATCGGGGATAAAGCTTTTTACCACGTTCGGCACGTGTATTGGCTGATCAACGTAGATTAAATCAACTTCTTTGTCGGCATAGACTAGATAGCTTGCCAATAAATCTTCCGCAATCGAAGAAATAGAAGGTGATCGGCCTCTTCGTATTTTTTTGTCAGCATAACGTGAGACTCTTGCATCTTGATAGATATTGATGATCTTCAATATAAAATCATCTGGCTTCATGACGCAACTCTCTCCTTTGCATGTTCAAGTTTATTAGTCTCAATGATACAGAAAGGCCACCCAAATGAGTAGCCTTCTTTAGTTTGGCGTCAAATAAGTATCGCTTCTACTCCTACCTGGCCACAATTGGGCAGCTCTAGAACCTAAAACAAACGACGAGTATACTGAGGTCTTAATGGTGCACAAAAGCAACAGCATTCAAACATTTTCGACACGCCGGGTAGAAATGCTAACCGACGGTGTTTTTGCGATCGCGATGACAATCCTGGTGCTAGATCTTAGGGTAAGTGACTTAGGGCAGGCCGTCTCGAGCGGTCAACTATTTGATTACTTTGTAAATAATCGTGCAAGTTTCTTGAGTTTTATCATCAGTTTCTTGCTACTCGGAAGTATATGGGCTGTTCATATGCGGCAATTCCAATATATTGTGCGTGCGGATCGACGACTCGTCATGATCAACAACATTCGACTGCTATTTGTTGTGTTAGTCCCACTATCTACCAGCATTGCTGGCGCATACTCCGACGCGGTGTTGGCCTGCGTACTGTTGCCGATAAACTTCTTTGCTATAACGCTAGTGAGTTACTGGCAGTGGAACTATGCAGTTAATGATAAAAACAAGCTTGATAACAACTTATCGCAAAAGGATAAGTTATATTTTCACGCGCACAACAAGATTATTCTATTGATGTCCGTTGCGGTGGTTGCCGCTTCGATCTTTGTTGGTGCAGCCGCCTTTTTGTTGTTTTTGTGTTTACCCATTTTCAATAAATCGCGACGGTCGTTAATTCGCGGCAAGTGATCTAGGTGGCTAGACCCTGGGCGCAGTTTCTAACTTCAAAATTGGCCGGGTGTGGTGGTCCAAATTAGAACCATAATTATTGCGGATTCGGCAAGGGGGCCTTGATAATAATTCTGTTTATGTTTGTGAATGCATATATGCAGAGCTATCATGTAACAATGAGTAAAGGGAAGACATTTAGTGGCTGACAGTTTTAACGATAGATTTCCAGGCGAGGTAAATATTGACCAGAGATATGATACCGCCAGGGGTATTGGGAATGTAGTTCTAGGAGCGAGCCAACTGACCGATGATTTTTCTAACATTGAACGAATACCAAGGCTTGCAGATAGTAGGCGTGAAAACGATGTAGAGCATAGCTTTATGCTTGCAGTCGCCGCCCCTGCAATAGCTGAACGTTATTATCCAGACCTTGATGTTGAAAAAATAAGAAGATTTTCTCTAGTTCATGACATGCTCGAAGTTGAAGTTGGCGATGTAGCGACATTTGACCTAAATGCAGCCGAGTTGAAAGAAAAAGATCGTCGTGAGCAGGAAGCAAAGCGCGTCGTTTTTGAGCGTTTATCAAAGATTTCGGCAAGCGTCGCCCAAGACTTTCAGGAATATGAGCAACAAGCACGAAGTGAAGCCGTGTTTGTGCGCATGGTAGATAAGTTACTGCCTGTGGCAGTCGACATTACTGGAGATGGTCTGCGAATTGTTCGCGAAGACTATGGAGTATCTGACCTAACTGGTCTCGAGGTCTCCCATAACCAGCTTTTCGCGCGCATGCAAGAAAAGTTTGGGCAAGATTTTCCTGACCTAGTTGCCGCCCATGCTGTGCTAGCAATTGATTTTGAGGAAAAGTATAAAGCAAACCCTAACGAAAAACTAAAAGTGAAAGAGGCTGCAAGAGGTCCAATTGAAACCGAGCTCAAATTCCTAATAGATGAAATACCAGAAGAAATTGATCTCAAAGACGCGCCACGCACTGTGCTTCGACAAGGCTACGTAGTTGTCAGCAGTGATGGCGCAGAAACTCGCATAAGAAGCTTTGATAATGAGCGGTTTGAATTGACGGTCAAGTCGTTAGGTACCGTTCAGCGAGCAGAGCAAACTATAAAACTCCCGAAAGATATGTTTGAAGTTCTATGGGCGCAAACTGCAGGAATGAGGGTTGAGAAGACGCGCTACAAGATACCATATGGCAAACATACAATTGAGCTTGATATATATGAGGGGCATCTCACTGGTCTCATAACTGCGGAGGTGGAATTCACTGGACGCCAAGAAGATGCTGAAGTAAAAGCGATGACATTCGAGCCACCAAAATGGTTTGGACGTGATGTTACTAAAGATCGGCGCTATAAGAACCAAAACCTTGCACACGGTCTGCCACGAGAACCACTTAGTTTAGGTGCTAAGCAGTTTTAGTAAAGAAGTTCTAAAAACCCTTAGGTTCTAGCGTCCATCATGGTAGATTTGAAATAACAGATAGAAAAAATTGGCTGAGCGTCTTGGTCTAGAACTTTGATTACAGGAGTAAATGGGACAAATGAGACACGAAACAGGTATGTCTCGATTTATAGAATTATTTCAGTGCCATCTGGAGCTTTTAGCGTCTTTTCGTTGCCTTTGTTGATAACCTTGCCACTTGTTTGCTTGGGCTTCAACTTCTTGCTCTTCATAACCAGGTTTTTCAGATCCTCTTCGGCTTCATATGCTCTAACGCGGCCGTTAAGGTAGCCTAGCCGATATGAGATGCCATCACTCATCAGTCGCCAGTTAGTTTCCTCAAGTGCACTATCGACTAGCTTTTTCAATGTCTTTCTGCTGTCGTAATCATTTCGGTCAGATTTGCTGTCAAGGCAGCTGAAGCCTACATAAACATCGCGCCCCATCTCGGGTTTATCCAAGTGAAACTCAATATAACCAGCCTTTTCCAATGGTTCAGATAATAGAGGAATCAGCTCGGCAATTTTTGGCTTCTTCATTTCTTTTACGGCATCATAGATGTGCTTGTTGTCTTGCTTTTCCTTCATCTCCTTGCCGAGCCGAGCCATATCCTCAAAACCCTTTCTGATAGCAAATAAATGATCCCGGAATTCTTTGTCATGCAGACAGTAGTGGGCACGGTCTTTTTCGAAGTCTGGATCGGGTCTTTCTTCTTTAGTGCCAATATCTAACTTCTCTTTGAAGCTGTGCTTACATTTAGGGCAACTGTAAGTAATAGTGATGAATTTCTTAGACTCAGATGTTTTATGAGTTACTTCAGTACTACATTTTGGGCATAGTGTTGGCTTAGCCTTCCAAGCGGTGCCATCTTCCCAGAAAGCGCTGTTTTTATCACAGTGCGGGCACTTCAGCATAAATAGTACTTCTTCTGGGTCATCGTACTTAGAGTTTTCTCGCCGATGCATTAGTGATTTGTCGATGATTCGTAGGCCTTGCTTCTTACAGTGGCTGCACAACGGCTCTTCGTGGAGACGTGCCACTTCAATTTGGTCGTCTTTTACTTCATCAAGAGCAATCCATTCGGTGATTTGCTGCTCGCGGTTTTCATAACGCCGGAGCAACTCGTTACCGATGGTCTGCATATAGAAGATGTTTAGTAGAAAAGCATTGCCCGGACGATCGATCTTTTCGCCCTTGGGTAGCTTTTCTTTGAATTCGTCGTGGAATTTATCGTAATAGCCTATGTGATCGCGAGCATAATCAACCGTTAAACGGTCATATAAATTCTCATAATACTGGCGCTCCTTAAGATGTGTATACACATTACTATTCTACGCCTGAAGGCTAATGGTCTCTACTTCTTTCGACGATTCTTTTTAGACAGACTTAGGTGATATTCGTGCATGCTATCTGTGTCAAACTCTGGATCTATGTCGCCCATACTTATACCCCTACCACGACGATAAGGACCAAACTTTTCAGCAAAGTCACCCTTAAACTGATAATGTGTCTGAAACTCATTATGACCTGCATGCTGGCCGTAACCCTTTTCCCAAGGACGCCTACCGTATTCGTCAAATGCAGTAGATCTGCCGTCGTCCCAACCCATAATCATTTCGCCGCCGAATTCAATTCCCCTTGGGTCTGGCATAAGTAATAATCCATCGCCGTAACTGTTCCAGTCGGATTTTGAAACAAATTTTTCAGGATAAAGCCAATCCTCTCGTGCCGCTGCAATGTGCTTGAAGGATCTACTTTTTATAATGAAATTAATCTCTCTCACTTCTTGTTCTGTAAGCAATCGTCCTGTTTGTATGTGCTGAAAGTTAAACATCGCTGGCCTCAATGGGTTAGGGTTTGGGCGTTGCTTGGTGCCATTTTGATATGGATTTCTAAGCCAGGATAAATTTGTAAGAATCAACACCTTATTAAGTGATAGCGGGAAAATAGTGTGGGATGCGTTCAGGGTGATATCTGGATCATTAGAACCTCGACACCATTGCTTATTTCGTGGTCCTAAAAATTTGTTGTATATGGTGACCGGGTGGTCCGAAATAATAAACTTAGTGTCAGATTCATTTGCATCAGCGATTTGCCATATACACTCAACCCATATTGCAGAATGAATTTGTCTCAATTGGAGCATTAAGTTTAAAATAGCGTTCCTGTCGGTAGTACCTAATTGCGTCGCCAGCCAATCAAGCCCCTTCGGGGTGCGAAGCTTTTGAGTACTCATGTATAGCATTAAATTGCGGAGCGGATCTCCATCCCAACTAGATTCGAAGTGCTTATATTCATCAAAAAACTTAACTGCATCGCGCCCGCGAGCATCTACGTTTCCAAAGAATATTTTTTCAATTTCAACTTGCCGTTCATCACCAAACCACGTTGTGTAAAGGTCGTCTTCCGCAAAACATAATCGTGTGCCTTGCTTATGAATGGCTCTTTTCTGATGAACAACTCCTCTCGGATCAGTAAACGTACCCGGTTTCAGGTCTAAATAGTATAATTCTTTATTTTCCTGGATGCCGGGTATAAATCTTTTTTGATACCACTGGGGAACATAGTGATTATTACGATACTCAGTAGACATGAAGAGTACCTACATAATAGGTTTTTTTAAAACTTGGATAGCAACACCTGCGATTAATCCTTCATCTTCGTCTTCAGGATGAATGAATATTGGCTCATACTCTGATGAAGATTCAGAAACGAGAATAATCCTATGTAGAGTTCCGTCAGATCCGAACTCAGGCACAAATTTTTTAATATTTGCTAGATTATTTACCGTTGCAACAACATAATCGTTTTTTCTTGGTTCCACTTCGCTATCAACGATAACAAAATCTCCGTCTTCAATTGGCTCCCCGAATAAGTTAGCTTGATTCATTGAATTACCATCAGCTTTAATAGCAAAGAGCGATCCGAATTTTTTGGTTCTAAGCAAGCGTGAAGATACGCCAATACGTCCTTCAGGCTCCGAACCAGCAAAGCGTGCAGCGGGACCACAATTTGCAGCACCTAAGTAGGGTATGGTTACTAAATCTGCACCGTCAAATATGTTCTGTTCAACCGTTGATGCCTTAAATGTGCCAGTGCGACGTATCAGCCCCTTTTTTATTAGTTGTTCACGATGATACTTGGCGGTTTGTGGATGTACACCTAGTTGACGGGCTAACTCCCGCACCCCCATGGCACTAACATCATTCTGTTTTGCTAATGCTAGTATTCGTTCCTGTGTCTCATTCATTAGATGTTATTATACATATAACGTCATAATTACTCAAGTGTCAACAAATCTGTTGACACCCCTTTTACGGTTAGCTAAACTATAAGATAGTGATCAAAGTGCAAGGTGGAGCACCGGGATACACAAAAGCAAAATTTAACAACTAAGAGAGGGTAATCATGAGCTTAAACGTTCACACTCAACAAGGGCCAGTACAGTTCGACGGTCCTCATACCTCAATCGCTTCACTTTTGGCGCAGTCAGGGGTATACGTAATAACAACAATAGTAAACGGGTTACACCGTGTTCTGGATGTCGGCGAGTCTGAAGACGTCCAAAATCGCATCAATTCACACAACCGCAAGGACCAGTGGAATCTACACGTTAGTGACAAGTTATATGTGTCGGCATGTTACTGTAGCGCTGCAGATAGGATGGCGCTTGAATCTGCTGTACGTGAATTCCATAACCCACCTTGTGGGGTTCGTTAGAGTTGCGAGGTCTAATGATATGGATATCAACAAATCACTTCAAATAAAAGTAGCATCTGCTTTCAACTTTGGCGCAACCGCTGCGGCAATGAACAATGCTCTTTCTGCCCAAGTAACAGCAGCTAAGGTGCTCCATGAGTACATGGAGCCAATGCGAAAGTCACTCCAGCTAATCGCTGAGCGAATGAAACGCTGGATTGAGATTATCACTGAATCAATAATGAAAATAGTCGAACCATTGCGGTTCTTATTTACATTTAAGCCGATTTACTACGTGCCAAGACCTGTTGGCCAAACGGAGGATTGTCTTGGTCGACCTCCGGATAAATATCTACTAGTTGAAGAAGCCGAGTATGGCTACTTCAAGATTGATGGAAATGAACTTAAAATCCTAAACCCTAGTTCATCAAAGTGTGGCAGGCTGTTGCAGCTTTTGCTGAATCGCCGCGCTGAAATAGTAGACTATAAAACACTTCGGGAACATGTAAAGACTGACAGGCTTGATAAAGACTTCAAAGATCTAAAGTGGCAACTTAGCCAGCAAGGCTACAAATTGGATTACGATCGACCTCCAGGTCAAGGCATTGCTGCCAAAGGGCTGGTCTACTTACAGTAGTTTCGCCCCTCATTCGACCCATTTTCGTCCTGATATTTTTTGTCAGGACGATTTTTAATTGGTTTGTCATAACTTAACAAAAGGAGCATATATGACGAGCAAATTATCAATACAACAGGTGAAAATCGGCGACCTCAAACCGTCCGATTATAATCCACGATCGTGGAATGAAGACACCACGGAACAGCTAACAGAAAGCATCAAGCGGTTCGGGCTGGTTGACCCAATCCTGGTTAACGGTTCGCAGCAGCGCAAAAACATCGTGATCGGTGGGCATTTTCGGCTGAAGGTGGCTAAAGATCTGGGTTTAACCGAAGTGCCAGTGGTGTATCTGGATATTCCAGAGGAAGAAAAAGAGCGAGAGCTGAACCTTCGGCTCAACAAAAACCAAGGTGATTGGGACTGGGATTTATTGTCCGAATTCGATGAATCCCTATTGGATGATATCGGCTTCAGCAGTGAGGAGCTGGATACTATTTTTGATATCGAAGTGGACGAGCCAGAGAATTTTGATCTCGAAAAAGAGCTCAAGAAGCTAGATATCAAGCAAGTTAAAGCCAAGAAAGGTGACGTCTACAAGCTGGGTGATTCGCGCCTGATGGTTGGTGACAGTACTATACCAGAAGATTTCGATAAGCTTATGAACGGCGAGTCTGCAGACATGTGCATGACCGATCCACCCTACATCTTAGATTACTTGCACGCCAAGCGTGGCGGCAAACCAACTACCGGCTTTGGGGCTAAGAAAAATCGCCGCTACCTTGAGACTGACGAACTGCCTGATAACTTTACAGAACTTTGGATGGCAAATGTTGCTAGGTACGCTAAGCCTGACTACAGCATCATAGTATATGAAAACTGGAAGAACCTCCGTGTCATATGGGCTGAGATGGAAAAGTACTGGAAAGTCAAAAACATGATCGTCTGGCACTTACCCAACCGACACCAGGGCTTTAGTGCCAAATACAAGTTCTTTAGCAAACATGACATCGCCATGGTCGGCGGCAGCGGCGCCATACCCTACAATCACGATGAAGAGTCAGCTGGTTTGCAAGAGGAGCATGAAACGGCACTGTATGCCATCAGCGGCAAACCCCAATGGGAGGGTTACAAAGGCGGTAAGAAATACCAACCAACCGACTTTATAGAATTCCAAGCTAGTGATGAAAAACACTCCGGTCAAGGCGTGGTGTTTGGCACCAAGCCATTGGAGATCTTAATTCCATATATCAAGGTGCTCACAAAGCGTGGTGACCTAGTGGTAGAGCCCTTCTGTGGTAGCGGATCAACGCTAATCGCCAGCAGTAAGCTAAATCGTCGTTGCTACATCATGGAGAAGTCTCCTGTCTATGCCGAGGTAGCTTTGAAGCGCTGGGAAAAACTAACGGGTCAAAAGCGGGAGCTGCTGACATGAGCCGTAATCAGGAAAAAGACAAAGCCAAAGTGCTAGCCAAGTTGAAGCGTACACCAATTGTGGAGGCTGCCTGCAAACAAGCAGGCATCCCTCGCAGTACCTTTTACCGCTGGCGTAAAGATGATGAAGAGTTTGCTGAATCAGTAGACGAAGCTATCGACCAAAGTGCTGGGCTGATTAGCGACATGGCAGAAAGCCAGTTAATAAATGCCATTAAAGAACAGAATATGACCGCAATAATGTTTTGGTTGAAGCATCACCGGCGTGCCTACCGCAACCGTGTAGAAGTAGATACCAAGATTGAAGGCGTTCAACAAGGACTAACTCCCGAGCAAACCGAGCTTGTATCACAAGCACTACGGTTGGCTGGGCTAATTAAAAATGAAGGAGACCAAGAAAATGAAACCAAATGAATTACAGCAGAAGTTATTTACTGATCGAGAGCTGCGTACAGCAGTTACTTCGCAGAGCCACGAGTGGTTCTTCTCGACATACTTTGCAGGCTATTTGACGCACGAAACTGCAGACCTGCACCGTCAGCTATTTGCTCTAACAGAAGACGAAAGTAATCCGCTGTCAGTAGTGGTGGCTTTTCGAGGTTCGGGTAAATCTACAATCATGACTATGAGCTATCCTATTTGGGCAGTGCTTGGTAAACAGCAGAAAAAATTTGTGCTAATTGCCAGCCAAACTCAGTACCAAGCACGGGTCCACCTAATGAACATCAAGCGTGAACTTGAAAGTAATGACCTTTTGAAGAATGATATGGGGCCATTTGTAGAACAGCGTGAAGAGTGGGGCTCTACCTCACTTTATATTCCAAAGTACAACGCTCGTATTACAGCAATCTCTACAGAACAAAGTGTTCGTGGCATCCGTCACGGACGATACCGCCCAGACCTGATAATAGCCGATGATGTAGAAGATATGGCGTCTGTGAAGACCCGTGAAGGCCGTAACAAGACATTTGACTGGTATACAAGCGAAATAATCCCTGCAGGCGACACCAACACTAAACGAATTGCGGTTGGTAACTTACTGCACGAAGATTCGCTGCTGATGCGACTAAAAGAACGGATCGATAAACGTGAAGTTGATGGCAGCTACCACGAGTGGCCGATTATGCGTGGCAACAAAAGCCTTTGGCCTGGCAAGTACCCCGATAAAGCCGCTCTAAATAAGCTCAGACGGTCTATCGGAAACCCGATATCTTGGGAGCGCGAGTACATGTTACGGATCATTCCAGACGAAGATCAAGTTATTGATTCGCGCTGGATTCAATACTATGAAGAATTGCCAGAACGAACAAAGAAAAATGAGTATATAAATTCGTTTGTTTCAGTAGACCTGGCGATATCCCAATCCGACACTGCTGATAAGACGGCAATAGTTGTGATCCATTTGTATGGCTACAAATCAGAAGACAGGCGTTATTTCATAGATATTCAGTATGTAAATGAGCGCATAACACACCTTGATACGCTTAACCGAATAGAACAAATCTACCAGGCACTTAACGCTGCAAGCAAAAAGGAGCCGATGGTGCTGGTGGAATCAGTCCAGTATCAGGCGGCAGTCACTGAGCAATTGCATAGTCGAGACATCAAAGCTAAAGGCGTGAAGGTGCATACTGATAAACGTGCAAGATTACAGCTCGTTAGTGCTCTGTTTCAGATGGGGAAGGTTTACTTCCCAAAAGACAGAAAAATTGCACCGATGGTGCAGCAGCTGGTTGGCTTTGGAGTTGAAAAGTATGATGACCTAGCAGACGCTATGTCGATGGGATTGAACTACATCCAGTCCAATGTCCGTTGGGAGGTATCCTTTGGTTGGGCTATGCAAACGTCACGCGGCTGGGAGCACCACGAGTACTACGCTATTAAGTATTTGGATGAGCGAAAGCGTAAATAAAGGCTACTAAGCTTCTGCTTCTTTAACGACTTCATCACGGTCGCTCCAGTACAAGCAATAGTCGCAATCAGGGTCAGCCTCAGGTATAACGTCCGAGTCTAGGGTTTTCTTCAGCTCAAGTATTGTGGGTTCGACCCAGTCGTCACTACCTTCGTGTGAGATGACATGAATGTCGAAGTTGATTACAGCATCGAATGATTCTTCGTTAGGATTGCCTGTGCAGTACACCCAATACGCCATATCTGAGACATTCAAGCCGTTTCTGCGTAGAAGCCACTGGTAAACCTCCAGCTGTCGGCGGTAGCTGTTGTGGTAGTCCTTATCTGACAGCTCCGTGACAGGCTCTTCTTTAGCTGTGGCTTTGTAGTCAGCAACAATGTATTCGCCCCTGCTGTTAATCCATAGATCATCGATTGCACCAGTAATTATCAGGTTTGTTGGCTCGTGTAAGTATTGAACTCCTTTAAAGTTCTCGCGCCATTCGTCAATCATATCGTGTGGGGCAGGCCTAGCATCTACACCAAATTGATCGAGCAGTGGATGTGAACCACCATTTTCACGCAATGCATCAAACTCTTTCTTGAGCATCGTATCTACAGCGGTATTCAATGCAAATGGGAATCCTGGTGGTCGCCCAAGCCCAAGACGTCTATCGATATAAAAACATCGCGGACACTCCATGAATAGGTCGATTTTGGAGCGAGATAATTTGAATGGTTTATCGTCAGTGGGTGAGTAGATATTCCTTGTTCGTTTTCCCTTGTAATATTCACTCATTTTTTGTGCCTTCTATAAGTTCTATCTCTTCGCTTGTTAGGTCGTAGAGCTCATAAAATAAATTGTCAATTTTCTCTTCATACTCATGATTTTTTTCTTGGCTTGTAGAATTATTGATCTGCACTACTAGATTCTTAATTTGTTGAACTAAACTACTATTTTTTTCACCCGGTACTACTAGAGGAAGCTTTTCAATGAATATCTTCCTATATTCAAAGCCTCCGCTGCCCAAAGTAGGGCCATAGTGGTGAATTGTCCAGTCTGAAAGTTTAGAGTTCAAAAAGGCTATAACATACTCAAGATCATCACCGATAATATGAAATGCTTTATCGTTATGAAAGTATCCGTGTTCATCAAGAGAAAAAGATGGCACGCTTGATATTATCGGGAAGACTATTTTTTTCTCAGAAAACTCCTCCATAAATGATTGGCTTGGGTTCTGATCGAGCTCCATCCAATGATGATCACCCCTATTTACTTGTGCTCGTGATCTAAGAGTAGCTTCGTGTTTAATTAGATGTTCTTTAATAGCAGGATAGTTGTCAATTTGTGTATTAAAGCCGTAGTATATAGCAAGTAGATATTTTCTAGCCCAGCTTATATCATATCGCTTGATATCTCGACCCCTGAGGATTGGTTTAAGCATTTCTTTTGATTTTTCATCTTTATTGATTAGAGCCTGTGCTTCAGCTTCGCTAAGAATAAACACGCCCTCCTTACCTTCCGCAGTTTTCACTTCATTTCTACCTGTGAGCACACCGTAGTTTATTTTTAGCGATTCCAAATCTTTTAGACGCTTGCCCGTTTTCTCAATCTTCTCGAGTAGCGCCAAAGCCTTCTTATTAGCAAAACTAAAGCCGTCTTCTGATAAATCTTCTTGATCTATTGTGATCTCTTCATCCGGTAGCTTTGGAATAGATACATTGAAAATCACTTCATGATCTATATTAGGTTTTATCTTTTGGTATAGGATTGTGTTTGTATCAACCGTGGCTGCGTTGAATTGATTAGAGCCAAGATCTATAACTTCTACTATCTTAGTATTCTTCTTTAAAAACGAACGAATGTTTTTTCCGTAATTAGCACGAAGCCATTTGTTGCTAGTTATGTAAGTACCAAAACCCCCATCTCTTAAAAGATTGAAAGATAATTCATAGAAATAGCAATAGATATCAGAGGTTGTGTTACCAGTCGCAAATATATCTTTGAGATAATCCTTAAATGCTTTTGGTAGATCTCGGTGTCTTATATATGGCGGGTTACCAATTACTACATCGAACCCAGTTTCAACTTCAGGAAAAAAATATTTTGTTTCGAAGAAATTAACTGGCTTATGTTTAAAAATATTCTTGTAGCTTTTCCATGAATCAGCATCTTTTAGGAGCTTTGTATTTCTTGAAACATTCTTTTGATTGTAGGCATCTGTGAACCTGTCGTCCTTATAAAGACCATAGTTGTTAAGAACGTAGGAAGTGTTCTGGTCTACCTTATCATCTATCAGATCCCGAATATCATGCAGTAGACTAATCTTCTCTGGACCGTGTGCTCCAAAATAGTCCCTAACTTTACCTGACAGTCTAGCACCAAAGTCTTCGAATAATGACGTGTTAATCTCAGAATCTTCGGTCGGAGGTTTAACAAGGCTATTTGCAGTTACAAATTTAAATTCCAGGTTAGGTAGAGGCTTGATTCCTCTATTCTCCTGATTGTCATCAATCAATTCATCTACAACAAGAGTTAGGAAGCAACGAAGCCTTGATATCTCAGTAGCAATCGGCTGGATATCTACACCATAGATAGTTTGACGAATGACGCCAAGTTTGCGTATGTAATCAACCCCTTTATTTTCAAATTCTCTCCTGAGTTCAGGAGTGGCTCCTTGCAGCTGCTTTTTTAGCCACCATTTTGCTTCCGGATCTAAGATTGTTAATACGAACACAATTTTCTGGAGCATGCCAATCGGGAATGCACCAGAGCCACAAGCTGGGTCTAGGACCGTAAGTGTACTTAGTGCTTCTAGGACTTTCTCGCCCTCATTTTGGTCGAGCTCATTTCCCATGTCATCCAGTAGCTCGTAACTTACAAGAGCTTCTAGTTTGACTCGGTCAACATCCGTCTTGTCGGCAAGGTACTCGATGAGGCTTGAGTCTACCATGTAGTCGACAATTTCTCTTGGCGTATAGAAACTTCCAGTAGATTTACGCACCGTTTCACCCGTCTCGGGGTTTATTCGTGCCAAAAGATTTTCGAACACTCTACCTAACATTTCTGGGTCAATAGAGAGATCTGTGTCAAAACTAGTGTTTTCGTCAACTGTAAAGTTAAATCGTTCGAGTAAATCAAATAAACGTTGTAGCCAGACATCAGGCACATCTACTATTCCAGGGACTGATATTTCTAAGGATTTATCAAATTTATATTGGTCAATGTCATCATCTGAGAATAATCCACCGTTCAGATAAGGAATTTTGCTATACCCATTTTCCGTAAACTTGGGGGTACGATTGTCAAAAGGTCTATTGAGGACTTCAAAAAACAAAGGGGCGAGGATGGTGTGGTAGTAGTCCTTAGTATGAGACGCTTCTTTTGAAAGTATGTCGTCTGGAATTAAAGATATACCATTTGAGCTCTTCTTCTCACGTAAGAACCAGCAGAATATGATACGACCAATAAGTCTTACTGCAAATTCGTGTGCCTGATCTCCTATTGAAGGGTGTTTTAGCAACCTGTCTTTCTTGTCGGTGCCAACAAGATCATCATAAAGTTTTGCTATCTCTTTATAAAATTCGTTGTTTACAACTTCTAGGGAGAACCGTTTCTGCAGTTCTTCTAAGGTCTTCACTGTGCCTTTCTGAATAAGGTATTGATAAGGAGTAAGGGTTTTTGCCTTAGGCCCGAGTATGTAGGAGTATCTCCTCGGGTTGGAGAATGTTTTCTTAATCTTACCCTTAACTTCATTGAGCAAAATAGAGATATATGAAAATCGCCACTCTTCCTCGTCAGTTGTTGATACAAAAGCAACCAAAGCTTTATCAATATTATTATCTGCCATGAGCTTGAATGTGTCTGTTGCTAGCTTGACTCGAGCGGATACGGTAGCCGAATGAGTAATAACTAATACACTGTTGAAACGATTGTCCAGAAAGTGCCCGATATTTTGAGCATCGCTTATTAGCTGGGAGCTGTGATGGATATCTCTAGCTTCAGAATAAAGTTCAGTTTCTACGAGATTTGTTACGAGCTGCTTAAATGTCTGTAGATTAAAATCTTTTGAAAGCTCATCACGTTGCATATTTACTTAAGTTCCTCTGTAAGTATGAGCATGCTCGATTGATTTCTTGAAGCGTCTGCAGCTCGTCTGATGTTAGCAATATACTGAATAGGTATTCTTTCATTTAACTGCTTGTAGGCCTGGTCGGGCGCGTCTCCAATAACAATATTTCTAATTAGCTTTAGCTCTGAATCTGCAAGTGCATCAAGATCATATATTGATTCTATTAAGTCTTGACAGTAGTTCCTTTGGCTTGAGCTTTCGAGCTTTTCGGTCAAAATCTTAAGCTTTGCTATTGCTTCTTGACGACCTTTATCGGGCACAGACTTATGAGTGTTACTTTTGTATAAATGATCTCGAACTTCCTGAAATAGCTTGTGATAATTTTCTGAAACATCCTGTCCCAGCAGATCTTTATCTGCCTCAAATAACTCAAGAGCTACTTCCGTACTGACATATTCGGTTTCCTCGGAATCAACTTGCTTCAAACAAAAGACGCTTGTCTCGCCACGCTTGCCGTAAAGAACAACACCTTTAGTATCATTATTACTCTTTCGTCCAACTTTTGATTTATTAACAGCTTCTTGTTCAACAAGTTCTAGCACTTCCTTATTGTGCTTAAGAGAATTCCATAAGTTTCGGTACTTGTTTATTGAGCTTTCTGATTCTTCTTGTGACTTAGCTTCGTTAAACTTATCTGAGTAATACGCTTTTAACTCTTCATCGCTAGTTAGCTTCTTAGTGTCATCTCCAAGAAGAGCATTAAAAATATGAACTTTGATGGTTGAAATTGACTTAGTATGGGTTTCTTCTTCTCCGATTTCACTTGGGAAAAAGTTATATATAAATAGCTCATCGTATACTTTTTTATTAACACGATTAATACGACCTATTCGCTGAATGACGCGAGTAGGATTATATGGAATATCATAATTGTAGACACAATCAGCTCGGTGAAGGTTATATCCTTCTGAAATTGCATCAGTCGCTAATAGAATTTGGTAATCATCATCTTGCTCGGACGCTGGAAGACCAGCATCGAAGTTCTTAGCAATTATCTTTTTGGTCGTTTGGTTAGCTTCTTGACCTGAATACGTAAGGATTTTGTTCTTTAGCTCAGGAACTTCCTTGAGCTTGTCTGCAATGTAGTAAATTGTGTCGGTAAATTCGCTAAATACGATTACTTTACCGTCAGAGTTAGTAAGCTTAGTCTTTAGATGCTCTACAAATGTATCTAGTTTTGGATCAACATCTTTAACAGCGTCATCTTTAAACCATTTCTGCTGTATTTGACGAAGTACTGCGTCGTCTTTCTTTAGTAATTCTATATATTCACTACTGAGATATTTTGCATTTATTGTTTCAATCGAGTCGAGCTTCTTATTTTTAAGTGCTTCACGTAACGCCTCAATTGGATCAGCATCCTCCAAGTTCTCATCAATTTCTATTTCATCTACTAGATTTTCAGGATCTGGGATATCTACTTTCTTTGAAATAGGTATTGCTCCAAGCTGCTCGTACCAGTCAATTACAAGCTGGTTAGACTTTATCATCTTGCCCAAAGTTTTTCTGAATGCTTCTTTGGAGCTTTCGAATCTTCTAACAAGTAGGTGGCGCATGAACTTGGACACGTTTGACTGACCCTGCTCGAGACGATGTGCTATCTCTTCTTCGTCGTCATATTCTTTTGAAAGTTCTTTCTTGTAATGCTCACGACCTTCGTCTGTGAAATATTTAGTTGGCTGATACCGTGCAGCTAAATAGTGGCCACCAGGAATTGCTTGATCTGATTCAGGATAAATTGTGTACAGTGTGTTTCGATAAAGATCAGTGATCTCGTGAAGTGGATACTCAATATTTACTGGTTCATTTACTTTAGGGAAGTGAATTCCTTGCGCTTTCAAGTCTTCTCGATATTCATCGATTCGTTCGAGATCAAGCCTAGAGCGTCGTATAACCGCATCTTCGATGAGTCTTCGAAGTTCTTTTGCAAGTTCTTCTGCTTTCTCTTTAATTTTTTCAGAGTCCGACTTCTTATCTTTTCGAAGTTTTGAGTATTCTCGAATTAACTCGCGGAAGGCCATTCCAAGATTCTCCGCAGTCTTTAGTGTTGCAGCACCAGGAATCTGGAAAAGTTTAATCAATGCGTATACATCTTTCGGATCGTTATTGAAGGGTGTTGCAGAAAGAAGTAGAACCTTGTGTCCAATTGCTAATTGGTGAATGTCGGTATAGTCATATGTTAGTTCATTTCTGAATCTATGCGCCTCATCAATTACGATGAGTTTTGGTCGCTTATCTTCTTTGTAGTAATCGAAACATTCTTTTATTTTTCCTCGACTCCAAACTTTGCCTGTGAAGCCAAATTTATCCATGTATTCTTGCCACTGATCACATAGGTGGGGTGGTGCTATGATCACAGTGTATAGGTCATCCCTCTTGTATAAGTTGTATGCAATCGTTGATCCAATGATTGATTTACCTAGACCAACAACGTCTGCAATAATCGCTCCATTGTAGTCATCAATCTTTGCTATGCCTTCTTTGATCGCATCGATCTGATATTTTAGGTTATTGTAGAGTCCGCCTGTAATTTTATGAGGCATATGGACGTCCTCATCTTCAAGATCTCCAAAGTATTCGCGAAGCACCTTGATATATACGTGATAAGGGCTGGGTGTTTTATACGGCCAAGTAGACTTTTTGAACCTATCCACGATTTCAGGAGCATCAGTTTTATCGATCAAAGTTACTGCACGTGCATCATTCCACTCTCGGTCAAATGTATCACTCCATTCCTTGATGTAACTTGGTTCAGTGAACATATGATTTTTTTCACCCTGTTTACGGAGACCGCTAGTTGTAAGGTTGCTTGAACCCATAATTACAAGCCCGTTAGGGAATAAAGAACCGATATCAGTATCTTTTTTTAGCCGGAACACATAATACTTGGAGTGTTCTTCTTCTGATGACATCTTAATCTCTAATGTGCCGTTCTTGAGTTTTTCAAATAGAATATCTAGCGTTTCGCTACTAGTGACTTCGTCGAAATCTCTCAAACTATTGATGCTTGCTATAGAGGTTTCAATAAAGTTATCGATTTTCTCTGAACGTGTGGCGCTGTTATAGCTTCCTATCTTGGACTTAAAGCTTGTACCGTCTTGATAGTTTTTGCCTAGTTCACTTATAACTTTTGGATCCAACTCCATTCCTACAAGAATACGAATTGGAATATCTTTGATAAGATCCTTTATCTCTTCGAAGCCACTAAAGAAAAAATAACCAACTGCTATATCTATAGATTCACAATGTGGAGCAATTTTTGCAATTTCATCAGCTAAAACTCGGCTGTGGTTATCAATTATTCCACTTTGCATTTTTATTTTGTAACTCCATGCATAATATATCTATTCTACGCCATTTACATCTGTTGTTCCAGAGCTACACAACATTTAGCGTAATCCTAGCTTTTAATACACTTTGGCGGTACCTTTGCTTCACTATGGAGCAAGCAGAGCAAATCAAGTACTGCCTATACGCGCGTAAGTCTTCCGAACAAGACGAGCGACAGGCCATGAGCATCGATTCACAGCTAAAAGAAATGGCAGATTTAGCACTCGCAAAGGGGCTAGATGTGGTAAAAGTAAAACAAGAAAGCCACTCTGCCAAGATGTCCGCACAACGTCCAGTATTCATGGAGATGCTTGAAGAGATTAGAGGTGGTGAGTATAACGGCATACTCACATGGGCTCCGGATCGGCTCAGCAGAAATGCTGGAGATTTAGGCTCACTAGTAGATCTAATGGATGCCAAGAAGCTAGCGCACATAAAAACTCACTCTCAAGAATTCAGTAATAATCCAAATGAGAAGTTCTTGTTAATGATTCTGTGTAGTCAAGCAAAGCTTGAGAATGACAACCGAGCAATTAACGTAAAGCGTGGTATACGAGCTAAATGTGAGATGGGCTGGCGACCTTGCATGCCTCCACTCGGTTACTTTACTAGGGCAGCAACAGGTAAAGAACGAGACGTCATTATTGACGAAGAACGAGCCCCTTACATTAGGAAGATGTTTGATATGTCGGCATCTGGTAAAAGCGGAAGGCACATAATGTCGTGGCTCGAGCAAAACAATGTAAAAACACGCAGTGGCAAGAAAATTCATCTTAGTGCGATATACAAAATCCTCGGCAATACCTTTTATTATGGAGACTTCGAATATCCCGCTGGAAGCGGACAGTGGTACAAGGGTAAGCACGAGCCACTTATTACCAAAGAGAGATTCCTCAAAGTGCAGGATCAACTAAAAGTCCCTACAAAGCCAAAGTGGGGAGCAAAAGAATTCCCATACAAACGATTCCTAAAATGCTACAGTTGCGGAGCGAACGTGGTCGGCGAAGAAAAGTTTAAAACTAGAAAAGATGGTAGTAAAAATAGATTCGTATATTATCACTGCTCGAGGCAAGTCAACCATAGCTGCAAAGAACCATTCGTCAGGGATACAGCAATAACAAGCGAACTAATCAAATTCTGCGACGAGTTAATAACTGACAAGACAATTCTTGAGCCCGGGCTAAAAGACGCAATCGATAAATACACCAGAATGATGAAGTCGACCTACAATACTACCAAGTTTGATATGGTCGCAGGATATGTAAAGTACGTGTTAAACGAGGGAACGCAGTTCGAGAAAACTAGACTTATACGAAACTTGGACATCAAACTAGCGCTGCATGACAGAAAATTAGTTAAAATCTAGTGCTTCGATGTGTAGTTGATAACCTTCATTAGGTTTTGGTCTGAAATAAATGGAGCTTGAAGTCTAATTGGCTTTGAATCAAATGCTAATGAAGAGAATAGAACGTCGCCCTTACCGTTAAGTTTTTCGGCACCTGGATGATCGATAATGAACTTACTCGATTCTTTGTTTGGGAGAGTAAAGCCTAGCTTAACGAATGAATTTGCTCGGATCATTCCGGGCAGTACATCATCGGACATCCTGTGCGATCCGATAAAGCAAAACACTCCTACAGCTCTCGAACGCTGCATCATCCACGTCAAGAAACCTTCATAGTATTTGCCGTCAACCATCATAAGGTCGGCAATTTCATCTATAACTAGCAGAATCGCATGGATTTTGTCTTTGTGGTTTTCGTTGTACTCAAATATGTCGCGATTGCCAGCTTTTGTTAGCACTTCAAACCGACGTTCGATCTCGCTTCTTAGCCATTCCATGGCATTCTCTGATTGCTCTGGAGTTGTGATTCTTGGAATCTGTAGATACGGAGAATCTTTATATGGAGATAGACTTACTTGTTTTGGGTCGATAAGGATAAGTCTTAAGTCTTTTGGCGTGTTTTTATAAAGTAGACTCGCCAACATTGTATCTTGAAACACTGCCATTCCAGATCCAGTTTGACCACCAGCGACTATATGGGCGTATTCTTGGAAATTCGTATAAACGTAGTTGCCGTTTTTATCTTTACCAACTGGGAATGAGAATTGCGAAGTTGTATCGTTTTCTAGAGCTTCTACGAGATTATTATCACCAAGTAAACTTAGAGGATAATTCTTGCTACCCTTTTTCCTAAATAAGCCCACTAGTTAATCTGCTCCACGCTTGGTAATTCCATGTAATACGGATCGCTTGCTTCAATGACATTTTCAGGCATACTCTTGGCATCAAGCACTTGGCAGATCACCTTATCAGCACCTACTTGCTTGTACATAAAATAGGCATTGTAGTCATCGCTCATAACAAACTTTCCATCCTCTCGCTGATACACAAGCATTCCTGGTGGTCGGCCAGCCTGATACTTTTCTTTGAAATATTTAGCATAGTCTTCACTTATTGTTGGCTCATAATCAGAAAACGGAACGACGTTATCGATAGCCACAATTACAGTGCGGCAGTAAATCTTCTTTGTATAAGCAAGCTTGAGTAGATCCATAAGTTGATCATCCTTTGGCTCTGTGTCATCAGAAAAACCTGCATTCTGAATATCAGATATGGTTACCATCTTCGGGTCTTGCTTTGAGTCATCATCCATGGCCTCATTATACATTCTTCATGGTTCTAGTCCCAGGTTTGAACAGATTAGGACACCAACAAGGATTCGAACTAAAAAACCGGCCTTTCAGCCGGAATTTTAGATTAACAATAAGTTTATATCTTCTTGGCAAGATGTGAACCATTCGGGTCACGTTTGGTGCACATCTTGGCTGGGGATGAGGGATTCGAACCCCCGATCGTGGGACCAGAACCCACTGCCTTACCACTTGGCTAATCCCCACTGCGCATAAAAAGTATAAATTGTTATGGGGTTCGAATCCAGGGATTCGACTCACCTCCGGCGAGCCCGTCGCAACGTCTTTGCAAACCAGTTTGCAAGAGTTGACTCCCTTGCGAATTGCCACCGGCAATTCTCACCCCGATCACGGGACCAGAACCCACTGCCTTACCACTTGGCGACTCGCCACTACTGCAATATTCTATCAAACTGTGCATCAATATTGGCCATTCGCAAGCACAGACTTGTGTTTACCAATTTTTCCTGGTTATATAAGGGCTGATAACAATAAGCGTTCATTGTGCAACCCAAACAACAATCCCAAAACCAACAACCCACAACTCCCTCTCAAGAGGATACTGTTAGTCAGCTTCAAACTCCAAAAGCCGTTGAATCCCCAGAGGCACAACACCCTGTCCCGCAACCGCCAACGGTAGAGCAAAATCAATCACAGCCCGTCAATGTCCCAGCCACGAATAACGCTAACGGTGCGGACTTGATCACGCTTCAGTAGCTCACCTACGCTTTCTGGGGTTGGGCAGCTTTCTCGTTTATATTTTTGACCGTCTCCACTGTGGGTTCTTACGTCGAGCAAACGGATGCGGGCTTATTTACGTCGTATATGCTGGCAGCCGTGCTTGTGTTGATTCCAATTTCGTTTGTATGCGATTTCTTCTATTCAAAAAAAGAGCCCTTAAAAAAAAGTGGCGCAAGCCTAGTGTTATTGGTCATTCATGCAGTGCTGTTTGCGCTATTTTGTATTGGATCGTTAATTACAGCTGTCTTTTTGGCAGTTCTGCTTCTTACCAACGACAATAGTTCAGCAACGACAATAACTGCGTTCTATAGCGCACTAGTAATTACTGCTGTATACGGAGCACTCTTCCTTAGAACCCTAAACCCCGTAAAATTACCATGGATAAAGAGGTTTTTCCCGTTATTCATGATCGGTATTGTCGGTGCAATTAGCGTTCTTGGTGTCCTTCGACCAGCTATCGGTGGGCCAGTAAAGCCAAAGGACGAATTTCTTGGGAGCAACAACAGAAGCCTTGATCAAGGCGCTGATTATTATGCGCAGGAAGCTGGTGAGCGGCCAGCCAACCCAAATGATGGAGGGGTAGAATAAGCGCTGATTCATTTTGATTGAATTGCTTTGGCCCAAGCATTTCGCGCTACAATAGATCCAATGCTTCCAAAAATATTGCAGGCTATAGGGGTAGTCGGTAGCGTTGCGTGCATAGTATTGTTTGCGCTGGAACCGAGCTTTCCAACTCCAGATAAGTTACTGATTTTTTTGGTTTTTGTGTTTATGATCTTCCACCAAGCCAAGGAGATGCTAAAGCGTTTTCTGCCGTTTGTGCTAATACTCATTGTGTATGAATCTTTCCGCGGGTTCGCAGATGGGCTAAATAGGCGAGTCGAATATATGTGGATGGTCGATGTTGATCGCTGGCTGTTTGGCGGGACTTTGCCGACAACTACCCTTCAGCAGTGGTGGTGGCACGGCCAGACCATGTGGTATGACTATCTTTTTTATCTAGCCTATATGTTGCATTTTGTGTTTCCGATTGGACTTGCGGTGCTAGTTTGGAAGCTGTTTCCAAAAAAATACTGGCAATTGGTAATCTCGTATCTGGTGGTGTCGTTTGTTGGGTTTGTGGTTTTTCTCATCTTTCCGGCGGCACCGACTTGGATGGCGAGCGACATGGGGTTGATCGAACCAATTCGTAGGATATCTTCTGATGTGTGGTTTTCGCTCGGTATTCACGATTTCCCCTCGGTTTATAATCAAATATCACCAAACGCAGTTGCGGCCGTGCCTTCTTTGCACGCGGCCTACGCGACATTGTTTGCGCTGTATATGAGCACCCTCTTCAAAAGTTTGTTGCGGTTTTTAGCCTGGATTTATCCTTGTTTAATTTATGTAGGCACGGTCTATCAAGGAGAGCACTACGCGATTGATGAAATACTGGGCGCACTTTTGGCCGTTGTTGTGTTTTTCCTTAGTCCTTGGATCACCAAAAACATTTTCCTATGCCTGCGAGCCAGCAAGCGCAAACTAAAAACTGTCTTGGGGGCATTGCGCCCCACCCAAAACTCATCTACACTTAGGTCTTGATTAACAATTGAATGAAAATATAAAGAGTGCAGCGAGGGATCTAGCCCGTTGACCTGCCAGCAACCTGTCCACTAGTTAGTTTTTCTTGGATAAGGTGCTCCATCTAGATC
>JAYRJB010000006.1:0-19241 GCA_041906505.1 Saccharimonadales bacterium (SeqCode) | reverse complement strand
TTATTAACAGAGGGAGAATAGTGAGATGGGATACAGCCACACAAATAGTAAAGGTGTAAAATACTACCTAAACTCAAAGAACGTCGTGCTAAGGGGCGGAAAAGAACAAAAAATCTTTTACTTCAGTAAGGACGAGCGAAAAGACACTGCTACAGATCTTCCAAGTGGCATGAGTGTCAACGAAAATCCACGCAACGGCTTTCTTACCGTTAAGCGCGGCTAGTAAAGAGTCAAAAATCAGAGACGTCGAGGCTTCGTTGCACTCGGCGTCTTTTGTTATAGTGAGTGCATACCTATGAGCAAAATAGTACAGGTATCGAAACTGTCAAAGAGTTTTGGTAACAAAAAAGCAGTTCGAGGCATTAGCTTTGATGTTGAAGAGGGTGAAATATTTGGTATTTTGGGTCCGAATGGCGCCGGCAAAACCACCACTCTCGAGATGATCGAAGCAATTCAAGCAATTGATAGCGGAACAGTGACGCTCGACGGAATAAATGTCGAAAAAAACCCGCGAGATATACGATATATCATTGGAGTTCAGCCGCAAAGCCCGGCCTTTCAAGACAAAACAAAACTGGTCGAGATCTTAGAATTATTTGCGTCGACGTATGGCGAGAAAGCGCATCCCAAAAAACTACTCAAAGATGTTGACTTGAGCGAAAAGTCACAGAGTTATGTCGAGCAACTTTCTGGTGGCCAAAAACAACGATTCAGTATTGCGGCGGCACTCGTTCATAGTCCCAAAGTGCTGTTTATGGACGAACCTACGACCGGACTTGATCCTCAAGCGCGCCGAAACCTTTGGGCGTTGGTCCAGAAAATAAGGAGTCAAGGTGTTACGGTGATATTGACGACACACTACATGGAGGAAGCCGAACTGCTTTGTGACCGGGTGGCTATTATGGATAAGGGTCGAATCATCACTATTGATACACCAAAGAATCTTGTGAAGCAGCTCCTGGCTCGTGGCTTCAAAAAGAAGCGTTATGTTGAGCAAGCAAACCTCGAAGACGTATTTATTGACCTCACCGGAAAGCAGCTCCGAGACTAGCCATGAAAAGGTCACTTTATACCATTCAAATTTTCATAAAAATAAGTACTAAGCGCTTTTTTCGGGATCGCTTGGCAATATTTTTTACGATAGTATTCCCGCTGATATTTTTATTTGTGTTTGGGGGTATATTTGGCAAACAAAGCGATCTGTCCTTTAAGGTTGGACTTGTAAGTCAATCACAGACAGAGTTTGCGAAAGAATACCAAAATCAGCTCAAGCAAAATAAGGTGTTTGAGATCGATAAGACGGTAAATTCGCTTGAAAGCGCAAAGCAAAAAATGAGTCGTGGCGAACTTGATGCGACAATTGTGCTTGCAGACGATTTTGGAACAAAACGGGGAGCCGAGACATACCCTTCTGGACAGATAAAAGTATACTATTCTCCCAACAACGAACAAGCTGCCCAGACGCTTGAGTCGGTGCTGCAAGTACAGCTCAAACAAATAAACAAACAATTTGTAAACACCGAGGTACCCTTTACCGTGACCTCCGAACGATTGAATGAAAAAACCTTGTCGCGTTTTGACTATACGTTTGCGGGGCTTTTGGGATTCGCGATTGTCGGGCTGGGAATATTTGGCCCCATCAATGTTTTTCCTGAATTAAAAAAGCAAGGGGTACTTCGAAGGCTGCACACAACACCGCTCAAAACCAGTGAGTATTTTGTGTCAAACGCGCTGTCTCAAGCCGTCATTGGACTGCTCACCATGGCTGTTATGTTTGCAGTCGCAATCGCGGTATTTGATCTAAAGGTGGTGGGGAATATTCTGGCCCTGGTGGTTTTCTTGGTCTTGAGTATCATTAGTATTTTGGGTATTGGTCTAGCAATAGGTGGGTGGGCTAAGAATGAGCGACAAGCAGCTCCGCTTGGCAACATCGTGGTCTTTCCGATGCTTTTCTTGTCTGGTACGTTTTTCCCGCGGTTTCTGATGCCAGAGTGGCTGCAAAATATCTCGAACTATTTACCCTTGACCCCTGTCATTGATGGGATTAGGTTGATTGCTACTGAAGGGAAGTCACTTATCGAAGTTTCTTCACAGGTGCTGGTTATTTTAATATGGACTATTGTAGTCTACGCGGTGGCATTCCGCGTGTTTAGATGGGAGTAGTGATGGAAGACTCAGTGTTTACCAAGATTATCAAGGGCGAGTTGCCGTGTCACAAAGTGTACGAGGACGAAAAGACTATAGCTTTTTTGACAATAGGACCAGTAAGGGATGGGCATACACTTGTTGTGCCAAAAATCCAAGTCGATCAATACATCGATTTGCCCGATGAAGACTATGAAGCTTTGTGGCGGACTGTTAAAAAAGTTGCCAAGCGTATTCGAGATGTTTCTGGCAAAGAAAGAGTAGGAGTCGTAATAAAAGGCATAGACGTGCCGCATGCGCACGTGCATTTAGTGCCATTTGATCACGACGAACCCCTAAAGGCAGACGTGTTTATTAACGAAGACCCCAATCACGAAAAACTGGCCGAAATAGCGAAAAAGTTTGCGTTCTAGAATGTCTTACCAAGACCAGCTTCCCAAACCCTTTATTGTATTGGCACCGATGGATGACGTAACAGATACGGTTTTTCGGCAACTAATTGCCCAAATTGCTCCCGCTGACCTATACATGACAGAGTTT
Source organism: Saccharimonadales bacterium (SeqCode) (assembly GCA_041906505.1). Classification (GTDB taxonomy): domain Bacteria; phylum Patescibacteriota; class Saccharimonadia; order Saccharimonadales; family 2-12-FULL-41-12; genus JAYRJB01. Next base: position 16,556 of record JAYRJB010000006.1, on the reverse strand, counting down.
ACCAATGCCGATGGATTGTGTTCTCCTGGTCGAGAAGCGCTACTTAAGAGGCTAAAATTTGTGAACGCAGAACAGCCGCTGATAGCCCAGCTTTGGGGCAAAGATCCCAAAAATTTTTATCAAGTGTCTAAAGAGTTGGTAGAAATGGGGTTTGCTGGCGTAGATATTAATTTTGGCTGTCCCGACAAAGCAGTGCTCAAAAATGGCTGCGGAGGAGCAATGATTGATCAGCCCGCGCTTGCTCATGAAATAATCGAAGCGGTAAAACAGGGTGTCGACCAAAAGATACCGGTTAGCGTGAAAACACGTTTGGGTACTAAAACATTTAGATCAGAGTGGATCAAACTGCTCTTGCAGCAAAAACTTAACATGTTAAGTATTCATCTTAGAACGGTTTCAGAGCTGTCAAAAGTTCCCGCTCATTGGGAGCTTATGACAGAAATTAGGCAACTGAGAGATGCTATCTCGCCCAAAACTGCAATTGTTGGCAACGGTGACGTCCAAAACCGAACTCACGCAAATCTACTTGCCCGGCAGCACGGTATTGATGGTGTGATGATTGGCCGCGGCGTGTTTCATGATCCATATGCGTGTAGTCTTAATTCTCCCTGGAAACAGATGCTGCCAGCTGAAAAAGTCCAGCTGTATCAAAGGCACGTTGAGCTATTCGAGCAAACTTGGGCAGAAGGCGAGCGGCCCATAGTAACGCTCAACAAATTTTGCAAAATATATGTTAATGATTTTCCGGGCGCAAAAGAAATTCGCGCGGATCTTATGGGTGCAAGAAGCCTAGGTATCTTAAAGCAAAAACTTCACGCGCTTCATACGCGATTGAGTCTGGGTGTTGTGTGATGCCGTTCTCCCCAATCTGCCATTTGTAATAAGATAGACCTTAAATCCTCGCCTTTCTTGGTGAGGCTATAGGTGTAGCGTGGAGGGTGAGCGCAGTAGCGCGTTTTCTTTATGATTCCGGCTTCTAAAAGCTCGTCTAGTCGCGCGCTAAGAGTGCGAGAACTGATTCCACCCAACATTAGCTCCAAGTCTTTATAGGTCATCGGCGACTCCACGAGTTGGCCGATGAGTAGTGGAGACCACTTGTCGCCAAGTATTCTTAATGCGGCTTGAATGCAGCCAGGTCTAGTTTCTAGCGACTTACACATTGGTTTTTTATGTTCAAACGCCACAATGACTCTAGTGTAGCAAAAGTCACTTTACAAAGTAAAGCGAGTCGCTGTACAATGTAAAGTGACTTATTAAATTAATACTGTGTTTTCTATAATGACTGTGGGCAAAAAAAGGAGAAAGTTATGAAAGAAAGAAATATCAAGATAGCCATCATCATTGGTAGTACTCGCCCCAAAAGAGTGGGGGCAACAATTGGAAAATGGGTGCATAGCAATCTTTCACAAGATAAATCAGCAACCTATGATGTGGTTGATCTGGCCGAAGAAAACTTGCCATTTTTGATGGATCAAGCCATGCCTGCAATGCAAAACTATGACCAAGAAAGTACCAAAAAATGGGCAAAAAAAGTTGAGAGCTACGACGGCTATATTTTAGTAACAAGCGAATATAACGCCGGACCACCTGCGCCACTGAAGAATGCCTTAGACACGGTCTACCGAGAATGGGCAAAAAAGCCAGTCGCATTTGTTGGATATGGCTGGATGGGGGGCGTTCGGGCTATAGAAAACCTCATTACTATTGTGGCGCGTATGGACATGGTGCCCCTGTCGGCCCCGGCAATTCACGTGTTGGATATTGGTGTAGCGGTAGATGAGGATGGCAACATAAAACAAGAACACGTTCGTGGTAATTTTGAGAAATTTGAAGATAATCTTATCTGGTGGGCTACTACCCTAAAAGCTGCTCGCGGGCAGAAGTAGCCAAAAATAGTTTAACGTGGTGGGGGTGGTTGGAATCGAACCAACTACCAAGCGGTTATGAGCCGCCTGCTCTAACCGATGAGCTACACCCCCTTGGGTGCTCGCAGATTGCAGATTTGGCCTACTATTCGATTATTCACGCAGTCTGTAACAGATACGAGTATAGCAGAAATGGTATACTAAAGGGTAGGAAACTTGATGAATCAAGATAAAAAAAATCTATCTAAAAAGCTGAAACTGCTTACTGACACACGGGTGTTAAGTCTATTGGCGTTTGGTGTTGTAGCGCTCTTGGTTACGTGGAGTGGAGTAAAGGTCGTCCAAACTAACTATGAGTTAGATAAGAAAATATCAGTTTCAAAGCAAAAAAACGAAGTTGCACGACTAGAAAATGAAAATCTTAAACTGAAAAACGCCTATTATCAAAGCCCGCAATTCCTTGACTTGGCTGCCCGGCGACAATTCGGCAAGGCCTTGCCCGGCGAACGTCTGTACATGGTCCCCGAAAGTGTTGCGCTTTCAAAGACCATAGATGTACCAGCAGATCAAAAACTTGTCGTAAAAACCGAAAAGCCTAAACCAAAGGCCCAACAGAACTTTCAAGCCTGGATAGAATTTCTTTTCTAGTCCATGAGTGTTCTAAGCGATCTTTCAGTTTCTTGGTCTAGAGTTGTCTATAGTCGCGAACGACTACAAACGACTCGGATAAACGATCAGTTATTGATCCCGCGTTTCGTAGATCAAATAGTGGCTTGATAATACGAAAAGCTTATAACGCAAAGGAGGATAAAGAAATAAGGCACATAAAACAAGTCGCTCTCGCAGCGGCAGTAACGGTTGGTGTTGTGGGGGTTGGTTTATATGGAGTTTCGGCGTCGGCCGCGCCCAATAATCAAGACGATTCACTTGCTGATAAGATTGCAACAAAGTTCAATCTCAAAAAGGACGATGTGCAGTCTGTGGTAACAGAGTATCGTAATGAAAAGCGAGCCGAACACCGACAAGAACATCAAAAGCGGCTTGAGGAACGCCTCAGTCAAGCCGTAAAGGACGGGAAGTTAACTGAGGACCAAAAGAGTAAGATACTTGAATACTTAAAGTCTCAATCAACGTTCTTCGAAGGCCTCAAAGATAAATCCGAAGAGGAACGAAAGACTGCAAGGGAAACCCACCGCGAGGAGGTAAAAAAGTGGGCGAGCGATAACGGTATCGATCTAAAATATGTTCTTGGTGACGGACGAGGAATGGGTGGACCTCACGGCAACCATCACGACCAAAAAGACGAATAACAAGTTAAGTACCCTAACCAAAAGAACCACTTTGCAAAAAGCAATAGTGGTTCTTTTCTTTACCAAAACAAATGCTATTAAGTACGTTTTGGCAGGAGAACCGTAATAGTGGTTCCTTTTCCAAGTTGACTCGCAACTTCTATGGATCCCCTGTGCGCGTCTACAATTTGTTTGGCAATGGCAAGCCCTAAGCCGTAGCCACCGTCTGCGTTTGTTGCTCGCGTTCGGGCGCTGTCAGCACGATAAAATCGATCAAATATGTGCGGCAAATCCTTTTTTGCTATTCCATTACCTTGATCTTTTATAACAAAGCCCACACCGTTTTTATTTGTGACAGTCTCGATGATAATAGTGGATTTATCCGAACTATATTTGATGGCATTGTCGAGAAGGATGAGTGCTACCCGTTCCAGGCTCTCTCGTTCTCCCAAAACGTAAATGTCATTCACTTTTTCAGTGTCGATGGTAATTTTTTTCTGTTCTGCTTTTGGTTTTACACTGTTGACTGCGCTACTAAGCACTTCTTTTACGGAGAAAGAGCTAGGTTGAATATCTTTATAGCCTTGTCGGGCAAGTTGTAGCAGGCCACCGGTAAGAGCTTCAAGCTTCACGATTTCTTCAAGGTTACTTGACAACACAGCCTTTGCCTCTTTGCTGGTGAGTTTTTTATCTCGCAGGGCGACCTCTATTTCCGATCGCATGGCAGTAAGAGGAGTTCTGAGTTCGTGAGAAGCATCGCTAGTGAATCTTTTTTGAGCTTCAACACTCTCTTCTATTGGACGAAGCGCCTCGCGCGCCAGCACATAGCTGAGTAAGCTGCCACAAATAAGGGTGGAGATATTGAAGAGGAGCAGCTTCTTTTGTAATTCAGCGCGACTTTCCTCGAGACGAGTTTGACGGATATCTTCAAATAGTTGAACAATGGGTTCACGTCTTGCATCGCCCCCGGGGAAGCGGCGCAAATTACGATCTAGTTGGTTGCTCGATACACCGTAAAGCACAAAACTAAACACAATACTCATAGTCATAATGATCACAAGATAGGTTCCTGCCAGTTTCAAGCGCGCCCGCTCTTGATCTCTCATGATTCGGCTATTTTATAGCCAAAGCCTCGCACTGTATGTAGCAGCGGGGTGGCAAAACCTTTGTCAATTTTATTGCGTAGGTAACCAATATACACCTCAACATTATTAGGAAGAATGTCTGCGTCAAAATCCCACACGTGATCAATAATATTTTCTTTGGAAAGCACTCGGCCAGCATTTCTCATAAGATACTCTAAAAGTGCAAACTCTTTAGACGAGAGCTGTATTGGCGTGCTGTCTCTGGACACATGATACGTAGCCGTGTCGAGCGTAAGATTGCCTACAGATAAGATGGTGTCTTGAGCCTCTTTTGGTCGACGCAATAGAGCACGGACCCTGGCTAGGAGTTCTTCGAAAGAGAAGGGTTTTGGCAAATAGTCATCGGCACCGGCATTGAGTCCGTCAACTCGATCGTGTACATGAGACTTGGCGGTCAACATAAGTATTGGGGTATGAATTTGTTCTTCGCGAAGCTTTTTGCATAACGTGAGTCCATCTATTCCTGGAAGCATTCTGTCTAAAACAATGAGATCATAAGGAAGTGTGCTGGCCGCTCCGTATCCAGAATCTCCATCGTATTCGACATCCACCGCAAAATTTTCTTGTTCTAGTCCTCTTTTTAATGCACCAGCAATCTTATGGTCGTCTTCTACGATCAAAATTCTCATAGAGGTAGTATAGCTGGTTTCGCTGAGAAATATCTGAGGCCTTACGTTCGATTTGGTTTTCGGCTATGATTAGGTATATGCCGATACATATCAACCCAGATGCGTCAAAGAAAGCTATTAACTTTTTGCGACGACACCCCGTGGGCGTTATAGCAACCGCCAGCTCTGCAGCTCAGCCGCACGCGGCCACAGTATACTTGGCGATTGATGATGATCTTAATATTTACTTTGTAACCAAAGAACAAACAACCAAACACAAAAACCTTACCGAAAACCCAATCGCTTCTGTCGCTGTTTTTGACGCTGAAAATCAAGCGACGTTGCAAGCCAGCGGACCGACTGAGCCAATAAATGATATTGTTAAATTTATGCGTCTGTTTTCTCAGATCCTCGATATTTCAGCCGACACCAGCGACAGCGATCGACCACCTGTTTCAAAACTATTTGCCGGAGATTACTTTATGTACAAACTTACCCCAACCTCACTTCGTCTCGCCGAGTATATGAAGCCGGATAAAGGCGACATAACCAACTTATTCGAAATTGTTATAAAAAAAGATTAGCCCAGTATACTCACCGAACGGGCAATAACCAGCGCGAGAGTAAATACCGAAACTAAGGCTTGCACGCCCATTAAACCTTTGGCTTGAGTGGTAAGCGGCTTTGTGTCGGCAGCTGCAAAATTTATAGCGTTTGTAATAGACAGATAAAGATAATCCAAAAAGCGCGGCTGCCATCCACTGAAGTCGCTTCCCATGCTTTGCTGAGTAAACTGAAAATCCTTATCGTGTTTCGACCATTTTCTCCCAGTAAGGCCAGGGCTGTCTATTTCCCAGTACCAGAGTGCAAACACAATAATGTTTGTTAAAAATATTGCAACGGCCGAAGTAAGCAGCTCATAACCGGTGAGGTGGGATGTGCCTAATATTAATGAGTCGAGTACTAAAATTAGCGAACTAATGTTTGCAAGCGAAATGAGAGCCAAAAGAAAAATTGATCCATTATGATGAAGTCGGTGATTGTCATTGTAGTGTTCCTTTGTGGCGGTAAACCCAAGCAAAACCGTGAGTGCGATCTCTACGCCGACAAGAATGTACTGAGGTCCATAGACAAGTTTAGGACTTATTTGCCATACAACGTACTGGAGACCGATCGCCACAAACAATGCTGCTTGGGCGGTCCACAGCTCTGTTTTTGTGATCGGATGTATTTTCATGATTTATCTAGATAGTAGCATGTATAAGTTGCTACTCAAGCTTCTGCTATTTTCTTAGCCCACTCAGCGATTGCCTCCCAGTCGCGATAATCACCTTCCGGGACATGGAGCGCCGAGGCAATGGCCTTTTCTCCAAAACTAAGTGCGTTTCTGTCTATTTTGCCCGAAAAAATAATATGCTCTAGAGGCTTCAAGCTATCAATAGTATTGTCTAGGTGTACCGAATTTTCTGCAGTAGGCTTCAAAGGATCCCCAACCGGTCCACTACTAAAAAGCCAGATCGTTTTTTGCTTAAGTATTGATTTGTGATTCTCAACATACTTTATTGCGTCTTTGCGCCAGCTGCCAGCATATACCGCACTGCCGAGCACAACGATATCGTACGGGGTTGGGGAAGGTGCGTTGACCGCTGCAAAACTTACTGCCGTGAGACCAGATTTTTGAAGTTCTTGGCAAATATACTCACTAATATCCTTTGTAGAGCCATGCTTACTTGCATACACCACGAGTACTTTTCTCATAAGCTTATTTTAGCAGCAATAAAAGAGTATACTTGTGGGAAATGAGCCAAAAGGAAAAAAGGTTGGTGTTGCTGATAAGTATCTTGGCGTCTTTTGTTGCCTTTCTTGATGGTTCAATTATTAACGTTGCGCTGCCTTCAATATCAGAAGATCTCGGTGGCGGTTTGGCCGTCCAGCAATGGATAGTGGATGCCTATCTCATCACGCTTGGCGCACTTATTTTAGTTGCCGGTTCTTTATCTGATCTTTTCGGTCGCCGCAAAATATTAATATTTGGTCTACTGGGCTTTGGTTTAACCTCATTGATGTGTGCGGTGGCACCTTCCTCAAGTTTTTTAATAGTTTCAAGAGCCCTCCAAGGAGTAGCAGGTGCGCTTTTGGTTCCTAGTTCACTCGCGATAATTATCTCGACCTTTAAGGGTGTCGAACAGGGTAAGGCGATTGGCACATGGACGGCCTGGACTGGTATTGCGTTTGTTGTTGGTCCACTGCTGGGTGGGAGCTTAGTCGACATTGGTTCATGGCGATACATCTTTGCAATCAATGTGTTACCGATTGTCGTCACGCTGTACTTGCTGAGTAAACTGGAGCTGGAAGAAATCCTGCCCAAAAAGCCACAGATTGATTATGTTGGTGCGGTGCTCTGTACAATTGGTCTTGCCGCACCGGTTTATGCACTTATCGAACAGCCTCGAAACGGTTGGGGAAGCTTGGCTTTTATTATTCCTATGGCAATCGGCGCTTGCGCAGTAGTCGCGTTTTTATATATTGAGCGCTCGGTATCTCATCCAATGTTGCCCCTCAGTCTTTTTAAGATTCGAAACTTTCTGTTTGGCAACCTGGCCACAGTGGCAATATACGGAGGTTTGTCAGTCGGAACTTTTTTGATTGCGATTTTTTTGCAACAGATTGCAAACTATAGCGCCACGCAAGCCGGCCTATCACTCTTGCCAATTACCATCATCATGTTTTTACTCTCGTCACGTTTTGGCGCACTGTCGTCAAAGTATGGTCCCCGGATTTTTATGACAATTGGCCCGTTGCTATCTGGACTGGGGACGCTTTGGTTTCTAAGAATGGATAGTTCTCTGAGCTACTTCAAAGATGTACTTCCAGGTGTCATTATTTTTGGTATCGGACTTTCAATTACGGTAGCGCCACTGACGGCAGCCGTGCTTGGTTCGATTCGCTCAGAACAAGCAGGAATCGGCTCCGCTGTTAATAACGCCATTTCACGCATTGCGGGACTGGTTGCGATTGCCTCTATAGGAATAATTGTTGGCGCAAACATTACAACCCAAGGGTTTCATAGAGCCATTTGGGCCATGGCGCTATCCCTCATGATTGGAGGCGTAATTTCGTTTCTTGGTATTCGAAATCAGAAATCGACCGCTATCTAATTCGGGTCATCAACTTGAGATTCGATATGTACTGTTCAGGGTTTACAGAACTGTGCGACTTTAAATACGCAAGGTGTTTTGCGACAAAAGGCATGCGGTTATCTGGATACAAAGTGCTATTTGCACAGTAGCTAGATTCGGTAAAGTAGGCGTCATCTTGCTCCATCGTTCGAAGTGCCGCTTCTATGGCGTCTTGATCAATAAAATCTCGATTTTTTGACTTCGTAAACCTAGAATTCATGACGTTTTAGTTACTGAATGAATAGTGCGATTTTTGTTTTTTGTGACGCAGTGGTCAGACATAAGTAACTCCGTTCACTTAACAATTATAGTCTGTTTTTGCCAAAACAGCTAATAAAGAGGAGGGTAGTACTGCCTATTCCAAGTCGCGTTTGCCGAAAAAGAAAACGCTTAATGCGGCGCAAACAATGATGATGACCAAAAAGAAAATGGCATTCTGCCACTCATAGGCTCCTCTTAGCACTGCCTCTGATTGATAGTAGTGAAAAGGGAATACCTTACTCGGTGTTTCTAGCCAGCTGACCGTACCGGCGAGAGAACTTACAATGTAGCCGCCGAGTGCAATTGCGGTGGTAAGGCCAACGCTTGCCCCTCTGGCTCGTCCTATTGAGGTCAGAACTAGTGCAATTGCGCCAAAACTGAGTGCAAGCAACCAACACAAAAATACTGCCTCGACTATTAGCTTTGTTTCAATCTCTAGGCTGACAACCTCTTTACATACAATGACTGTTGCGAGTGCGACGGCTGCAACCAAAGAAACGACTACCGTTCCGGCTAATGATTTTGCTGCGAGGAGCTTGGTTCTGCTAATTGGTCGGGCCAACAGCGACTCAATTGTTTTGTCTTGTTCTTCTTTGGCAATGAGGCTTGCGCCGAGACTAATTGCCAAAATTCCGAGCAAGAGGGGAAGCATCAAGAAGAAAATTTGGCTATTTAGAAAGCCCACAGGAGAGAAGAAATCTGTCGAACCGCCAAATAGCTGAACCGCTGCGTCTGGTAAGCTTTCAAAACTTTTTTGTAGTTCGGCCGCTTGATCCTTGAAGCTCGGGTAAAAAATCATATTGATAAAAACAAACCCAACCACACCAATAGACCACCAAATTGTACTAGGGCGACGCTGTTTTACGGTCCATTTTACGATGGCGTTCATTTTTTGGCCCCCTGTCGGTAGTAGTGCATAAACTCTTCTTCAAGGTCTAGGGTTCGAGCGTCCATCTTTGTGACCTCGCTTTTTGCGAGCACCGCCAGTAGGTCCTTTAACTTCCCATGAATATGGATGGTTACTTTATGTTCTGATGCACTGATTATTTTGGCGCCTTTTATTTTTTTCAAAGCAGCAAGCGGTGCTTGTCCAGAAAACTCTAGGTCAAATGTTTGGGTGGCTTCAAAGGCCAGCTCCGAGATATTGTCTTCGCCAACAAGCTTTCCGTCTCGGATAATTCCGACTCGATCGCACATTTTCTGAACCTCACTTAATATATGGCTGCTCACAAAAATGGTGGCATTGCGGTCTTTTGCTTCCCGAAGTAGCTCATAAAAAACCTCTTGCATAAGCGGGTCAAGGCCAGTAGTAGGTTCGTCAAAAATGATCACGTTTGGCTTGTGCATTAAGGCTTGGATAATTCCAACTTTTTGCTTGTTTCCCCTCGAAAGCTCACCGAGGCGCTTTTTCATCTCTGGTTTTAGTTTCTTAATCAAATACTTTCGATAGGAGGCATCGAGCTGCCCTTGAAGCTCAGACATATAGTCAAAATACTCGCTGGTCGTCATTTTCGGATACATTGCCATGTCACCAGATAAATAACCAATAGATTTTCGAATTTTTACACTGTCTTTTACAATGTCATAACCTAAGATTTTGGCTGTACCGCTGGATGGCTGCAAAAAGTTCATCAGCAATTTTATGGTTGTTGATTTTCCAGCGCCATTTGGCCCCAAGAAGCCATAAACCTCCCCTGGCATGACCCGCAGCGACACATTGTCCAGCGCCAGTCGGTCGCTGCCGCGGTAGCGCTTGCATAGGCCAATCATCTCTATTCCTGGTGTGGTTGGAGCGGTAGTCATGGTTGTTGCTTTTAGTATATCTTACAAGCAAACAAACCTAGTGCACGCTAGTAATCACGAAACTATTTCCACTGTCTTCACCCATAATTATTATCGAACGAAGGTGTCTATTGTCACTTCGAATTGACACAATATCTGCGGAAACATTTAGCGCTTCAATTTCTTCGTCAATTTTCTGCATTGGCCCAAGGCGTGCAATAGTTCGACCCCAATATTCCATATTAAAACCATCCGCTGGGTAGATGACATTAACTTCATTATCCCCAATGTGGTCGTTGCTAACCTCTGTTGCAGCAACAAACTGACCCAGGCTAAGGTCCAGCGAGTTTTTGTCAAATCCATCCGCAATGATGCGTTCCAGTGGTACTCTGGTCGATATTTTGCCAAATAGATTTTTTGCCTGCCGTGGGTACAGATCAACAGCTTGTGCGTTTCGTAACTTTCGGCGAGGTATAAATGGCTCAACCGAATCGGAACTTACACCAAAATTTAGGGCGCAATATCCAACCAGATCGGTACGCGACTTAAAGCTGGCGTTGGGATTATGACTAAGTTCTTGCAGTTTGACCCTCACGTCTTCCAGTGTAGGGCGCAAAATTGTTGTGTGTTCAAAAGTGTTTTCTGTTTTGTGCGGTCTACTCATCTGCGTCTGTGTTGTCGCTAGTTTGCTGGCCCAGTATATTTAGAGGCAAATGTGACAACCGGGAACTCCTCTTGAAGCGCGCCGCGACATATTACTTCCGCCATACCACTTTTTAGAACCCGAACCTCCTTTGCAATGACGCTGTCGAGTCCTGCAGAATTTTCAATAACTTCTCTCGATGCTCCGCAGTCAGTGTACGGCACGTCCTCGACATGCATTAAAAATCTTTTTCCATCTTGTTTTGCGTTCTCACTTTTATCTTCGTGTATTCCTAAATAACGTGCATTATCTGGCACGCGAATTGGCTTTTCGTAGGCAATTTCAAAATCACTACACCCAGCCGACGCTCCACTCAGTGCAATGACAGATAGGCCAACAGCCGTCGCTCGGGGCACGCTAAATCTGGTTCTCATTCTCTCAAATTTCATATATTTTCCTTGAGTTAATTATCTAACTAACAGATTCAATACACAAGCACTAGTGGTTCCAGCTTAAGCTCAAGGGGTAGCGTGCGTCCATTCGCGATGGAACCTTATCTGTGAGGAGATAGTCCGTTGGAAGAGCTATATTAGGTTGAGTAATCAGTCAGCTTCCTCTAGCAGCTAGGAGTGGAACTATTGCCCGAATACATCCTTAGTTACAACAACCAAACGCGGTAAAGACTTCTCATCTAGACCAGCGTTTACACATCTAAGGTACGCAATACCTCTATGAATACCGTCAGTAACAATCTGGGTGGCACTGTCTTGAGTGAGAACTATATCCTCAGTCCATGCTCCGGCCTTCATGGCCTTTTCAAATTCAAGTATTCTTAAATCGTTAGACGGATCATTCGTGAAGTGCTTGTGGCACTTTTCAAATATAGTAGCCAAGTTAGCATATGTCTTCATGTTGGCGGTGCCATCGCACATAAAATTGGTGATAAGAGTTCTGTATCCTCTCAAGTCGTTAGCGTTGAGCACCTTCATAAAAAGAGTCTTATCCAGAATGGTGCCAACTGCTTGCGTACGGCTTCAATATAAGCTTCTTCCTTCTCGGTTATGGAGGTCCAATCAAATTTTGGTACCACTGTCATTTCGGCATCCTTTTTAATCGGTGCTGCCTTCCAGCGCTTCTTCATCTCTCCGCCAACAATAGATCTTAATGAAGTTACTAGTTCATCGTACTTTACTGCTACGTCTTCAGACTCGGTCATTAGCCAGCCGCGATGATGGGCTATGCGTTTCTGAACATCCCGTAACGCCTCGGATATGCGCGTACGCTCTTCCTCCGGTTTCTTGCCATTTCGGCGGTATATCACGTAGGGGAATTCCTTGTACTCCATGCAAGCTGACAGTGCATCAGCATACAGGTTGCGACGCCGATCACGGCGCTTCACGGTTTGGGTGTGCCAGCTTTTAATGACAAATAGGAAAAGTGGCGCAGCTATAGCTACAAGTAGTGCTTTGAAAATACCGAGCACCACTGCATCAGATGTGCCAGTGAAAACTTCAAGGAAGTCGTTAATCATTATGCACCTCGTCACCAAGCCATCTACCTATTGCCTTGAATCGATCCTCCTTGTACAAGTGTAGCGCAACCAGATCAAGTAACGATACAAGCCCTTTGTTGTGTGTCCACCTCCTGTCTGGAGCATCAGCTGGATACCAAAGACATAGACTGCCGTCACCGTTAACGTGACGCAGTCCATCCATTCCATGCGCTACTACTTTGGGATCACCACCAGTAATCACCACGGTCACAAGTTGTGTTCGGCTTTGGTCGGGCAACGGGATATTTACGGTATAGGTTAGACGATAGTCGTTAACGTGACGGTTGAGCACGAAGTAGTTACTGTTACTAAGCCCAGTCTCAAACCATTCCAAGTCTGTAGCATGTTTTGCAGTAGGTAAGGTCGAGGCAGGTGCCGGATCTGCAAAGGAGCGTGTGTTCAATACGGGCCTATCGTTAAAAGCCTTGGTGAATACTGGTGTTGTAGCTGTCTGGCTTTGCTGGATTGCCTTATCCAAAACCTTACGTCGCACTGCCAGCACCGCAGTTTCAAACGCTTCTTTAGCAGTTGATTTCGTGAAGACCTCGCCAAAAAGTACCACCACATCATCAAGTGCTACTTCATCATCCGCATCAATATCGTTTGCTTGCTGTAGCTTGTTGGCGGCCTTTGCAATGCGGCTTATTGTTACAGACCGATCACGACAGGATGGGACATCTATGAGGCCAGACACATTCGCAGGATCATTAGTGTCACCTTCCTCAAGCGATGTGGCAGCATGGCTCAGCACATCAATCACGCCTTCGATTATTGATTTCTGCGTGGGGTAAGCCTCCAGCATGAGAGCTGTCCAGTGAAATGATGTAAGAAGTTCATTATCCCATTGCTTCGAGTAGAGCTTGAGGGCTCGTACAACCTTAGAACTTGTATGGTTTGTGGATTTTCGCCGTGCCCTAACAAGATCGGTGTGTTTACCTGGATCCGATGCGTCCCAGTCATCATCGTTTAGGTTCGGTATCCAAAGTCCTGGCTGATCTTTTCGGTTTAGGCCAATAACCAAATCTACTGTCGGATCTTGACCGTCGCTCAGTGGCTGGCGGAAACGAAAGTAGATAGCCCGTTTGTGATTGGTACTAATGTAAGCCTCTGGGTACACCTGCTTGACGGTATCGCGGATGTTTTCGGCCACACCCAAGACTAAATCAGTTGGGCCGACACCGTCGCCGTTAGGGCCATATTCGGTGTAGATGCGCCTGTCTAACTTAAGCGATCCGTCAGCATCAGAAACGGTGCCATTAACGGTAAAGTGAGCTAGCGAGCCGGACTTGATGAAGCCTAGTGCGCCCTCATAGGTCATTGCAGCTTCTTTTACAAGATCGCGCCGCGCACGTGCTTCGTCGATTGCTTCTTGGCTTGGCTTGGTGATAGCCAGCATTTCAGTGATAAGTTCGTTAGCGAGGTTCATCGTGACCCCCGCTTCCAGTTTTGTAGTTTGTATTTGTTGTCGCCATGGAACCCTCCATCTTAGGCTTTATTTATTGATAGAAGCCTGTAATAATGAAGGGCAGATATGGTGTCTTCTGTATCTGCTGAGATCCCGTTAGCGCGGGATCTTTCATTTTTACCAGCTTCTCTACAGTCTACGCCTCCCGTGAACCTAAATCAAGCTCAAATCACATTTTTATAACCTTAAGCACTATAGTGTCAATCTGGCTTGACATAGCATTCATGCATCAAGTACACTTGAGTCATGATGAAGCCAACGCTTAGAAGCAGTATGGCCGAGAGTATCAAGAGAGCACGGAGAGGATCGGGGCTGCAACAGCAGGAACTTGCTGATGCGGTGGGTTTAACGCGGACCTCGATCAGCAATATTGAACGTGGCAAGCAAGGTCTGTCGGTTGATATGCTGTACGCCATTTCTGAACATGTGAACGAATCGGCTGACGTATTATTACGTGATGCTATAGACTATGCAGAGAAAACTGTAGATGTTGATATGGTTCGTAAGCAAGTTCCGAATGCAAAAGCAGCAGACGAGATTATTAATATGATAGGAGGTGGCAAATGAGTAGCACGATCAGTACAACAGTAGATGCTATTCGTAAAAAGTTTAATGCAAACGAGCTGCCTATCAACCTGGATGCCTTAGCAGAAAAAGCTGGTATTCAAATCAAATATGGTGAATTTGAAGACAAAACGTCAGGTTTTGCGTATCAAAAAGCAACCACGAAGTATATCGGCGTAAATGCAAGCGAACCAGATGTTCGCCAAAGATTTACGATTGCCCACGAACTCGGGCATATATTTATGCATCGCCAAGATCCCCTTTCTTACGATCCAATTGTCGAGCTAATACATTTCCGTGATGGTCTTTCTTCGACTGGCGAAAGTAAAAAGGAGCGCGAGGCTAATGCCTTCGCAGCTGAACTGCTTATGCCAGAAGTGGCTGTTAGAAAAGAGATTAAGGAAATGCAAGGAATTGACCTACACGATACCGGTGCAGTCGGAAGATTAGCCGACAAATTTGGTGTAAGTCATGCTGCAATCACCGTACGACTTGCAAGTCTTTACGGCGTCTAATCGTAAGTTCGAATCCAGTCACCCTAACCAAGCTTAGTTTTTGTAGGTTATTACCACATCCACACACGCCACAACAATGTTGTCCAGTACTTTTCCGTACTCTTCGTCCGTTAAAGTTATCCTATCCACCAGGTTATGATAGCAAACTATAAAGACACTGCTCTGAAGATATATATTTGGTACAGGGGCAAAGCACAGCTGCAGCTGTGCTCGTAACGAGCTCCTGTGCGCAACCCTGTATGTTACTTGAAAATTAGATTCATTTTCGCCATCGCCTCATTAGCATAATGCCGGCTACAAAGACAACAATGGAAGCTACAAATACCTTCTTGCCTAGATGCGTATCGTTGTAACTATCAGTAGTTGGCTCAAACGAAATCTGTAAACTTATGCCCCAAAAGAACCCAATAACACCTAGTATGAGTAAGAGCATGATGAAGACTGCTTTTGAGTTAGCCATACGAGTAGCATAGCAAAATAATAAAAAACCACCTCTATATAAGTGGTTTCAAACTTCACTTGGTAGCGGGGGCAGGGGCAAAGCACATCTGGCAACCGTGCTCGGAATGAATTCCTGCGCGCGACTTTGATGACCGTACCAGCGGCTACGATATTTCCATAGCGGAAATATCAGTCTCAGAACCGAGTCAGACACAGTACCAAAACAAAAACCCGTCTAACGACGGGCGCTTGTTTTGGTAGCGGGGGCAGGACTCGAACCTGCGACCTTGTGGTTATGAGCCACACGAGCTGCCACTGCTCTACCCCGCGATATTTACCAAGATAATATTGTACTAAACAGAGGTGAAATTGTCAAGAAGGGCGATACTTAGGCGTTGTAGGGAAAGTAGTCGGGTGGGCGTTTGTCTGCAGCAATTTTTCCACGAGAGCTTAGCGTTCTTTTGTCGATGGAGCCATCTTTTTTTCTGCCACGGCTATGAGAATATTCGTTCATCCCATCCGCGACCCGATGTTTTGGCGCCTCAGTTGCATGATTATTCTCGTTGCTATCTTTGGTTGCAAAGTGAAGGGCGTCAGCTCCTATGGCTCCCACTTTTATGAGTGCTTGAATATTGTTAAAGCCTGCGTTGTCGACTAGCCTATCAAACCTAGCCTCTTGGTCTTCAGTTAGTTCAATTTCTGGGCCGCTTTCCATAGCCATATTATAGCATAAGAATTAAATATTGTAAATAAAAAGAGGTTCGCAATTGAACCTCTTTTTGCTAGGTCGTTAAAAAACTACCAGCTTCGGTTGCCACCACCGCCACCGCCGAAATCTCGACGTGGTTCGCGTGGTTGCATTGGACGGGCTTCGTTGACGTTGATGGAGCGACCACCAACATCAGATCCGTTCATTGCGGCTTCTGCTGCTTTGCCTTCTGCATCGTTCTCGAACTCTACAAAACCAAAGCCTTTGCTACGGCCAGTTTCGCGGTCGGTAATAACCTTTGCGCTGACAACTTTGCCGTGAGCACCAAAGAGCTCGCTGAGCTCTTCATCAGTGGTCGAAAATGGTAGACCACCTACGTATAACTTGTACATGTTATGTTGTTTCCTTATATCTTTTAAAGCAATCGACCGAACTTCTTTAGCTTGACCTACTATCACCGTTGTCCGATCGCCTAGTAACATACAAGGAAACGTGGAGCACTGTGGATGAGCTGACCAAGAACAATTAAGCTCTTGCA
>JAYRJB010000005.1:0-1971 GCA_041906505.1 Saccharimonadales bacterium (SeqCode) | reverse complement strand
TTTTGAGATGCTTGGTAACTGGTCGCTTGGCGACTATTTTAAGCAAGAACAACTCCCCTGGTTATTTGAGTTTTTGGTGGAGGTCGTTGGACTAGATCCAAAAAGGCTATATGTAACGTGTTTTATCGGGGATCAAGAAACAGGTATCGAGAAAGATACCGAAGCCGCGGCTATCTGGAAGCAACTGTTTGCAGCAAAAGGAATTGACGCCCAAGAACGCGAGATTGGGAGTGAACAAGATGGCTATCAAAAGGGCATGGGAAACGCGAGAATCTTTTATTACGATGCCAAAAAAAATTGGTGGAGCCGAATGGGCGTGCCTTCCCGTATGGCAATTGGTGAGCCTGGAGGTCCAGATAGCGAAGTATTTTATGATTTTGACACTCCTCACGATGCAAAATGGGGTGCTGAGTGTCATCCAAACTGCGACTGCGGTCGATTTTTGGAAATTGGCAACAGCGTCTTTATGGCGTACAAGAAAACCGAAGGTGGGTTTGATAAACTATCATCACCAAATGTTGATTTCGGTGGCGGTCTCGAAAGAATTGCCGCAGCGGCCCTGGATACACCAGACGTATTTAGAATTAGTGTATTGTGGCCGATCATCAAGCAACTCGAAAAACTTACCCAAAAATCATATACCGACCACAACGAAAGTATGCGAGTTATTGCCGACCATCTTCGCGCAGCGGTGTTTTTGATTACTGATGGAGCATCACCGAGTAACAAGGAGCAGGGCTATGTCGTGCGGCGATTGATGCGTCGATCAATTCGTTTTGCCTTTGATTTGGGGGTTGAGAAGGATTTGTGTAGTCAACTCGTCCCAGGAATCATTGACATATATCGTCATGATTTCCCGGAGGTCGGGGAGGGTCAAGAAAAAACCATTCAATTTATGGTGCGCGAGGAGAAGATTTTCCGCGAGACACTTCGTAAAGGCTTACGAATGCTCGATAAGTTCAGTAGTGATGGACTTACTGGAGATGAACTTTTTGCGCTGTATGACACCTATGGCTTTCCTCTTGAACTAAGCTTGGAAGAGGCGCAAAGACGAGGTATAGGCCTTGCAGACGACTGGCAAACTGTGTTTGACCAAAAAATGACTGAACAGCGCGAACGATCGCAGACGGCCGGCAAGGGAGTATTTAAGGGTGGATTGGCCGATCATTCGCTCGAAACCACCAAACTTCATACCGCGACCCATCTTCTCTACGAAGCACTGCGGCGGGTACTCGGCCAACATGTGGTTCAAAGGGGTTCGAATGTGACTGCCGAGCGAACTCGATTTGATTTTTCTCATGCCGAAAAAGTAACACCCGAACAGCTGAGAAGTGTTGAGCAAATAGTCAACGAACAGATAGATAGAGATTTACAAGTAATGGTGCAGGACTATCCAACTGAAGAAGCATTTAGGCGTGGTGCGAAAGGTGCGTTCGGAGACAAATACGGTGATTTCGTAAAAGTCTATAGCATGGGAAGGGACGGCGAGGAAGCTTTTAGTGTGGAGATTTGTGGCGGACCTCATGTTGCGCATACAGGTGTGTTGGCCGAGGGCGGAAAGCGTTTCAAGATAATCAAAGAAGAGGCATCGAGTGCGGGTGTGCGTCGAATCAAAGCTATTTTAGGGTAGTTTCTCCCTCACACGGGCGCTATACTATAGTAGAATATGCTTCACAAAATAAAACAGGCTCAGTCAAAGGCGCTGTCGAAGGTCAAGGGTGCCAAAATAACACCCGAACAGTATATTGTGGCTTTGGACGTGGGCACTGAGTATGTAAAAGCTCTAATTGGAAAAGTGCATGCCGAAGAGATAGAGATAGTAGGTGTCGGGCGGGCGCATCAGCAGCTTTCCGATATGCAGGCGGGTGCTATTGCTGATATTGGGGGGGTTGTTCAAAACTGCAATCAAGCGCTCGCAAAGGCTGAAGAACAGGCTGGAGTTAGTGCGAGAACAGCAGTCATGGGTATTGC
>JAYRJB010000004.1:0-100909 GCA_041906505.1 Saccharimonadales bacterium (SeqCode) | reverse complement strand
GATCTAGATGGAGCACCTTATCCAAGAAAAACTAACTAGTGGACAGGTTGCTGGCAGGTCAACGGGCTAGATCCCTCGCTGCACTCTTTATATTTTCATTCAATTGTTAATCAAGACCTAAGTGTAGATGAGTTTTGGGTGCGGCGCAAATCTAGCTTTAGTTTGGCGGAGAGAGAGGGATTCGACTCCACGGCAAATCAAAAGCAAAGATTTGCCAAGTGGACCCCTCACGGGGCTAAAGGCGGCCAATATCCACTGGACATTGTCGTTCGAATCATCTTACATTTGCAAACTAGAATGCCCTAGGTGGAGCATCTTTAGTTTGGCGGAGAGAGAGGGATTCGAACCCTCGCGAGGGATTGCTCCCCCCTAGCGATTTAGCAAACCGCCCCCTTCAGCCTCTTGGGTACCTCTCCGTAACAGGTGTAAATTATAGCAAAGATCGACCGCCTATAGAAGGAAGTGTCGAAACGGTTTACAATACGATTATGGCAAATGGGGAAGAATTTCAAGGTGCGGGCTGGGCGTACAAAAGCGACCTTGGAGCCTCTCAGTCGACGGAGGGGCCAGATGCCCAGAAAGCTGCCGAACCGATCTCGTGGACTGGCTCTGAATTTATTGCAAAACCCAAAGGCGCCTCATGGTATTTTGCTCTAGGTGCCATCGTAACCGTTATCTCGGCAATTGTGTATATTACTGTTGGTGATGTTGTAACTATTGTGACGTTAATACTTGCGGGAATATTGTTTGCAATTATTGCAGGGAGGGCACCAAGACAACGATCGTTTATGATCGATGATCGAGGAGTTACTGTAGATAGTAAACTGTTTCCATATCATGACTTTAAGTCATTTAACGTGCTAAGAGACGGTGCTATTGGATATATCGATCTTCGCCCTCTTAGGCGATTCATGCCAGAACTGTCGTTGTACTATGCACCAGAGGATGAGCAGAAAATATTCAACGTTTTAGCCACGCATCTTCCGAACGAACAAGAGGGCGAACGCAAGGTCGATCGTTTGATGCGCAAACTAAAGTTTTAGGTTGGTGCTCACCCCTGTTTCGTGCTAGAATAACCCCTGTAAACTCGTCTCTCTTACCTAGTTTTTCAAACCAAGGAGCGGCTTGGCCGATTCGACTGTTTGAAAAACTAAGAGGAGAAGTCTAGCATTAAGTCGAAACTTTTGAATATTAATACAAAATGAGACAAATGCGCACACTTCGACGAGCACCCGTAGCTCAGCTGGATAGAGCGTTGGCTTGCGGAGCCAAAGGTCGTAGGTTCGAATCCTGCCGGGTGTACCAGTTCCCTCATTTTAAGATTGTGACAAATGCAGAGCTTGAAAAATAACAAGTCGTTGGCAACAGCAGTGTTGTTTATAGCGGTAGCAATAATCCTCGGAATCTTACATAGCCGATACTCAGACCCAGAATCCTCTACTCCGGCGCCATATATTGGTTTCATTGGACTTATTTTGGTGACAATTTCAGGGATTCTTCATAGGCGCGCAAAAAAACAGAATTCACAAATGGATAAATGGGTTTACAGAGTTGTTGGAATAATTGTATTGGCCACAATACTTTATATGCTGATAATGATAATTTTATTAATACGTTGTGCCTCTAACGAAAGTTGCCAATTATTTACACCTTAGAAATTCAATTCGTTAAAATAGACCTAAGCTAGTTTCTTGCCTTGCACCGATTGATGTATGTATTGAGACATCGCTAAAAGGGTTTTGATTTTGATATGATTGGTCAATGGAATCAATAGGATACATAGCTGGATTTTTAACGTTAGTTGGCTATCTTCCGCAAACTATAAAAACCATTCGGACACGTCACACAAAAAGTATATCTTTGGCGACTTTTGTAATAATCGGCACCTCAGCACTTCTGTGGACCATATTTGGATTGTCAAAAGGTCTTCCGGCGATCTGGATAACTAATGCTGTCGTGTGTGGTTGCAGTTCTATTATTATCTATATAAAACTAATTTCAGATAAAGTTTGAAAATTTGACCAGGGTCTACACCAATTCACAGGTGTCCGATGTGATCAAAAACATCGATCTCTATGCGTGATCGAATCTAAACTCTAAGTTCGAGTGGGCTTTGGCTTCCTCTAAACCTAAACAGTCAATCATTTGGCTAGTTGACGCAATACGGGGCTGTTGATCAACCACGTATCTTACACCCAAAACACCTAGCAAAGACGTTTTTAACTGACTTTTTGGATGTTCTTGACCTTGAACGTACACATCTGGTAGCAGTTTGAGAAATAGTCGAGCCACTGCCAGGTTGTTGGCCGGAGCTACGAACGAGTAGTCAACACCCTCTGCTTCATCAATTCTTTCTATGCGCGCAACCTCGGGATTGACAGGACGCTCGGGGCCTTTAACACGCTGAATATAGTCATCTGACATGACTCCAAGGACTAGAATATCTGCTTGTGCAGCAGCGTGGTCTATGCCAGCTTGATGGCCAGCGTGAAGTAGATCATAGGAACCAAATCGTAGAGCTATACTCGCACCACGAACATCGTCTCTTAAATCGGCTAACTTGGAACGATGAATAATCATTGAGACAGCTATTATACAACATATATAAATATATATCAACTAGTTTTGCTCTAGTTATTTTTTGATTGTAATTTTTTTGGGAGCTGGTAATTTTTTAAACGGCACAACAACTTTGAGCACCCCGTCTTTCATGTGGGCGTCAATCTTGTTGGTGTCTGCAACTTCTGGCAGCCGAATTCTGCGATAAAAGCTACTACTACTCTCTCGGACTACGTACTTTTTCTTTCTATCTTTCTCTTGCTCATGTCGCTCTGCTTGAATTTCGAGGATGCCGTTGTCGACATGCACGTCAATATCTTTATCCTCAAAGTTTGGCAAATGTGCCTCGACAGTCAATTGCTTGTCGCTCTCGGTATACACGTCGGTTGTTGGCATGCGAAAGCCTTTTACTGGCGTAAACCAGTCGTCACCAAAAAACTGTTTTTGTAGTGACTGCATTTCGGCGAATGGATCAAATTTTACTAAGTTACTCATAATAACCTCCTTTATTTGATTAAAAGAAAGGCGCACCCCTCCGAATAAAAGTATAAGAAAATTGGCACTCTCATGTCAAGAGTGCTAATAGTCATTCTCTCATATGAAGTAAAAATTTCTTGTTTTCGCAAAAAGAGCTTGTATTTTTCTAAAGAACTAAGCAAACACCACCAATAAAATAATAAACAAGAGCCCTAACCCGAAGCCATACACGACTCGTCGCTGGGTGTACCACTCGCTGTACTTTGTAAAGTGAGTCGAGGCCGGTTGGTGAATTGGTTTATGGGGGTGGTTCTTAAGGGCATGATTTATTACATCTATTTGCCAGCCACCGTCCAGAAGGTCGCTTTTGATTTGTGCGTCCGACTTCCCTGCTTCGCGAGCCTTTTTTATGTAATTCACCACGTGTGGTTTTTTGGGCATGCTCAGATTATCTCACAAACAGTCGTTTGTTTGGTACAATGGACCCCTAGAATAAGCGTTTGGAAGGGTGTCCGAGTGGTTTAAGGAAACGGTCTTGAAAACCGTCGTGCCGGCAACGGTACCGTGGGTTCGAATCCCACCCCTTCCGCCAAACTATTTCGTTTCAACTGCTTCAAAATCTGCTACATCAAGGGTGACTGAGCCACCCGAACCAAGACTTTTGTCCAATAGTTTTTTTGCAATAATGTTTTCAACATATCTTTGCGCCATGCGACGCATTGGTCGAGCACCAAGTTTTGAGTCGTAGCCCTTTTCTACCAACCAGTGTTTTGCGCGGTCAGTCAGCTCAACATGCACTTTTTGGGTGTCGAGCGTTTTGTTTAGCTCGCCAATAATGAGGTCAATAACTTTTATCAAATCAGCTTGATCAAGTGGGGCAAACACAACAACCTCGTCGAAACGATTTATAAGCTCTGGTCGAAATAATCCGCGTTCTATTAAAGTCTCTACAAAGAGTGACTCGGCTTTCTCGATGTTTTCGCCCGCGTCAATAAGGCGTCGAATCTCATCTGCACCGGCATTCGATGTTGCTATTATGATAGCGTCTTTGAACGAAACGGGCTTGTCGTCACTGTCCTTCATAGTACCCTCGTCGAGCATCTGCAGCAGAGCATTTACTACAGATTCATGAGCTTTTTCGATCTCGTCAAGCAGCACAACACTGAAGGGTTGCTTTCGGACATGTCCCAAAAAACCAAGCTCATTACCAAACATTGGCTGGATTAATCTCGAGACGTCCTCTGGTGCCACGTATTGGTTCATGTCGACTCGAATGATGGCTGCTTCGTCTCCAAAGTAGACTCGAGCGAGCGCTTTGGACAACTCGGTCTTTCCTACACCGGTTGGACCAAGAAACAAGAATGTTCCAACAGGGCGATTGGGGTTGCCAACTCCGCTTCGAGCGCGACGGAGCGCATCTGAAACAACGGTGACCGCACGATCTTGATGAATAACGTATTTATGAAGCTGGCTTTCGAGGTCGAGCAACTTTGCGGATTCACTACCTTGGGCTTTTTGGAGCTTGATTCCATAGGCCTGTTCGATTGACTCTTGCACCACCTCTTTAGTAATCAATTGTTTTTGGGTGGCAGTAGCAGCTTGGTCAAGCACGCTGAGCGCAGCGCCTGGCATTGCCTGGTTTGTGCCATATCGACTACCTAGCTTGTAAGCTTCGCGCAGTGATTGGTAGGTGTAAAGTACATGATGTCGAAACTCTAGCGTGCTAATTGCGTCGCGAAGAACGGCGAGCGTAGTTGTTTCGTCCGCTGGGCTTACCGTAATTGGTTTTAACTGTGCCGTGACGCCACCTTTGCTCATTTGCTGCCAGGCTGATGGGCTCATTGCCATGATAATTCGCACGCCGCCCGACTCTAAAATTGGTAAAAGTATATGACTGAGGTCTACACCAGATTCTCTTTGTCCAAAAAAGACTTCGGCGTCATCGAAAAACAAGAGAATGTTTTTTGCCTTTTGGGCTTCGTGCAGCAGTCGCAGCATAAGCTCCTCTAGTTGGCCGTGGTTTTTGGCGTTGGCAATAAGTGTTGGGGCATCAAGTTGGACGACTTGATGATACCGTAGATTATCGGGAAGTGTCCCGTCTTCGAGTATTTGGGCGGCAAAAGCATGAACACAAGTCGTTTTGCCTACGCCTGGGTCTCCAACTAAAGTGACTGTTGAGGCGTTGTTGCTCATAATTTGGACCATTTGCGTCACAATTGCTTGGTGTGCTTGTGTGTCAAGAAAAAACCCATATCTCTGTACTTCTGCAGAAATATTATGCCCAAGCCAGCTCAAGATTGGTGTGTAGCCGTAGGCCCAGTCTCTGCCAATACCGCCAAAATCGTGTCGTTTTCTTACAAGGTCACGTTTTGCATGTGTATCTCGCATCCAGGCAACGGCAGTTTCAATATCACGACGGTCAAGCTCAATTTGGTGCAAAATTTGATCAATATTTGGAATACTTAAAATAAGTGATGCGTACAAACTTGCGTTTGTCATTCCTGGCAGCGAGTATTTTTCTTGGAAGGCGTAGGCCGTAGTCCAAATATTGGTGCCACTTCCCGGCGATCTGTCCAGTTGGTGTTCAAAAAGTGAATCATCAATAAGAAATCGACTTTGGAAGAAGAATTTTTCTTCGGAGTTCCCGAGGGCTATCCAAATATCGTATGAGGAGGGTTGGGCGGTTCGAAGATTTGCGAGCGTCGCTGGTTCGAGTAGCTTCTCTACCGCCAGCGCCCCATCGCTTGAGGCTCCTTTTTCATAGTCAATGTGCGCCAAGTCACCTCGCTGCCACTCACTGATGACTACAAGCATTGATGCGATACCGAGCACAAGCCAGACACCATTACTCTCTTGTGTCCACAGATATACGGAAACAACAATGCTTAGTGCAAAAAAACCTCGCACGGAGTTTTTCAGCCAGTTTTTATTTAGAAATCGTGCTGACTTGGCTCGAACAGACCGAGAGGTGTGTGGGTTAAATATCGGATTCATAGATTATTTCACCCCACCGACAACAAAAAGTATTGGAAACAAAACAATCATCAGCGGGATAAAGGGCCAAAAAATAAACCTAATAATACCAACCCCAATTACGCCAATGGCAAAAATAAGTGCGATGCTGAGCATGGCGGTTCTTACTATTCCACCGACAATTCTAGATATGCTGTTGTCGATTGCTGACTGAAAAAAGGTACGAAATGTCGCTGGAGAAGTTATTTGCTTCCACGGCGAAAACCAAGTTTTTAACAGCACTCGAACTGCAAAAGTGGAGCCAATGTAGTCAAGGCCATTTTTGGTGTCTTTTATGAGCCACACCCAGCCTCGGCTATACCACCAGCCAAGCATAACAATTACTGTCATATGACCATTGTAGCGCACTAGTCTTGTGGTGGAGAGTTCTCGGGAACGTCAAGGTCTTTTCGGAGTAGGTTGACTTGATTGTCTCTGTACATCTTATACACATTTGCGTCTGGAGGGAGGATTGCGACTGTAAACCCTATGTCTTCCATTTCTTCCATTTCTTCCATAAAACCAAACATCCTTCGGTTGTAAGGATCATCCTCGTGCTCCTTGAACAAAATATGGTCCATAAAGGGGTAGTCTCGGTATCGATTAATCTGTGTAAATTGTGAATCCAATACTACCTCGATTTCATCATCAACCCGAAGACAATGTTTGATCGGTTCCCAGTTTGGTAGATCCCAATCCTGCTGCGCATCTATTGGCTGTATCTCAGTTTTGCAGTCTCCAGAATGGTTTGTTCGTAGTGGCTCGACAAGGTATACGTATTTTTCCAATACGTACAAGCCCCAGTTTCGATCCGAAGTGGTGTTTGTTTCAGAATTGTAGGCGGCAATCTGTTTTTTGCTGGGGTTAAATTCTTGAGTGGCACGGTAGCCAAGTTCGCGGAGGACAGAAAAAATACGAGGATCTTTTAGAAACACTCGATCTTTTACGCCGTCACCCCTCTTCCCGCCCCCAATTTCCACGTGATTAAAGACAGCTTTTTTGGTGAATTCCCACACTCGAGTCTCGTCCTTAACTAGGTCGACCAGTTCATTTTGATCGGACACCAACATTAACCTATAATCTTTGTCCGAACTAAGCTCGAAACCTTCTTCGTTATTCGTCACGCGTTTTTCTCCAGTTTCGCGAATCTAATGTTGTACGTCCAAGTCGCTCTTTGAGATTGGTGCCGGTAAGTTCTTTATTAACTTATCCCGAACTCGAATAATAGAGTCAAATTCGGCATTCGCGGTTGTTTCTGGTTGGAGGGTGGAGCGCGCAAGCACCTCTCCGTAGCTGAGGTCTTGCGGGTTCATACCGATGTCGCAATGTCCAGATACGATAGCAATATGGTGATTGTATTTTCTTTGGTCATTATTTTTGTGGGGTTTTACTAGAGGTCGGTCGCAGAAATTTTGACACTTAAACTTGACTTGAATTTGCTGCACCGAAGGTTTTCCCCACTTTTGATACAAAAGTAGTACATCATAACTATTGCTTGATTTTGGATTTTGATCATGATGAGGCAGAGCAGGAATTGCCACAAAATCGGGATCTTCGAGAAAGTTAATTGACCCTAGAGTGACAAGTTCGGCGATCCGTCCTTTGACGTGACCTTTGACATAGCTCGAACGGTGATTCATGTGCTCCAGGTTTTTTTCTAGCTGTAGGGCCGTCTCTTTTTGGAGCGCTTTTTGAGTTTGTAATAAAAGAT
Organism: Saccharimonadales bacterium (SeqCode); assembly: GCA_041906505.1. GTDB lineage: Bacteria > Patescibacteriota > Saccharimonadia > Saccharimonadales > 2-12-FULL-41-12 > JAYRJB01. The sequence goes on along the minus strand of JAYRJB010000004.1, from coordinate 93,150 downwards.
TAGGATTTATACCACCGTCAAGTAAGCCGGTGCTGATTTCGAGCATTTTCGCCCTGTCTCTTAAATAGTCACGCTCGGTCGCGTCATCATACATGATTCCTAGAATCTTGCGGAGATGGGTCATGTCGGGCACCACACGCTGTTCTGCCGACTCAACGCAAACTCTTCCAAACCGTTGAGAAAGATCGGTCAGTTGATCATGTGCATATGGCCACTTTTGCTCGCTGTCAATCTGCCCAACGTGGGATATGTAGGTTTCTATTATTGGAGATTCGAGTGTTTGTATCATGGTGAACGACCAATGTCACTAGGCTTTTCCCACCACCTTCTTCAAATACTATTGTGCCAAACATTTTATGTTTTCGGAACGTTTTATTCACAATATCTCAAGTCGGTTATACTACTTCGAAGATGGAGAGATGGCCGAGTGGTTGAAGGCGCTGCTCTCGAAAAGCAGTGTGCCGGGCAACCGGTACCCAGGGTTCGAATCCCTGTCTCTCCGCCAGGTGCTTATTTCTGGAAACGGTATAGTCCATAACACACTCCAGAAAGAGTGAGAACGACCACAAAAGCAATTAAGTAACTGTTTATCATAATTTGTGTCAATCCACTAACTGAAGGGGAGACGATGTCGTTAAAAAATTGATTGCCACTATTACTCTGTGTCATCTGACGGATAAACAGCATAGAAAACCCCATTGTGATCGCAATACTTAGGGCCGCAACCAAAAGCGATCTACTTACGCGTTTAAGCCCCACAGAGCGGCTTTTTGCCAGGACTACCCCCAAGACCGCAAAAGCTAGCGAGAGTGCGATAAACCCGCCTAGAAACGCTCCCTTGTTGCTTAAAAGCGTACGTAGTGGAGAGAGTGTGTCAAATATCGAGCTGTTTGTTGATTGGTTGACACTAGAAGGGTTCAGCACCGGGTCTTTTAATATGTCTTGATTGGTCAATACTTGGGTTCGAGCAATCTGACCAGCCTGCCCAGGCGAAATAAACGAGGGACGACAGGGTGATGAATACACGCTTATCTCCGGCGGCAGATTTTGGAGGTCTCTGAAGGTACAAATCGGCAGATTTTGGCTGCGAGTTGTAACATACTCCCCCACCCCGTCTGCCAGCAGTTGTTTATTGGAGCTAAGATCTACGCGAAAGTCTGGCGAAGGCGTTTTGCCCTCGAGCCAACGAAATGTGCCATCTAAAATTACGGTCGTGGCTGTCTTCACCGTTGATTGATCAAAGGCCTTGTTCGCGATATCGAGTACCCAAGGTTCGTTGAGCGGTATATCGCCAATTTTGTTTTGAACTTCAACAGTTTTCGTCGCTGAAATTATTGACGACACAACTTTGGAATATATGTCCCTCTCCTCTAGAACTTTCTCTATTGCACTGGCATTAAACACTGAAAAAAAAGCAAAAAGCGAGGCCGCAACAAGCGCACATACAGCTGCCAGAGAAATACAGGAGTAACTAATAGCGGTTCGCAACCTAGCCATACCTTATAGACTATATCAGTTATACTAAGGTGAATGAGTAACGTAGTAGTAGGATTGTTTTTGGCACTAGGAGTGGGTGCATGGACCTACAGCAAGGCCATGCAACGGACAGGAAATAATGCGCGCGCATCGTTGATTTTGACCGGGATTGCTGCACTATTCGCCTTTGTGGTTGGGGTAACCGTTATGATAATGGTTGCTTCTTTTACAGAAGGCTAGCGTAATTTTACTAGTTTTTTCACATTGTTCGCCAAAAAACTGGTATGATATGGCTATAGTTTTTGACTTCAAAGTTTGTGTTTTTTGTCAGTCACTAAGTAGCTGTGAGCAAGGGAGGGACTAAGAGAGCTATGCAAGAAAAAAGCCTGGGGATGCGCTTGCAGCGTGCGCGGAAAGACGCCGGTTTTACCCAGCAAGAATTGTGTCAAAAATCTGGTTTAAGCTACTCGACGCTTGCAAAAATTGAGCGGGGAGCAATAAAATCGCCATCAATTTTTACTGTTCAGCAGATTGCGGCGGTGCTTGGAACGACTGTCGACGAACTTTTAGGCGCGACAACACCTCACCAACCAAAGAAAGTTTCTAAGTCGGGAGTGTCGTTTATCTACTTTGATATCAACGGTTGCTTGGTGCGTTTTTTCCATCAAGCGTTTGGAAAGATTGCCAAAGATGTTGGCGTAAACCCCGACGTCGTGGAAGCAACGTATTGGCACTACAATGACGCAGTTTGTCGCGGTGACTTGCCGATCGAAGAATTTAACACCGTACTCGCAAAACAATTCGAGACACCTACGTTTGACTGGTCTTCATATTACCTGGCCGCAATCGACCCGATTTCGGAGTCAAAAGAGCTGCTTTTATGGGCCGCTGAGCACTACAAAGTGGGGTTACTTAGCAACATCATGCCAGGACTTATTCAGACGATGATTTCGGACGGCACACTTCCAGACATACGTTACGATACAATTGTTGACTCCTCAGAGGTAAGAGCTATAAAGCCGGAGCCTAAAATATTTGAAATTGCCCAAGCAAAAGCTGGAGTCGAGTCGTCAGAAATACTTCTTATTGATGACTCCAGAGCAAACCTTATGGGCGCTGAGCACGCTGGCTGGAAAGTTGTCTGGTTTGATGATTATCAGCCGTCAAATTCTGTGGAGCGAATCAAAGGTATTCTTGCCTATTAATTAGCTTCTAAGGTCTAATATAGCTGTAATGTATTCAAATCTTGTAAAAGGCCGGCTCGACAGAAGATCGTTTTTTGTTGCTTCATCGGTTGCAACTATAACTGCGCTGGTAGTGATGTTTGTGATTTTGGTTCCAGTTGCGTTGATAGGCATTGTTGCGCCAAAAGTAGGCGACAGCATCGTAATCACTGGCTTCACTTTTATCGCAGGGATAGCTATCGCAGTACCGTATATAGTGATGATGGCGTCGTTGGTCATTAGAAGAGCACATGACTTTGGTTCTCGAGGTAGCCTATGGATTATTTCAGTTGCAACGCTGCTGATTCTTGAAAGATTGCTGGATATTGAGCTATTTCGTTTGATAGCCATTGTTGCGTTGATCGCACTATGTTTTATCCCGGGGAACAAAGTGAGAAATTTTTATGGGGCGAAGCCTCTAAAACGCTTTAAGATGGATTTTGCACGCTGGTATAACTACTAGCTGTTTTTTCAAGAAAACTGACTAATCTGAGTTGTTACGGTCTCGAGTTCTCGCGTAAGGTTGTCGAGTTGAGCACGGCTTTCGGCAATAAGGTGCTTCGGAGCTTTTTTTAAGTAGTGCTTATTGTGTAGCCGGGCCTCTATGTGCGAAATTTTTTGCTGCAACTCTTCCCTGCGAGCTGTTTGCGTGTGTAGAAATTCATGAATTTTTTTGGTATCAAGCTCGAGCCAACACCGCTCATTTGTTTTTGTTAAGACAACTCCCCTGCCCCGTTCCTTTGCTTTTATAGCCTCTAGTCCAGCAAGGCGCGCAATTGTTTCAACATTGTTTTCTATCAAACGCGAGGACTCAAAGTATAGTTGTCCACCTCTTGAGAGAGTAAGTGTTTTTATCTGACGAACCTCACTCACCAGCCAGCGTACTGCCTCGAACTCTTTGGCTTTCTTGTGATCGACAGGGACGGCGCTTGGCCAGGGGTGTGTGGCCAGCACGCCGTTGGTAGTAAATAGTTTTTGCCAAATTACTTCACTAACAAATGGTGCAAATGGGTGCGCAATGGCGAGAAGGCTCATCAGTGTATATGTGAGTATCGAGTCGTTCACGTTTGTTTTGCTGGATTCTATATACCAATCAGCGACCTCGTCCCACACAAGGTGGTATAAAAGCTCGTATGCCTCAGAAAAACGATAGGTTTCAATATGAGAACTAATTTGGATCGTTGCTTCATTGATTCGCTCCAATACCCAGTGGTCGGCAATAGATGCCGGGTTTGGTACAACGTTTGGCTGAAGCGGTGCGTCAACTGTAGTTTCGACAAAACGAGCAATGTTCCAAAGTTTATTAGCAAAGTTCCGAGCGTCTTCAACTTTTCTTGGGTCATAGCCCCTATTTACCGCTGGAGAGCGACCAGCAATAATGCCCATCCGGAGCGCATCTGACCCATATTTTTGAATTATTGGCAGTGGGGCAACCACGTTTCCGACAGATTTACTCATCTTCGAGCCATCTTCTGCCATCACATAACCGTGGATGTACACTTCTTTGAATGGCACATCGTTTGTCGCGTATAGTCCAAGCATTATCATGCGACTCACCCAGGGGTAGAGAATCTCACCCCCCGTTTCCATTAAGCTGAGTGGATAAAATTTTGCAAAATCAGAACCATCTGGAAAATCAAGTGTCGCATATGGCCAACTTGAGCTCGAAAACCACGTGTCAAACACATCGGTATCTCGGCGATAGGTCTTGCCATCTATCTGTAGAATTGCTTCTTCAACTCGGGTATCAAATATCCAATCTTCGGGATCGTCGACGTTTTGAAACGCCGGTATGGGGATGCCCCAAGCAATTTGCCGACTAATGTTCCAGTCGCGTAGGCCCTCGAGATAACGAACGAGCTGGTTCATTTTACTTTGAGGGTAAAATGTAATCTTTTCAGAGGTAAGAGCGTCAATCGCTTTCTTGGCTAAAGGCTCCATGTCGATAAACCACTGCTCTTTTAGTAGTGGTTCGATCACGGTGCCACACTTGTAGCAGTGTCCAATGTTGTTGGTGTGATCTTTTGTGTCTACTAACCACCCCTGTTTTTTTAAGTCCACCAATACCCTTTTGCGGGCTTCTTTGACGCTGAGTCCTTGATATGGCTCGGGAACGTTATGGTTAAGCGTTCCGTCGTGGTTTATCACCGACAGCTTAGGTAAATCATGCCGCTGCGCAACCTCAAAGTCGTTCATATCATGGGCCGGTGTAATTTTTACAGCACCAGTACCAAAGTTCTGGTCGACAAATTCGTCGGCAAGTATCGGCAGTTCACGGTGTGTGAGGGGAAGTTTTACGGTTTTTCCAACAAAGTGCGTGTAGCGACTATCTTTGGGATGAACCGCAACTGCGACGTCTCCGAGCATTGTCTCTGGGCGAGTCGTTGCTACAACCACTTCCCCGCTACCGTCCGTCAGCGGGTAGCGAAGACTCCAAATACTTCCCTGTTGCTCGCGATACTCTACCTCGATATCCGCAAAACCTGTGCCATGAAAAGTGCAATAATTTACTAATCGTTCACCTCTGTAAATCAACCCTTCGTCCCACATTTTTTTGAATGTTTGATAGGCTGTGTCAACGATTCTTTTATCAAGCGTAAACGTAAATCGTGTCCAATCGGCGCTTACTCCAAGAGTTCGTATCTGGGCTTCAAAATTGGTTTTGTTTTTAGCCACAAAGTCCCATATTTGGTTATAGAGCTCGGTCCGCGAAAAATCAAAGCGACTCTTCCCTTCCTTCGCGAGGTGTTTTTCGTAGACTGACTGAGTTTCAAATCCGGCGTGGTCGGCGCCTGGCAACACCAAGGTTGCTTTGCCCCTCATGCGATGGTAGCGGGCGGGTATGTCCTCGAGAGCTGCAGTTAGGGCATAACCAATATGGATATCGGCATTGGCATTTGGTGGCGGCATGACAATACTGTAATATTCATCGCTGCCTCGGTGTTTTGGCAGGAACGCACCGCTGTTTTCCCACAGTGTGTAGATAGCAGCTTCGTGTTGGCCTGGGTCGTAAGATTTCGCAAGACTCATGTAGGTAGCAGTATATCACCTCTGTAAAAAATTTAGCACCAATCTTGAATTTGCTTTTCACGTGAAATGTGTCAAAGATGGGTTTTACATGTGGAGATTGGGCAGTGCCTCTAGCGAATATGGGTCGACGGGTGGCCTGTGGTGTCGTCTCATGAGAGAACCTAAGGTCGCAACCATCGCGGCATTGTCGGTGCATAGTTTGCTGTCTGGATAGATTGGCTGAAGAGGGAGCTCTTCGTTAAGTTGTTGCCGTAATTCTTGATTGGCAGCTACGCCACCCGCGACCACAATGCTGGCGGGATTGAGGGCGGAGACAGCCTTTTTGGTGGTTTGTACAAGAGTCTTGACGGCAGTGTGCTGGAAGCTCGCCGCCATATTTGCTATTTGTGACGCATCGAGAAGCGCTGTGAGCTTTATGCTTGGGAAATCGTAACTTTTCCCAGCCTCGGATTGAAGTGCCCTTAAAACGGCTGTTTTTAGTCCAGAAAAACTAAAATCATATGGCGAATCAAGCTGTGAGACCGGCAGTTGATATGTTCTGGGGTTACCGTCCAGAGCGCTTTGGCTGATGCTTGGTCCACCTGGATAGGGAAGGCCTAAAATTTTGGCAACCTTATCAAAGGCCTCCCCAACAGCATCATCTCGGGTTTTTCCAAGCACGCGATACTTGAATGGGGTGGTAAAGAGCACCAGCTGACTGTGGCCACCGCTGACAATAAGAGCCAACAAGGGAAAAGACGGCGGCGAGGTTGGCAAACGATAATTTGAAAGCCCAGTAGCGGTTAAAAATGTCGCAAACGGATGCGCGTGAACATGATTAACGGCGTATAAAGGTATTTTTTTTGTGATCGCGTAGGTTCGCGCGGTGAGAACACCAATAAGCAAACTTCCACCCAATCCAGGTCCGTGCGTAACGGCAATACCATCAATATCCGACCATCCAAGATTTGCTGTAGTCAGTGCTGCGTCAATCAGAGGGTTAATTACTTCAATATGGCTTCGTGCTGCAATTTCTGGCACCACGCCGCCGTAGGCCCTATGGAGATCAATGCTGCTCGCGACCTCGTTGCTGAGGAGGATGTGCCCATTTTCTACTACAGCTGCGGCGGTTTCGTCGCAACTACTTTCTATTCCTAAAATTTTCATCTGTTTACAGCATAGCAAACTGATATTATAGGGACTATGAGCGATGCTCCAAGAAAACTTGTACGAAAGATAGTAAAAGGAAAGACCCTTCGAGGCATTGAGCAGAGCTACCGAAAAACGCGAGGTGTTGTCTGGCAAACTCGCTACGGTTTTCCAGCGAGAAAAATGCGGGTAATCGCAGTGACCGGGACTAATGGCAAAACAACCGCCTGTAGCTATATCTCTGAAATGCTCAAAGCCAGCGGTTATTCGGTGGCAGTTTACACCACCGCTTACTATGAAGTTAAAGGGGTTCGCTCGCCAAATCGTTCTCACATGACGGTAGCTGGACAGGCGGATGTGCAAAAATTCTTGGCACGCGCTAAGCGAGCAGGTGTAGACTTTGTCGTTATTGAGGCAACCAGTATTGCACTAGATCAACATCGACTCGATGGGGTACCTGTTGAGGTATCAGTCATGACAAACCTCACGCAGGATCACCTTGATTACCACAAAACCATGGAACGCTACGCAGCCGCCAAGGCATTGTTGTTTGGGCCACGTTTTCGGCCCAAATTTTCAATATTGAACGCCGATGATACCTGGTATGACTATTATAAAAACCATGCCTTAGGAACGATATTTTCCTATGGCAAGACTCCTGGCTCGACACTAGAGCTTTCGGCGTGCTACATAACCACAAAGGGGTCTAATTTTAGCGTTCGAATTGGCGAAAAAACGTCGCATTTTCATACCACATTGGTTGGCGAATTTAACGTATATAATGCGCTGGCGGCCATCGGTGTGGGGCAAAGCTTGGGGCTGGACGTAACGGATATAGGGCAGGGAATCGCCAATCTAAAGGTTGTGCCGGGGCGCATGGAACCAATCAATGCCGGTCAGCCTTTTTTGGTGCTGGTGGACTATGCGTACACCCCAGACGCACTTTTGCAAGTCTTAACTGCACTTCGGCTCACCACCAAGGGTAAGGTAAGAATTGTCTTCGGTGCGACCGGAGATCGAGACAAAGAAAAGCGTCCATTGATGGGAGAAGTTGTCGCGAAACACGCTGATGTGATTTATCTAACCGACGACGAGACATATACCGAAAACCCAGCTGCGATACGCGGTGCGGTCTTTCACGGAATTGATCGAGCAGGCGGCGCAGAAAAAACTCAAGTATTCGACGATCGTAAGAAGGCGATCGAGCAAGCGTTTGAGGACGCGGCGGCGAGGGACGTCGTATTGCTTGCCGGCTTGGGGCATCAAGATTACCGCAATATGGGTGGCAAAAAAATGCCCTGGGACGAACGCGAAATAGCCCGTCAGCTTTTGAAAGATTGACAAAACACATTGCTTATGCTAGTATATACTCCAGTTTCTCGATAAAATAAAACATTATGCTTAAAGAAGCCGAACCCCAGAGCCTGCCAAATTTGGAACGAAGCGAGCCGACGGACTCATATCGGTTACTCAATATCCCGATTCCCTACAGGAGAGAGAGGCTTCAGAGTGAACAAGCAACGCTTGAAGAATACGTAACCTGTACTGATCACGTGATAGGGTTGCTTGACGGTACGATACAGCCAGAAGGTAAGATTCGACAGGTTGATAAAAGTAATTTGGCAGAAAACGGTAGAATTCGTTTTGAAGTAAGCGACGTTGAGGAGGTTGATAATTTATCAAGGCCCGATGTTGTTGTGTGGCTTGATAAATCGGCTCGTCCAGTGTCGTGGATGGTCAAGGAGTTCTGGGAGCAGCTTGCAGCTAAGGATGATGCCGGGAATCCAGTACATCCACCGCGAAGTATTTTTTTGAACATTGACAGGGAACCTTGGTTGTATCGAACAGGAATCAGTAGTGATGAAATAGATGCCGACCGAGAAGATCAGTTTGATATTAACAAAATAGGAAGTGAGTCGGAGTCAGCAAAGCAAATACTAGGTAGGATACGAGGCCTTTTTGTCGAGCCAGTCCGCACCGAAACAGCTGCCGATGGTCGCAAACAAGAGATTGATCTTACTCCAGAAAACTTTGACGAAGAAGTTTGGAGAATGCCAATAAAGAAAAAGAAGAACGGATCGGAATACGCGCACATGATGATCGTTGATGAGGTAAAAAGCAGTGGTGCGACGGCTAGAATTTCCCAAGAACTTCTCTCGGCAGCGCTGCCAGAGGTCAAAGTTACCATTGGTTATTGGCAAAATAAAAGATCAGCCAAGCACATACCGTCACTTGGACGAGGCTGGGTTCCAATCTGGTACAGCTCAGAAGAGCTGACTGGTCGCGGTATTGGGGGTGTTGACGAAGCCAGGTACAAAAGAAGCAGTGCTAACTGGGTACACAAGCTTGGTTCTATTGTTTTGTCGACGCCAAAAATTGTCGATAAAGCGACAGGCCAAAAGGTTGACGACCGCAAGTCCAAGCGTTTAAGAAACGAGATAAAGCTACTCGGGCAGCAGCTGAGAAGTCACGAGGTTTTGTATGTCCCACATCGCAGTAGGGGCGGGGATTTTGTAAAAAGAATCGAAGAAGTAAATGACATGACGCTTGCTGAGTGGCAGGCACGAAAAGGCATCTCGCGCTAGAGCTGCAGAGATTGTTTTTTAGTGTTCTATTGCTGTGTAGGCTTAAGGACTGCTTCAGCAAATTGTGCATGGCCAAATGTTCTGTTCGCACCGCGCCTGGTGTTTTCAACCGAGGCTTCCACATAACACAATTTGTCGTTTTCTAGATAGGTACCACCAATTTGACAGGCATTTTCTCCAAGTTTTTGGACAGTTTCAACGAGTACCGTTCTCGAAGTGTCGCCAAATATGTCAGTAAAAACTAAGGTGTCGAATACTTCTGGTGGGACGTAGCCATGTACCACTACTTTTTCTTCTTTGCTTTGAACGCTCATTGTTGCTAATTATAACACAGTATTAAGTATTTGTACAGATTGTGATAAAAGCAGACTGATATTTGACAGGCTCTTGGCACTCGTCTATAGTGAGTGCCAGATCGCTGGTGTAGATTTGCGAGATTGCAGCAGCGCCAACACGAAAATAATTGAGGGAGGTCAGTAATGGCAGTAGGTATATCGCCGCTCTCAGACTATGTAGTCGCCGAGGCGGAGCAAGCAAGTAACAAAACGACAAGTGGACTTTATATACCCGATAGTGCAACTGAAAAACCCAAAATTGCAAAAGTAGTTGCAGTTGGGCCAGGAAAAGTCGGAGATGACAACGAGCGCGTACCAATGACACTCAAGGTTGGCGACCGAATAGTGTATAAAAGCTACAGCACAACCGATGTAAAGGTGGGCGAGAAAGATTACATACTTGTTCGCGAAGAAGATGTACTTGCTACCGTAAAGTAACGGTATTTTTTATTTAACAATCAACATTTTCCATTTCATTGAAAATCGATAACGGAAAATTAATAAATCGAACGGAGTTAAGTTTATGGCTAAAAAAGTGTTTTACGATGAGGATGCACGAAAACGAGTACTTGGTGGGGCAGAAGTCCTTTATAACGCGGTAAAGACGACAATGGGTCCAAAAGGGCGCAATGTTGTTATTAGCAAGAGCTATGGTAATCCGACGGTTACCCACGACGGAGTTACGGTTGCAAAAGGTGTTGATATCGCTGATGTTGATGACGAAACGTTGGGATATAAAGTTGGGGCAGAACTCATAAAACAAGCCGCTAACAAAATGAACGATGTTGCCGGTGATGGGACGACAACCGTTACAGTCTTGACGTATCACATCTTGAACGAAGCCAACAAGCTCATTGCAGCTGGCCACAATCCGATGCTGCTTCGAAAAGGGCTTGAGCAGGCCGCACATGATGCGCTCGCGGAGCTTAGTGGACAGGCTGAAGATATCAAGGGTGAGAAATCTCGCGTTGCTGAGGTTGCCACAATTTCTGCTGGGGATAGCGAAATCGGCAGCTTGATCGCTGATGTGATTGATAAGGTTGGCAAAGATGGCGTAGTGACCGTCGAAGAAGGACAGGGTCTTGATCTGGAGAGCGAAGTCGTTGAAGGCTTTACAATGGACCGCGGGTTTGTGAGCCCCTACATGGTCACCGACGCAACGCGAATGGAGGCAGTGTACGAAAAGCCAGCCATATTGATAACCGACAAAAAAATCTCTTCCGTGCAAGAGTTTTTGCCAATATTGGAAAAGCTCGCGCAGGCCGGAAAGAAAGACCTGGTTATTATTGCGGAGGATGTTGAAGCAGAGGTATTGGGCACCCTCATTCTTAACAAGCTAAAAGGCGCATTTAACGCAGTTGCGGTAAAGGCTCCTGCTTTTGGTGATCGCCGCAAAGAAGTTTTACAAGACATTGCTATTCTTACGGGTGCAGAGGTGATTACCGAGGACCTTGGCGGCAACTTTGACAACGCCGAGCTCGGTGTTATCGGCAGTGCTCGCAAAGTTATTGTGACAAAAGACGAAACAACGATTATTGAAGGCGCAGGAAGCCCAACCGAGGTTAAGGCTCGAATTGAGCAGATAAATGCGCAGGCGAAGGCTTCCACGAGTGAGTATGATCGAGAAAATTTGGAAAAGCGGCGTGCTTCGCTCTCGGGTAAGGTCGCAGTTATTAAGGTTGGTGGGGCGACCGAAACAGAAATCGAAGAGAAGAAGTTTCGGGTGGATGATGCAGTGGCAGCAGTAAAGGCTGCCTTGAGCGAAGGAATCGTGCCTGGTGGAGGGGTGACATTACTTGGTTTGGCTTCACTTAAACTAAAAGGAGAGGGGTCAATGCTCACGGGTGGTGTAATTCTTCAAAATGCGCTTGAAAAACCGTTTCGAATTTTGCTTGAAAACTCCGGAATTAATCCAGATGAGTGGATACCACAGATTCGAAAAGGCAAGATAGGACAGGGAATTGACGTGAATGATCCAACGAAACTTGTGGATCTAAAAACCGCAGGTATTGTCGACCCGGTTGCCGTTACACGGGAAGCAATCCAAAATGCAGTGTCAATTGCGGGCACCGCCATGACAATGGGTGCGCTGGTGGTAGAAGTTCCCGAAAAGACACCTGCCGCACCAGTTGGCCCCGACATGGGTGGCGGTATGGGGTTTTAACTTAAAAGAGCAAGCAGCTAGCTAAAAAACATGAGCGCTCCCTTTTTTGGGAGCGTTTTCGCTTGTGTATATAACTGAAACATTAGGTATCATTACACATGGGAAAGGGGAGCTCTAAAATGGCGGTATTTGATCGATTTAGGCGAAAAAAATCTTATGATATCAAAGACGTTGATGCGCACTATACGTCAAAAGTAAGGAAACCAGGCGTTGCCATTCTGCTCGGCATCTTGTCGTTTGTTGTTACGCTCGTCATACTATTGGCGTTATTTTTTGGTGGCAGGTGGATTTATCGGCAAATTGATAACGAAAGCGATAAAGGCAACAGGACATCTCAACAAGCTCAGACAAACAATCCTCAAACAGAAAATAATCAATCAAAAGCCAACACCTCTGGAGGCACCACTAGTTCAACAAGTACGAATCAACCTCGACAAGCTGCTCCACCGGCTCAATCAACTCCCACAACCCCAGCACTTGGCGATGACAATCAAGCCTTGCCTCGTACCGGCGATGAGGGAATGTAGCGACATAAATCTCAAAAATTACTAGGATTGACTACCCCGTTTGTCTTATGCATAAATAAAAGCACAAAGCATTACCTAATCAAGGTGAACATTGGGGTAATTCTTTGGGAGCGCAAAGACCAAGCTTTATTGAGATAGAGCTCGGTTGCAACCATCAACGACTGCGCAAAATAAGGCTTGGATCAGCGTACCAAAATGGGAATACGTTGTGCCAAGTCTTTTTTCTTGGAAACGCAACAATAGAAAGGAGGTTTGTTCCGCTACGCAACGAATACAAAAACTTCTCTAACGTATACACGCATGACCAAAAGGTAGGCAAAAGAGGAGGGAAATCAAATGCTAGCCGCAATGACAAGACAAGATTTAATGAGCGTTACTCAAGACGCCAGAAACAAAATTATCGAAAGGCTTGTGACAAAGTACGATGTGCAAACGGCTGCTGATAGCGCCCGAGATAGAATACTTTCTACCATCAACGCTTTGCATTTAGAAAACCAAGCCCAGATACGACAATCAAACGCCCAAAAGGATCAAATATGGCGCAAGATCTTGGCTCTTGAGTCACAGATGATTGCGCTTCAGCAAGAGATCAAAAGTATGAACCAGACACTTGCAAGGCTCTACGGAGTTGTGCCGCGAACCCGTTAATTGATTCAAGTGCATAGGTCTACAGTTGTCTAGCCACTCGTGGTTGTCTAGGCTTGCCCCTTGATTCACCGTTCAGCTTTGTAGATAGTATATATAGCAAACAAATAAAACAGGGGGAATGACCGTGTCGGTACTAGATGATCTCAAGATGATTCACGAGCGAGATGCACAAGATGCACTTGGTGTGGCGCAAAAACAATGGCAACAACTCATTCATGACTACCCGGTCTCGTATCAACCCTCCGTTGATGGTATTCAGAATATTGTTGTTGCTGGTATGGGTGGGTCGGCGCTGGCAGCGGAGTATGTGAAAGCGTGGGCGCGAACCACAAAGCCATTTGAAATAGTCCGAAATTATGATCTGCCGCACTATGTAAACGCTCAGACATTAATTATTGCATCAAGTTATTCGGGTAACACCGAGGAGACAATCTCTGCCTTGGCTGCTGCCGAGGAAAAAGGCTGTCAGATTGTGGTGGTGTGCGCTGGTGGTCGACTGAAGGAAGTTGCGACTGATAAGGGCTACCCCTTGTTTGTGCTTCCTGGTAACTTTCAGCCCAGAATGGCTGTCTTTTATAATTTGGCAGCGTTACTTCAGATACTTGAACCCGCCGCCTGCGTTTCCCAAGGAAGCATCAAAGAGCTCCACGAAGCTGCACAATGGCTCAAAACAGAGATAGATGCCTGGCGACCAGATGTCCCAACAGCGAATAATGCGGCAAAAAAACTTGCTCTCGAGCTAATGGGCTCCAGCCCAGTCATATATGGCAGCGTTCTCACGTTTCCAGTGGCTTATAAGTGGAAGATCAGCTTCAATGAGAACGCCAAGAATGTGGCCTGGTGCAATCAATACCCGGAGTTTAATCACAATGAGTTTCTTGGCTGGTCTTCTCATCCTGTTGATAAACCCTATAAAATAATCGATCTTCGTAGTAGTTTTGATCATGAACGAGTCTCGAAGCGGTTTGAGTTGAGTGCAAGAATGTTGAGCGGCAAAAGAGCTGAACCAAACACGGTCACATTATCGGGCGACAGTGAGCTAAAACAACTCCTTTGGGGTACTGCTTTTGGTGATTTTGTGAGTCTCTACCTTGCACTATTGAACGGACTAAACCCTACCCCTGTTGATTTAATTGAGAAGTTCAAAGCCGAACTCGGGTAATCGCTTACAAAAAGATTCTGTTATGATGAAGCAACTTCAACCCAAGACCCGCTTTATCATCAGTCTGTCATTGCTTTGTGGAATAAGTGTCTCATTGCTTGTGGGCAGATATTTCGCAACCGACAGTAGCCGCTATCTTTTTTTGATTTGGAACATTCTGCTAGCTGCGATTGCGCCCCTCATTGCCTGGTGGCTCGTTATCCGAATGCGTCGGCACGGTTGGCTTCATTGGCAGCAGATATTCCTTACGTTTTTGTGGATAGTTTTTTTGCCAAACAGCTTCTATTTGATTACCGACCTTGTTCATCTAAGGCCCAACTACGAAGCGAGTCTGGTGTATGACACAATTATGCTCCAGAGCTTTGTGCTAAGCGGCTTGGCGCTTGGCTACACAAGCGTCGTCATCGTTCACAAACAGCTCAAAAAAAGACTTCGCCCACCGCAGGTATGGATGTTTATTGGTGCGCTCTTCTTTGTGTGTAGTTTTGCGATCTATCTTGGCAGATTTAGCCGATGGAATAGTTGGGATTTGTTGCTTCGCCCAGCAGGTCTTTTGTTTGATGTTTCGGACAGTTTTCTAAATCCGGCGAACCACGGGGATACCTACCTCACAACAATTACCTTTTTTGGGGTACTTTTTGTGCTGTATCTTGTAATATGGCACGCATTAAATCTTTCTCGAGAGCGGAACTGATATACTTTATTACAAGATGAGAGAGAAGTTGGCCGAGCTGGTTGCACGAGCAGCCGATGAGTTGTATCAAGAGAAGATAATGCCGGTCTTTACGCGGCCCGAGGAACAACACGGCGATTTTGCAACCAACGTAGCATTGCAGCTTTCAAGTAAAGTTGATGTGCCGCCACTGAAGATCGCGGATCAGATAACAGATAAGCTGAAGTCATATGACGAGGCGTTGTTACTATCTGTGGCGGGTCCAGGGTTTATTAATGTTACCCTTGCAGATTCGACCGTGTTTACGTCAGCCATGGATGCGACGAAACTACAGCGCCCTCTTGCGGGTAAGGTAATTGTTGCGGAATATTCTGACGCGAATGCCTTTAAAGCCCTTCACGCGGGACACCTGTATACGAGTTTGGTTGGAGATGCCGTCGCGAATATGCTGCAAGCGGGCGGTGGCGAGGTTAAGAGGGTTAATTTTGGTGGTGACATAGGTATGCACGTCGGCAGAGCAATGTGGGCAATCCTCAAGGAGCTTGGCGGCGAATTCCCCGAAAAATTAGACGATATACCAAAACCAAAACGAGCAGAGTGGGTGAGCGATCACTACGTAGAAGGAACTCAAGCTTACAATGAAAATGAGCAGGCAAAAACAGAAATAATTGCTATCAATAAACGCGTATATCAGTTGCATTCAACGCTAGATAAGACGAGTAACTTTGCTCAGATTTACTGGACGTGCAGACGGTGGAGCTATGAGGGCTTTGATCAACTCTACGAACAACTGGGTATGCACCCGTTCGACAAGTACTACCCCGAGAGCGCAGTATGGGAGCTTGGGCTGAAGACGGTAAAAGAACACATTGGTTCAGTCTATGAAGAGTCTGACGGGGCAGTTATTTTTAGGGGTGAAAAATACGGATTCTTTACTCAAGTGTTTATAAGTAGTGAAGGGTTGCCAACCTATGCAGGCAAGGATGTTGGCCTCATTCAGCATAAATATGCGGACTATAAGTATGATCTGTCGTATATCATCACTGACAACACTCAAAAGGACCACTTAAGTGTTGTTATGAAGAGTATTGAGCAGTTTGCGCCAAAGCTCGTGGAGCGCACCGTACATCACACACATGGTCGAGTGAAGTTCGCCGATGGGCGAAAAATGAGTAGCAGAGAGGGAAATGTTGTAATGGCCCGCGATGTGATTAACGCGGCCGAGGAAGCAGCAAATAGCAAGAATCTCGCAATCACCCTTGGAGCTATTCGGTATGCATTTTTGAAAAACAGAGTCGGTGGTGACATCGCCTATGATCCAGTAGAATCTGTAGCTCAAGAGGGTAACAGTGGTCCATACTTGCAGTACGCCTTAGTGCGTGCGAGGAGTATTCTCAGAAAGGCCGAGGACATCCAAACTTCATCTGCTGCCAGCGAATTGGATCCTGTCGAGCGAAGTCTTGCCAGAAAAATTGGCATGTATCAAGACGCGTTCTCGAACGCGTTAAGCGAATATTCACCCCACCATATTTGCACTTATCTTTATGAACTTTCACAGACATTTAATAAATTTTACGAGAAAAGTCGGGTGATCGGAGATACAAGGGCAGGGGAGCGAAAGGCGTTGGTAGAAGCTTACGAAAAAGTACTCTCTCACGGATTAGGAATACTTGGTATGCCAAAACTGGAGAAGATGTAACCAATGAAGACGCAAAGAGTTGTTATTTTTGATTTTGATGGCACACTTGCGGATATCGAGGACTTGATCAAAAAGTTGTATGGCGAGGTTGCGGAAAGTCGCGGCTGGCCAGCACTTACCGACGAAAAGTACAGAGAGCTTCGAACTGGAACATTAGCAAATGCCCTAAAGTGGGTGGGGGTGAGGCCATGGCAACTACCGGGGTTAATGCGAGAAGGCAGAAATCGCCTCTATGAAGTTCGCGATCAAATAAAATTATTTCCCGGTGTCAAGGAAGTTGTTGCAAGATTGCACAAAGACGGCTGGCATATCTACATTTTAAGCGCCAATAGCACAAAAACTATCCATCAAGTTTTGGCTCGCAACGGCATTGACCGCATGGTGACCGTGTTAAAACGGCCAGCAATATTTGGCAAGGCCACAAGCATTAATAAACTTATATGGCGCAAGCGTTACGAGCGATCATGCGTATGGATGATTGGCGACGAAGTGCGAGATATTGAGGCAGCGACCAAAGCCGAAGTAAATAGTATTGCAGTCGCTTGGGGGATCCAAGATATTTCTTTACTAATGCAATATAATCCGACGGCTGTTGCCAAAACCGCCAAAGACGTTGAATCAATATTAAAGCAGGGTATTATAACTAAATAAGGAGAATCTTCTATGGCAGAAACACCCACCCCACCCCAAAAAACTCGCAAACGAGCCAAAAAAGCTGTTCGAAAGGTGACGAAGACCGTGAATACCGTCGCACCGGTCCATCCGCTCAAGGGATTTGCGGATTTTATAAGAGGCCAAGGTGTCGTTGGTTTGGCGATCGGTTTTGTGCTCGGTGCGCAGGCGAAGGTTTTGGTCGACTCAATCACGCTGAGCTTTATCAATCCTTTTTTGGGACTTATTCTCCCAGGACAGGGCGACCTTGTATCAAAAAAACTCACCGTTACCGTCGGCGAAAAATCAGCAATATTTACCTACGGGGCGTTTTTGAATGTGCTCATCGGATTTGTGGCGGTGCTCGTCATAGTATTTTTGATCTTCAAGTATTTAAAGCTTGATCGACTTGAGAAAGATAAATAGCTAGTGCAACTTTCCGAAACAGACTGGAAAGCTCGTCTAACGCCAGAGCAATTTCGAATTTTGCGCGCGAAGGGAACTGAAGCGCCGTTTAGTGGTGACTACGTACAGAATAAGGAAAAGGGCGTCTATAGATGTGTTGCGTGCAATGCCGATCTATTTATGAGTGACCACAAATTTGATTCGGGCACAGGCTGGCCGAGTTTTTACGACGTTGCCCGCTCCGGGGGTGTTGAGTTAAAAGATGATAGTTCACACGGCATGCATCGGATAGAAGTATCATGCAAAAAGTGTGGAGGTCATCTGGGCCATATGTTCGACGATGCACATGATCAACCAGGCGGGAAGCGTTATTGTATTAATTCAACCTGTCTGGCGTTTGCACCGGAAGATTAGTAACTCGGAGCGGCAGGTAGTCCGAAAAACTCTTCAAGCGTTTGTGATTTTGTATATAACTCTTGAGCCAAGTCTTTCCCGACATAGCGTAAGTGCCAAGGTTCATATTGGTAGCCGGTAATTGATTCTTTGCCTGCCGGGTAGCGTAGTATAAATCCATATTGATGAGCGTTACTTGCAAGCCATTGTCCGGCGGGCGTTGTACCAAAACACGACTCTAAATTGCAGCTGCCGCTTCCCACATCAACAGCTAGTCCAGTTTGGTGTTCGCTATGACGAGGTCGGGCGCTGTAAGTGTCAGCCTTTGCGACGCCGTCTTTGGCGACGTATGCATTGTAGGTGCTTGTTTGGGTGGCCTGTGAGCGATATGCGCTGAGAATGCTCAACGGTATTCCTCGTTTGGCAGAGTCAGCTCTAAGTAATTGGAGCGCACTACTGGCCTCAGCTCTGAGCCCAGATGAAGTTATTCCCTTGGGTACGTAGCCATCTGGAAGCGGGCGTCTTTTATTCACAACTACCCATATACTGTTTGGGTCAGTTTGTGAGTACGCTTGTTTATTAAGCGCAGGAACGGGTTGGGTTTGAGGAGCAACTGTAGGTGGTGGGGCTTCCTTTGTCTCCGAGCTAGAAGCCTGTGTTACTTTTTTGTTCTCGGGAGCGGCTGCCTTTTGTCGAAAGACAAACGTAGCCACAAGACTGACCACGATCAATACTCCAAGTATGATCAACAGCCTTCTTTTCATAGCAGTCAGTGTAGCACGTGTATACTGTTAGATATGTCAAAAGCGAGTATTGATACATCACTAACTCCCACCAAGTTGCTTTGGATTGATCTTGAGATGACGGGACTTAACCCGTTGCAAGACAAAATACTTGAAGTCGCAATAGAGGTGACGGATTTTGAATTTAAAACTCTTGCTAGCTACGAGGCGGTAATTGCCCAGCCGGGTGATGTTTTGGATAACATGAACGAGTGGTCAAAAGCCCAGCATTCCCAGAGCGGATTAATTGAACGGATTAGAACGATGGGGCGCAACGAAAAAGAAGTTATTCATGAGGTGGTTGGATTTATCGCAGCCCAATTCGGCGAAGAGCCAGCAATATTGGCAGGAAACTCTATTCATAACGACCGGGCATTTATTCGTGAATTATGGCCGGAAGTCGAACGATTACTTCATTACCGAATGCTCGACGTCAGTTCGTTTAAGATACTCATGAATACGAAGTTTGGGGTTGTATTTGCCAAGCGAGAAGTGCATCGCGCCTTTGATGACATTCAAGCCAGCATCGCCGAACTACAGTACTATCTGGAGTGGCTTAAGAAAAACTAGTTCATTCTTTCTTTAGGAATCGAGCTTTGTGCATTATTTATAGCCATGATAGCTAAATTTCGCCTTCTTTGTAGTTCGTGCTTATTCACCACCAGTTCGCCGGAGTTCATCATATCCCGCAATGCGTCTCGGTCCGCTTCCCGAATTGTCTGATGAACAGGTTGTGGTAATCGACTGCTGTCTTCAAAACCGGCGTGCATTCCTGCAGTGCCTTCTGGACCAATTGGTTCAGCTGGATGATCGTTGATTTCGTGGACTTCTGGAGTTGTCATTTTTATTTCCTTTTTTAATGTTGTTTTAGGATAATTACAATATACTACAAAATAGTATAAATGT
Source organism: Saccharimonadales bacterium (SeqCode) (assembly GCA_041906505.1). Classification (GTDB taxonomy): domain Bacteria; phylum Patescibacteriota; class Saccharimonadia; order Saccharimonadales; family 2-12-FULL-41-12; genus JAYRJB01. The sequence goes on along the minus strand of JAYRJB010000004.1, from coordinate 73,363 downwards.
CAATACAGTGATGAGGCTAACAGATATAGCTTTGACAAAAGTAATAAAATATCGCTTGCATATTTTATAAATTCCTCGCATACTAATTAAGTCATGAGAAAAGACTTTGAGCAGATACATGATATTGTGTTGCCAGCAGGCATGATTGAACAGCGCCACGAGAGAATAGCGATTGGTATATGTGGCCTGGTGTATCTCGCAGATGGTAAAATTGACTCTGATGAGAACGGGGCTGCGGGAGACAAGTTACTGCATGGACTCAACGAGATTGCTCCAGATTTGGCGCCGTTTTCTGCAAATGAAATAAAGAATTGCTTGGCTGAGTTGAGGGAAACGGGCATTCACTACCAAGTCGCCAATGTAGGCAGCATGCCAAGAACCGTCACAAAAGTCGAACGTCAGCTGTAAAGCTGCCAGAAACGTATTAGTGAAAACGCTCATCATATTCAAAACAGTCTTGTTTAGGCTATTATTTGTACTGTGGACCATAAAACTGTCGAAACCTACGTACTTTCAATGCCCAACGCGGTGCTAGAATATCCGTTTGGCGAGGACGTAGCGGTCTATAAAGTGCAGGGAAAGATGTTTGCACTCATTCCCGAGAAGACCGATCCTGCCAGGATTAGTTTAAAATGTGACCCAGCGCTGTCTGAAATACTTCGAGACAAGTACGAAACGGTAATGCCGGGATATCACCTAAACAAAAAACACTGGAATACTATCGTCCTAAGTGGGCAGCTACCCTGGGAAGAGGTTCAGGGTTTGATACGTCACAGCTATGATCTTGTGACGAAATAACTTTTTACTCTTCGTCTGGGCTCGATCCGAGGTCATTGTCAATAATTGAACTTTTTGGCCCGTCTTCTTCTGGTTTTGATTTATCGATTTGTATGTCCCGGGGGTCGCCAGAAGCAGTAGGATCGTTCTTTTTAAGTGTCTCAACGCCTTCCCACGCAGTACGCAAGATTTGATTTTCGCTCTTTGAGGCACCCCCAGAAGCCGCAATTAAAGATTTTTGGTAGTTGCTTAAGGCCTCGTTGATTATTTTTAGGTAGGTTTCGTCATATCGATTGCTCGACTTGGCTTCGTCGAGGGCTTGGTCGCTTTTTTGATTTTTTGCCTGTTCTTGAAGTTTGGCGAGCTTTTTTTGTCCAACCCCGCGCTTATCCAGTTTTTTGGCAAGTTCTACTTGGCTAGACTGAACCGATAAACGGGTGGTACTGGCGTAATCTAAAGCACTGGAAGATCGAACTTCCTTTTCGGCAATTGTAGAAACTCGAACGATTTCTGACTGAATCGTTGCGACATCAATCATTCGCTGGGTCTGCGCTTTTGAGCCTTGGTTGAGGAGAGAAGACAATAGCATTCCGAAAATAACCACCACAACTACGCCACCCACAACTATGACGACTCTCATCTTGGTGGTAAGACCAGCAAAAGGATTTTTTCTGGGTGGCTTTGGGGGGTTGTTTACAATAAACCCATACGGGTCTGGATTTGGGCTGTCGGGTTGCATAAGCATTATTCTAGCAGGTTAAGCTGACCGGGTAGTAGTGCTTATTCTTGATACTTATTCTTTGATCCTTGATACTTAATAGCGTAAAAGGGGCTACTGGTGCGCGCGAGGTGATTAATTCAACAACTACTTTGCTGAGATTCATTCATGCAGGTGCACTTTGGCATAAGGGAGATACGGGTTTTTTGAAAAAATGGATGCAGTTTCTGAAATAAAGGCGCGACTGAGCATTGAGGACGTGATATCGGAATACGTTCAATTAAAGCGAGCCGGTAAAAACTACAAGGGTTTGAGCCCGTTTACGAACGAGAAAACGCCGAGTTTTGTGGTAAGTCCAGAAAAGCAAATTTGGCATGACTTTAGTTCTGGAAAGGGCGGGGACGTCTTCAGTTTTGTCATGGAAAGCGAGGGGCTTGATTTTCGGGGAGCTTTGGAGCTTCTTGCTCGAAAAGCTGGCATCGAGTTAGAACAATTTCAGAACAGAAAAAACAAAGGCCCAAACAAAGAGCGACTGCACGAATTGCTTGATATAGCGGCAACGTTTTATCAATTTCAGTTAAGTGCGAATCAAGAAGCACTTGAGTATGTGCGGAAAAAAAGACAATTCGAAAAATCGACGATTATCGAATTTCGACTTGGCTACAGCCCAGACGGTGGAGTCGCACTCAAGGAGTATCTCGCAAAAAAAGGCTATAGCGTCGCAGAAATGAAGTCAGTTGGTTTGGTTGCCGAGAGACGTGGCGGGCAAGCAGACATGTTTCGGGGTAGGATAATGATTCCTTTAATGGATTCGTTCGGGCGAGTCGTTGGATTTACGGCGCGACTTCTTCATGATTCGCCGCAGGCTCCGAAATACATCAATACCCCAAGCACTGTTTTGTATGACAAAAGTCGTCATATTTATGGTTTACATCTAGCAAAAAAGGCAATTCAGCGCGAAAAATTTTGTGTGTTAGTAGAGGGAAATCTTGATGTTATTGCGTCTCATCAAGCGGGGGTTTCTCATGTGGTAGCAACTGCCGGTACAGCCCTTACCGAGTATCAGCTAAAAACACTTGGCAGACTTACGCCCGACATTCGACTTGCATTTGATCAAGATCAGGCTGGATTAGCGGCTACTGAGAGGGCTATACCAATTGCGAGTAAAGTGGGGGTCGAGCTGAGTATTATTACAATTCCTTCTGGGAAGGATCCAGATGAATTAATACAGCAAGATCCTTCGCTTTGGAAAAACATACTTTCTAAACACAGCTATGCGCTCGAATGGCTGATATCGGTGTATAAAACTAGACTCAATCTCTCTACAGGTGCGGGCAAACGTCAGTTTAGTGATGTGACGCTTCGAGTTGTTCGAACACTCCAAGATACTGTAGAACAAGATCACTATGTTCAAGAGCTTGCAGCAATTCTTGACGTGCATCCAGATTCGCTCAGAGCCAAGTTGAAGAAAAATCAATCTGAACCAACAACAATTCTGAAAAAGACAAAAGCGGGAACTGGAAGTACGAACTCAACAAACCCAGAAGCTATCCGGGCGGGTGACTACTTGCTTGGAATGGCCTTAATGTTGCCAGGAACCAGAGGCTATTTGGACATGATTGAGCCCGAGATGTTGTACGGCGTGCACGCAAAACAGCTGTTGCTATTTCTCAAATCACACCCCGAATTTGACGGTAGCTTGAAAGAGATTGAAGCCCATATGGCAAAGGACCCAGCAGCAAAAAAAGAACAGTTGCACCAAAACGATGCAAAACCCCAGCTGCAAAACTATCAAGATTATGTTAAAATAGTTTCATTACAGTTTGAAGAACTATATGGCAATGTCGATACGCTAGAGCTTCAATATGAAGCGGCGCGACTCCGAGCCAAAGTAATCGATCATTTCGTAAAAGAACAAAAAACAAAAATATCGAGCGAGCTCGAGCAAGCAACCGGGAAAGATGCGACGGCCTTGCTTGAGCGCGCAAGAGAGCTAGATCAATTATTAAACAGAGTGAAGGAAAAGAATGGCTGAAGACCCAAAAGACGCAATTATTGAAATAAAAAAGGCGTTGTTCGCCCAAGCAAAGAAAGACGGCAAAATAGATCAAGAAGCGATCTTTGCTGGAATTCCGGAGACACCAGAGAACGCCGAAGTACTTGATGCACTGTATACCGAGCTTGCTGAAGCCAGTATTCAGATATCTGGAGCTGGTGACGCCGGCACAAGTGATGTCTGGGCGGGCGAAGGCGATGAAGAAGTTGTTTTAGAAGACAAAGATTACATGAACGATATTGCGGATGACTCTGTGCGACTTTATCTTCGGGAGATTGGCAAAATCCCACTACTCAAAGCCGACGAAGAGCTCGCGCTTGCAAAACGAGTCGTCGCCGGCGACAAAGACGCAAAGGATAAAATGGCAGAGGCAAATATGCGTCTGGTTGTGAGCATTGCCAAGAGATATGTTGGTCGTGGACTCGACTTACTTGATCTTATTCAAGAAGGAAACACTGGGCTTCTTCGCGCGGTAGAAAAGTTTGATCCAGATAAGGGTTTTAAGTTTTCAACCTATGCAACATGGTGGATTCGTCAAGCTATTACTCGCGCCATTGCTGATCAAGCTCGAGTGATACGTATACCGGTGCATATGTTCGAAACAATTAATAAACTACTTCGAACCCAAAGACGTTTGACCCAAGAGCTTAATCGAGAACCATCTAATGAGGAAATCGCCAAGGCTATGGAGATGGATGTCGAAAAAGTTGAGCATATTATGAAGATTAAACAAGATATTCATTCGCTTGATGCAAGTGTGCGTGATGACGAAGAAGATAGTGTGCTCGGTGATTTTATTGAAGATGAGGACACTGTGAGCCCCGAAGAGTCCGCAACGGGACAGCTTCTCAAAGAGCACGTAACAGATATGCTTTCTGGGCTGACAGAACGTGAACAAAAAATACTAAAACTTCGTTTTGGGCTAGAAGACGGAAAATCACACACTCTCGAAGAAGTTGGACAAGAATTTAGTGTCACGCGGGAAAGAATTCGACAAATCGAAGCCAAAGCGTTGGCAAAGCTGCGAAAACACAAAGACGCAAAAAAGCTCCAGGACTATATAAAGTAGTAAAGGGGAAGAGTCTATAGCCCTGCGGCGTGTATGATTTTTTCAAGTTTCTTGACGAGGTCAACCTTGTCCTTGTCATTTACGATTGTGTAGTCGGCGTTAGCGATGGGCCCGCCCTTCTCGATATTCTCAATTTCAGCGTAGTCTCTTTTTGTTACTTCCTCGGCAGTGAGTGGTCTGGTTTTTCGTGTTGACAATCGTTGATGACGCAGTTGCCTCGGAGCCGTGATTGCAATTATCAGAGCCCTATCTCCGTAGACTTCTTTAAATATTTTGTATTCGGTCCAGCTATATAAACCATCTGCGACTACAACCTTTTTTCCTTGATCAAATAATTTTTCCACCTTGTTTATTATTCGTTCGGCGTATATGCCCGTTCCATATTTTTTTCTAAGCTCTTCTCGGATGAACTGCTCATTATCTGGATTAATTTCCATTCTTCTATCTTTTAGCTCATCAAGCGTAACGCCACCAAAATATACCGAGGGCCATTTCTTATGGGACTCTAAGTATTCTACACATACGCTTTTTCCAGCTCCCGGCATGCCGACGAGCGCAATCACATAATTTTGATTCATTCTATGGCTATTGTAACAAAAACAGAGATGATACTCTTGTGGTTAATGATCCAAAAAGGTTTATACTACCTCTATGGCGGAGGTGCGCAAGAAGTTTGCGATTATTGATGGGAAAAGCGTGTTTTATCGTGGTTATTACGCGATGCCAAACCTTAGCACCAAAGATGGCACGCCAACGGGCGGGGTTTTTGGATTTGCGGTGATGGCACTGGAGGTGATTAAGCGTCTCAAGCCCGATTATGTGTGCGTTGCATGGGACAAGCCAAAAACAAATATTAGGAGCCGGCTGGCTATCTATCCAGAGTATAAAGCTGGTCGTAAGCCACCACCCCCCGACTTTTATGAGCAAATTCCTATTCTTCATGAGTTGCTGGAGGCTTTCGGTTGGCCACTGTATGAGTTGGATGACTACGAGGCTGACGACATTATGGGGGCTTTAGCGATCCAAGCAAATAAAAAGGATATTGAGGTGCAGCTGGTAACATCAGATCTTGATGCGCTTCAGTGTGTTGGTCCGCTGACGCATGTCTACGCGCTAAAAAAGGGATTGAGCAATATTGAACTGTATCATCCAGAGAGCTTTACGGAAAAGTATGGATTGGTTCCAGAACAATTCCTTGATCTTAAGGCACTAAAGGGCGACAGTTCGGATAACATTCCTGGAGTTCCTGGAGTTGGAGAAAAAACAGCAATCAAGTTGCTTCAAGACTATAAGACGCTGGACGGTGTGTACGAGAATATTGAACTTATTTCTGGTAGCGCAAAACAGAAGCTGATTGACGGCAAAGAATCTGCATATATGAGTAAAGAGCTCGCAAAAATATGGACCAATGCGCCAATAAAGCTGAATCTTAAAGAGGTTGATGGGCGTCGCGTTGATCCAGAAAAGATTTTGTCGTTGCTCAAAAAACTCGAGTTTAGGTCGCTTGCACGACAACTTCCAGAGGTCATGAGCGTTTCAGTAGATCGTGTCGATTATCCAAGTCACAATTCTGATGTCATGCTGCCGGCACTAGAGCTTATTGATGATGACAGCAAACTGTCATCGCTCAAACTTGACGCAGAAGAGTATGTGCTTCACAGCTACGCAACAGGAAAACACGGCATGGGTTCAATGTATCTTGCGCTGAGCCCAGACGAAACGAAAGTGTATGTGTTTGATCTTATGAGTCTGGAACCCAAAAATCTAACAGCTGTCTTGGGAAAGATTTTTGCTGAGGGTACCATAAAAAAAATCGGATATGATGTAAAGTCCGATATTCAAGTTGTGTATTCGTTGGGACTTGGTTTTCAAGGTGTTGGACACGACATTTTGGTGGGTGGATTTCTGCTTGATAGTCTTCGCAGAGAACAGTCACTTACTGAAATTGCACAGATAGATCTTGACTATGAAGGGCCGGGGCTTGATCATCTGCCACCCGAAGAGTATGTGCAGCAACTTCCGCAAATTATTGCAATAATTCGCTCTCTTTATAGAACACAGTCGGAAAAATTACGCGAGATACCAAAGCTACACGATCTTGCTAAGACGGTAGAGTGGCCAGTTATTCCAATACTTGCAGAGATGGAATATCGCGGTATCTTGCTTGATAGCAAATACTTAGCACGCTTTGAACAGGAACTGCGCGACACAATAAGCGATCTTGAGCAACAGATCTATGGGTTTGCTGACCAAGAATTTAATATTGCGAGTCCATCACAACTGTCGGTGGTATTGTTTGAAAAACTTAAGTTGTCGACACAAGGCATAAAGAAAGGTAAAACCGGCTACTCTACTGCGGCGAGCGAATTGGACAAGTTACGTTCTCAACACCCTATCATCGAGCTAATTAGTCAGTATCGCGAAGTGACAAAATTAATGAGTACTTACGTCGAAACTCTCCCAAAACAAGTGGATAAAGATGGGCGTGTTCATACGACATACAGCCTTACAATTGCTCAAACGGGTAGGCTGAGCTCTAACGATCCAAATCTGCAAAATATTCCGGTTCGCACCGAACTAGGTAACCATATACGAACTGCGTTTATTGCGGGTCCAGGCAAGGTATTTGTTGGTGCCGATTATAGTCAGTTCGAGCTGCGCTTGGCTGCGGTGCTGGCCGAAGATAAAGAATTAGTAGATATGTTTAACCGAGATATTGACGTGCATACAGCAACCGCTGCACAGGTGTATGGCCGCGAGCCCGAAGACGTTACAAAGACTATGCGAAGAGATGCAAAAGTTATCAATTTTGGCATTTTATATGGCATGAGCCCACACGGCCTAAGTGCTGCAACCGGCATGACCTTTGTTGCTGCCAAAGATTTTATTGATAAGTATTTTGAGCTAAGAAAACCCCTTCTTGACTACATGAATCATCTTAAAAAGATGGCTCACGAACAAGGCTATGTCGAGACATTGCTCGGCAGAAGGCGGCCCATGCCGGACATAAACTCGTCGAATTATATGGTTCGCGCGGGCGCCGAACGAGCTGCGATCAATATGCCAATTCAAGGTACAGAAGCCGACTTAATGAAACTGGCGATGATTCGAGTGCAAGAATATCTGAATACTCAAGAGGACGCGCACCAACTGCTTCAAATCCATGATTCAATTTTGGTGGAGTGTCCAGAACATGAAGCCGATGAAATTGCTCGAAACCTTAAAGAAATCATGGAAGGCGTATATAGACTTCCCGTTAAGCTGACAGTCGATACGAGTATAGGCAAAAACTGGGGCGAACTATGATGAGAGAAAGTAATTTCTCCTATCAACTCGAAGCAAAAACCTAAAACGGACTTGGATTCCTATCTGTAATGATTTTATTTAGCGGATGCGCAGTATGATGCGCTTGTTGGTTTTGAGTTGGTTTTGAAGGATATTTATCTGTGTCCTTAGAGCTCCTATGGCCGAGCCATTTGGCAGACTGACGATGAACGAGTTTGTGGTGACGGATATTAGTGGAGTTATTCCGACCGCGCTTTCGACAAAGGTTTTTATTTCTTGAAGTTCGGGAGGTTCAGAAAAGTCTTTTGTCGATAATATGTCGTGAATGCTGCTACTCATACTATCTACCTTATAATACTTATCATGCCGGAGCTACCAGAAGTTGAGACTGTTCGTCGTGGACTCCTTGATGTATTGGTGGGGCATCAAATCGCGAAAGTCACCCATGATTGGCCAAAATCATTTCCAAATACCAATGCGGATGTAAAGACTTTCTTAATTGGATCGAAGATTACAAACGTTCGACGACGAGCCAAAGTAATTATTGTCGATCTTGACAGCCACTATTCGCTAGTAATTCACCTAAAGATGACTGGCCAGCTTGTGTACATAGGAGAAAATAAACGATTTGGGGCAGGACATCCAACTAATTCATTGATAGGAAATTTGCCAGATGCGTCAACACGAGTAATTTTTGTGCTCGATAAAGGCAAACTATTTTTCAATGACCAACGAAAATTTGGCTGGGTGCGCCTCGTGCCAACTGGGGAGGTTGAAAATCTAGATTTTTTTGTAAGGCTTGGCCCAGAACCACTTTCGGCGGCGTTCACCGCAAGCGTTTTTGTGAATCGAGTCAAAAGGCGCAAAAATAGTAATATTAAGTCGGTGTTACTCGATCAATCAATACTAGCTGGCGTGGGTAATATTTATGCTGACGAGAGTCTTTGGGCGGCAAAAATTCACCCGAGCATTCTTGTAAGAGATGTAACCGACGCTCAATTAGAGCTATTATATAAAGAACTGCTTTTTGTGCTTCGTTTGGCAATAAAAAAGGGCGGCTCGACGGATAGGAATTATGTAAATGCAGAAGGTAAAAAAGGAAGTTACATGAACTTTGCCAGGGTCTTTCGCCGCGAGCATTTGCCATGTCCAAGATGCGGCACAACGATCGAAAAAATTCGGGTCGCGGGTCGCGGTACACATGTTTGTCCTAGCTGCCAAAAAGGAACTGAACACTAGATGATTAAAGTACTTACGGGGACAAATTGGTTTGGTTTGAAAGCCGAGCTCGACAACATTGTTGGTGGGTTTGTGAAAGATCATGGCGAACTTGGACTCGAGAGAATTGATGCGTCCGAAGTGGGTTTTGAGCAGGTCGTTGGTGCGGCAGAATCACTTCCTTTCTTAACAACCAAAAAAATGGTTGTTGTTTCTGGTCTGGGTTTAGTTCCTTCTGCAGCAGATGATGCAGAGATACTCTTTCGCAAACTCAACGACACCACAGACTTAATAATTGTAGAACCAAAAATTGATAAACGGGGAAGTTACTATAAGCTCCTTAAGCAACAAGCCGGTTTTTGTGAATACAATGAACTTGACCAAGCTGCTCTAGTCACGTGGGTGCAACGCACTGTTTCCAAGAAAGGCGGCAAAATAGGCCCAGCCAATGCCCGCTACCTTGTCGAGAGAGTGGGTTTAAATCAGACAAAAGTTGCGCTCGAAACTGATAAGCTTGTTTCATACAATCCAGAAATTTCTAAGCAAAATATCGAGAATCTTACTGAAGAAACTCCCAGCTCTACAATTTTTAACCTTATTGATAATGCGTTTTCGGGTCGCACAGATCGTGCAATAGAAATATATGCGTCGCAACGTGCTCAAAAAGTTGAACCACAAGCTATTTTTGCAATGCTGGTCTGGCAAATGCATATTGTGTCGCTTGTTGCACGTGCGCCAAAAGAACTACGGGCAGAACGCATTGCAAAGGATGCCAGCTTAAACCCGTATGTTGTACAAAAAAGTCAGTCTATTGCCCAAAAAATGGGTGCTCAGAAAGTCAGCGACACACTTACGCTCTTGCGGAACATAGATCGAGACAGCAAGACGAAGACCATCAATTTTGATGATGCGTTGCGCTTTTTTATTGTATCTCTGACAAAATAATGCGACAAAAATACGCGATCGCGTAAAAAAGTCGCATACATTAAGGTGTTAAGGTGTCACAAACGGCATGAAGAGGACGGTTTGTGACGGGTTAGAAACAAAGGCTATTTTTTTGTAGCGGGCTTCTTTTTTGCTGCAGGTTTCTTTGCAACGGTTTTTTTGGCGGCTGTTTTTTTGGTTACAACTTTGGCGGTCTTGTTCGTTGCGTTGGCTTTAGCGACCTTTGCGAGCTGGCTTTTTTTCCGTGCAGCCTTGTTTTTGTGCAACACATTCTTCTTATAGGCGATGTCGATTGCACTTTGTGCATCACGAAGAGCTTGGCTAGCTTGTTTGCTTCCCGAAGTTGCGGCTTTTTGAAATGTTTTAACTGCAGTTTTTACATTTCGCTTGGTCTTTACATTGCGAATAGCTGCCTTTTCGGCAGTACGAACTCGCTTTTTTGCAGACTTAATTATTGGCATAGAGCGTAGGGTGGTTCCTTACTTCTGTTAACTATCACTTAATCGAATGATTCGAAGTCCTACTATAGCTTGAAAAGTGTTATCTGTAAAGTATCACCGATGAAAAACCTCTGGACTTTTCTTTCCGCTTATGATACTGTTAGTCACAGATTCAGCATCAAAAATAAAAATGCAAATAAAATGCAGCCGAATAACAACCCAAATCAAGACCAATTTTCTCAAGTAGTTGAGCGAATTCGCTCTGCAAATAACGTGCTTGTTACCGTCAGCAATAACCCTTCGGTCGACCAATTGTCGGCATGTATTGGCTTAACTTTGGCACTCAATAAATTGAACAAGCATGCCACGGCGGTGTTTAGTGGTGAGCCACCGTCGACGCTTGAATTTCTTAAACCCGAGAATACCCTAGAAAAAAATACTGATAGTCTGCGCGACTTTATTATTTCCCTTGATAAAGCCAAAGCTGATAAACTACGTTATAAAGTCGAAGATAACGTCGTAAAAATCTTTATTACACCGTACAAAACCAGTATTTCTGAAAAGGACTTTGATTTTAGTCAAGGCGACTTTAATGTAGATGCGGTGGTCGCAATCGGCGTAAAAGAAAAAAATGATCTTGATAAAGCAATTGTGTCTCACGGGCGAATACTACATGATGCCACAGTTATATCTGTAAATACTCTGCCAGGCTCAGAACTTGGTTCGATCAACTGGCTCGATAGCTCGGCAAGTAGCTTGTCGGAAATGATTAGCGACTTAGTCACAGAATTGGGCGCCGATCTATTAGATGCGCAAATTGCAACAGCGTTTCTCACTGGAATTGTTGCTGAAACCGACCGATTTCGCAATGAACGATCTAACCCACATACCATGAGCGTGGCGGGCACCCTTATGTCAGCTGGTGCAAGCACGCAACTTATCGCGAGCAAATTGGAAGAACCCCCGGCTCCATCTCAAGAACCGGCTGAAATCACTGATGAGACTGCTCAAAACAACGAAGATGGCACCATTGAGATTGACCATAGTAATGATCCACCGGTTCTTGACGACAACATCGATGACAACATTAAGGTCGACGGATCTGGTGCTTTGCAGCCATTGAGCGAAGAACCAACTTCGAGTGAAGAAACAGCAGACGAAGTTTCCAAGCGCGAAGCGGTGAATCATGACAGTCCGAGTATCATCTCAGAGCCACCTCGCCTTGGTGGACAATTAACAGCCAACAGCATTCCAGAGTATCAGCAATACACTGGATCGACTGATCCTTTAAGCGCTCCAACTCCGAGTAACAACCAAATTTTGAGCCGTGATCCATTACCCGAACCCAAAGATGTGACCCCCCCAGAGGAGCCAATAATTTCTGAGTTCAATACGCCAGATGCATCAGATAAAACCCTTTCAGAAATAGAGGAAGCAGTCGATAGCCCGCACACCCGTGCTGAGCCAGTCGAGTCACAGCCACCAACACTGCAAGCGATTGAAGATGCCTATGTGCCGCCCCCAGCTCCCGAAAATGCTCGCGATGCAGTTCAGCGGGCGGTCGAAGCAGTTGATGAATATAAACCAGAACCGATAGAGGCGCTTGGCGCAAACCCAGTGAACCTCGATCTTGGTCACGAGGAAAAAAACGACGGCTCGGAAGAGAATAGCCGCAACAATGCACCAATTGGGCCACCCCCGCCGGTTCCGCCTCCAATGACCCCGCCTGGTGTATAATCCACCCCGTGGACACCATTGATGGAATACTTCTTGTTGATAAACCAAGAGACTGGACGTCTTTTGATGTGGTGGCAAAGATCCGAGGTTTACTAAAGGCTCAAACCGGCAAGAAGATTAAGGTTGGGCACACAGGGACGCTTGATCCGCTGGCAACCGGACTCATGATTGTGGTTGTTGGTTCATATTGCAAACGCGCGCAAGAGTTTTCGAAGCTCGATAAAACGTACCAAGTGACAATGAAGTTGGGCGAAACCAGCACCACTGGCGACGAGGAGGGCACAAAAATCCAAGTAGCAACCCATGTGCCTACTGAAACGCAAATAAAAAACGCAATCATGGAGTTTGTGGGGACGGTCGAACAAGTTCCCCCCGCGTTTTCGGCAATCAAAGTTGATGGAAAGCGGGCGTACAAATTGGCTCGAGAGGGCATAGAACCAAAGCTTGAACCTCGATCTGTCACAATACACAAAATTGTCTTGCAAGACTACGATTATCCCTTTGCGTCGTTTGTTGCTGATGTCGGCAGTGGGACCTATATTAGAAGTCTTGTTCAAGATATTGGTGCCAAGCTTGGCACGGGGGCGTATTTGTCGAGTCTTCGGCGTGTTTCTGTTGGATCTTTCAAGATTTCCAACGCAAAATTACCGCAAAAAGTTACTCCAAAAGACATTCATAAAATCTAAGTGCTTATCGTTGTTACTGCATCTGGTGGTGTGCTATCGTGGTATACAACTTCTAACACTTTTGGAGGGCGAATATGGCAGAGTTAAGCAAAAATGATTTTTTTGAATACCACAATAGTGTAGGTCTTGCGCTTACTTTCGATGACGTCCGACTCCGGACGGCGGCAAGTGACTATGATCAGACGGAAGTAAGTATTCGTAGTCAATTCACCAAGAACGTAGAGCTCAAAGTTCCGCTGGTCAGTGCAGCTATGGACACTGTCACAGAATCATCGATGGCTATTGCGATGGCAAAACTCGGTGGTTTAGGTGTGATTCATGCTGGCATGGAACCAGAACGACAACGAGAGGAGGTGCGGCGCGTAAAACTGCACTTGAACGGACTTATCGAGAAACCAGTCACTGTTCAAGATACGCAGACCTTATCGACGGTGTTGGAACAAAAGGATAAAAAGCAATTCGAGTTTAGTACATTTCCGGTAGAAGATGAAAATCATAAGCTGGTCGGTATATTAACTCAAAATGACTTTGAGATATTTAGCGATCGATCCACGTTGGTTTCAGATGCAATGACTCCGCTACGCGATGTTGTCTCGGCTCCAGAACACACGTCAATCGAGGAAGCCTACAGCATCATGCGCCTACATAAGAAGAAAACCCTGCCGCTTGTTACTGAAGCAGGGGAACTTTCTGGAATGTATATTCTGTCTGACGTTCAGAGGGTGATTGAAGGAAACCCGCAAAACTACAACGTTGATCAAAAGGGACGCCTAATTGTAGCGGCGGCATTTCCAACAAGCGAGGAGTCGATTGACGCAATAAAGAGTATGGAAAAGTATCTTGACGTTGCTGTTTTTGATTCGGCAATGGGCGACTCAAAATATGCCCGGTCGACTCTCAAATATGCAAAAGAAGAGCTTTCTAGCGTTGATATTATGATTGGTAACATCTCGGAGGGCTCGTCTGCAAGATTGCTTGTAGATATGGGAACAGACGGAGTGAAAGAAGGCCAAGGACCTGGGGCAATATGTACAACCAGGCCTATAACCGGTATTGGTACGCCCCAGGTTACCGCCGTATATAACTCCGCAAGGGCGATAAGGGGTATGGGTGTGCCGATTTGTGCCGACGGTGGCTTGCGCTACCCTGGCGACATCTCAATCGCTATTGCGGCTGGCGCGCATTCAGTCATGATGGGAAATATGCTTGCCGGCACCGACGAGGCGCCAGGAAAGGTAATTGAACTTAAAAACGGCAGCCGAGTAAAAGAATATCGTGGAATGGGTTCGGCGGCTGCAATTAGAGATAGTAGTGCGGCGAAAATGCGCTACGGTGCACCTGGAATGGAAGATCCGCTGCCAGAAGGGGTTGAGGCCTATGTTCCATACAAAGGTTCCGTGGTGCCGTTAGTCGAAGGCTATATCAAAGCTTTAAGAAAGAGTTTGGCATATGTGGGTGCCCAAAACATCGAAGATCATCGCAAAAATACCCGATTTATTAGGATCACCAACTCTGGACTTGCCGAGTCCCACATACACGACGTTCAAGTAAAATGATCATCGGATAACAACTTGATCGCGTTCTGGACCAACGCCAACGAAGGTAATTGGTGTTTGCGTCTGTTCTTCGATAAAATCGAGATATTTTTTTGCGGCAGGTGGCAGATGTTTGTATCTACGAGCGTGCGAGACATCTTCATCCCAACTTGAAAGTTCTTGATACACCGGGGTTGATTGCTCGAGCTTGTAAGCCGCGTCTGGTGCAATGTCCAGAGTTTTGCCTTTTCTTACGTAAGCAACACAAATAGGGATAGTTTTTCCAAATCTTGGTACCCAGTCCAGCTTGGTAAGCGCCATTTCGTCTGTGCCATTTATCATTTGTGACCGCTTTATTGCGGGCAAATCGAGAAACCCAAGCCGTCTGGTTCTCCCGGTAGTAGTGCCACGCTCGGCATCGACAGCTGACATTTTGCCATGCAGTTTTTCAAGTATCTGCGGGTCGTTTATCTCAGTAACAAATGGCCCTCCACCCACATGAGATTGAACAGCCTTTGAAACTCCTACGACCCGATATTTTTCACAGGGCACTCCCAAGCCAGTGACTACACCACCAGAAGTGGTTGAAGACGACGTGACAAAGGGATACATCCCGTGATCAATATCGAGTAGGAAAGCCTGTGCGCCTTCTGCCAGAATTGGTGTGCCTTTTTTGAGCTCTCTATTTAGAAACAAGGCCGTATCAGTTACAAATTCGCCAAGACGCTGGGCTGATTTGATAAACGCTGTTGCGATACGTTCTTCGTCAAGATTGGGTAAGTGAGCTTCTACACGAAGATGACGCTGGGCCATAAGGCCATCAAGTGCGATTTGAAAAAGCCCATCCAAGTCATTATTTATTATTTCAGCCCGTACTCCTAATTTGAGTGCTTTACTGGCGTAGACAGGGGCAATTCCAGATCGTGTGCTGCCTTGGGCTCCAGCGCCGCACTCGCGTATCTCGTCTTCGGAAATATGGGATTGTAAGGTGAGGTGGGCTCCAGAACTAATTAATAGATTCTCTGCGCTTATCTCAACTCCTTGGGCCGAGAGAGTGTCCATTTCGGCCGTGAGCCGAACAGGGTTGATAACAACACCGTTGCCCATAACGCTTTTTTTGTGAGGGTGTAGGATTGATGAGGGAAGACCGTGCAATTTGTACACTTCGTCGCCATGAACAACGGTGTGGCCAGCGTTGTCGCCACCATTAAACCTGGCACCGATTTCATGTTCTGACATGAGCAAGTCAACAAAGCGCCCCTTGCCCTCATCGCCTCGTTGCTCGCCCAAGATTACTGTGATAGGCATTACGACGTAATAGTAAGTGACATTCATTGCACAGTGCAAGCGTAAGCAAATATCATTGAACAATAAACACTTGCCTAACAGATGAAGTTGTGCTACAATTGTGTTCAACGAATGATATCTACAGAGAAAAAGCAGGAAATTGTAGCCGATCTTGGTGACAATAAGAAGGATACTGGCTCACCAGAAGTACAGGTGGCTATTTTGACGGCACGGATTGTCGAACTGACTGAACACCTTAAGATCAACAAAAAAGATCATATGGCTCGCAGAGGGTTGCTTCAGATGGTTGGCAAACGAAAGCGGCTGCT
Organism: Saccharimonadales bacterium (SeqCode); assembly: GCA_041906505.1. Taxonomy (GTDB): domain Bacteria; phylum Patescibacteriota; class Saccharimonadia; order Saccharimonadales; family 2-12-FULL-41-12; genus JAYRJB01. The sequence continues at coordinate 57,281 of JAYRJB010000004.1, read as the reverse complement.
AAAGTACATTGCTTCTAAAGATAGCCAGGCGTATCTTGAGCTAATTAATAAGTTAGGCATCCGCAGGTAATATTTTTTTGAGTCTCTCGTTTTGTACAATTCTTCTTAAAAAAACACCAGAATTGTCCTTAAAACCAGAGAGTTAAACAACAAAGAGAAAACTCTCTTTTAATAACAAAATTCGTCGAGTCGATATACAGATATACTTGTAGGTGTATATTTGAATCGAGTCGACGAGGAAAAGGACGAAAAATGACGAAAAATATCATAGGCAAGGACATCGTAAGCGTTTCAGCCGATTTTTGTGGCAAAACACTCACACTTGAAGTTGGCCGAGTCGGATTCCGGACGAGTGCGAGCGTTATTGCTCGATATGGCGAGACCGTTGTTCTGGGTACGGCCATGGTTGGCACCCAAAAACTAGAAGGGTTTGATTATTTCCCCTTAAGCATCGATTACGAAGAAAAAATGTATGCTGCGGGAAAAATTAGCGGCAGTCGATTTATCAAACGAGAGGGTCGTCCAAGCGATGATGCCATACTAATTGGTCGGCTTATAGATCGGCCGATTCGACCACTTTGGCCAAAGGGTTATCGTCATGAGGCTCAAGGTGTTGCCACGGTTCTAAGTATGGATCCGACGTTTCGACCAGACATGATTGCGATGATTGCGATGAGTGCGGCGTTTGTACTAACTGGCGCTCCTTTTGAGGGTCCAGTTGCAGGGCTTCGAATCGGAATTGAAAACGACGATTTTCGGGCCTTTATGGCACCGGATGCTCTTGAAAAAAGCCCTTTAGACCTCGTGGTTGCGGGGACAGAGCACGGCGTAATGATGGTCGAGGCGGGCGCCCAGGAAGTCAGTGAAGAGAAAGTGGCAGAGGCGATTGAATATGCCCACCACGCCATGCAGCCTGCAATTGCTCTTCAAAACGAACTCGCCAAGAAAATTGGTATTGCAAAACACGAGTTTGAATTGAGTCTTCCCGACGAAAAAATTCAAGAAACTGTTGACGCTTGGGTAGATGGTAAATTAGGAAAAAACCTCCATGCACCATACCCAGAGCGAAACCAGCTCGTGGCAGATCTTCGCCAGAATATGCACGATCACTTTGAGGCTAAAATAGGCGAAGAAGACTATAAACCCCTACGTCAAGAATATGACGACTCCTTTACAATTGCGCTCCATAAAGACGTTCGCAAGCACATTGTCGAAAGTGGTACTCGCCCAGACGGCAGGGGACTTGATGAAATTCGACCACTCGAAAGTGAAGTTGGATTCTTGCCAAGAGCGCATGGATCGAGCCTATTTACTCGAGGAATGACCCAAGCTCTAAATGTCGTTACTCTTGCTCCACTCAGCTACGTGCAGCTCGTAGACACCATGGAACGCGATGCTGAGCGCCGATACCTTCATCACTACAACGCACCAGGCTACACTGTAGGTGAAGTGCGTCGGCTTGGAAGCCCTGGTCGGCGAGAGATTGGACACGGCTACCTAGCCGAAAGAGCGCTCGATGCGGTATTGCCAGACGAAGCTGAATTTCCGTACACCATTCGTTCGGTCACGGAGATTATGAGCCAGAACGGAAGCACTTCGATGGCAGCAACTTGCTCGTCAACGCTCGCGCTGATGGATGCCGGTGTACCCCTAAAAGCGCCAGTAAGTGGTATAGCAATGGGTTTGATGCTTGATGGAGATAGGGCAATAATTTTGTCGGACATCGCCGACGCTGAAGATTTTGCTGGTGATATGGATTTTAAGGCAACTGGTACTACCAAGGGCATCACGGCTCTCCAGATGGATATGAAAGTTCATGGTTTGCCGGTGTCGGTTTTGAAAGAGGCCCTTCTAAAAGCAAAGAGTGGTAGAGATCACATTCTAAAACACATGCTTGAGACTATTCCAAAGCCAAACGTCGAACTCAGTCCTTTTGCGCCGCGCGTAGAGGCGATCAAGATTAATCCCGAAAAAATTAGGGAGGTTATTGGTAAGGGCGGCGAGACAATCAATAAAATAATTGCTGAGACCGGTGCGGAGATTGATATTAAGGACGACGGCACAGTCATGATTGCAAGCCCCGATAAGACGAGCATCGACGCCGCGATTGCGTGGGTTCAGAGGTTAACAGAAGAGCCAGAAGTGGGGAAGATTTACAAGAATGCAAAAGTAGTTAGTGTGCTCGATTTTGGCGCGTTCGTTGAAATTTTGCCAGGTAAAGACGGTCTTGTGCATGTAAGTGCAATGAAAGACGAGCGAGTTGAAAAACCAGGTGACGTTGTCAAAGAGGGAGATTTGGTTGACGTGAAACTGGTTGCCATTGACGACAAAGGGCGACTTCAGCTCAGCATGAAAGAAGCCAAGAGGGAAAACAGTGCTTAGAGATATTAACGATTTTCATGCTACCCCGTTAGGGTACTGCACCTTTGCGGTTGTTGAGCTTCTGCTTTTTTACGTGATAGTCAGCAGGGCAATTGACACGGGAAGCCTTTGGCAGTATGCCCTCGCCATTGCGCTCTTTGTGGGGGTAATTAGTAATATCGTTCGTTTGTTCCATCGTCACACCAAACTAGTTCACAAACCACATGCCAGAAGCAAAAAACACCACAAAAAAGCTTGATCAGATCAAGGCAGATATTCTCGCGAGTAATATCTGTCCAGATTTGGCTCAATCTGCAACGCAGTTGGTGATGGGCCACGGAAATTCAAAAGCGAAACTGGTATTTATTGGTGAAGCTCCTGGAAAAAACGAAGACCTTCAAGGCATACCTTTCGTTGGGGCAGCCGGGAAACTGCTCGATGAAATGCTCCGGACGGTCAATCTCAAGCGAGAAGACGTGTACATTACCAACATCGTCAAATATCGACCTCCAGGAAATCGAGATCCACTTCCAGAGGAAAAGCGTGCATTTTGGCCATTTCTTATCCAAGAACTAAGCACCATACGACCAATAATTATTGCCACATTGGGAAGACACAGCATGGAGTACTTTCTTCCTGGTCGCCGGATAAGTGAAATTCATGGTCAGCCAAAGCGGATTACGCTTGGTGATCGGAAAATTGTCATACTTCCGCTATTCCATCCAGCAGCCGCGCTCTATAACGGGGGACTAAAAACAACCTTGTTCGAAGACTTTTCGTTACTACCAGAAATTATTAATCAAATTGAAACTACTAAATAGGAGAAAACCTCACATATGAATAACAATCAACCAAACAAATCAAAACCAAAGAATGGTGCCCAAAACAACGGCAATAGTTCACCGATGAACGGCCGTTCGGTAAGCCGGGGGGCGGCAATTCGAGCCCAAAAACGGACAGCCGAAGATGCCCATCGAATCGCTAGCCAATATTTGACTGCAGAAAATGCAACCAACGAACCAGGTGTTCGCGCCAACTTTATCGACGATAGCCCTAAGCTAAAAGTTATTGGCCTTGGTGGCATGGACGGCGGTGGCTCAAAAAACTGTCTGCTTGTCGAATATAAAAACGACGTGGTCGTCATAGATTGCGGCAGTGACTTAGGTGTTGACCTGCCGGGCATTAACTACGGGATTTCGGATATGGCCTATCTCGAAACGGTAAAACATAAATTAAAGGCCTACATTATCACTCATGGTCACTTGGATCATATTGGCGGTTTGCCGCATATAGTGCCACTTTATCCGGCACCAATTTATGGCAGTAAGTTTACCATCGGACGGGTCGAAGAAATTTTCGAGAACTTTGGTCTGCCAATGCCCGAAGGGTTTGAGCTAAAAACCGTTATGCTCAACGAAGACACGCATGAACGGCTAAAAATTGGTGAGTTTTTTGTTGAGCTGGTACGGGTTACGCACTCAATACCAGGTAGCACTTGTGTGGTGCTCGACACGCCGGTTGGACGCATAATTAACACTGGTGACTTCCGCCTTGATCCAAACCCACTTGACCATGAAAAAACCGACACCGAAAGACTACTCGAACTCGGCAAAGAGGGAGTGTTGGCGCTTTTGAGTGAGAGCACCACCTGCGAAAGGCCAGGCAGAACCCCAAGCGAAAGCACCATCGAACAAAGCTTCGTCGACATCATGGAGCAAGCACCGGGCCGCACTTTTATGGCCATGTTCTCGACCAACATTAACCGAATTCAGATGATTATTAATGCGGCAACGCATCATAATAAAAAAATTGCGCTCGATGGACGTAGCTTGGTAAGCACACTAGAAATGGCGGTGCGACACGGCTTTGTCAAAATTCCAAAAGGCACAATTGTGCCGATTGCAACTGTACCGACACTAAAAGATCAAGACGTGGTGGTGGTTTGTACTGGTTCTCAAGGCGAGCCAAACTCGGCACTCCAAAGAATGAGTACCGGTGATCATAAACACATCAAGCTAAAACCACAGGACTCGGTTGTGCTAAGCTCAACCCCAATTCCAGAAACTGGTAATGACGCACTCATTGGCAATATGGTTGACGAACTTATGCGCAAAGGCGTACATGTCTTTCGACATGAGACGCATGATCTTGATGGAGTTGGCCCCTTGCACGTTTCTGGTCACGCCAGCATTGACGAATATAAAGACATGATAAAAATGACCAGGCCAAAATTCTTCATCCCCATCTATGGTTCGTATCGATCAAAACAACGTCATATAGAGAGCGCTATTGAAGAGGGAATTTCCCGAAATCGGGCTCTTAATGCCGAAAACGGCGATGTGATTGGTTTGAGCCGAGATAAAATGGAGCTTTTAGGTCGGGTACCATACGGTACGGTGCTCGTAGATCAAACCGGCGCAATAGTAAGTAATGTGGTGGTCAAAGATCGACTTATGCTGGCAAACGAAGGTCTTGTAGCCGTGGTACTTACAGTTGATAAAAAAACTGGCCAACTCATGACCAGCCCAGACATTATTAGTCGAGGCTTTATATATATGAAGGGTCAAGAAGAACTAATGAACGCCTTTCGGACCGAACTTAAACGAGCTGTTTCCCAGCGGTTTAAGCGAGTTGATCTCGATCGATTCAAAATAGAGCTCAAAGAACATGTGACGCATTTTCTGTACGAACAAACAGGTAGAAGTCCAATCGTTATCCCAGTTGTGAATGTTGTCGGCGGAAAACAGCTCCAAGCGAGGGCTGCAGCTACAACAAATGGCAAAAAAGCCCCAACCCCAGAGGAACAAGCTGCTGATATGCAGAAGCGTTTTGCCCAAATGCGCTCTAAGCTGCTTAACCAAGACGCTCGCGTCGACTAGATCTGCCCAAGAAACAAACACAAGCCTAAGCATAGTTGTTGACAATATTCTATAAAAACAGTATAGTATATCTATTATGAGTTCAAGAGAGGCTATTGATTACGGATACCTTAATGCTAATCCACAGCTTGTTGAGGTCACTACCTTTAGAGATACATACGCACATAGTCTTCATCCAAATGATCTGGAAATGCCAATTGTTCAAACAAAGACAAAATTAGCACTTTCCGTACAGACGGTTGACCACGCGAGATTTTTAGAAAATTATGGCAATTTTCTAAATAGTCGACAAATTTTGGAAGACCCAGTTACTGAAAACCGAGTCTCTACCTATTGGGCTAACCAGGATCAACTGAAAACAAATCATGACAAGCTCACAGCAATTATTACCACCTGGACATCATCGATGGAAACAAACGGTGGAAACAGGCGTGAGTTTGCGGTAGTGGCAGCCATGAATCCCGAAACGCCTTTTGTGATTATCGACAATCCTGGATCGGGCTTTTCGGATAAACTGCCAGCCAAAGTTATGGAACACACGCTTGCCACAGGTGAATTCGATAAAGCAGGTGCAATTATTAGTCGTGCACTTGCTGATGAAAATTACTACCCCCGAACCTATATGGGAACTTCGACTGGAGGTCGTTATGCGCTAGGTATTGGTCGTAGCAGCGCGGTTGATAATGTCGAGAGGCTCGGAGTAATCGATCCGCCTGGGCAATCGGCTTTTGGCGCGCTCAAGCTTGGTCGCAGAATGGTAAAAGAACTAGTCCGGCATGCTCCAAAATTTGCGGCAGCCAGTGAGGACCCATATCTAAAACCGCACGATAATTTTAATACCCCGGAGGAGTGGGAAGAAATGGTTGGGCCTAAGACTCTTGGCGTTCAACTTCGCCGCAACCGCGCTCTTACGCAAAAGTTTTGGCAACTGCCGAGGGCTATGGCTAAGCAGCAAGGTCTGTCGACAGACATCGCATCAGCAATGAGTCGACTGCCAGAAGCTAAATTAACTTACGTGAGTCCAGATAATTCCGAGTTATTGCGTGGTAGTAGCTGGCAAGACGCCGCGAATTATTTGGCAAGATTAGCGATATTTACTGATGTAGAAGGTGATTTTATCGGGCGAGTGAAAGTCATTCAAGTGCCCGAGGCAACACATTATTTTACCAGTGCCTATCCAAGAAAAGTCGGTGCATTAACCAAAGAAATCATTAAATAAAGAAACAGTGTATTGGTTAAGAGGATAAATCCACCCAAGCAGTAATTGACTTTTGTAGTAAATTGTGCTACAATTAACTTGTTATGATTAGTTCTGTACTTCTGTCACCGAAGATCGTACAATAAATTGGTAGAAACCCGCGATGGCAAAAAAGAAAAAGCAGTCAAAGAAAAAAGTCGCACATAAAGAAGCGAAAAATGAGTCCACGTTCTGGCCTCTTGCCGGTGCAATTATATTAATGCTTCTGGCAGTTTTTCTTTTGATTGGCGGATTTGGGGCGGGCGGCCCATTGCCGGTGAATATGTTTAACGGCGTCTATTGGACACTTGGTTGGGCAGCTTATTTTACATCTCTCGCGTTGTTTTATTTTGGCATCCATAAATTTAAGAGCGAAGATAGACAGATACCACTTGGCAAACTAGTCAGTATGAGTACGTTCGTCATCTCGATGAGCGTCCTATTTCACGTCGCGTTTGCTCAGAAGGACTCAGCTGCTGAGTTAAGCGGCGGAAACGGCGGACATGCTGGAGAAGTTGTGGGCGGAATTGTACTTCAAGCGCTCAACACTATTCCTGCGAGCTTGTTATTTGCAGTTATAGCCATGCTGACATTTATGTTGTCATTTGGTATTTCGCCGAAGGTACTACTTAAAGTTGGTGACGTTTTTGGTCGTAAGAAGCAAGAAGACAGTGATCTCGAAACGCTCAAAGCCAAGAGCTCATTCAAGCTCAACGAAGGCGTGCCGATGGAGCGAAGCACCGGTGAAGAAGCGCCTCGGTTGTCAACGCTCAAGAATACAGCCGCAAAACTAACTGCTTCAGAAAACCACCAGGCATTGACTGCAGCGAGCGATCCAGACTGGAAATTTCCAGATGTAAACTTACTCAACCAAAAACAAGAAAAAGCCGATGCTGGTGATGTCGAAGGCAACGCGGTTGCGATTCGCGAAACATTTGCTAATTTTAATATTCCAGTCGACATGGAGGGCGCAAACGTTGGCCCAAGAGTGACCCAGTACACACTGAAACCACCAACTGGGGTAAAACTGACAAAAATAACCGCACTAGAGAATAATTTGGCGCTGGATCTTGCAGCGCACTCGATTCGGATCGAAGCCCCAATACCAGGTAAGCGTTTGGTGGGTATTGAGGTGCCGAACTTTAAGCCGGCAATTGTACGCATGAGCAGCGTGGTAAGTTCGCCAGAGTGGTCAGCGTCAACGAGCCCACTTAGCTTTGTTATTGGCAAAGATATTGTGGGGAAGCCAATGGTTGGTGACTTGGCAAAAATGCCTCACCTGCTGGTCGCTGGTCAAACTGGATCTGGTAAGTCGGTCATGATCAACGACATTCTTACCAGTTTTTTGTTTCGCAATTCGCCGTCAGATCTAAAACTGATCCTTATTGATCCAAAACAAGTCGAACTCACTCCTTATAATGACTTGCCTCATCTTCTGACGCCAGTTATCAATGAACCGGAAAAATGTATCAGCGCTCTAAAGTGGGCGGTTGCCGAAATGGAACGTCGCTTACGAACCATGGCGGGAGTCGGAAAGCGCAATATTGCCGAGTACAATAACCTAAAAGACCAAGACAGCATGCCATACATTGTAATTGTGATTGATGAACTTGCTGATCTGATGATGATGGCTGCCAGAGATGTTGAGGCCTTAGTGGTACGGTTGGCTCAAAAAGCTCGTGCCGCGGGTATACACCTTATTTTGGCCACACAGAGTCCACGAGTCACGGTCATTACAGGACTTATTAAGGCAAACATTCCGGCGCGCATTTCTTTTACCGTTTCACAAGAAGTTGAGTCGAGAATTATTTTGGACCAAAGTGGTGCAGAAAAGTTGCTGGGACTCGGTGACATGCTCTACATTAACGCCTCTATGCCAAAGCCAAAACGCGTGCAAGCTGCCTTTATTGGCGAGGATGAGACAGCCAAAATAACTGATTTTATTCGAGAGCAACGTCCACCAATGTATGACGAAGAAGTCGTGAGCATGCCAGTGCAGCTTAATGGCAAGGGCGGTATTGTGGTTGATTCGGGGGCAGATGGAGACGATGATTTATTTCGAGACGCAGTCAAGGTTGTTATTGACGGCCGCAAAGCGAGCACAAGCTTGCTGCAGCGTCGTTTGCGGGTTGGTTATGCCCGAGCTGCAAGATTGATAGAAAGCATGGAAGAGCAGGGAATTGTAGGCCCCGCGGACGGCGCACGGCCCCGCGAGGTGCTGGTTAGTAGCATGGATGATGTGTTTGGTGGAGACGCTTCGTCCGTAGGCGACGAAGTATATGATGACATGCCAGATGACGAGCCTCACGACCAGCTCGCTGCCAAATAAAGTACTAATCCGGGTTGCAACATAATTTGGGTTCAATTTGGTGTTCAACAGTTGGAGTCATTTTTTATTGTGTTTCGCGCAACAATACCATCTATTGGCCTTATTTTGATCCGATTATAGATGAGGATTCGTTGATTTGTCGGTTGTAGGGTGTATGCCGTATTTCGAATTTTCATTACGTATTCGCTCAAAAAGATACGATTAAAATACAAAAAATCAAGCATATACGTTGACAAAAATTTTGTTCAGGAGCATATTAAAATATGTAACAAACACTGCAAAAAGGAAGGACAAGTTGTGGCGGCAGAAACCATCACTCCGGTATGTGAGATGACAGGATTGCCGCTGCCGATCCTTCCAGAAGAGCTTCGTGAAGACGGAGCTCTTTTAAGTTTACGTCCTCCAGACAGACACCACGCGTTTCATAGAGAGAGTCATCCCTACCTTCAAGATATTGGGGGCATCGCCCTCAGAAAATCGCGGATACAACGGGTGCCATATGGCGTTCACCATCTTGGCTATCATAGGATTTTTGATGGCCCAGCTCTGCCTTATCAAGAGGACGAAAAGTTTCGGCTTACAGTTATAGCAGCGGCAGGTGTACTACCAAGAAAAGCCTTAAAAATTACAGATGACTCAGAATGGGTAGAAGTTGATCTAAATAATCGGCAACATCAAAAAATCGCCGCCGCAACTCGCGTCGAATCAAAGCAAGAAGTCAGCAAGTTTATTTCTCATTTTGCAACCAAAAAGGGACTCGAACATATTATTGACCAATTTAATATTGACGCATTTCTGAGTCGCAAGACTGAGAACGAAACAAAAATGAAAATGGCGCAATCGATGCTTTCAATTGCGCTCTGCGACAGTGTGAACGGGGTTCAGTTGCACGACAAGCACCGGGTTTATAAAAACGAGGGGCTCATTCCAGAAGATCGCACATTTACGTTTCACGAAGTTGCTCGCGAAATGGTAAAAGCTTATGCTTTTGGTTACTTTCGAAACAACGTAACAAAACAACTCAACGCTTTACAAACAGGGGTAACTACCGTACAATAGAGACCACAATAACTCAGTTCATAGCGGTGCCAAAGCAAAAGACAAGCACGACAGCGTATGGGCATTAACCAAAGGAGGATTCTTTGAATCAGTACGAAGTAGCGATACTTTTCCATCCAGACTCGGAAGCAGATCTGGAAAAAGTTTCAAAAAAAATCGATAAAATCATAAAAGATAACGGTGGCAAGGTCCTAAAAACTGATAATTGGGGCAAAAAGAAGCTGGCCTATCAAATACAAAAACATGACTACGCGGTGTATGTTTTTTACACGGCAGAATTGCCACCAGAAGCAGTAAAAAAAGTTGAGACAACACTGAACATTACTGACGAGGTTATCCGTTATCTTGTAAGTCGACCAGACCTAAAAGCAATCGCCAAGGCCGAAGCTATTCGAGAAGAAAAGGCGAAAAAGGCCGCGGTGAGAGGTGAGAAATCAGATGAAGCAACCGAAGAAGAGTAAGAATTAAGAGGGGATTACTACAATGGCACGAAGCTTTAATCAAGTAATATTAATGGGTAATCTTACGAGAGATCCAGAGTTACGACAAATTCCAAGCGGACAAAGTGTATGTACATTTAGTCTTGCGCTTAATCGAAGCTACAAAGGCAGTGACGGCGAGTGGCAAGAGGCAGTTGACTATATAGATGTTGTTGCGTGGGGGCCACTTGGCGAACGGGTTGCACAGTACGTCACAAAAGGTCGACCTGTGCTAGTAAGTGGTCGTTTGCAGAGTCGTTCGTGGGAACAAGATGGCCAAAAAAGAAGCAAAGTCGAAGTAAACGCCCAAGATGTGACATTTTTGGGAGGACGAGGCGAGAACGATACTTCTAGTCCAGCTTCGGCAGCGGCTGAGCCAACAGAATCGACAAAGGGCACAAAAAAGAAAAAAGACGTGGTGGTCGAAGATATTGGCGATGAGCCAATAAACCTCGACGACATCCCATTTTAGTAAAAGAAGCCTACTAGGTTGTTTGATATTTCAAACCAGCGAAAGGGCACAATAACTAGTAACGAATGGAGTAAAAAAGTTTATGGCAAAGATTTTTAAGCATAGAATTGATGTACCGTATTTTGACTACAAGGATGTAAAAACCTTGCAGCGTTATGTCAACCAATACGGACAAATCGAGACGCGAAAAAAAACCGGTCTTAGCGAAACAGAGCAAAAGCGACTCGCGCGAGCGATTAAGCGGGCACGACATCTCGCCTTGCTGCCGTTTGTGGCTCACAACTAAACCTACCCCGAAGGTAGTTTTCATTTCACTACAATTGGTACTAACATAGTAAGTACGATGAGCAAGGATCATTTGGAGATTGTGCAGCTTGTCGACAGGTTGAAATATCATGTTCACGATCTGATCGATGATGCGCAGCACCCTTACGGCAAGCGGCTACTCAGCGAAATTGAGCAGCTCGTGACTGACGTCAAAGTAAAACGACATAGGATTAACATCGAGCAGAGAATCGGTAGTGTTATGGGTGCGCTACAGCAAATCCGTGGTCACGGCGATCAAATTATGGATTTTCGTCACACTGATAGGTTTATGAAAGACTGTATAGAACTAGGCGGGAAGGTCCGAGAGTTTTATCCTTACTAACAATTTTTATGGCATTTTCTATCACCGAACTAAAAAAAGGCACTGTTTTCCAGCTCGAGGGCACACCATATCGAGTAATTGAATATGGTCAGAAGGTCATGGGGCGAGGTGGTTCGATTGTAAACGTGAAGATCAAAAGTCTTATTGATGGCCGAGTGCTCGACAAAACTTTTAAAGGTAGCGATCAACTAGATTCGGCCGATGTAACCAATGCCAACGCTCAGTATTTGTATCGCGATGGCGCAACTTTTTACTTTATGAACGAAGAAAGTTTTGACCAACATGAGGTAGCCGAGGACATCGTTGGCGACCAACAAGCATATCTAAGAGATGGTGACAGAGTGCAAGTTCAGATCTTTAACAATCAAATTATTAACGTTGAATTGCCAAAAAATGTATACCTCGAGGTGACGTATACCGAAGATGCTGTCAAGGGCGACACCAGCTCTTCGATTACGAAGGACGCAACTCTGGAAACTGGCGCAATTGTCAAAGTGCCCGCTTTTATTAAAACCGGCGACGTGGTGAGCGTTGATACGGCAACTGGCGCGTATCGAGAACGCAAAAAGGACTAAGCTGATGAAGATTCGACTTGATGCGTTGATGGTTCAGCGCGGCTTGGTCCGTACACGCAGCCAAGCCGAAAGTTATGTTCGTCTCGGAAAAGTACGGCTTAATGGGCAAGTGGCGACTAAACCGGGCGTTTTTGTGCAACCGCAGGCAGAAATTCGACTCGATGTTGGTACGCAGTACGTGTCGCGGGCAGGACTTAAGCTGGCATCGGTCGCAGATAGCTTGCAGCTGGATTTTATCGACAAAACAGTGCTAGATGTGGGCAGCAGTACCGGAGGATTTACTCAGTTTGCACTCACTCATGGCGCAAAGAAGGTAATTGCCGTCGATGTCGGTACAAATCAGCTACACCCCTCGCTGCGAACCGATGTGCGTATTGAACTTCACGAACAAACTGATATCCGAGACATCAAGCACACCTCAACACACCCAGATATAGTGCTTATCGACGTGTCGTTTATTAGTATCAGAGAAATTCTATGCCATCTTCCGATACTCATTTCTCCAAAGACAGTTGTAGCGGCAATGGTAAAGCCCCAATTTGAGGTTGGCGAGCAGACAAAGCACAAAGGTGTGATCAAAAACGAGTCGCTTCGTCGAGCGGTGTTGAAAGACTTCGAGTCGTGGGTAAAAAACAGCTACAAAATCCGTGATAAGGCGGACAGCAAGGTAGCTGGGGAAAAAGGAAACACCGAGCGATTCTACGTGCTTACTTTGCTCAAATAGTGGCGCGGGTTTGCTACACTGGGGCTTAGAAATACATGCAATACTTCAAAGACCGAACGCAAGCCGGGGCATTGCTTGCAGAAAAAATGACCGAGCTGGCCAAGGAAAACAATGTGGTATTGGCGCTCAGCGAGGGTGCGGTAGTGGTTGGGGCGGAAATTGCCAAGCAGCTTCACAGTGCGCTTTTTTTGCTTGCGACCGAAGATATTCGAATTCCAGAAGACCCCTCGCCAATCGCAACCATGAGTACCCAAGGCCTAACCTATGGCTCACACCTATCTCCAGGCCAACTCGAAAGCTTTAAGACTGACTACCATTCTATTATTGACCAGGCCAGTCTGGAAGCGTTCCGCAAGATCAATCGTATTATTGGTAAAGACGGCGAAGTAAAACGCGCATTGCTCAAACGCCATGCCGTAATTTTGGTGTCCGACGGGCTGGGGACGGGAATGTCACTTGATGTGGCGGCAGATTATTTAAAACCAATTGCGGTTCGCAAAATTGTTGTTGCGACCCCACTTGCCAGCATTGCTGCAACTGACCGCATGCACGTGTTGGCTGATCAAATATTTTGTTTATCAATTTTAGAGAATTATTTCGGGACCGACCATTACTATGACGACAACACAATCCCAGACCATAAAACAGTGGTGGAAATCATGAAAAATATTGTATACAGCTGGTAGCTGCGTGCAAAAATAATCAATTCAATTAAATAAGTTTGTACACATAAAAAACTTCTTGCAAAGTATGCTTTAATTGTGATAGGTTTTTAGGTAGAGACACGCAAAAAGCCAAAAAGACTTACCAAAAATAAAATAAGTAGTTCGCCGTAAGATGCGGGTTGCTTTGTGAGATAAAAATGAAAACTAAAAATCGTGGCACCACTGGTCCACGCATTCGATATTATCAACGATCAGCGGGTGTGGTCTATGCCAAGCGGCGTCCAAACCTGCTGGCGCTAGCTCGCAGTTTTCTGGTGGTGTGCCTTGTTGCCGCCGGGGCTTTTGGTGTGTACCAAAAACTGAATGCGTCACCTCTGCAACGAACCGATGGGGTAGAGTCGACGCTGACTCAAAAAGAGCAGACGACGGAACAAGCCAACCTGGTGCAAGCCCCAAAACAAGCCCGAGAAGACGAGTCAATGTCCCGCTTTGTCCAATCGCAGCTAAAATCAATGCCCAAAAATCAAAAATGGTCGGTATTTATTCGCGACTTAAATTCGGAAAGAATGGTCAGCATTAATGCTGACGATCGGATGCAATCGGCCAGCCTCTACAAATTATTTTTGCTGCCACCATTAGAAAATAAACTACCAGCCAAAAACTGGAACAGTCGCTTAGGAGCACACACAATTAACGATTGCGTGATGGCAATGATACGAGTCTCTGACAATCCCTGCGGAGAAGCGGTCGGGAACTACGTTGGCTGGCAGTATATCGACAAATACAACCAAAATATTGGCTTTACAAAAACCAAGATAGGCAACACAGCTCAGCAGACTACCGCTCGAGAAGTTGGCGACTTAGTCTATCGGCTTCAGAATGCACAGCTACTTAGCGACAAGGCCCGTCGCCTCATCTTTGATGGTTTGTATAGCCAGAAGCTTCGAATGGGCATACCCACGGGCTGCGGCGAAGAATGCTTAGTTGGCAACAAAACGGGCGAAGATGGTCCAGTGAAGCATGATGTTGCGGTGGTGACGCACAATTCGGCGAAGTACGTCGTGGTTATCATGAGCGAAAACGCCAGTTGGAATGATGTGGCCAGCGTTGCGCACACCGTCGATCAAGCTCTATTGCCTTAAACTCTCAGTTTGTAGCCGCGATTAAAGAGTTTGTAGTTAATGGCGAGTAAAATTAGTCCGGCAACCCCGACGGCGCTGAGGGAAATCAGCGGCTGCACGTCAGCACTGCCGAGCATGGCATAGCGGACCGTGTTGATCATGTAGTACAAGGGGTTTATTTGTATGAGTGTATGGAATGGTTCGGGTAGCAGGGAAGCCGAGTAAAATATTCCGCCCAAAAATATCAATGGTTGCAAGACAAATGTTTGATAAAAGCTGAGGTCGTCAAACTTTTCCGAGCGCAAGCCGACAAGGACACCTGCCATCGAAAAGAACAGCCCAATAAGACCCATGCTGAGCAGAAATAACCAAGGGTGAACCATTGGCAGGTCGTCAACCAGGATCCAGGCGGTCGTAAAGGTTATTGCCACGATTAGTGATGCCCGAATAAATCCTCCCAACGCAAACGCGCCCAAAAGTTGGGTGTTCGAGACTGGCGAAGCTAGTTGATCATCGATAGCGCGCTGAATTTTTTGTTGCATCAAAGAAGATGCATTGTTAGAAAACATGTTAATCGCAAACGTCATCATCAACAGACCAGGAATAATAAACACAATATAACTGTAGCCGTCCAAGTCCTTTATCCGGCTTCCCAGTGCCGCTCCAAACACGCTGATATAGAGATAGGTTTCGAGTAGGGGGCCAAGAATTGTCTGACGCTTAATTATCCAAAAACGGGTCATTTCTCGTCGCAGGACCGTCCAGAATCCCATCCAAGATTGTTTGCGGGTCATTTCTTTCATCATGTCTCAATACTCCTCGTCAGTTCGTCGCGGCCAATAAGGTGCAAGTACACATCTTCGAGGGTTTTCTTTTTGTAGGCCTTTTTTAGGTCGTCGCTGGTTCCAGTTTTGATGATTTTACCATTGTTGATAAGCGCCAAATTATCACACAGTTGTTCAGCCTCTTCAATGTAGTGTGTGGTCAAAAGTATGGTGGTGCCTTCTTTGTTGACCTTTTTCATGTATTGCCACAGCTCTAGTCGAAGCTCGACGTCGACACCAGCGGTTGGCTCGTCCAGGATAAGCATTTTTGGACGGTGCATCATGGCCCGTGCCAAAATAACCCGTCGCTTCATACCACCTGACAGCATTCGGCTATTTACCTTGCGTTTATCGGTCAAAGAAAAAGCCTCGAGCAGCTCCTCTATTCGCTCACGGCGTTGCTTTTTGGGCATACCATAGTAGCCGCCGTGGTAGTCGAGTGTTTCTTCGACGGTCAAAAACCAATCCAAGTTAATCTCTTGCGGGGCCAGGCCAACGGTGGCACGGGCTTGTCGATAGTCTTTTACCACGTCGTGTCCAAAAACCTCAGCTTTGCCCGAGGTGGGAAGGGCAAGTCCCATAATACAGTGAATCAGCGTCGATTTTCCGGCACCGTTTGGTCCAAGCAGGCCAAAAAACGACCCATCAGCAATATCAAGATCAATGCCTTTGAGGGCTTTGGTTCCCGAGGGGTAGGTTTTGGCAAGTTTATTTACTTTGAGCGCGGACATTTATCTAAAGAGTGTAGCGAAAAATACTTGAGAATGTCAAGTAAATCTTTGCCACACCGTAAAAACCAAAAAGAAGCATCTACGTGTTAAAACGAAACTCGACAACATCGTTTGGTTGCATAACGTAGGTTTTTCCTTCGGTGCGGACATTGCCTGCTGCTTTGGCAGCTGTTTCAGACCCAGCCGCCACAAGATCACCATAGTTCACAATTTGAGCCGAGATAAACCCTCGTTCAAAATCGCTATGAATTACTCCCGCAGCTTGCGGTGCGGTAGCTCCTTTTGGTATGGTCCAAGCCCGCACTTCTTTTTCTCCCGCAGTCAGATAGCTTTGCAGTCCCAAAATGCCGTAGGCCGAATGAACAACTTGGTCGAGGCCGGATCTTTGCACCCCATAACTCTCGAGCAATTCATGCCGGTCAGACTCGGTTAAATCTTTTAGTTCGTTTTCTAATTTTGCGCAGACAAACAAGGCCTGGTTGGGGGCTACCAGTTTTGATAATTCTGCTTGGCGATCTTGATCAACAAGCGTCTCCTCGTCGACATTAAACAAATACATCACTGGTTTTGCGGTGAGAAGCTGCAAGTCAGCGATCAGTTCGTCGTCGAGTAACTGTGGATTTTTTGACAGAGGAATGCCTTGGTCGAGACTGCGACGGATTTTTTGCAGATGGTCGGCGTGAGCGCGCAGTTTTGGGTTGGCGCGGGCCTCTTTTTCTAGTTTTGGTAATCGCTTTTCGGCGGTCTGAAGATCGGCCAACACCAGTTCAGTATTGACCACCTCGATATCTTTTAGCGGGTTTGTTTGGTTTTCTACATGGACCACATCGTCATCTTTAAAGGCGCGTACGACTTGGCAAATTGCATTCGTAGTTCGGATGTGGCTTAAAAACTGATTACCCAAACCCTCGCCCTGGCTGGCACCGGCGACCAAGCCCGCAACGTCAACAAAGGTAACAGTTGCCGGTACAACTTTTTGGGCATTATAGATTTTTTGGAGCGCAAAAAGTCGATCGTCGGGAATTGGTACGACGCCAGTATTTGGCTCGATCGTGGCAAAAGGATAGTTTGCGGCCAGGATATTGTTATTGGTCAACGCGTTAAAGAGGGTAGACTTACCGACGTTCGGTAGCCCCACAATGGCGATCGAAAGACTCATTTTTTAGAAAGTGATTTTAGTAGGGTTTTATTTTCTTTAATATAGCTATCTACCCACGCTTTTGTGGCCGTCAAATCAAGAGACTCTTCTGGTGGGGAAATGGTAAAGACGGGCTTAGAGCGCTTTACAACCATAAAACTTTCGCCCTTTTGGGCACGTTCGGCGATTTCAGTCGCATTTTGTCTTAATTCCTTTAATCCGATAATTGTCATAGTGTTATCCTCATCAAGTTACTCTATAAGTATACCTTTAGAGTAACTTTAGGGCAAGACTAAAAGCCGATGTATGCATATTTCTATCAATTAACAAATAAAAATGGGCATATGATATTTTTGCTCCATTATGTGCAGAAAAGGCAGTTTGAACTATAGTAATACATAGTATATACTTTGTAGTATGAAAACAGTAATTAGCGTCAAAGTAGATAATGAAATAAAGGAAGAAGCACGAGAAGTAGCAAAAAGTGCAGGTTTAACCTTGAGTAGTCTTGTAAATGCGTACTTGCGACAAGTTGTTGCGACACGCAGAATCGAGCTTTTTGCTCCAGAACAGATGACTCCGCACCTGGAAAAGCTTATAGAAGAGGTCGAAAGTGAACTGGCTTTAGGTAAGGTCAGTAAACCCTTTGAAAACGCCGAGGATTTTTTGGCAGACTTAAAGAAATAAACACCTCAAATGACCATTCGTTATTTACCGAAGTTTAAAAAACAGTATCAAAAGTTACCCACAAAACTCCAAGAGAGGTTTGATGAACGCCTAAAGTTGTTTATTGATAATCCAATGAGCCCAGAACTCAGAGTTCATCCTCTTAAAGGAAAATACAAGGGTTATTGGAGCATGAATGTAAGCGGCGACTTGCGAGCTCTTTATATAAACCAAGGCGAAGAGGTCATATTATTTGCTTTGATCGGAACCCACAGCCAGCTATATGGTTAATTTTTTTCGCTCGTAGCTTTGGGTTTGGGGGTGAAGAAGTATATGGGTGCTGTGGATAGTTTATTAGCATAAGCAATTTACAGAGGTCGATTTATTTGGTATAACTATGTTTAGTGAATAACATAAGTTATTTAGGGAGCATAAGAAAATGCCAGAACAAGATCCAGCAATGCAACTACTCGAGCAACCACCAGTTGCTTATTTTAATGAACCTCAAACCTTTGAACCACAACTCGCAACTCAGCAGCACGAACGGTTTAGTGCTGCGCACAACGTTGCCCGGCGAGCCGGTGCAGTTGTCGGTGCCACCTTGGCACTTAGTGGTGGTGCAGCAATGGCCCAGCGATCAGAGGGACCCCTCGGAACAGAGCCAGCCCACGCAAGAGAAGTCGCTACAAAGGTAACTATGCCTCAAACTGGTATTAACCTTGCCGGGGCAAATACTAAGCCGGCAACTACCAAAAAACGCCCACTACTTTCGAGCTTTGATTTGAGCAAGTTTCCAGAGGGCTATTTTGATAATGGCGTGCCCGAGGATGTTTATATCGATTGTGGGCAGCGCATTGCTCTACAAACTAGCCAACAGCACAGAAAAATCTGGTTTGCGAACAAACAGAAAACCAACGTAAAAATTTGGGCGGAATCGGAAGATTTTCAAGCCAATCCGTACTGTGAAGCGCTCGGTGATTTGACAGTAAAAGTTTGGGCGGTAAGCAAGGCATCTGAAAGATCAAGGATGGTGAGAAACACTCCAATCGGCGAGTTACCTCTTTCAAGTAAGAACAACTTTAGCGCCTCAACTACACTTCCACTCTATAGAACCAAATCGAACTGCGAGTTACGAAATGAGATTGTGCAGATGAAGTATACAACCGCTGAGCCATTAAAATCTAATGGCGGCAAAAAACAGACCTGGACAGCAACATCTGGAACCTACGACTTTATACCCTGCAGTAAATAGGATTACTTTTTAACTGAAACAAACAAAACACCTCAGTGTTTGATAAAAGACAAACACCCTCACGATAGCTTTGATCAATAGTTGACATTGGTTTATAGTGTAACCATGAGTAGTATGGGTATTTGTTATTCTTACTTAAATCAGTAATGAAATTCAAAGCAATAAGACTAAACAAAAACAGAGCGATCTTCCTTTTGTCTGTAATTATATTAGTGGCTGTTGTCGCTCTTTTGTTGGTTTTTTTTATGAAACAAAAAGACAATGATGGGCAAAATGTCGACAGGGTTGCAAAACTCAGTGACGAAGGGGCATTGGCTGCTGAGGCTGACAACTATGAGCTGGCAATAAATAAAGCAAAGGAAAAGTTCGACATGCTTAAGGACAAGAATCAGCAAGCGGACACCGCAACACAAATAGCGAGCTACTATTTTGCTAGTGGAAATAAAACAGAAGGTAGTCTGTGGATGGATAAAGCGATTGCAATTTATCAATCACAAAATAACCGCGAGAAGGTGGAGTCAGCCAACAATCTAAAGAAAAAGTTTTTAGTCAATAATGCAGGAGGAATAATCGATTGAACGCGGTATTTTTGCGGAATCGTAAATTACTAACAATCTTATGTTTTTTGCTGTGTTCAGCTATTTTTTTGGTGGTGGGGAATAAAGCAGGCGCAAGTCCAATTACTAATTATTTTCCTCGAAGTCTTAACAACGGCAGCCAAGAACTTTATACAGCCTTATCAAACTATGATCCCAGTCCGACCAATCCAGGCAGCCACCTGGAGTCGCCACAATCAACCATCCGTTTTTTCTATTTTTTTGACGGACCGGGGGGATACCCGCAGTCTAATCTGATTGATGTCAATAACGGTGATGCTGTTGATTACGCACAAAATGTTCAAATTCAAATATTTTTTGCGGGATGCACTCCTGGGTCTTCGGGATTTTCTATAATCAATGGCGGAAACTCTGGCAATAGGAGAAACTTTACAAGTGCGAATTGTGGTGGAAGCCAAACGAGAACGGTACCAAAGTCGCAGTTGAGGAGCGATCCGCGGTACCCCAGTAATGTTCGCTATTTTGATCTCTATTTGCAGGTGAATAGTGGGCTTAACAATGTGAGGCTATACACTTATTCCATCACGCCGGGATATGTTACTCAAAGGGAGGTAGATACGTCATTATTAAGTGCTGCGTTCGGTGGAAACTCTGACAACTACAATGGTTTTGGGAATGGGACGCGCAAAGGGCCGTACGACCAACTTACGACCAAGCTAAATGGAGATACAATTGATTACAGTACTCCGGGCGCAAGTCCCTCAGCACTTATCGCTGGCCCAGCCACCCAGCAGTATGCTGGTTATGATTTTCAGTTTAAAACTGACTGCGAGTCACCGGCCAATCAGAGTGTTTATTTGAGGTGGTTTGATGCCGATAATGGTCCCAATGCAAGGAATCAATATATCAGAAACGATCCAGTTATGAATAAGCAGATGGGTTTTATTTATTCCTCTCCTGCTGACACCGCAATTTTTGTAGGGGATGCGATGGGGGACAATGATCAATACCGTCAAGAGCAAGTAAGTTTTAAAAGGGGAGAACGTAGTACATGGGCGTGGAACGATGTGTCGAAAGGCAACGGGGTTCAGATGTGGCTTCCTTTTAGTGAGTTTACCCAACTCGATCAATTTAAATGTGACCAAAAGCCCGTAGGCGAGATTACTGAAGTAAAGTGCACTTATATAAAGGGTTGGGCTATTGACCCCGACAAAACTGGCAATAAAGTAGATGTGAGGTTGCAATACAAAACCACGAGTGGTAATTGGAATAACTTTAATCCAGTTCCGAGCGGCAATGGGCTTGCAACTAAATACTATGGAATTTCTGAAACAAAGGGCTATCCTCCTGGACATGATTTTATGGTAAAACCGGTCAACCTAAGCCAGCTTTTAGAAAACTCTCCGACTAGAGAGTTTCGGTTGACAATTGTGAACATTGACCAAAACGGAAACCCGAATAGCTCGAATGACACGACAGTAGTAAGGACTTTTACAGTAAATGGGTGTACCGGCACGAACAGATGCGAACAAAGCGTTCGAATTCTTTCGCCAAATTCAACCTACAGATTTACCGTTATGAGGGGTAATAAAAATCATAATAACTTTGGAGGACCAACGACTCCGACTGTCGGAGCCTTTACGCCTTCACAATCAAACCCCGGCTTTACTACTGGAAACTATTGGAAAAGCATTCCTGGTGCGGACCATACGCTGCAAACACCGATAAATACTGCATATAATTCAACCTACCGAAACTATACTGATGAAGCAAAAACCGTGACCGTAGATTACCCAGACCCGACATATAAAGACAGAATCATGGTAGTAGAGAAGTGGTCACGTGTGTCTGGTGGTCCTGCATGGGAATATCAAGTGAGCACGGAAAGCACTGCAAACTTGGGACTTCAGTGTTTTGTTGCAACTTGCACGATGCAAATAGTCAACACAATTGGTGGAGTTGGTGTTGAGGCTGGCAAGCCGTTTACTGTAAGAACCACAGTTACCAATACTGGAGACGCCGACTTGCCATATACAACTTGGGGCGGTTTTGGCCAACTTTCTTTGACAACTCAGCCTGGGTCGGGATGGCATTTGACCCACAAATGGTTACAAGATTTAGATAATAGCGATACGCGCTTAGATAGAGGAGAAACCACCCAGATATTAGAATTTTCACTTACTGCACCAGATACTGTGCAGAGGTATAACCTTAGTATGTACCCGGATTACTACAATATCTTTGGCCTGGGACCCTCATGTAACGGTGGAGCCGGCGTGAATGTTGATACCTTCAAGCGGTTTGATATTACACCGACTGCAGCTGTTTCGCTGGATCCAGACGAAGAAAGCCCAACCCAAGCCAAGTTTGACTACAGCGCAAAAAACAGTGGCTGGCCGATTCGAGCAAATGCAGTACGCACCCTAACAAAAAATGGCGGCCTGCTTGTGCCTACTCAAAGCAGCCTTGAAACAATCGGTGACTTTAGTGGCACCATGAGTGGGCCGACAAACACCCCAACTTTGGGTGATAGATATTGCGGCAAGATAGTGGTGTCGCCCGCCAAGGGCTGGGCAGGACTGTTCCAAACTATTCCAGATCCCGGTCCCGGTGGCGGCTCAACTGAAAAAGAAAGCTGTGCTCAAGTGTCCAACAAACCCTACGTGAGGGTTTACGGGGCGGATGTATCTGCGGGGGGTGGTTTTGCGACAAATTGTCCTAATATAAAGAATACGTTTATTAAAACCTACACTCGGCCAATTGGCGAGCTGGGGACCAAGAGTGGTTCTGGCGTACAGTTAGCCGCCATGGCGCTGGGCGCAATAAACGGTTTCCCGAGTGCGACACTAAGAACAGATCAACCCAACCAACCGAGAGGCTTGACATTTGCCAATACCGACCCGCCGACTGTTTCAAGTCTTGGTTATGCCCCAGAGCTTGGCGGTAATATGAGTGGCGATGGCTGGTGTGTACCAGATTATTACACCGAGACGCAGTATCCAGATAATGCCAAAAAGTCAGATAACGTCACTAATTGGAAAACGATCATTAATACTGATGGACTACCACTTGGCATTGATGACACACGAATTGCTGATGAAGGCCAATCTTTGGTGAATCCTGGCCCCAGAGGCTCGGCGACACTGGGCGGTGCAACGGGCTACGGCAAGCGCCACACCATGTACGTTAATGGCGATGTGTTTATCGCCAGCGACATTACCTACAAAAACCAATATAACAATGCCAATGAGATACCCAACTTTACGCTGGTGGTAAAGGGTAATATCTATATTTCCAATACGGTCACGACTCTGGATGGACTCTATATTGCCCAGCCAAACGGTGCTAGCAAGGGCACAATTTATACCTGTGCAATCAGCTCTGGTGTTGCGCCTGGCAGCGCAGAATTGTTTAGCGCCTGTGGTGCCGAAGGAAACGACAAGCAGCTGCGGGTCAACGGGGCGTTTATTGCTCAAAGACTGGTCTTAAACCGCACGGGCCACACGCTGCGAGATTCGAAGCAGCAAGAGAGCGCCACTGACAGTAAAGCGGCCGAAATCTTTAACTTTAGCCCAGAAATGTACCTGTCGCCTCCGGTGTTTAACCCGCGATCGACGGCAAACAGCGGCGAGTATCAATACATAACCACTCTGCCACCGATCTTGTAAAAAGTAATTACTATCTAAAACGCTTGTGGTATACTGCAATTAACAGATGTGCACCCCAAAAGGGTTTGTACTCGGAAAAAGACGGCTACATGCGTATGATACATATCAAAACGAACATAAGAAGAGATAGGGAATAGGACGATAACGGAATGAGTTTACTGAGTGGGGTATCCGAATTCTTTGGTCTCGACATTGGCAGTACGGCGATTCGGGCTGTACAGCTGACAAACAACCCGCGCAACAAGCAACTGCTGCGGTATGCCATGACACCGATAGAGAGCAAAATTTCTCTGAGTGATTCGAAGGCCGATCAGCAAAAAGTTGGCGAAAAAATTCGCGAAATGCTGAGTGCTGCCCAAATAAGCACCAAGAACGTGGCGGTTGGCATTCCTTCGCAGCGAGTATTTACGACCGTGGTTGATATCGAGCGAATTTCGCCTGCAGAGCTTGCAAAAACCATTCGTTTCCAAGCTGATTCGCTGATTCCAACACCGATTAATGAGTCCAAGATAGACTGGGCTATAATTGGTGACTCGCCGAGCGATGCCAATAAGGTAGAGGTGTTGCTGACCAGCGTGCCAAATGAGTTTATCGAGAAGCGGCTGGATTTACTGGAGTCGATTGGGCTCAATGTCATCGCGTTTGAGCCGGATAACTTGGCACTAACGCGGTCTATGCTGCCACAAGATGCTCAAACGCCGCACATGGTGCTCGACATTGGTAGCAAAAGTACCGATTTGGTAATAACTATGAACGGCGCGCCACGGTTGACGCGCTCGGTGCCGACTGGCTCTGACGCAATAATCAAAGCGGCCCAACAAAATCTGAATATCGACGAAAAACAGGCGCAAGAATTTGTCTTTAAATTTGGCGTGAGCGAGAACAAGCTAGAGGGCCAAGTGTATCACGCGATCATCGGTACCATTGACCTTTTGATGGGCGATATAGATAAGTCGATTAAGTTCTTCCAGACCCGTTACCAGGGCACAAAGCTGGATCGGATTGTTATGACCGGCGGGGCCTCGGCCTTGCCAGAATTTCCGCTATATATTGCCAACAAATTCGGTGTAAATGTCGAAATCGGTAATTCTTGGAGAAATGTTGTGTACGGCATGGAGCGACAAAATGAACTCATGGCCGTGTCGAACCATTTTGGGGTGGCAGTTGGCCTGGCGGAGAGAGACGAATAGCATGATCCAATTTAACCTCCTGCCAGATGTAAAACTCGAATATGTAAAAGCGCGGAATCGCAAGCGTTTGATTATTGGGACGTCGATTGTGGTTTCGGCGGTGTTTTTTGGCCTCTTTTTGTTACTTTTCTTGTTTGTAAAGGTCAACCAAGCCAAGTATATTAGCGACCTTACCAAGGACATCAACACCAATGTGAAGAAAATCCAGTCAAAAGAAGACCTGGACAAGATTTTGACTATTCAAAATCAGCTCTCTAGCTTGCCGGCGTTGCACGACCAGAAGGTGGTGAGCTCTCGACTGCTTGATTATTTGACGCAGTTGGTGCCAAACCAGTCGACGATCACGACTATTTCTGTCGACTTTGCTGCCAACACCATCGAGCTGCAGGGCGAAGCCGATAATCTCGGAACAGTGAACAAATTTGTTGATACGCTCAAATTTACTGACTACAAGGTGAACGCCGGCGATGAAAAAACCGGAAAAGCCTTTAGCAACGTGGTGCTCGACAGTTTTTCGGTAGAGAAAGCGGCCGGTGCTGGCCAAGGCGGCAAGGCGACCTATAGCCTCAAATTTAGCTTTGATCCGGTTATCTTCCAAAATGTGAAGGGCGATGTCCCCAACGGAAAACAACCAGTGACGTTAACGGTTCCAAATATCATCTCGACTCGATCTGAGACCGAAAAACCAGCGGCACTATTTAGTCCACAAACGCAAAACGTACCAGGACAGGGGCAATAATATGGCACTTCCTCCATCAACCAAACGACTCGAAATAGATAAAGCGCAGGCTACCATCTTACTGGCGGTCAGCTTGGCGGTGTTTGTGGTGATCTTTTCGCTGGTTGCGGGAAAGGCGTTGATGGAACAGAGGTCATACCAGGCAAAAGTGATTGGCAAAAAGAAAATTGCGCTGAAGCAAACCAATAAAAATTTGGAAGAAGTGCAAAAACTTGACAGTTCTTATCAAGCCTTTGCGGGCGAAACGACCAATGTTTTGGGCGGGAACCCAAAGGGTAACGGACCACGAGATGGCGAAAACCCACGAATTATTCTCGACGCATTGCCGAGCAAGTATGACTTTCCAGCCCTGGCGACCAGCCTAGAAAAGCTGCTGAAAGACAATCAATTCTCGCTGGAGACGATTACTGGAGTCGATGACGAAGTTGCCCAAGCCTCCAACCAGTCTTCGGTGTCACCAAGCCCGGTCGAAATGCCATTTTCGGTGACGGTAAACACTTCTGGGTCTGCGACCAAGTCGCTGATGCAACTGTTTGAGCGCTCGATTCGCCCAATGCAAGTCCAAAAAATTGTCATAAATGGCGGCGGCTCTTCGTTAAAAGTAACGGTTGACGCCAAGACCTTTTACCAGCCAGAAAAGAAGTTTGACGTAAAGACGGAGACGGTAAAAAGATGAAACGAAAAGATGTTGCAGTTATTATTGTCGTCGCGGTGTTTGCCGGCGTTATCTCTATCCTCATTACCAGCACCTTATTTGTGGGGAAAAAGGGCAAAGAACAGAAGGCCGAAACGGTGAGCGCGATAACTTCTGATTTCCAGAAACCAGATCCGAAAGTGTTTAACCAAAACGCGATTAATCCGACACAGTTGATTCAAATTGGCGATAACAATAACCAAAAACCGCTCTAGCTGAGGTAAGCTGGAGTGTCGGTACTTTCTACAGAAAACCAAAAGCTTGTCGAAAAAACCCTTGTCGCTGATGGGGTTATTGCGCTCGATAAACTCGAACAAATTCGCGAAAAAGCCAAGTCAAGCACCGAACCATTGCTGTCACTCTTGGCGAGCGATGGAAATATTTCCAACGAGGTGCTTACCAAAACAATTGCCAAGGTAAACAAGGTTCCTTACGTCAACCTCACCGACGCCCGCATCGAAAAAGAGGTGCTTCGACTGCTGCCGAAAGACATCGCCGAACATTATATGGCGGTGCCAATTGGCCAAATCAAAAGCCGATTAGTGGTGGCGATGTTGGATGCTGACAATGTGCAGGCGGTAGATTTTTTGGCGAATCGAATTGGCCGTCCGCTCAAGGTCTATACCGCCAGCGAAGAGGGTATTCGCAGGATCCTAAAGCAGTATGACGAAGATGTCGAAGCCGATGTCACAAGGGCTATTCAATCGCATCCTGGAACGCCTGCCGAGCAAAAAGCCGATGCTGCTGCCGAGCTTCTTAAGTCAAATTCGAGCATCAAAACTATTGTCCAAGACTCGCCGATCAGTAAGGCCTTGTCGGCAATTTTAGAATATGCGGCCAATAGTCGGGCGAGCGATGTGCACATTGAGCCACTCGAAAAGGAACTCAAAATTCGCTGCCGGATTGATGGCGTGCTGCGCGAAATAATGAAGCTTCCTAAATCCACCGAACCGCCGCTTATTTCCCGAATAAAAATTTTGAGCAACCTAAAGATAGATGAGCATCGCATTCCACAAGATGGTCAGTTTACGGTGTTGGTGGGCGACAAAGCAATTGATCTTCGTATTGCCATATCTCCGGTGGTGTGGGGCGAACAAGTCGTGATTCGACTGCTTGATAAGACAGGAACCAGCTTAAAACTCGAGGACATGGGCTATCATGGCCGGGCGCTTCGAACCATCCGAAAGGGCATAGAAAACCCGAATGGCATGATTCTAACTTCCGGGCCAACAGGGTCTGGTAAATCGACCTCGCTGTATGCGCTTATCCAGGAAATAAAAAACGAAGCCATAAACATTGTGACGCTCGAGGATCCTGTCGAATACAAGATGGAAGGCATTAACCAGATCCAAGTAAATGCCGAAGTGGGATTGACGTTTGCCTCTGGACTGCGCTCGATCTTGCGCCAAGACCCGGACGTCGTTATGGTCGGCGAAATTCGTGACAAAGAGACCGCCACACTGGCAGTGCAGGCGGCGCTGACGGGACATCTAGTGTTTAGCACACTTCACACCAACAGTGCGGCCGGTATTTTGCCCAGATTGCTCGACATGGGCATTGAGCCATTTTTGATTGCCTCGACGGTTCGTACCGTTATCGGCCAGCGCTTGGTGCGCCGAATTGCCGATACGACCAAAGAAACCTATCAATCGTCTGCGGCCGAGCAGCAAGCGATTGTCAGCACGGTTGGCCAGCTATTGCCAAAAGAGGAGGCTCAGAGAAAGGCAGTTTCGGACGATCTCGGGTACGAAAGCTTGCCACTGGCGAACCAAAATGCTTATACTTTGTACAAGGGCAAAGATGGACCCGAAACTCCAGGGGGGTACAAGGGGCGTATGGGGCTCTACGAAGTGTTTGAGGTTGACGAAGCAATTCAGCAGCTAAGACTCAAACGAGCAACCAGTAGCGAGATCCAAACCGAAGCCCAGCGAAGAGGCATGATCAATATGCGCGAAGATGGTTATCTCAAAGCACTTGCCGGATATACCACGGTTGCAGAGGTAAATCGAGTCGCCGCATCGGACAGCGCTTAAAAGCAGTAGAAAAGGATAGGTGGGATATGGCACAACAAACACAGCTCAAAATAGAACTACTTCTCGAAGAGGTAGTAAAAACCAAGGCGTCCGACCTTCACTTGCAAGTTGCCTTGCCGCCGATGCTTCGAGTCGACGGAGCACTACGTCCAGTAACCGGGTCACCGGTGTTAAACGAGCAAAATGTCGAAACGCTCATCTTTGCAATTCTCGACGACGAGCAGAAGCAGATACTGCTCAAGGACAAAGAATTTGACTTTAGTTTTGCGTTTGGAGACCTCGGCCGTTTTCGAGTAAATGCCTTTCATGAACGGGGTAATCTGGCCGCCGCGCTTCGACTTATTCCCAACGAAATTTTGACCATCGAACAGCTGGGACTGCCAAAAATCGTCGAAAAATTTGCTGATTATCCACGGGGATTGGTGCTGGTGACTGGTCCAACTGGATCTGGTAAATCTACGACGCTGGCGGCCTTGATTCACAAAATTAACGCCGAGCGCGCCTCGCACATTGTCACCATCGAAGACCCAATAGAATTTACCCACAAGAGCAATAAGTCGGTCATCGTCCAAAGGGAAGTTCACTACGACACCTATTCTTTTTCGGCAGCTCTCCGTTCGAGCTTGCGTCAAGATCCAGACGTGGTTTTGATTGGCGAGATGCGAGATCTGGAAACCATTGCGGCGGCGATTACGATTGCCGAAACCGGGCACTTGGTTTTTGCGACACTGCACACCAACAGCGCCGCACAGAGTATCGACCGAATGATAGACGTGTTTCCGCCGCATCAACAACCCCAGATTCGGGCCCAGTTAAGCAATATTCTGATGGCAATTTGTTCGCAGCGACTAGTGCCAACAATTGGTGGTGGCCGAATCGCTTCAGCTGAAATTCTGGTAGCCACGCCGGCGGTGCGCAACATTATTCGTGAGGGCAAGAGCCACCAACTCGACGCGGTGATACAAACTGGTGGCGAACACGGGATGCAGTCTATGGATAAAACACTAGTTAGCCTCATACACAATGGGTCGATTACCTACGACGAAGCCCGTCAAGTTGCGGTTGATTTGGACGAACTCGATAGGTTAATGAGGGGTTAACGGATTCATGCTAAGTTACGCCTATACTGCCCGAGATCCAGCCAGCGGCCAAAAGGTCAAAGCCACGCTGCAGGCTGACAATGAAGGTGCGGCTGCCAAACTTATTCAAGCCGAAGGTCTGGCACCGCTCGAGATAAAGCTGGTTGATGTGGGTGGCTCTTCGCCGATCGCAAAACTGCGCAATCGCATTACCGCCAAAGACAAAATCATCTTTTCGCGCCAAATGTCGACATTGATTAATGCTGGTTTGCCGCTCGTGCAAAGCCTCCGAAATGTCAACGATCAGACCACAAATAAGTCGTTTCGCGTAGTTATTAATCAAATCATAACTGATATAGAGGGCGGGTCATCCTTTTCCGAGGCACTCAAAAAACACCCCCGAATATTTAACAATGTCTACGTCAGTCTAATTGCGGCTGGTGAGGTGTCTGGCACACTGGACAAAGCCCTTATTCGGATTGCCGATCAACAAGAAAAAGATGCCGAAATTCTGTCGAAAGTTCGCGGCGCGATGGTTTACCCGGCGGTGGTCATTTTTGTCATGATCGCGGTGGTTGGCTTTATGATCGTCAAAGTGCTGCCGCAAGTGGAAGTTATCTACAACGACTTGCCGGGCGCGTCCTTGCCACTGGTTACAAAAGCCCTGTTGGCGGTTTCGCATTTTGTAACCAAGTTTTGGTGGCTGGTACTTATTTTGCTTGGTTTGGCGGGCTTTACGACGACCAGATATGCCAGGACCCCGGGGGGAAGGGATGTAATTGACAGATTTAAGATGACTGGCTGGCCGATTGGTCCGTTGTTTATGAAGCTTTACATGGCCAGATTCGCCAGAACGGGCACTACGCTGGTTGCGAGCGGTGTGCCGCTTATCCAGATGCTCGAGGTGGTGGCTCAGTCGATAAACAATGTGCATGTCGAGCGTTCTATTGGTCGGGCCATCGAAAAAGTCAAAGGCGGAAAGTCGCTGGCCGATTCTTTAGAGGGCGACCCAAATTTCTTGCCGTTGGTGCCAAATATGCTTCGGATAGGTGAAGAATCTGGATCGCTCGAGGATATGCTCGAAAAAACCGCCGACTACTACGAAAAAGAGGTCGACAACCAAGTAAAGACCATCTCGACCATCATCGAGCCGCTTTTGATGGTAATACTGGGCGTTGTGGCGTTTATTATTGTAGCGGCCGTGCTGCTGCCAATTTATGGTCTGGCGGGCAAGGATCTTATCAAGTAAGGGGTTGCAATGAGGGGTCGACTAGACTATATTCTAACCATAAGCTTAAACAACACCACCAAAAGGGGGAATGGGCAAAATGACAAATAGCTTAAAGAAAAATAACCGAGGATTTACGATTATCGAGGTCTTGATAGTATTGGCTATCGCGGGACTGATTCTTTTGATCGTCTTCTTGGCGGTACCAGCACTTCAGAGAAACAGCCGAAACACCCAATCAAAGAATGAGGCGGCAAGTATTTTGGGAGCGGTCAGCGAGTTTACGAACAACAACAACGGGAAGCTACCAGCAAGTACTGATTCAGCGAAGGTGATTTCGAACGCGAAGCTAACAAACATAACGACACTTGTTATTGAGAACGAAAGTCAGTCGTCAAGCCCAAGCTCCACGCAAGCAGTACTCAAGCTTGGAGCAAAGTGTACTTCACCCACAGGCGCGCTCACGGACGATCTTACGACCGGGGGGACACTGAGACAGGTTGCACTTTTGTATCAAATTGAGGATTCGGGCGGACCGATCGCTGCTTGCCAAGAAGGCTAATAGTTCAACTGTGAATTAAACGGGGTCCAGGTGGCCCCGTTTTTATTTGGTCGTGCTATGATTATTGCTAATGATTATTGTTGCGCTGGTGTTGCTTGGTTTGTGCCTAGGGAGTTTTGTGAACGCGCTGGTCTGGCGGCTCCATATGCAATCCCAATCAACGGCAAAAAACGCCAAGAAAAACTCGCGCTATTCTATCGCCCGCGGCCGGTCGATGTGTCCAAACTGTCAGCACGAACTGGCTGTTTCTGACCTCATTCCGCTCCTAAGTTGGATTATTCTGAGGGGTAAATGCCGATATTGCTCGCAGGCCATCTCGTGGCAGTATCCAGTGGTCGAAGCGACGACTGCTTTGGCGTTTGTTGCGTCATATGTATTTTGGCCGCTCGAGCTCGACGTCTACGGCAGCTTGTATTTTGGCCTTTGGCTGGTGATGTTGGTCGGACTGGCAGCGCTCGTTATCTATGACCTACGCTGGATGATACTGCCAAACAAGGTGGTATTTTCGCTGTATTGGGTTGCGCTGGCCATGATTGTGGTCCAAATACTTTCCCAACAGTCCCTAGAACCGCTTGTGAGAGCCCTGGTTGGGGTTTTGATTGGTGGTGGCCTCTTTTACCTCCTTTTTCAGCTGTCGAACGCGAAATGGATTGGTGGAGGTGACGTAAAACTGGGGTTTTTGCTGGGGGCGGTCGTGGGCGGTCCCGAGCCTGCCCTGTTGGTATTGTTTTTTGCGTCGCTGCTTGGCTCGCTGATCTCACTACCACTGTTGCTCAGCAAACGGGCACATCGGGGCACCAAAATCCCGTTCGGCCCGTTCCTAATAATAGGAGCTTTTGTGGTCCAGCTCTGGGGAGAGAAAATTACCCAGTGGTACATCGACACATTTATTGGTTGATTACCCAGAAGCTGGATACGAGTGCTTATGCTATAATTTGCCCATGATACGGCGTAACGCCAACGGGTACACAATAATAGAAACGATGATGTTCCTCATAATAAGCGCCTCGCTGTTTGGGACGGTAATTATTGCAATGACGCAGCAGAATAGACGAAACCAGTTTACCCAGTCGGTAGATGCCATGCAGGTCAAGCTGCAAGACGTTCTCAACGATGTTTCGACCGGGTTTTATCCGTATACCACGGGCTATTCATGTGGCGGTGGACAAAACGGTCCAATGTTTTCGACATCAAGCACAAAAGAGCAAGGCGCAAACCAAGATTGCGTGTTTGTGGGTAAAGCCTTGCAGTTTGAACCCCAAGGAGAACCCAGCACCTACAATGTCTATACCATGGTTGGCAATCGGCAGACTACTACTAACAAAGACGTAGAATCCCTCGAACAGGCCAAACCAGTACTTATGGGGGTTAAGGGGCGACCGGGCCTGTTCGATACGGGGCAGCTTACGGCCAGTGTCGAGGTCACAAAAGTCATTAATGCCTCCAGTGGCTCATCGGTTGGCGGACTAGTGATCGTGTCCGATTTCTCTAAAAAGTCGCAAGTGGGCAACATCGTTAGCGGTAATTCCTCTCGGGTTTCGGTCTGGCCGATAGATGGAACCTCCCTAAAAATGCAAACGAAAGGGTTTGCAGATACCACTGAGGTCACGACTAATATTAATAACGCCGCCGGATCTGGCGTAGTGGTGTGCATTCAAGAGTCGGGTGGTGGCCGCAAAGCGTCATTGACTATTGGTGGTGGTAACCAACAGCTGAGTGTCGAAAGAACCATTGATTCTTGGCCAGCGGGGTGCAACCCATGAAAAATCTCCTAAAAAACCACCGCGGCGACACCATTGTCGAAGTTTTGATTGCTATTACAGTGCTAAGTTTTATCATGGGGGCGTCGTATACCCTCGCCAACAAAAGCTCGCTGGCGGTTCGTCAATCTCAAGAACGTGGTGAATCGTTCAAAATAACCGAAACCCAGATTGAAAAACTAAAACAATACGCTTCTATTGCAAGTGTTTCGAACGACATACCAACGAGCGGGTCGGTTTTTTGTATGAAAACAGATGGTGGTGCGATCACGGTCCAGGCCTTTGACGCCGGTAAACGGCCACCAGATGACGCCCAGCAAGAAAACTTTATTTCGTATCCAGCCGAGTGTAAAAACGGCGATTTTTACTATACTTTTGTCTCAAGAGAGGGCAATACCTTTACGGCTCATACCAGATGGGAAAAGGTGAATGGTGATGGCATAGACGAGGCCACCATGGTTTATCGAATCTACCCAGACACCATTGCAGCCCTAGACAACTCGCCACTGTCGGTCGGCGGCTGTCAACCAAATCAACAATTCAACACTGTGGGCAACTGCGATCCTTGTCCGTTCGGTCAAGGCAGTCCCGGTGGCAGGGAAATCTGTAGGGACATTCCACCAAAAATTACCGTCAGCGTGCAGCAACTTCTGCCTGGACCGAATGAATCAACCCCGCAGTGTAGTGCAGGCGGCGCAACCAACCCCACCTTCCCTGTCTCGGTGAGCATAAATGGTCTTGGCATTGCAACGTCATCCAATGCTCCCGCGACATTCGATGGTCTTATACCTAGAGGAAACTATAGCCTGCAGATAGGTTCGTTGCCGCAATATTATGAGCCTTGCCCACAAAACCCGGCCCCCGTGAGTGCCGGCTTATTGGCAAGTACCACAAACCATAATTTTGTTATCCGGCCCAAATGCGAGGTTCCGAAGACAAGAAACGAGACGGTGACTCGCACGCGACTCGTTCCTCAGTACACCACGATCTACTGGTGGCAGCACACCGGTCCTGGCTGGGGACCATTTGGGCCACAGACTCCTACCCAAGGCCCACCGAAGCCTCGCTACGCCATTGGCAACAATAAATCTGGTTTTCCCACCGAATATTATGCGACAGAGCAAAGTGTCGCGGGACGGGGGACCGTCACCGTTCGTTATGCACTGTTGAACACCTCAAACCCTAACGAAAGTAACGCCTGGTACAACCGTTTTGAGTTGTGGTCTGGGCAGCAGCTGACTGGCTACATAACAGAAACATACAACGAAACCATAACGGTACCCTACACAGGTTGCCCGTAAAGCTCGCGCAAAAGCTAACAAGTTGGATTATTTGGTCTCAATCTTTTTGACTTGTAGGCTGGTGGCTGCTGGCCCACCGCTAAAAATCGCCGTAATTGTCACAGGCCCAACGTTTTTGGGCGTATTGCTGCCAACTTCTTGGGGAGTAGTCTTGTTTGGATCCGCGTACGCACTAACATAGTCTTCGATCTTGATACCACTGTTTCCAAGGTCAAGCGCTATTGCAGGCGGGTTGGTTTTTTCTTGCCCAACCACAAAATACTTGCCATCAGTCATTTGGACAATACTGCCACGAACTTTTACTTCTTTGCCATTGAATTTGTTTGGATCTTTTGTGATTTCCGAGGGGCTAATTGTTCCGCTGGGAACACTGTCTTCAAACTGAGTAATTACATTTTGTGACGGCCCTGGGCTCGAGGCGCTTGGTTTGGGCGGATTGCTAAACGGGCGATCTCGAACCTGCAGGTAGATTAGACCCCCGCCAACTGTGACTAGGATAATTCCGATGGCTCCTACAATCAGTAATTTTTTCCGTTTCGGTGCGGGGGAAGCGGTACTCATAAAATCAACACTCCAGTCATTACAAACTTCTTATGGTATATAATATCATGGTTGGTAAACAGTGGTAGAGAATACGAAAAAACAAACTTCAGCTCAATTGTCTAGCCGACGGCGAATAGTCTGGCTCGCCGCGTCGATTATTGCAGGCATTTGCTTGGCGCTGCCATTTGTCAGCGTCGCAGCAAGCTGGCTCGTCTTTGTAGGGGTAATTCCTTTTCTGTATATGGTATATGAACTCGAGAAGCAAAAGCTACCGTTTCGGTGGTTTGTCTTTTTTATCTGGCTGGCCGGCCTTGTCATGATGCTGACTGCACTTTTTTGGGTTGCTCAGCTCGACACGGTGTTCTTGGCTGGCTTAAAAAGCGGTTGGGTGACGTTTGGGCTACTCTTTACCTATCTTGGTTTTGCGGGAGTTTTGTCGCTCGGTTTTGTGCTTTTTGGTTGTTCCTATCGGCTATTAAACTTGCGTTTGCTCTCGGTGCAAGCTTTTTTGTTTGTGCCAACGCTGTGGGTGGTCAGTGAATTTGTTCGCAGCTGGCTGTATTCGGTTGCAATGTATGGCTCCAACGGCAGCCTTGGTGCAAATTGGAATTTTGGGGATCTCGGTTTTCCCGCCAGTTCGACGCTACTGGTATATGCCAGCCGGTTTGTTGGCCTTTACGGTCTTGGCATTTTAGTAATCCTAATAAATCTGGCGCTTTTTTGGTTACTGAACAAGCGCTGGAAGCCGAGCGCCGCAGTATTTGCCGCCGTAATTCTTTTGTGTGGGGTAGGCTACGCTGGCTATCGGGTACCCAACGGCTCCGGGCAAACGGTTGGTGCACTACAAATTGCATCCACCGCGCCAAGTGAGACAGCTACAGCGCTTACCGAGGCCCAGAAAACGCAAACACAACCAGCCAGTCTCGATGTCTTGGTACTCCCAGAATATGTGTCGATTTTTGAAAAGAATAAAGAAGCGGACAGCGTCACCCTGGATAAGCTCATGTCGAGCACGCAATCCCCAATAATTACCTCAAAAAAACGAACCAAAAACGGCAAGAATTACAATACGCTCACTGTTTATGGTTCTTCTGGTCAACCGTTGTATCAACACGACAAAACATTTCTGATTCCGGTCGGCGAGGCAATGCCCTACAGCTACGAATTCATCTATAAGCTGTTGGGCCAAACCCAAACACTAGAGATGATTCGCGGCAGCCGGGAGATTCATAAAGGACAGACAGAAGCTACGGCGTTTCTTACAAATGGACAGCTCATTGCCGCCACGGCGTGTTCTGGGGCAATTACCCCAGAAGAGTTTCGGACGCAAGTGGCTTCTGGCGCCGAGTTGCTGACAAACTCGGCATCGCTCGTCATGTTTGCGAACGCGCCGACGTATCACACCCAAGCCCAACAAATTGCCCGTTTCATTGCCGTCAGTAACGCACGGACCTTTGTGCAGTCTGCCAAGGCCGGCAGTAGCACGATCATTGATCATAACGGCAGCGTACGTGCTTCTACCACCCAGGCCAACCCGAGCCTTATTACGGCCGATATTATGACAAACCGCACAAAAACTCTCTATAGCCAGCTGGGGGAGTGGGTGTTGATGGCAAGCGCGGTCGTGATTATCACAAAAATCGGCTGGAAGTATCGCCAAGCGCTAACAAATCGAGTGGTCGGCACAAAAAACCAATAA
The DNA here is from genome assembly GCA_041906505.1 of Saccharimonadales bacterium (SeqCode). GTDB lineage: Bacteria > Patescibacteriota > Saccharimonadia > Saccharimonadales > 2-12-FULL-41-12 > JAYRJB01. Next base: position 21,067 of record JAYRJB010000004.1, on the reverse strand, counting down.
GCGCTAAGCCTTGCCCTTGTTAAGACTTTAATCTACAGTAGTGGTTATGCTTTATGTAGTTTCTGGTGGCTAACACATGAAAAAAAACAATAAAGGTTTTACGCTGATCGAACTAATGGTGGCAACACTGGCGTTTAGTATTGTCTTGCTGATTGCGACCACCACAGCCATTCATATCGGCAGAAGCTACTACAAGGGCCTTTTACAGTCTAAAACCCAAGAAACGGTCAGAAATATTTCAGAAGAGGTGACCCGAACGATCCAGTTCGCCAACGCCGATCTACGGAAGGTGGATCCTGCACAACAAAATGATCCCAAAAAACAATTCTGCATTGGTGATACCCGATACACCTATCAATTAAACAAGAAGGTCGGAGGAACGTCAGACCCAAACGACTATGGGCTCAAAATTGATCGAATCAAAGCAAGTGATACTTGTGGAGGTGATCCAAGTGGTAGGGAATTTTTGCAGACCAACATGCGTTTGCTGAAGTTTGAAGTCACGCCGGATGCATCAAACAAAATATTTAAAATAGATATTAAAGTTGCCTACGGTGATGATGACTTATTAACCCACTATGATGATAATGGCAATCCAATAAGTAACTCCGCACTACAGGACGCCAACTGTAAGTCTGGAATTGCCGGCAGCAATTTCTGTGCCACCTCACTACTGGACAACTCTGTAAAAAGACGATTAAATTAGCGTAGGTACTTATGTCGAGCACACACAAAAAACTAAAGAATGACGAACAGGGTGTTGTATCGCTGATCGTCGCAATTATCATCGTGCTGATGCTGTCGCTAATTGTCCTTGCCATGTCCCAAAATGCCCGCAACGAACAACGCCAAGCGCTGGATAGGCAACTGAGTGACCAGGCTTTTTATAATGCCGAAACCGGTGTGAATGATGTAGTGAATTACCTCTACAAAACACCGACTGCGGCCACAAAAAATGATAAGTGCGGCGATACCGATGATTTGGGTCTTAATGCCCAAATTGATGGCCCGAACGGCGTCAACCGTTATACCTGTGTACTCTACGATAAAGCCCCGGAAACGATCGAGTTGGATAATTTGCAGATAAACGACTCAAAATTGATACCAATTGAAGGGCGAAGTCTTGACGGGCAAACCCAAGTGGACGTGAGCGAACTTACCTTTCGCTGGGACGACGCCAACGGCGCCGGCACGGTGTCTGGTTGTAACTTTGCTCAAGGGAACGCAAGTTTACCGCCAGAGCTTCCGACAGGTTGCACCGTGGGTGGGCTGAGAATTGACCTTACTCGAGCCGACAAGGGAAATCGGGACGATATAAACAGGTTTAGTATCAACGCCTTTCTTTTGCCGAACGCCAATGACGGCGGGAGCATTGGCCCTGTGTCAACCTATCCTAATAACCAAGGGATCATCGGCCAAGCCAATTGTAGCGGTAGCGGCGCCAGAAAATGCAGTATCACCTTGAAGGGAATCAACACACCAAAAAGCGTGTTGCATATCCGATCGCTTTACGAGGTTACGGACGTGACTATTAGCGGCAAAGACGCGACTGGTGCCACAGTTCGGTTCAACAACGCCCAAATTATGATCGACTCGACTGGCAGAGCTAACGATGTGCTGAAGCGAATTCAAGTCCGGGTCGCCTCCAACCCCCAATATCGAAATGTCGAATCAGCACTCCACTCTGCAGAATCAATTTGCAAGGTTTTGAGCGTAAAAAAGGATCCAACTGGATCGGTGAATTCTGACCTCTCCGACTGCCCGATAAATTAGTCTAGTCGTTTTTTCGGTGAAACTTCTCGTGTACGGCTTTTAGGTGTGGATCGGTGACGTGAGTATAGATTTGGGTCGTTGCAATGTTGCTGTGGCCCAACATGGCCTGCACACTTCTTAGATCAGCGCCGTTCATCAACAGATCGGTTGCAAAACTGTGTCGCAGGGTGTGGGGACTGACGTGTTTGGTGATGCCCGCCAGTAGTGCGTAACGAGCCACCATTCGTTGCACCGAACGAGCCGTAAGGCGCAGATGGTCCCCAGATCTATCAGCGATTTTTTGGCCGCCAATACGAGCAAACAGGGCAGGGCTGTTATCTTTGCGGGCTTCTAAATAGTGTTCTACCCACTGAGCCGCCTGCGGGCTGACAAAAACCGGACGGTCCTTTTGGCCCTTTCCTCGAACCATGAACTCCAACCGCTTGAGATTAATATGGTCACGGTTGAGACCAACGAGCTCCGAGACGCGTAGCCCCGACGAGTACAGTAGCTCTAAAATTGCCCGGTCTCTTAAGCCTGCAACTTGGCTGTCGTCTGGCTGCTCAAGCAAGCGCTTCATTTCTTCACCAGACAAGAAGGTAACCTGTTTTCTTTTGGTTCTGGCGAGTTCAATCTTGTCGGCGCTGAGGGCTGGGATATCGCGTTTGGCACAATATTTCAAAAAGCTACGCAGTGCAATCAAGTGATAATTTTGAGTTGTTTTTTGCAGTTCATCGCTACTGTTGGTGCCAAGTCGATTAAGCCACAGCCGCCATTTTCTAATAAGTTCTGGCGTAATCTCGGCGATCGTTATGTCGCCAGCGTAATCAATCAAGCGAGTAAGGTAGTGGTCATAGTTGGCGATGGTTTTTTGCGATCGATTTTGTTCGATCTCGAGGTACTCTAAAAAATCTGTCAGCAGCGCTTGCATATGCGGTGTTTCTTTGCCCATACCCCACATTGTACGACACTCGCACCCCAACACCCCTCACAAATAAGTAGCACTTTTTGGACGATCGTCCAAAAAGTGCTACTAGTTTAATAAATCTCTCGCCTCAAACAGGCGTATTTCTTTCTCTAGTCCCAACTCCTTTATTTCCATTTTTAAGAGTTCTCGATGATCATAGGGGCTCGTCCAGACACTTTTCTGCACTTGTTTGAACGATAGTTCGTGCAGCAGGGCTCGCAAATGTCCGCGCTTCCAGCGATCTGCTTCTGGTATATCAAAGACAATCATGAGGTGAGCTCCCTTGAGTTTGGGCGCCGAAAAGGGAAGCACACGTCGGTTGCCCTTTTCGGTAAGGCGCGGTATTCCTTGGTCGTCGAGTTCAACCAAACCTTTCCTCACGGCCCGGTAGAATGACGTTTTTGCGGTCTGCACTTTGACTTGGTCGAGTCTTTCGAGTTCTGCGAAAAATTTAGCGGGCTTAAAAGCCAGCTGCAGGTTGGCCTTGGAATAGGGAATAAGTGCCTCCAAGATGTATTGAGTAGATGTTTTATTACCTCGATTCATGCACAAATAGTAGCACTTTTGAGACGATCGTCACAGAAGTGCTACTGAATCGTGACGGATAAGGTGTTGTTTGGTACAATTTACTGTAATAACAAAGAGAGTAATTGTATGAAGGATGTTTGATGGAACGGACGTTGATTATTTTGAAGCCTGATAGCCTGCAGCGTGGATTTGTTGGTGAAATTATTACGCGTTTTGAGAGAGCAGGACTCAAGATTGTCGCCGCGAAGATGCTGCAACCAAGTGCCGAGCACTACCATCATCACTATGAAACAATCAGCAAAATGATATCGCGTCGTGGCCAGAAAGCCTTTGATGTGACGCTCGAGCTCATGCAAGAAGGGCCAGTGATCGCAGTCGTGTTAGAGGGGGTTGGCGCTGTTTCGATTGTGCGGAAAATGGTCGGTACCACGGAACCCAAAAGCGCATTACCGGGCACAATTCGTGGGGACTATGCCCATGTCAGCTTTGATCACGCCGATTCTCAAGGGGCAGGGATCGCGAATATTATTCATGCGTCTGGTGATGTTGATGAAGCAAAGGCCGAAATTGCTCATTGGTTTAGTCAGTCGGAAATTTTTAATTACCCAACAGTTCACGAGAAGTTTACGCAACCAAAAAGAAAGCAGTAAGATAACACGCGAGTCATATTTGTCCCCATAGTTCAATGGATAGAACATCTCCGTCCTAAGGAGCAGATCTACGTTCGAATCGTAGTGGGGATACCAATACATTCACCCCGCTAGGGGTGTATTTATTGGTAATGTAATTATTATGAGAACGGAGTTCGGCGTACGAGGAGCGCAGGCAATATGACGATCTTGATTATCTTATTGCCGAGCACTGCAGGGAGGAGTGTGGCGTAGCCGCGCGATATCGTAGTGGGGATACCAACCTTACTAGGGTATAATCGTATCTGAGCATGAGCGAAAACAAGTCGGAAAAGTTTTTTGAGGATCAGCTTGACGGCGAAGAGCTACTTTTTGTTTTTCGCAAACACCCCATTGTGATGCGGCGCGGTTTGATTCTGGCAATGCTGGCGGTGTTGCTTGGTACCATCCCATCGCTCATCAAGCCAGAGTACTCATATCTTTTCGGAGGACTCGCTGCAGGTTTAATTCTGGCGGGCATCGTGTTTTTACCCTCTTGGATTACCTGGTTTTACAGCGTGTTTATTTTGACCGACCAACGTTTTATACAGATTACCCAAAAAGGCCTATGGAAGCGAAGTGTGGTTGACATTGGGCTCAATCAAATTCAAATGGTTAACTACGAAGTCGCTGGATTTCAAGAAACTGTGCTGGGATTTGGTACAATAATGATGCAGACCTTTGTTGGTGATTTGGTAATTCACGACGTTCACCATCCTGCAAAAACTCAGAAAAAACTCCTCGGAATTTTAAGAGAGAAGGGAATTGTGGCTAATAACCCGCCAATGATGCAGGGTGAGGCCGACGCATGAAAAAGCTAGTCAACAAAATTAGAAGGAAAAAGCCCGAAAACCAGCCCGGGACTCGAATAACGAGCGAGAATATCGAACTTCACCGCGAAGAAGTGCTAAAAGGGGCACGCAAGTATATTTATCCGCTTCAGCACAGCAAACACAAGTTGGTCGTAATATCGATCACACTGTTTTTAGTCGCGGTGGTAGCTTTCTTTTCGTATTGTGTGGTCGCTCTGTATCAGATGAAGAGCACATCAACATTTTTGTATAAGGTTACAAAGGTGGTGCCGTTTCCGATTGCCAGAATGGGGTCAGAGTTTGTGGCGTATGAAGACTATTTGTTTGAAGTCCAGCATTACACTCATTATTATGAGTCCCAGCAAAAACTAGACTTTAGCTCCGAAGCGGGCAAACAACAACTTGCCGATTTCAAAAAAAGAGCGCTCGAGAAAGTGGTCAACGACGCCTATGTTGATAAGTTGGCAAAAAACAACGGCGTGAGCGTCAGCGATCAAGAGGTGAACGACGCGATAGCTGTCGTAAAAAAACAAAATCGATTGGGTGGGAATGATAAAGAGTTTGAAGCAGTGCTTAAGGACTATTGGGGTTGGTCAGTGGGAGATTTTAAGAGAAGCCTAAAACACCAACTCCTTGCCCAAAAACTGGTGTCACATCTTGACACCGATACACATGATCGAGCAAATGTTGCACTCGCGCAATTAAAAAACAATAAAGACTTCGCCACGCTTGCCAAGGAAATTTCGGAAGATCCAGCCACCAAAGAAGCTGGTGGCGAATATGGATTTTTGATCGACCAAAATAATCGAGATATTTCACCTCGGACAGTTGATGCACTTTTTAAGCTCAAGCCGGGCCAATACTCAGAAGTCGTCGACACGGGCTATGGGCTTGAAATAATAAAAAACCTCGAAACAAAAGGCAATCAGATACGAGCTGCGCATATATACTTCAGTTTTAAGGATGCAAATCAGTACGTGAATGACCTCAAAGAAAAACAACCCACCAGAACCTACATAAAACTCTAGCAATCGCAGTGCTGCAAAATAGTGCTGTATTTTTACACACGGACTCCATATATAATAGGTACTCATACGCATGACAAAAACGCATGGATTAATATTATTTTTTGGCGGACTTCTGGCATTTGTATTGATTCCAGGTGTGGTCATAGCCCAAGGCGCTTCAAGCAACTACCGAATCGACGAAAGTTTTATCGGTCCTGGTGGAAATCTTGATAGTTCTTCTGCAAGCTTTCAGCTTCAGAGTGGACAACAGGCGCTTGGGAACATTGGTGTTGGCAACGGGGTTTCGTCGAATTTTCAAGTCGAGAACGGCTACATAACCACTCCCGACCCAACACTCAGCTGTACACTTAACTCGGGAACCGTCAATTTTGGATCTTTTTCGACCGCAACAACCGCAACCGCAACCGCAACATTTAGCGTATTAAACTACACGTCTTATGGCTACGTGGTTTCCGTTGTGGGATCGCCACCAAACAGCGGGGCACATACTATGACGAACTTGGCAACAAACACTGCCTCGACTGCTGGCACAGAGCAGTTTGGTATTAACCTTGTTGGTAACACCAGCCCAATTGTCTTTGGTTCCGGACCGGTTCAAGTTCCAGATTCGACGTTTTCATTTGGCACAGTTGATGCGAACTACAACACCACGAATAGCTACAGATACAATTCGGGAGAAACCATTGCCAGCGCCCCCAAGTCGTCTGGTCAAACAGATTACACTATCTCATATATTGCAAACGTTTCTACCACGACACCAGGTGGCACATACACGGGCAATCAAGCGATCGTCTGCACCGGCACCTACTAATTATTCAAAGCTGTGGAAAAGCTGAAAAGTTTTAATGTTGCATTTTTACAACGCTCATGCTATCTTTTACTCAACTCTTTAATAACAAGAGACGATTAATATAAACAACTAAAAAAGGTAAACAAAAATGCACAAAGTAGCAAATACCATGTCAAGCGTTTCGGCGCGTGCTGTCTATTTGGCAGCCGCAGCAGCTTTACTGTTGGCGACAATGCAAGCGTTGGTTGTTCCACAAACTGCCAATGCGGCACAGATCACCGCACGTAAGCTCACACTTAGTTCTTCGAACCCAGCCGGTTCGAATGCAACTACTTCATATACATTTAACTTTACGGTACCGTCGAGCACTGTATTGCAGTCCTTGTCTGCGCAAGTGTGTACAACTGCCTCGGGTACATGTACCACGCCTACAGGGTTTTCGAACAGCTCATCAACCCTAGCCAGCCAGCCAGTCAACCTCGGTGACGCAACCGGGTGGACAGTTAGCACTGCAACTGCAGGTTCGCTTCGAATAAGCAAGGCTGGAAACGCTGCGGCTCCAACTGGATCGCAAACAGTGGTGTTTGGGAACGTACAGAACCCAACTACTACGAACCAAACGTTCTTTGCTCGAGTTACAACTTACTCGGATGCATCATGGACCACTCCTGTTGATGCGGGTGTTGTCGCAGCTTCAACTGCGACCCAGATTCAGCTTTCGGGTACCATGGACGAGTCACTTGTTTTCTGTACAGGTACTTCGATTACAGGTCAAAACTGTGGCACAGTTGCCGGTAGTACAGTAAACTTTGAAACGTTCTCCAGTACTTCAGCCAGCACTGGTACTTCTGTAATGGCTGCTTCAACCAACGGTGTGTCGGGTTACTCGATTACGATTAATGGCTCAACACTTACCTGTACCACATGTTCTGGTTCTCCAACCATTGCTGCACTTGGTTCGCAAACTGCATCATCTGCAGGGACAGCTCAATTTGGGGCAAACCTTCGTTCTAACACCTCTCCAAGTACTTTTGGTGCCGATCCATCGGGCTCGGGTAGTGGTAGCTACACTGCAAACTACGGAACCACGAACCAATACCGATTTGTTACCGGTGACGGTGTGGCATCAGCAGCATCAGCTACCGACGCAAACACATTCACGACGAGCTACATCGTGAACGTACCTGGTAGTCAACCAGCTGGCACCTACACTGCAACGATGACGTACATCGCTACAGCAACCTTCTAGTCTCTCGAAAAAACGAGCATCTCAATTGCGGTTTCTGATCTTCAAAAACAGAAACCGCTTTTGTTTGCTATAATACCTTTGATCAGAGGTAATTAATACTAAAAGGGGTAATCTTTTGAAATACTACTTGTCGGTACTTGCTATATTGCTTTTTGGATTGCTCCCACTCAGTACATTCGTGTCTCCAGCGTCTGCTCAGCAAGGGGCTGGCCAAGGTCTTGAGATCTCACCGCCTCTCGTTGATGTCAAAGCCGATCCAGGTCAAGTTATCAAAACCCAACTTAAGGTGAGAAATGTGACCAAAGAGACACTCGTCGTCGAAGCGGAGTACAACGACTTTGTGGCCAGTGGCGAAGACGGTAGCCCAAAGATTCTCTTAAAAGATGAAGAGCAAAGCCCATATTCCATAAAAGATTGGTTAAGTACAATTCCAACCGCAACGCTCGCTCCAAGACAACAACAAACATTTGACGTGACAATTACAGTTCCCAAAGACGCAAGCCCCGGTGGACACTACGGAGTTGTACGCTACACGGGAACACCAGCCGATGCCCAGGGCAGTGGAGTCTCGCTCTCGGCCAGTATCGGTACACTTATGTTGGTACGGGTTTCTGGTGATGTGCAAGAGTCTGCAAAGATAACAGAATTGTTCAGTGCGCGAGATGGCAAGAAACGATCATTGTTCGAATACGGACCAGTCGGTATCGTGACAAAAATAGAGAACACCGGCAATGTGCACATTAAGCCAAAGGGTACAATCCGGGTTTCAAATATGTTTGGCAAAACCGTGCAAGATAGTCAATTAAACCCAAGCGGTGGAAACGTACTCCCAAAGAGTACTCGTAAGTTTAGTCAGCAACTAAATAAAAAACTTTTGTTCGGTAAATACAAAGTTCAAGCAGATGTAACGTACGGCGAAGAAAACAAGATTATTAGTCAAACCGCTAGTTTTTGGGTTATACCATATAAGCTGCTCGCAATCGGTGGTGCACTGCTGGCACTACTAATTTTCTTGGTCACACGGTACAACAAATTCATTGTCAAAAGATCAAAAAAGAAGCACAGCAATGGCCAAACTAAAAAAGAGGACTAGTCGCACAATATCGAAGGCAAAGACTCACGCCGTTAAGCAGGTTGAGTCTACGAAGAAGTACGGTGTTCGGGTGGCGCATCACAAACACACTGGTCGCCGAATTGGCATAGCGTTTACGTCATACACGGTCTTGTACTTCATCCTTGTGCTCACCGGCGCCACCCTTTTCTTTGCGAGCAACGCGGCGCAAGCTGACCAAACAGTGTCGGGTAGCATAAACCTCACGGGCCGCATGAAAGGCCCTGTTCCACAATTTCCGGCCACATTTATTGAACCTTCAAACGACAGCAAGGTCGGCACGAACACCATAACTATCAGAGGTACATGTCAGTCGGGGCTGTATGTTGAACTATTTCGTTATTCAACTTTTGCGGGCGCGACGTTGTGTGGGAATAGTGGGGAATTTCAACTTACGGTTAGCCTTAGGCCAGGACAAAATAACTTTATTGCAAAAATGAGTGATGCTGATGCTCAGTATGCTCCAGACTCAAGCGTGTTAACGATATTTTACGAAATTCCAAAAAAGCTGAAAGTTGACGGAACCGGCACGCAAGCAACGAACCCGAATGATCCGAACAGCCAAAACCAAAATAACCCACCGAATTACGAGCCGCTGATTGTAACGACCTCGCTTTCCAGAAAAGCCTACCCGATTAATAAAGTTGGAACCCTCAAATACACAATAATCGGAGGGATTGCGCCTTACGCTGTTTCGATAAACTGGGATGATGGCTCCCAAAACGACCTATTTTCTTTGACGAACGGTGGTGAACAATCGGCGTTGCACAGGTTCACAAAATCAGGGCAACACGTGGTGTCGATTACTATTAGCGACGGGCTGAACAACAAAACAACTATCCAAACAATTGTCAGCGTAACCCGTGACTATACAGGGGTGGCCGGTGTGATCTCGCCAAAATGTGTGCCGGGTAGTGCCGATTATTTTAGCTCAGAGTGTTATGTCAGCAGCAGGGTTGCACAAATTTTAGACTCGGTTTGGCCAGCGTTTGGTATCGCGGTTTTGATGACGATAAGTTTTTGGTTTGGTGAGCGAATTGTTGCTGCTCGCATCACACCGAGTCTTCGCCACAAACGTTAGCCCTAAGATTGCTGTGGATAACAGATGAAAATGCCATCTTGCTTTTGGTTTTAATGGTATAATTATAAGAGTTATATACAAAAGCTATTAAATAAACAAAAATCTACCACAACATGCAACCAACAACAGTAGTCAAAGGTTCGAGGTTTCGAGTAAGAGCCCTTATGCTTGCGTGTGTTATTGTGGTGATAACAGGGGTGGTAGGCGCTTTTCACTTCTCTAAAGCAAATGCAGCTGTCGGCATCAACGAACAGATTAACTATCAAGGGCGACTTCTTACAAACACCGGTGCGGTGGTGCCAGATGGTAGCTATAACGTCGAGTTCAAGATCTACCAAGATGGTAACGGAATCTTGGGTGGCGGTGACGAAACCCTAAAATGGACAGAGACAAGGACAGGTGGCAATAAAGTACTAGTAAAGAATGGTTATTTTAGTATATATATGGGTAGTGTCACACCCTTTGGAAGCAGCGTAGACTGGAATCAAGATACGTTGTGGCTGTCCGTAAACATCGGTGGAACTGGCACGCCAAGCTGGGATGGAGAAATGAGCCCCTTTACCAGGTTCAGCGCTACGCCATATGCGCTTAACTCCAAATCACTCGATGGTTTAACTAGTGCAAACTTTGTCCGACTTGCGCAAGGGGTTCAAGTCGATAGTTCAGCAACAAACCCCTCGATTTTTGTCAACAAAACAGGGGCAACAGCCAACATTTTGCAACTCCAAAAGAATGGGATTGACGTATTTGCAATCAATAACAGCGGCTTAGTAACCGCGTCCAATGGCAGTCTATTCACTGGCAGCAGCAATATTGTTCGACCGTCGGCCAATTCGGCCTCTGGATTCTCGGTCCAAGACCCCTCGGGCAACACAATTATGAGCATTAACACCGGCGGTAATGCGAATCTCATTACAAACTCTAACTTTGAGTCGGGCACCACTGGCTGGACACGCTTGCAAGGCGCGGAGACGACCTTCACTGCCGACAACACGGCTGCCAGCCACGATGGTGCTCAGAATTTGCGCATCACTACTGTTGCGGGTACTGCCAATCAAGGCGCGAGGTACACGTACGAATTTGCTCCTAGTACTACCTACACATTCAGTGTCTGGGTTTCTGCTTCGGCAGGCTTCGCAACGTTTGACCTCGGCACCAATATCAACGGCGCGACCACAACTTGTTTGGCGGCTCAGTCTGTTACCACAAGCATGCAAGAGTTTAGTTGTCGGTTTACAACGGGGGCGACTACCACCGTGAACGACTATGTATTTTTAAGAGACACAAGCACTACTGGCAAGACGATTTACGCGGATACCGCGTACTTGAGTGTTGCCAATAGCGCCATTACGAACATGGTCAACAATCCGAGCTTCGAGAATGGCAATACGTCTGGCTGGGCACTCAAGAGCGCAACCACCCCAGTTGGTAACTCCATCGCTGCAAGCACTGAGCACGCCAACTTTGGCGCCTATTCGCTCAAGGTTGTGACTGGTACTAGCGCTGCTGCCGGGAATGGCGCCGAATACCGCTATCCATTTTTGCCGAACACCCAATACTCGCTGTCGTTTTGGGCAAAAAAAGATACCGGTAGCTCAACAGCATTTGCAGTCGGTCGTGCAGACAATGGTGCAGATTCAAACTGTACTACGAGCCCAGACATTACCTCTGTTGGCATTACTACGACCTGGACGCAGTTTAGTTGTACATTTACCACTGGTGGTACCATCGGTAATGCCTCGAACTTCTACATCAAACAAACCGATACTGGCTCAAGTGACAACATTTACGTAGACGGCGTCACGCTTGTTTCTGCACCGGCAGGCCTCGCTTTCACACAGGACTCCAATATTTTCCAAATAGATAACACCAATTCGACAGTTACCATCAACGGTAACAATAACGGTGAACTGCAGTCATGGAAACTAAACAATGTTCCGCTCGGAGCTACCGCACCAAACGACACAACACGGGTAGTAAACAGGGAAGATGTCGCAACGGTCATAGCGAATGGCTACATGTATGCCATCGGTGGGTTTGATGGAACGAACACAGTAAACAGCGTGTTCTATGCCAAGGTGAATGCCGATGGCTCGGTCGGGGCTTGGCAGTGTCAAGGAACCGCAGTGGCAACGAGTTGTGGCACAAGCTCAAGTCCGATAAATGCGAACAATATCCCAGGTGTGAAACGTTACGCAGCAGCCACGGTAGCAAATGGTTATATTTACGTCGTGGGTGGTTTTGATGGCACAAATGCGCAGTCTAGTGTCTACTTTGCTCGGCTTAACTCCGACGGCTCTACGGGTATATGGCAAACCAATAATGTACCACTCACGACGGCTCGGGTGGCGCCGTCTGCGGTTGTAGCGAACGGTATGATGTATGTGATCGGTGGTTGTACCGACAATACTGCTACTTGTGGTACCCCCGCGAATACGGTGTATTATGGCAAGATCAACGCCGACGGGTCTATTCAAGGGGTAACAACCACCAATGCGTGGGACACAAACGCCAATAACCTCACAAATGCTCGAGGCATGGGTACGGCGGTGTATGCGAACGGTAGCATTTACTATCTTGGTGGACGCAATTCTACTGCCCAAAACACGGTCTACTACGCGACCATCAATAACGACTACTCTCTTGGGCCTTTTAATTCTGGAACCTCTCTACCACAGATACGCCAGGAGCATGCGACCGTTGTCGCGAATGGTTATTTGTATGTTGTTGGCGGTTCTGACGGTACGAACACTACAAATACAGTACTGTATTCCAAGTTGAACGGAGATGGTACAATCGGTGCCTGGAACAGTAGCCAAAATTATCTGCCAGCAAATCGCGAAGCTTCGGGATACGCCATAGCGAATGGCTATGTCTATATTCTCGGTGGATTTGATGGCACCAACCGCGTGCCCACACTGTACTATAGCTCTATGCCAAGGACGTTGGTCGGTGGAGCACTTGACCTGGTAGGTTTAAGCGGACAGAATATTGGTGACTTCGGTGGGGGCGGTTCACTTACTGCCGGCAATACTCGCGTTGTGGGTGACCTAAGGGTTGATGGGTATGCTGATTTTAACAACGGCATTAGTGTTGATAGTGCCATTAATCTTAATGCAGTTAGCGCTGCGCTTGGCCAAACAGTATTCAATATCAACAACCTCAATAGTAATAGTATCTTCAATATCCGCCATATGAGTACGAACTTCGGTTCTCTCATAACTGGCGGCGCCTTTGTTGGTAAGAACTCGTATTACGGTGAGGAGTTTAACGCTGTCCAGGCAGCCAACTGTACCCACACTTCGACCACAAATGTGCGAAATGCGCGTGGCGATTATGGTACGCACAACACCTGTGCCGCAGGTGCAGGAGAACTTAATGTCAACTCCACCATGGGTCTTGCGGCTGGCGCCAATACGTGCACATACGCGTCACAAGCAAATGTACCCAATGGTATAGAGCGTATTACCGCAACTTCTGGGGTTCCCGCCAACAACAGTGCTTCGTGTATGGAAACGCTTGGCGGTACAGCCACAAACTCATCAAACAAGATTTATGCTGCAGCCAATTTACCAATCGGCACATACAAAGTCCGACCAGGACTGGTCGGCACTACCGCCGCAAAGGTGTATGTCGGATTTGGTGACAACAACACGGCTATTAGCGGTATGCCAGCAAATGGCATCTATTTTAGTAACTGTACTACCTATAGCACCACCGCTCCCACATGTAGTAGCAATCAATGGGTTGGTATGGTATCTTCTGGTAGCGCACAAATCGGAGCTAATATGGTTTGTCCAGGCACAATCTCCACTACACAATATGCCTACTTGCGTATTGAGGTCCGTCAAGCGGGCGTCGGTGCGGGCGATGTGCACTTCTATGCCGACGTAGACGTCAGTAATGGTGTGAATGAGGTCGAATGTGTAAATGCAACAACGGGTGTTGGCGGTATTTCGGGGGTTACTCTCCCAGCCGTCGCGATGAGTCACTATCACTCGGCTGTATACAATACAAACGTTGTGGGGACTCAGACCCTCGACATTGACTTTGTCCGTATCTGGCAGGATGACAACGCTCCCGCCCAGCCAGATAATCAAATCGTAGAGAACACACCACAAGGTACACCGTTTAACGGCGTTGTACCACTTAGTATCGATGAGGGGGCTGACGCAAATTTGCCGAGCGATGCGTTTGTTGATTTTAATAGCGCGACGAGTGTCGACCATGTATTTGACAACGATATTTATGTGAGAGGCACGGTCTACGCGGACAGAATTAAAGCCAACCAGATAGAAGGGCTCGAAATCTTTACAAATCAGTTGTCTAGTCTGCAAGCAAAACTAGACGCCGAGCAGGCGAACGGCAACGAAGAGCCGCCGCCGGGTAGCACAAACACCACAAACGTTGCAGTAATCAATGTGACTAATGCGGTAGATCTTAGTAGCGTGACCATCCAAAATGGCAGCGTTGTCTTTGACTTTAAGGTAAACGGCGGCCTAACTGTAGGGGGTCCTTCCGAATTTAGAGGTAACACCTTGTTTGCAGGTCTTGTAACTTTTGTCGAAAAAACAGTATTTAACAAGGATGTTCAGTTCCAGGGCAGGGCAACGTTTAATGCCGACAGTGGTGGTTATGCTGTCATAAAACCTGGCCAACGCGAGGTAGAGGTAAGGTTTGACGCACCGTATCAGCAAGCGCCGGTGGTGAGTGTTGCAGTTAAGAATGGACAGTTTGTTCAGTACGCGTACACCGACCTAACTCCAGACGGGTTCAAGATACAATTGTCAGAGGTGGCGACGCAGCAAATCGAATTTTCGTGGGTAGCATTAAGCGTCAACGACGCCAAGACCTCACAAGGTCCTTGATTGGTGTATTAAAACTGGTTACACTTATGTCTATATTGGTGAATAGAGGGAAACATGGCCAAAAGCAAAAAAGCTTCTAATAAGACAATTACTAAATCTGTGCCTAAAAAAGTAGTCAGCCCGCTTGACGCACCACGTCTCAAGGTGCCAGAAGATGACCTGCCAGCTCCAGGTCCAACCACGTTTTCGGGGTTGTTAAAAGGCAAGCTTTCTAATTTGTGGGCATTTCTTGTGAAGCACAAAGTAAAAGTGGGTGTGGTTCTGGTTGTGATTGTCGTTGGGGGCTGGGCTCTGTCGAACTATCTGGACACTAGGGATCAGCTCAACAAGCTGGCGAACCCGAAAACTTCGAGCCAAACTGAAATAAAAATAATTATCGACCAGATTGGAGGTGCTGTAGATTTGCCTCAAGAAACGCCGACACTGGCAACTGTTTCTGACGTTGAGCGACTCAAAGCACAGGTGTTCTTTAAAAATGCCGAGAACGGTGACAAGGTATTGATATACCCACAAGCTTGCAAGGCTATTTTATATCGAACAACCACAAAAAAGATCATCGCCCTCATGAGTGCATGTGGTAACGACAACAACACTCAATCGAGCAATACATCTCAGCAAAACCAACAAAACGCGCCAACTCAACAACCAACAAACCCGCCCGCTACGCAACCAACCCCGACAACAAACAGATAAGACTATTGTCGAAGGGGTTGAACTTTAAGAGGCCCCTTTCTTCAGCTTTTACATTGGCAATGCTTCGTACACCTGGACCTCGCCAGCGCTCGAATGGCGAAGGATTGGACAACCCTTCGCAAGCTCTACCGCATCTTGCATACTAGATGCGTTTACAATTGAGTAGCCCGAGGTTGGCTCTCCTTCAACTCCGCTTACCCCAGTCTTTTTGACACTTTGGGCACCGTCGTTAAAAGGGTTTCCGCCGTCAACGACCTTGTCACCGAGCTCGGCGAACCAGGCGTTCCAGTCGGCCATTATTTTGTCCATCGGCAGATCACCTCTGTCTCCACCGTTGTAATAATTGAATACGTACTTTCCCATTGTAGTATTCCTTTCCGCTCTACACTTGCTAGAGCAATTATGTAGTATTTTATCGAACTACACCCGTTTTGATTGGGTGCGGACAAAACTCAAATTTATTCCTTCATGCTCGCAATATAGTTCTCGAGCGACTCCTGGTCGTTTCCCCAATCAGCCCGAAACTGGTTAGTCCAATTTTGAGCACAGAGCAGAGAAGACTTATTGAGCGCCACAAAATTGGTTCTGCCAACCTTTTTCCGAAGTATCAAGTCGGCCTCCTCCAGTGTGCGGAGGTGTTTGTGAATAGCAGGAAGGGAAATTTCGTGTGTAGTTGCGAGCTGCAGAATCGTCGCTGGCTGCAACGATAAATGGTATAACAACGCTCGCCGTGTGCTATGCGAAAGGGCGCCAAAGATTGCATCTAGTTTTACCGAGACTTCACTCATATAGTTAACCTACTAGTTAACTATATAGCTGACTCTGCGTGTGGTCAAGCCTACAAAAATCGACTACTCTAGCTCGTTATTGTCGGTGTCGAACTCTTCAAAGTCGGATTCTATGTCTTCGGCATATCTAATTGCGTCGGTGAGATCAAGAATGCTAACTAAATTTTTTAGCTTGATCCCGTTCTTCTTTAGAGCACGCTTAATAAGTCCTAGCTCATCCGAATTAAATACACAGTGAATGATTGGCATAAGATACACCTCATCTTCTTCGTAGTCGCGACGTAAATATAGTCCGTGGGTGTGGTCCCAAGAGCGCAGCTCTAAATGTGAATTATCAAGCACCAGCCCGCGTTTTACGCGATGGATTCTGGAATAGTCTCTGGGTTCGGGATTTCCGAGGGCAATGACTTGGTTGTCAGTTAGGGCATCTTCGTTTCCGTCGATCCAGGTTTCTCTTTCTGATGTTCTGTCGACCCACACAGCTTCTTCCGCAACTATGGCACTGTCCCCAGGCTCTAGGTCAGAAACCAGGCGAGAGACTTGCACTGGAAGCATATTGTGAGGCTCGGGGGTGAATTTCCCCAATTCGTAATTAAATCCCATATTTGTTCCTAAAGGATATAATTAGGCCTCGAAAGCTATTTTGCAAGCACAAGCAAAAAGGAAAAAGCAACCGAGACGCCTACGCTTAAATCAAATAGAGAATAACCTCGAGCTATATTCGCTTTATCTTCGAAAGGCTCTCGAAGATTTTGAGGGCAATGTACCAGATCAGTATGCCAACCCCAAGGAGTCCCAAGCTGGAATCGATATCATTAACGTCAAAGTTTTTACCATACGCCCCGGTTGCCGATATGTATACGGCGTTCACGCCAGCCAGCAGAATGGCCCAGCTCGTAAAGCGGTACAAGCTTTTGTCGCGTCGGTGAGTGGTTGCCAGCATTATCAGCAAACCTCCTAGTGTTAATCCAAATAACCCTATGTATCTGTCGTGGGTGGGAAGGAAGATTTTGTCATGTTCTAACACCGGCAGACCAAAAAAGTGAATAACAAACTCAAACAAGAAAAATATCGCCATGGCGATAAGCAAGGTCCTATATATTCTGTCTGCAGTCTTTGGCTCGCTCACCTGTAACATGTCTGACATTATACAACTTTGATAAATGAGAAACATCTTCAGATCATCAATCCGGCAGGCCGTAGTTGAGGATGCTTGGAACTATTTGTCGAAGCAACAACTTAATGTTGAGGTTATTAAACCCGTCACTCTACTCTATAATTTAAGAGTAGAGCTTATGGGTGACAACGAACCACAAATAGTCGTCGGCGACTTCATAAAAAACGGCTCCTTTGGGGAGTGTTTCAAGGCGTCAGTCACTATTGACGGCCACATATCAAATGCGGTTATTAAGTATCCAACCAGTGCTGACCAAAAAGAAGTTGAACGATTTGTCCAGGAGGCAAGCTATATCAAGCAATTAGCCGGGTCACAGCACATTATTGGTCATATCCACGGCCCTTCCACTAACCAGGAGGGCCGCAATTTTTATCTGATTGAGGAAGCGGATTGTAACCTCGCCCAGTTACTAACGGATGATGATATTGAGCTTTCATTTGAAGAAGCCCTCAGTTTGCTCATTGGTATATGTAAGGGCTTAGATTTTGCTCACACTCACACCTCCCAGGTGGTACACCGAGATCTTCATCCCGGCAATGTTTTGATCATTAAGGATAACTATGTGCCGAAGCTCTGTGACTTTGGAAAGGCGCGAAGCTTTGAAGAAGATTGGCAATACTTCAGCTCAATGGAGTGGGATTTGCCCCCACACGTTTATGTTTACCCTCCAGAGCGCTTCTTCCTACTAAATGTACCGGACTCCTATCAAAGGTATGTGAAAGTTGATATCTACTCGATTGGCATACTTGCATACACTATTTTCCAGATACAAAATCCAGATCTTATCTACTTCTCACTACTTAAAGCAGATATTAACCAATTCCTCAATAAGCAGGGCACCACGCAATCGGGAGGCTTACTCCCAGGTGTAAACCCAAGCCTTACAATTGCGCGCCGACAGCGACTTTATGAGCGATGGCTGAAGGATAGGAGCTTTGACGAAATGTCATTACTCCGGGTAGATATTAGAGGGGCTACTGCGGTACAAACGGCAGCAGTTAATAATATCATTCAGAAATGTGTGCACGCGGATCATAATAAGAGGTACAATAGTATGAGAGAAATGATTGTGGAGCTTGAAAATGTTATCACCGGTTAGCAATAAAGGCATCGGCACGGAAGCCGTTTATGCTCCCGAGAAGCAGAACTGGGATCTAGGCCAGGTGCAGATCGACGCCAATTATTTGATGGCCGCCCAGCAAGATCCATTTGCTATGGTTTATTCTCGAGCTGTGCGGAACGAAGTTAAGAAAAAATTTAATAAAACGCGGTCAAAAAAATATCTTTTAGATATCGGTGACTTTCATCTTCTGCATAAGTCTTACGCCCGTGCAGAGCAGGCATACGTAGGGGTATTAAAAGAGAGTAAATACTCTTTACAAGCTTTAAGAAAGCTCATTAACCTGTCAATTGTTCGAAAAGATACCGATAAGGTTATCAAATATTTTGACCAGCTAATTTATGAGTCTGATAATAATGTAAACTACTTGATCGAGAAGGTTAGTTTTCTACTATCAAACTACTCGCCTCAAGTTAAAAGTAACGTTAAAGGAACACTCAAACATGCTCTTAATGTTGATAGTAGTAATGAAGAGCTTCTAATTTTGTCGGGGATATTCAATATTCTTGAAAGAGACCTCAACAAGGCTGACTCCTACTTCAGAAAAGCCATTAGTTTAGATGCTAAGAATGTACATGCAATTAACAACATAGGGGTTATTTACTCTCTTAAAGATGACCTTAAAAATGCCGAGGTGCAGTACAAAAAAGCACTCCAAATCGACGCACACTATACCAGTGGCTACGAGAACTTAGCCTCCTTGTACCTAAGACAGAACAAGCCAAGCTCTGCTCTTTCTATTCTTGATGATGCCCTTTCAAATGACATAGATCTTTCGGAAGCATGGGACCACAATTATGGATACTTGTTACTTCAAAACAACAAATTAGACCAGGCGATCTCTTGGTACAAAAATAAAATCCAGCAAGAACCAGATAATAACTTGCTTTATAACAATCTGGGTAAGTGCTACGAGAACCAAAATAGTATTAGGATGGCTCGACGTTATTATGAACGTGCCACAGAGATCGCCAGAGTAAAGGTTGAAACTAATGCAGCCTACGACGATAGGCTGTGGTCGTCTTTCTATAACCTAATGCATATGTATCAAAAAGCAGAGCAATGGAACAAGCTGGATAACTTAGTATCTTTTGTTGAGCAGTATAGGCCCAATGACTGGAAAGTTCTTTTTCATAAGGCTTTAGTCAAAATCGATAAGTATGAATACAGGGCTGCCATTAGCCTTTTGAGGGAGGTCCTATCTTTCAACGAAGGTTTTGTAGACGCAAGAATTAATCTGGCCTTTCTATTAGAGACCGTGGAAAAGAAATACGCAGAAGCAATAAAGCTCTTGAAACCTATGTCTAAAGACCTTGGCCCTAATCCTATAATTGATAATAATCTCATTTTTGCCTATATAAAGAGTTATAAATTAGTAAAGGCTAAGAAGTTATTAGATATCTACAGGGCGTATGATGACTATCCACCCCTTACTGCATCACGGGGACTCTACTTCTATTACATAGGTCAGCCAAGCAAAGCAGATAAGGAATATAAAAAAGCGGTTGATAAGATTTCAAGTAAACTCAAAAAAGTTGCTACCCAAATATGGCTCAATGAGCAAGCACAGTACTTTCTCGCGCGTCAGGAAACAAAAAAAGCACTCGAAGCTATTAATAAATCTCTTGCGAGCTTTAAAGAAGGTTACAGTTACGAGGATGCTTTAGCCATTAAAGAAGCTATCCTAAACCAGTAGTCAATAAGCTACCCTTTCTTTTTACTAACGGGCATTAGATATCTATAAAGTCGGCCTAGGAAAAGCTTATAAACGGGCCAGGATATAAGAACTCCTCCGGCTAGTACCCATATAGCCACGCTCTATGCTTGGGTCTGTGTAAGTCCCCCAGAGCGTTTAATGTACCGTGTGCTACTGTATGTGGACCTTGTTGCCGATGGATCAGTGGCCCTCTACGAGTGTTGTGGCTGCACCAAGAAGAGTAAGAAAGTTATGTGTAAAGAGCCGCATGTCAGAGTTTCAAATTACTAAAGATGAGGTTGCCGTTGGCAAGCACTGGATGTCTTAGACGAGAAACTTGAAGTCGGCACCATAAGCGATGAGCGATATAAAACACAGGCCGCTCAGCATAGCGAGGCTTTGGCTAGAACCACCCAACTTCTTACCGGCTCAAATCAAAGTGCCGAACGCTGGCCAGAAACAGCTCAAGAACGGCAAACCTAATGATGTTTATAGTTTCAAAGTGTATTTGGGTAACAAAAAAGTCCGATTTACACCTAGAAAGCCGTACGACTTACTTGTAAATCGGACTGAAAATACTGATTGGCGGGCCCGACCGGATTTGAACCGGCGATCTCCTCCGTGACAGGGAGGCATGTTAGGCCACTACACCACGGGCCCTCGTCCAAGCAAGTCGTCTGGCTTGCATGCTTGTGACCTCAAAACAAGTTTGAAGATCAAAGCACACAAGCCGAGAACT
>JAYRJB010000003.1:0-11233 GCA_041906505.1 Saccharimonadales bacterium (SeqCode) | reverse complement strand
TGCGTCGTGCCTCAATTGCGAGAAGGCACGACGTTTTTGTTTTTGCTATAATTTAGCAAGATTAATAGTTCGAAAACGAAAGAGGCTAGACTGTGTCAGAGAAAGCGAAGAAGCTTGATGCAATGCGCCACAGCTTGGCACACATTACAGCAAGTGCAGTAAAAAATATTTGGCCAGATGCAAAATTTGGCGTGGGTCCAGTGGTCGAGAACGGTTTTTACTATGACATAGATCTTGGTAAGACTCACATTTCTGAGGAAGACTTTGCGCATATCGAGGCCGAGATGAGAAAGATTGTGGGCCAAAATCAAGTCTTTGAAAGAAGTGAAGTAAAGATAGATCACGCAATAGACTGGGCCAAATCAGAAAAACAACCCTATAAACTTGAGCTGTTAAACGACCTAAAGAGAGCGGGCACCACGGTTGCCAAGGATCTGGATAGTGCAGAGCTTGGCCTCGAAACAGCGAATAATACCAAGGTTAGCCACGTATCGTTCTACAAAAACGGGAACTTTACCGACCTCTGTCGTGGGCCGCACGTGGAGTCGACTGGTAAAGTTGGCGCGTTTAAGCTGATGCGAGTAGCCGGTGCGTATTGGCGAGGTAAGGAAGAAAATCCTCAAATGCAACGACTTTATGGCGTGGCGTTCGAAACAAAGGAAGAGCTCGCGCACCACCTAGAAATGATTGAACAGGCCAAAAAACGCGATCATCGAAAACTGGGGAAGGAACTCGATTTGTTTACTGTGTCTGATCTGGTGGGTCCGGGCTTGCCGCTTTTTACGCCAAGAGGGACGGTGCTCCGCAACGAACTAATTCGCTTCTCGGAAGAATTGCAGAGAGAAGGCGGATATGAGGCGGTATGGGCACCACATATGACTAGAGTGGAACTCTACAAAGTGTCGGGTCACTACGATAAATATCCCGCGAGATTTGACGTATCAAGCATCGAGTCAGACGATGAGTTCATGATGAAGCCCATGAACTGCCCCCATGTTACGCAGATATATGCATCGCGCCCAAGAAGTTACCGAGATCTTCCGCTGAGATATATGGAAACCACAACGATGTATCGCGACGAAAAGAGCGGTGAGCTGCACGGACTTTCTAGGGTAAGAGCTCTCACGCAAGATGATTCCCACGCTTTTGTAAGAAATGATCAAATCGAAGAAGAGATGTTGTCGATCATGGAAATGGTTAAGCGGCTTTATGGGGTGTTAGATCTTGATATTCATCTTCGACTATCGTTTAGAGATGACTCCGATAATTACTTGGGTGATAAGAAGGTGTGGGATGTGGCGCAAGCTGCGCTCGAGTCGGTTGCGAAAAAGGTTAATCTTTCTTACGTCGTCGAAGAGGGTGAAGCAGCATTTTATGGGCCCAAAATCGACATCATGATTCGGGATGCACTCGGAAGAGAGTGGCAATGCGCCACTGTCCAGGCAGACTTTGTGCAGCCGGAACGGTTTTTACTCGAATATACTGACGATCATGGCGAAAAGCAGCGTCCAGTTATGATTCATAAAGCAATCTTGGGCTCTATCGAGCGATTTTTGAGTGTGTATATAGAACATACTGCCGGGAAGTTTCCGATTTGGTTGGCGCCGGAACAGATTAGAATTGCCAGTGTAAATCAAGAAAAAGAGACTCTGGCGTTTGTTGGAAAGATTGCAGATATTGCAAAAGATCTGGGACTTCGAGCGGTAGTAGATAATGATAATGAATCGGTGGGCAAAAAAATTAGAAACGCCGAGCTGTATAAAGTCCCTTATGTATTAATTGTTGGCCCCAAAGAAGTCGAGTCTGGAAAAGTTGTGCCGCGAGTACGCACTGATCTTGAGATAACCGAGTCACACAAGCCAATGTCAGTAGAAAATTTTCTAAAGACGGTTGCGCACGAGAGTAAAAGCCGAGTAAGTCGCACCTCCTTATAGAGATGATTGACGTAGTTGATAGTGGGTTTTCGACGCGGGTTCGCTCTCTTGTGGCACAGATACCAAAAGGACGAGTCATGACCTATGGCCAAATTGCAGCAATCTGTGGAAATGCTCGAGCCGCTCGGATTGTCGGAGGAATTGCCCACTTTAGCGACCCAGCGCTTCCGTGGCAAAGGGTAGTTAATAAAAAAGGTGGGCTGGCTCTTGGATACCCGGGCGGAAGGGGTGGACATAAACGACATCTTGAAGCGGAAGGGGTCGTAGTGAGTGACACATATTATATAGATATCGACAAGTATTTATGGACGCCAGCAAAAAGTTAGTTGTAATAGTGGGGCAAACCGCGACCGGTAAGTCAGAGGTTGCGATGGAGCTCGCCGAGCGATTTGGTGGCGAGATAATTTGCGCTGATTCCAGAACAGTGTATCGCGGTATGGATATTGGGACTGCAAAACCGTCATTTGCCGAACGGAAGCGTGTGCGGCATCATTGCCTTGATATGGTCAACCCGAATCAAACGTTCTCGGCGTATGACTTCCAGAAGTGCGCAACCTCAACAATTGCCGAAATTAGAGGGCGAGGCAACATACCGTTTGTGGTTGGCGGCACTGGATTATATGTGAACGGGTTGCTGTACGGCTATCAATTTGATCAAAAAATTGATAGGACGACGCGAGCGAATCTCGAGCAAAAACCAATCGAAGAGCTGCAAAAAATTGCCATGACGCGGGGTATCGACGAGACGTATGGAAGCTTTTCGAATCGCCGGCATTTGTCTGGTGCAATCTTGCGACAAAAAAAAGCGTTACAAAAAAAACAACTGCTTCCAAACGTATTCATTGGTGCGATTCGCTGCGACAGGGATGTGCTGAGGGATCGAATAGATAGGCGGGTTGAGGCCATGCTTGCAGACGGTCTGGTAGGCGAAGTGCGGAATTTGGTTGATGAATTTGGTCCAGGTGCTCCCGGGCTCGCAGCTCCAATGTATAAACCATTCACTGAACACATTTTAGGAAACTCCAGTCTGGAAGAGGCAACTGAGCGAGCAAAGCTGAATGATAGCCAACTCGCAAAAAGGCAACTGACTTGGTTTAAGCGAGACCAGAACATACAGTGGGTACAATCTGTAGAACAGCTTAAAAAAGAAATTACACTTTACCTTACAAAAATTTGATACAATACCTGCATGGTTGATCAACTCTTTGGGTCAAAGACACGCGTAAAGCTACTTCAGTTGTTCTATAGCAATCCGAACCGCTCATTCTATGTTCGGGAAATTACTCGAAAGATTGATGAGCAGATTAATTCGGTTCGACGAGAACTATCGAACCTATTGAGTATTGGAATTATCTCGTCCGAAACAACGAACAATCGATTGTACTATGAGGTTAATCAAGCATATGAGTTTTACAAACCACTCGCCGAGATATTTGGAGGCGTTGTTACAAAAACAACTGACGAAAGTACGGAAGATAACTTTGCGGAGCTAAAACCACTCGGTCGAGTGGACCTTGTAATTCTGACTGGCAAGTTTACCCGGGACGAAAAAAGTGGGGTCGATCTTTTGATTGTTGGCGACATAAACCAGACGCAACTTTCGAAATATGTCAGCGAACTCGAGGCAAAAGAAAATAGGGAAATCGACTATGTGTCGATGAGTCGAAAAGAATTTAGTTATCGAAAACAAGTAAACGATCGTTTTTTGCTGACAGTGCTTGGTTCGAAAAAACAAGTCTTGGTTGATAAGGATTTACTGAAGCCCAAAAAATCAAACACAGACGATAAAGAAACCGAACAAGAAGGGTAGTATATGGAGATTCAGTATTTTGGAGCGAACGCTGTAAAGATTTCTTCAAAAAAAGCAACGGTTGTGGTAGATGATAACCTTTCGCAGCTTGGCCTTAAGTCGATAGCTGGAAAAGAAGATATTAGTCTATATACTTCAAAACTACTGCCTCATACCGATAGTTCACGTTTTGTCATTGATAGTCCAGGCGAATATGAACTGTCAGACGCATCAATTCAAGGTATTGCCACCCGGTCGCATATCGAGGAAAACAAGGACGAATCAGCGACAATGTACAGAGTGATCGTTGATGATGTACGGATTGCGGTAGTCGGACACATCTATCCCGAATTGTCAGATAGTCAGCTCGAGGCGCTCGGCACCATTGATATTCTTATTATTCCCGTAGGTGGAAATGGCTATACGCTTGACGGGGTAGGCGCGCAAAAAATCATAAAGAAAATTGAACCAAAATTAGTAATTCCAACTCATTACGCTGATAAAGCGATCAAATACGATGTGCCGCAAGCTGATCTCCAAGAAGCACTAAAGGGTGTTGCCATGGAACCAATGGACACTATCGATTCTTTGAAGACAAAAGGCCTAGAACTGACAGATACTACGAAATTGCTCGTGCTAAAGCGCCAATAACAATAGCTTTGACTCGAGTTGTTTCTCGAACAATTTAAAAAACCTACTTTGCGGTAGGTTCTTTGGTGAGTAGCCCCTTTTTCTTTAGGGTTCTAATACCCGCGGCGCTGACTTTAATTTTAACCTTTTTGCCATCGACAACTACGGTCTTGGTCTGAAGGTTTGGTTTCCAGGTTTTTTTGGTGCGACGAAGAGAGAAAGACACGTTATGTCCGTACTGCTTGCCTTTGCCGGTAATGTCACACTTTTGCATAGTTACAAGGGTAGATTGTAGCTTATTACACCTTACGAGTCAACTGCTCGAGGAGGGATAGCGAAAAGAAAGCGAAGATCTGGCAAGGGTATACATTAATTTGGCGTAAGCGTTGCGCTATACTATATGACTAATGGTTAGTGACTTTAGTGTATTTAATCTAGTCGTTGTCTTTGTGTCTTTGGTGATATCGATCACCATTCACGAGGCGATGCACGCCTACTCAAGCCATTGGCTGGGGGACGACACCGCGTACCACGAGGGAAGAATAACCCTCAACCCCTTTAAGCATGTTGATTTATTTTCGACGGTGCTACTTCCCCTAATAACACTCATACTGTTTAAGGTGCCACTGCTGGCTGCCAAACCCGTGCCTTTTAATCCCAATCGGGTTCGATACGATGAGTTTGGCGTTGCAATAATTGGATTTGCTGGTCCTCTTACCAACGCGCTTCTTGCTGGGCTTGGCGCGCTTGTTATCAATATTTTTCAAGGGAGTCTGGGAGTTGATGCGCTTACGGCATTAATTATTTTTGTACAAGTAAACATCGGTCTGTTTGTTTTTAATCTTATTCCCATTCCTCCCCTAGACGGGTCGAGGGTGTTATACGCGTTTGCACCAGAACCTTTGCAGCGGATAATGGCCCAACTAGAGCAATTCGGCATATTTATTGTCTTTGCGTTAGTCCTCATGGTTCCCGCATTTACCGATGGGTTAGTTAATCTAAATAATGCGGTGTTTCGGGCGCTATTTTGAGATATACTTGAAAGTGCTAGGTCGGGTAGCTAGCGGTTGATTATCTGAATACAAGTGAACCCGGGAGATCAACATTTGAAGTAGCCGTGGTTACCTCGTGAGATCACCCATCTGCGTTATCGCGGAATAATCACACTGGTCCGATCTGGCTTTTTTAATGACGAAGTTTCGTGGTCATCGGGGGTGACTTGGGCGAAGGGTCGTTTATAATTGAATTATTGTCGGGGTGTGGCGCAGTTGGCTAGCGCGTACGGCTGGGGGCCGTGAGGTCGCAGGTTCAAGTCCTGTCACCCCGACCAGTTTTATTTTTAGCGCAAAGAATATACACTTAAGCAACGGATGTGGCAAGAAAAAGACGATACCTTATATAAAAAGTTTTGTTTTGATACATACGCTAAAGCGGGCAATTTTATTGATGCTATTGCCAAGTTGTCTGATGAGCTTAATCACCACCCAGAGAAGATAGAGTTGCATTGGGGGTCCGTTGAGGTTTGGCTCACAACTCACGATGCCGGCAACCAAGTAAGCGACCGCGATAGAAAGCTTAGTATTGAAATAGACAAGATTTACATACCAAAAGAGGGTAATAATGACGCTGTGAGCCACCAATCTATTGGGCGGGCGAAGCTCTATACTGACGGAGGGTCGCGGGGTAATCCAGGACCATCAGCCATCGGCTATGTCATCTTAAATATGGACGATTCTGTTGTAAAAAAAGAAGGTATTTATTTGGGTATTACGACAAATAATCAAGCCGAATACCAAGGTCTTAAGCATGGATTAGAACAAGCAAAAGCTTTGGGGATTAGAGAGTTGATCGTCTATATGGACAGCCTGCTTGTGGTGAATCAAATGAAGGGTATCTATAAAGTGAAAAATCGTGATTTATGGCCGATTCATAAATCTGCAAAGGACGTGGCGGAAACTTTTTCAGACATCAGTTTTGTCCACGTGCCGCGAGAGCTTAACGGTATTGCAGATGGCTTAGTGAACGATACCCTCGACGCAAATAGCTAAAACAAGCTATACTACGCCAGGTCAGAGTGTAGGCTGATCGCCCCGCACCTTTTAGCGATAT
This sequence comes from Saccharimonadales bacterium (SeqCode), assembly GCA_041906505.1. Lineage (GTDB taxonomy): Bacteria > Patescibacteriota > Saccharimonadia > Saccharimonadales > 2-12-FULL-41-12 > JAYRJB01. The sequence continues at coordinate 4,771 of JAYRJB010000003.1, read as the reverse complement.
AGTAAAATCTATTCATGCACTATGTATACGTACTGGAAACGAGAGTACAGGACGATGTTACATTGGAAGTACGAGTGATCTAAAGAAGAGATTTTACTCTCATAACTCCGGTAAAAACAAAGCAACAAAGGGCGAGTTGCCTTGGGAGCTAGTATTACGAGGCATTTTCAACTAGGCAACTTGCAGTAGATAGAGAGAATAAACTCAAACATCACGGCAAGGGTTTTGCGGAATTAAAACGCGGGATAGGCCTAGTTGATCGCTAAAAAGTGCGGGGAGGAAAGTCCGGGCAACGCAGGGAGGGACAGTTGTTAACTGCAACCAGAGGTGACTCTAGGGAAAGTGCCACAGAAACGAAACAGCCTATGACTTTTGTTGTGGGCAATGGTGAAACGAGTGGGGTAAGAGCCCACAGTTCTGCTGGGTGACCAACAGAAGAGGTAAACCCTGTCCGTTGCAAGGAGGTATATCCTCAATAGGTTTCCCGCCGAGGGTACTACCACAAGAACCGCTTGATCTGTCGAGCAATCGATAGGCTAGATAGATGATCAGCCCCAATTTTGGGACAGAACCCGGCTTACATACGCTCTGACACTTAAAAAGCCCTCATCAAGGGGCTTTTTAATTTTTAATATGCACATGCTTGCAAGTTAACTCTAACTTCTAGAAACTATCAGTATGGCGAGTAGCGAACGGGCATTAGTAGTTGGTAGTGGTGGTCGCGAGCAGGCGATTGGCCAAAAATTATTTGAGGACGGCGTTGAAGTGTTAATGTCGCCCGGTAATCCTGGAAATGAGTCGTATGCTGAAAATAGCGGCGTATATGCCACAGACGTTAAGCGTCAACTTGAAACTGCCATTTCTTTTCGCCCCGATCTAACTATTGTTGGTGGTGAAGCACCACTTGCTGCAGGCATAGTTGACACCTTCCAGGCTAGTGAAATGCCCATCTTTGGCCCCACAGCTCGACAGACGACGTTGGAGGCCAACAAATACCATGCGAAAAAACTGGCTCGTAGACGGGGAATTCCTATAGGTGAATTTAAATACTTTGCAGAGACGCACAAGGCTCTCGAATTTGCTGAAGACAAGCAGTTCCCACTATTCATTAAGGATATTGGGTTGCGGGCGGGCAAGGGCGTGACCCGCTATAATAGCTATCGAGAACTAGAAAACAGTGTTGATAATCTTCCAGCTCAGATGATTGTTGAGCTTGGTGTGCCAGGTCCGGAGATATCTGCCCACTCACTGTGTGATGGGACGAGTCAATATGCAATTCCATTTGTTGCTCGTGACTATAAGTATCTTAAGACAGGCGACCAAGGTCCGTTAACGGGAAGTATGGGTAGCATTGCACCAATTCCTGGATATAGCTCAAGCGAATCAGAACACCTAGCCCAAACTTTTGTCGAACCCGTTCTTGCCGCCGGACCTTTCTCCGGTGTGCTTTTCTCCGGCTTAAAGGGTGTACAAGGTGATGAAAAACTCTTGGAATGGAACGTGCGTTTTGGCGATTCGGAGGCTCAAGTTTTCTTAAGCCTGCTCGCAAGTCCACTACTGCCAATCTTAAAAGCTTGCGCCGAAGGTGATCTCAATAATATTGACAAGTCAGATATACGTTGGCGACTGGGCGAAACAGCGGTCTGTCTGGTCTTGGCCGCCCCTGGTTATCCGAGCAACCCACAGCAACGAATGACCATTGAAGGCTTAGGCGAGGTAGCTAAGATTGATAACGTCTACACGCTCCATGCGGGTACAGATAGAAGCAGAGATGGCGAGCTTATAACCGCTGGCGGCCGAATTCTTAATATAGTAAGTCGTGATCCGTCTTTGCAGTGTGCTGTTGATCAAGCAAACAAGGCAGCCCGTCATATAAAATTTGACGGTCAGCCACCTCTTGTGCGCACTGATATTGGCGAAGAATTTATTGCTTGATACTGTTTACTTTTTTGCGGCTTTTACAACAGCAGTGAATGCTTTCGGTTCATTTACGGCGAGTTCGCTTAACACCTTTCGGTCAAGTTCAATTTGGCTCTTTTTTAGCCCAGCAATGAGACGGCTATAGGTGGTGCCATTTATTCTTGCCGCTGCATTTATTCTTGTGTTCCAAAGTGCGCGAAACGTTCGCTTTCTGTCTTTTCGGTCTCGTGTTGCATTTACCAAAGACCGAGTTATTGCTTGTTTGCCACGACGAATGCTTGATCTGTTTGATCGAGTCATCCCCTTGGTTGCTTTTCGCACCTTTTGGTGGCGCTTATGGGTGGTTACTCCACGTTTTACTCTCATTTATTGAACTCCAAGTTTTCGTTTCATATTTTTTGCGTTTTTCCCGGTTACCTCTTGAACACCTGCAAAAGTGCGCTTTGTGCTGGCACTTTTCTTTTTCAGAAAGTGATTTACGGCTGTGTGGCGACGCTGGACTTTACCAGTCTTTGTAATCTTGATTCGGTCTTTGGTGCCGCTATGAGTCTTTAGTTTTGGCATGTGTGCTCCTTATTAGAAATATTAACTGTTTACCGGCAAGCTGAGGTTGTTGATCAACTGCGATCGAGTCTCCAAAGTGTTCGATAACCTTTTTCGCAAGCGTAAATCCGATGTCTTTATGGGCGAGTTCGCGGCCTCGGTAAAAAATAACAATTTTGACCTTGTGTCCGTTTTCTAAAAACCCAGTTATCTTCTTTAGCTTGACCCCTAAGTCATGATCGCTAATTTTTAACCCAAAACGCATCTGTTTTACTTCTAGTGTCTTGGAATTACGCTTGCTTTTCTGAAGTTGCTTCGTCTTTTGATAGTTATACTTACCCCAATCAACGATTTTTGCTACAGGAGGATTTGCGTCTGGAGAGATTTCTACGAGGTCGAGTCCTCTGTCTTGGGCGAGTTGTAACGCTTCATTTCGCGTCAACACTCCCACCTGTGATCCGTCCTCGTCGATAACACGCAAACTGCTTGCTCGGATAGCCGAATTCAAGCGAGTGTATTTACTAATTGATACTCTCCTTACTTCTTAGCAGGTAATTTATGATTATTGTAACAGATATGATAACAGAGGTCAATTCGATTATAAGACCAGAGCTTTTTTGCGGTATTGAAGCGCCTCAGTTATATGGGGTGTCTCTATTGTTTTGCTTTTATCAAGGTCCGCAATAGTTCGAGCAACCCGCAGTGCACGAATATATCCTCTCGAAGAAAGCTTCATTTGATCAGCGGCGCTGTTAAGTACTTGAAGTGCCTCGTCTGACAATGCCGCGTATTGTTTTAGTTCGTTGTTTGTAAGAGAGCTATTTAATTTACCAGCTCTATCGGACTGGATTTTTCGAACTCGCTCAATGTCTTGTTTATAGTTGCGGGATGGCGAAGTGGTTTTTGAAAGCAATTTTTCGTGAGGCACTTCCTCGACCTCGACGTACATATCTATCCTGTCAATAATAGGCCCAGAAATACGCTTCTGGTATTTCATAATATGAGCAGGCAAGCAGGTACACTCTCTTTGACTATTGTAGTAGCCGCAGGGGCAGGGGTTTGATGTTGCAACCAATAGAAAATCGGCCGGAAACTCGATAGTGTCTTTGGCCCGAGCAACCGTAATGTGCTTGTCTTCGATGGGCTGTCTTAATGCTTCAATTATTGATCGACTAAACTCGGGAAATTCGTCAAAAAACAGTATTCCCCGATGGCTGAGGCTTATTTCGCCGGGACGGGGATTTTGTCCACCACCAACAATCGCGATTTGACTCGAGCTATGGTGGGGTGATCGTATTGGTCTCTCTTCGATGATCCTGTCAAAGTCTTTGTTCGCAAGGCTGTGGAGGTGTGTTATCTCGAGTTGTTCGACTTGGGTGAGATCCGGCATGATACTCGGCAGCGCTTTGGCAAGCATACTCTTTCCAGTGCCAGGCGGACCATTCAGCATAATATGGTGGTGGCCAGCAACCGCTATTTGAAGGGCTCTTTTGGCCTGGGCCTGTCCGACAACATCGTCTATTTGTATGTCACTTGAGCTGGGCAATGTACGCTTCTTTGATCTTTTCATTTCTGAAGTCAAATAAGAGCGCTGCGGTAGCGTGCCGTTGAGCATTTTATAAAGTTCGGACACTGTTTTTAAGGGGTAAATAGTTATGTCGGGGATTAGCTGTGCCTGCCCAAGGTTGCCTTCTGGTATCCAAAATTCATCGTAGCCCTTGGCTTTCCCGCCAAGAATTTTTCCTATCATTCCGCGAATTGGCCGTATTGTGCCGTCAAGGCCAACCTCACCGAGAACCAGGCTTTGTTCACTTGGAGCAGTGCGCACCAAATTTCCGGCGACCATTATGGAGAGTAGTATTGGCAGATCAAACCCAGAGCCTTCTTTTGGTATGTCAGCTGGAGCGAGATTTATAGTGATTCGTCTTTTGGGAAGCTGGATGCTGCTACTCGCTAGTGCTCCGCGAATTCGCTCTTTGGCCTCGTCGACTGATTTATTTGCGAATCCCACAATCACAATGTTTGGGAGCGACTTAGATAAATGGCACTCAATATCAATGATTGTTGCCTTGCCTCCAGAATCCAGGATGCTTTTGATTTGCGCCATAATTAGGGCTTTAAGTATAGTCTATTTTAACAAAAAATAATCGTCGTAATTAAAATGGGCCCCGATTTTTTCGGGACCCTTTTGGTTGTTTTGGGTTTTCGTTTTTCCTTTTGGGGTGTTGATTTTCATGGAACAACGGCTTGCGAGAAGCCGTTGTTAACAGAGACGTTTTTGTTTTTGAGCACTTTTTTTATTCAAGTG
>JAYRJB010000002.1:0-74118 GCA_041906505.1 Saccharimonadales bacterium (SeqCode) | reverse complement strand
ATTTTTTGTTCTTTTCCGCCCCTTAGCACGACGTTCTTTGAGTTTAGGTAGTATTTTACACCTTTACTATTTGTGTGGCTGTATCCCATCTCACTATTCTCCCTCTGTTAATAAGTAATGGTATTCCTACCATACTCCCCGGGCTTTTCTCTTGTCAACACTTTTAGGGATAAAAAGGTGATTTTCTAGAGAATATCTTGCCTTTTATCACGGTTATGCCTTACACTTGTATCTGTAATCAAATAAAAGAAGGTGGAGACATAAATGGATTTTATGAACCGCAATGCTCGTCCCACACAAAGTGGGGCGCCGCAAGCTGATAGCTCTGGACAAGGTACTTCCAGTTCGCCAGCAAAAAAGGGCAAATTTAAAAGAGATTCTAAGCTTGGACAAGTACTATATACTGTGTTCTTTGTTGCATTGATTGTATTGGTCGTTGCAGCACTTTCATCAGTCATATTTAGCAAAAATCAAAAAGAGAGTCAGTACGTTGATAGTAGTAAATTGCAGGCAGTCTTCCTCAACGGTGGACAAGTCTACTTTGGCAATATTACAAAACTCAACGATAAATACTTAAAGCTGAACAACGTGTATTATCTGCGAGTAAATAATCAGAATGCACAAAACACTCAGCAGACAAACGCAAATGACGTATCACTTGTGAAACTCGGTTGTGAGTTACATGGACCACAAGACCAAATGTTAATAACCAAAGATCAAGTGATCTTCTGGGAAAACCTCAAGTCTGATGGACAAGTTGCCAAAGCCGTAGCTGATTACGTCAAGGCAAATCCAAACGGTCAGAAGTGTGAAAACGAAGGAACTAACAACAATAGCGGTAATAACCTTCAATCTGGCAGCACAAACACCAATACTCAGAATAGTCCTGGGAACACAAACACTCAGAACAGTACGGGTAACGGAAACAACAACCAGAACAATACTGGCACGACACGACCTTAATCTAGGAACAAAAAACGAAACACCCCGGTCATTCAACGGGGTGTTTTTGTGTCGAACGGAAGCCAGCAGTCCTGGATGATTACTTACTTTTGTCGAAGACGATTAAACAGTAGCCTTGCTCCACCAAGAATAAAAAGACAAAAGCTAATGACTAAACTCCAGCCAGCAAGATCTGGCGACCATGATGGCGAAACAAAATCGAACTTATAAAGGCTATCTGGAATACCCATTGCCGAGCTCCCGTTTGTTCGAACATATTCCTGGACACATGCCACCCTTGGTGCGTTAAACCCAGCTCCTGGATACTGCGCAGAGCACTTTGCTTCTCCATCGGCGGTGACTTTGGCATTCGCTTGTTTTATCCGTTCTTGCTCCGCACTTGCAAGGCGTTCATAGCGCGCTTTGAGCTGAATAGGGGGCTTTATGGCATTACTTCCACTCGAAAGATCAGTGTTCATGTGACTATATACGTGCTTACGAAGCGCTTGCAGCGCCGCTTCGACGTCACCATTCTCTTGATCAGCTTTTGTGACAGCCTCACGAAGCTTTATCATGGTGAAGTTATTTTGGCGAAGGGCAAATATACCAATTACCAAAAAAACAGCCGCTACCAACAATACATGCCAGGCTTTTAAAGCTGAAAAATTAAGATGTTTGGTGGGTTGTATCTTTTTATTCATAACCACTATTAAGTCAGTATAGACGTGACTAGTTCTTTTTGGCTATAGCTCTCGCTTTTGGGGTATGCTGGTAGGTATGCATATCTTCTTTTCCGGCATTGGCGGAACTGCAATAGGTCCTCTTGCACTTATCGCAAAACAGGCCGGTTACGACGTTTCTGGTTCTGACATGCAAGGTTCGCAGTATATCGACTATCTTAAGCAGTCTGGAATAGCTAACATTCACATCGGCCAAACTCTGGATAGAATTCAAGAGCTACACCAAAAAAACCCAATTGACTGGATTGTCTACTCATCTGCGCTGTCGTTCGGCAACAATGCACACCCAGAACTGACGTTCGCCGAGACACACAAGATCAAAACCACAAAGCGCGACGAACTTCTCAATAAAATCATTACCGACAAAAACTTAAAGCTTATAGCCGTCGCTGGTACACACGGCAAAACCACTACTACAGCCATGGCCGTCTGGTTATTTCGTGAATTGAATGTCCCGGTGAGCTACTCAGTTGGCGCAAAGATTCCCTTTGGAGACATGGGCCATTTTGATCCAAAAGCTGAATACTTTATATATGAATGCGATGAATTTGATCGTAACTTTCTAGCTTTTCATCCCCATATCAGCCTCGTTACCGGCATAGACTACGATCATCATGAGATATTTCCAACTCGAGCAGATTACCTAGCTGCGTTTCGTCAATTTTTCGATCAATCATCACATGTAGTGGTTTGGCAAGATGACATCGAACGACTTAAATTGGAGTTAAGCAAGAAATACACCGTTATTGAAGAAAACAGCCCTCGGCTTGGCACACTGCAACTTCCTGGATTAGTAAACCGAAAAGATGCACTACAAGTCATTACCTCAGCAAAAGTACTGTTGGGAGATGAAGCTGGCAACTTGGCGCAGATCATGAATCGCTTTCCTGGTTTAAGTCGGCGTTTTGAAAAAATTACCGAGGGACTTTATACAGATTATGCGCATACTGTCCCAAAAATACGTGGCTGCCTCCAGCTGGCAGGCGAGCTTTCAAAAAACGTGGTTGTTGTGTACGAACCACTGACCAACCGTCGACAACACTATATTCAACATGAGTATTTTAATGTTTTCAAAGAAGTTAAAAAACTATATTGGGTCCCAAGCTATTTGGCTCGTGAAGACCCTTCACAACAAGTGCTTAGCCCTCAAGAGCTAATTGCCAATCTTCAAAACCAGGATATGGCCGTAGCAGCCACACTAAATCAAGAACTAAAAAAGAAGATCCAACACCATCTAGAGCAAGGTGACTTGGTGGTGTGTCTGTCGGGGGGTGGAGGAGGCAGCTTGGATGAGTGGTTGAGGGCAAATTTTCGCTAGCGGTTGTCGCCCGAGGCTTGAATCACGTTTCTTGTTTGACGATCCGCAAGTTTCTCTATATTCATCTTCCCAACGGTTTCCAGATTGCATCCAAGATACTTAGAAATAAGTGTTATGTACCAAAGAACGTCTCCAAGTTCTTTTAGAATCTCCTTGCGATCTTTTTCGGAAATTTCTCCGTTTTTGTCGCGGATGATTTTTTTAAACTTTTCAGCAACCTCTCCAGCCTCTCCAGCAAGCCCCAATATCTTTGAGATAAATGCAGGGTCGAGTACATCAACTGGCTCTCCGCCATGGTAGACGTCCGTCCTTTCAGCCAGAGATTGATATTCCTTAAAAGTCATAGATCACTAAAGACCTAATGATTGATCGGATATTCCAGATGTGGGGTCTTCGCTTGCAGGTAGTTGACCCGCCTCGGTAATAGCACCATCCACCTCGCTCCTGTCATTTTGGGCAGTTGTTTCCGGTTGATTCTGTTGACTTTGTGTTTGATTCACTGGTGCAGCCTCATCATCCTGGCTCATGGTCAAGTACACTACCGCACCAATGAGCAACGCGCATAGAATGACGGCGATAGTAACAGCCACCACGGGTACATGGTGGGTTTTATGTGGTTCGTGAGACGGATGTTGGTCGGTTGCGGCATGCTCATTCTGCGAAGCATGATCCTCTTCTTTACTTGGCGCAAGTTCTTCGGAGGGCGGTGGAGTTGGTGGCGCAGGCTCGTCCTGTAGCTGAGCACCGACTTCCTCCTCGGCTGAATCGGAGGGAGTTTCTTGGAGTTCTACTTGGGATGGTTCAGTTACTTCAGTTGTTTCTGTTGTCGGTTCTTCCTCTTGGGGTACATCAACTTGTGGCTCGTTAATTTTCTCGGTTTCATTCGAGAAATTGTTCACCTCAATTTTTGTAGGCTCTGTATCGGCAATTGGCGCTGTCGCCTCTGCTGCAGAATCGAGAGGTGGTGCGGACCCAGCTTCACTTGGTTGTTTTTGCGGTTTTACAATATCTTCCGGCACATCTAGCTCCTTGTCGCTCTAATTTTTTCAAGTGTGGCCTTTACTGTCGTCTTTGCGTAGCCCTCCAGTTCTTGATTTGCCTGCTTTACGGCTGCCGCTTTTGCACGAGCATCCTCTAGACTCGCCTTGAAGCCAGTTGGGTCAGTTTTGCAATTTATGGCCTTGGTGTCGGCAATCGACGTTCTAAAATTCGCAACCGCGACTTGCACGGTATTGTATTTTTGCTTGAGTACCACAATTTGAGCATCAAGTTCTGTGGTATCAACGTTATTTTGCTTCAGAGTTGCAGAGAGTTTTTCAAGACGCTTAATGAATGCCTCGTACTTTGCTTGATACGGCGTATCGTTCTTGTAGCGACCTTGTAAGAAAGTGTTAATTTTGACTTGAGATGGCTCACACTTTAGGGTAAGTCTTTGAATTTCGGCATTTGAAAGTTTGGTTTTTAGCCGGGTCTTCTTTTCTTGAATACGCGCCTTTAATTCTTCGGGTGACAACGCTTTTTCTGCCTCTTGCTTTGTTTGAGTGTTGGTAGCTGAATTATTTGTGGTTGATTCTGGGTTTGATGTTTCGGCAGACACTAAAGCTGCGGGAAGGCTCAATGCAAGCAGAACCCCAAGCAGTGGACCAACTAATCGTTGTTTCATATTCTTGATTTTACCACAACCGCTATGCACCAAGTCTAAAACGGTTATTTGTTTTGGATATCAAGTTCTCGCGCTGCAGCTCTCCGAGTACTTCTCTGAGCCTACCATCTTCTATCTCGCTCTGCAGCTGTGTAGCCGTAAGGGGGCTCGCGTTTAGTGCTCGCAAAACTCGTCCTCTCAATTGCCGTTTAGAGCCTACGAATGGAGATTGCTTACGATACGCTGTGCTTACATGATTGATTTTTCTATATTGTTTTTTTATTAGTGAGCCGTAGTCCATCAAAGCCCAATACCATTCTCTAGGATTATTTTTGTCCATCGTTTCAAGTACCAGACGCTGAATTTTCTTGTCGTCAACTTTAGTTTGGGTGGCAAAAAAATGATGGATGTACGCACTGCGAATATTTGTTTCGACAAACACCGTTGGTTGATTAAACGCATACACAACTATTGCCCCGGCAGTGTTGCTGCCTATCCCGGGAAGCTTGCATAGGCTCTCCATTGTTTTTGGAACAACTCCACCATACTTGTCCTGGATAATCCTCGCGGACTCCCAAAGATACTTTGCCCGACGATTGTAACCAAGACCCTGCCACTGCCTAAGGACACTAGCCAAATCAGCCGCAGCGAGTGTTGGCAAAGATGGAAATTTGAGAATAAATTTGAGGTAAGGAGCAATCACACGACTGACTTGCGTCTGCTGGAGCATCATTTCCGAAACAAGTATCCTGTACGGATCAATGCCTACGGCCTGGTCTGTTTCGCGCCAAGGCAATTCTCTTTTATGTAGGTGATAGTTAGCCCAGACTGTTTCTTGAAATTGTTGCTTCTTTTTTGGATCCAACACAGTTAGTCCTAAATATACGTTACGTGTTTGGGGCCAACAACAGATGTCAGTAATAGTACCAACGATCAACGCCCGCAACATTTGTTACGTCTCTAATTTTCCGTGGTTCTCCGCCGCTGAGACTCATCACATAATCAGCTGTTTCTTGACCGTTTGCAACTCGGTAAACAGCATGTGTTGTATCGATCCACGTAATTGGGTTCTTTAGGCCCCCTTGAGAGCGAAGCACCGTTTCTTGTTTCGAATTCACATCAACCACAACCAACACTCCCTTGCCATCACGCTCATCAACCCACAGACTTTTTTGGCCATCTTGACTGTCAACATAGATTCTAGACTTTAAAAGTGGCGGTGCAACACTGGTTTTCGTAAATGAACCTGTCGAAGGCGTTAGTTCATACCAATCTTGTCCAACTGATACGCTTATCTTGTCATATTCTGTTCTTAGTAAATTCCAAACTTCCTTGTCATAGATCGTCTTCTTGTTGTTTCCGTCAGCGTCAATCTTGAATAATCCAACCGCCCCGTTCACTTTGTACACAGCCGGGCTATAATAAACCGACCCACGATCAATAAGTACGTCATTAAAGTAGTTAGTACTCGCTAATTCTTTCTCGCTCTCGGTGCTTACGTCATAGCTCATAAGTTTGTGTCTATTCACGTTCGCTTCGCTCGCCCCTTGAGTAATTTTTACGTACACAAGCTTGTCACCAACCCAATCAATAATTTGAATACGTTCAGAGTCGGCAACCTTTTTTACCTCGTCCTTTTCAAGATCAACAACATTCAATGAGCTGAGCAGGAATCCGTCGCTGTTTTTGACATTGTCTCTCACAGAAACCAGCGCTGCCAAATTTTTCTTTGGGTGAGAAACAAGCGCCATTGTATCTTGACGTTCCCTGCCCGTTCCACTCAAGACCTTTTGCTCATTTTTCCCATCAACATCAATTTTATACAGATCAAATGTGCCTGTGCGTTTGGTAATAAACGCATGTTTTTTCGCAGGAACCATTAATATTGGTGTGCTATCCTTATTGCCTTGATTAATTTTTAGCGTTTCAGTGCGATATTCGTCGGCAGAAATTGTCACCTCAATGTCATCTTGATCGGTCTGCGGAACCGTAAGCACAATTTCGCCGCTTGTACTCGCCCGAGCACTCGACTCACCGCTGTTCGCCTCGGCCTTGGTTATTGGTTTTTGTGACAAAAAGTCACTCACGAAAAACTTATATTGGGTGCCTGTTGGGGTTAGTTTTGTTTCTCCAAGCGGATTACTGCCCCAGCCAATGGTTAATTTTCGATCGATACGGGCAAAACCGGGCTTATTAATTACCATTGTCTGGTCACCAAGTTTTATTTTTTCGACTTTTGCTCGCCCATCACGATCGGTTTTATCACTTGCACCAGCGACTGAAAACTCAACATTTTTGAGTGGCAAGTTTGTTTTTTCATCCAATACGATTACCGATGACGAAGCTCGAATACCCATTGCATTCAGCGTGTAGTAACGCGTGCTGGGAACTACTGCGATGACAACAAAAGCAAAGAATCCTATGGCAAGTGTGGTGTTGCGATATTTCTTGTTGTGCCACCACGCCGAAAAAAAAGCTTTTACCTTTGATCGCAACCCCGTTTTTGGGGCAGTTTCGTTTTCTTTTGCCCGCTTATTGTCACCGGCCGCAATGAGCTCATCCGCTTCAGCGGCAATAATCTCATCCACCGCTTTCTCAGTTTGCGGATCTTCCAGTCCGAGTTCATCACTTGATAAGCGTTCGGCCAATTCCTCGGCAATATCTTGTTGCTCGCCAGAATCTTCTTTTGTGGGTTCAGTGATGGTTGATTCAAGCGAGGGGGATACCTTCGCATCTTTTTGTTGGCTGTCCAATGGCCCAGACGCTGATGCTTCTTCGAAGTCTTTTTTGGAGCTCGATTTCTTTTTACCATCAAGATTGGGTAGCTTCTCGCTTGGCAATAGTGGCGCGCTTGCAATATCTTCGCTTGCGGGAGGTTCAAACTCCATCGGTGCCTCGGGTACCACTTCTGGGTCTGGTTCTTTAATATCCATATACTCGTCAACTTTGTTTAGAAGCTCTGGATCAATGTCTTTTCCCAAAAAAGAAGTAGTGTCTTCGTTTGATTGCTCTTTTTCTTTCGCCATGTTCGTTTTTTATACTGATATCCAGGTATTATAGTAGCAGAAAAGCCAATGTCTAAGAACCTTCAGCATCTCGCTGCATTAAACCAACTGCGCACAAGCGACCCCGTTATGAACAGGCTCATTGGCATATATGGAAATTTTGACCTACAACCTCACGATCGGCACTTCGAAGAGCTTGTCAGTAGTATCGTCAGCCAGCAACTATCGGTACGGGCCGCCCAAAAAATTTGGGAGCGCTTTTTACAGCTTTTTGATAATTCAATGCCCTCTCCAGAGCAAATCCGTGTAGCAGATGATGATTCGCTGCGGGCAGTTGGTTTGAGTTACCAAAAAGTAAGCTATATCAAAGATCTCTCTGCTCACGTCATCGATGGACGTCTCGAGCTGGATACAATCAAGTCACTGAGCAACGACCAGCTAATCTCTGAGCTCACTTCGGTTCGAGGAATTGGCACTTGGTCGGCTCACATGTTTATGATATTTAGTTTGGGGCGTCTCGATGTGCTAGCTTGGGGAGATCTCGGAATCAAGAAGAGTGCAATGCAACTCTATAACCTACCGAAACTGCCAGATCAGCTGGGGCTCGAAGCGCTGTCCGACGAAAAAGGTTGGCCTCCCTATGAGTCGGTGGCGTGCTGGTACCTCTGGAAAAACCTTGATAATAAAGACTAGTAGTTCTCACCAGGGGCATAGTCAAATTTGCCACTAATAAGCTTGGCCATTTGTTCGGTTTCGCCCAGTGTGCGTTGATTTATATTTGGTGCTCCGTAACTGAGAATGTACCATGTGTTGCCCTTTAGAATGTTTAGTTGGGCCAGCTGCAAGTTCCAATATGCTCCTTCCCCGTAGCCACTTACATCTTGAGTGTTTGGTGGTCTTTTTTGGGTGAATTGGATTTTGTTACTCTCTTGGCCGGCATCTGTTTTAGCCGAACGCACCAGTATTGTTGCTGTCTTCATCGATTTATCTATGTAGCTGCAAGAGCTCACACCAATATCACTTGACTGTGCACCAGTGTTATCTTCGGGAGTAATTGTGACGCTGTCGTCACTAAATAATTTTTTTGCGTCTTCAAGCGAAAGGATATCACAAGCTTTTTTAACTATATACTTTGAGGTGTCAGCTTTATTGGTCTGGGGTTGTACTGGAGTATTTTGTACCTCTTTTGATTGAATCAAAACAAAAGCCACTATCGCCGCTGGCAGACAAATTCCGAAGAGAATTCCTATGACCTTTTTATTCATTTTACGCACTAATGCTTAGTGTAGACAATCATACTTGCGCATGCAAAAAATCTTACGGCGCAAGTCTATGCATATCTCGGGGGAATAAAATTGCCTCTTTTACGCTATTTAGACCGAGTGTTTTTTGTACAAATCTATCAACTCCAAACCCAAACCCCCCGTGTGGTGGGAGTCCAGCTTTAAATGCCTGTAGGTAATAACGAAACCCAGGGTGCTCCGGGTCAATGCCTGCGCGTACTATTTGTTCTACGAGCACCTCATAGCGGTGCTCACGCATTGGCACAGTCGCAATCTCAAGTCCGCGGAAGAGTAAGTCGGCCCACAGCACTTTTGTGGGGTCCTCTGGGTCAATCATGTGATAAAACTTCATCGCTTCAATTGGAAAATGAGTTGCAAACACCGCTTCGCTACCATGTTTCTTTTTTGCATACTCACAAATCCATCGCTCCTCGGCCGGGATTAGATCTTTCTCTTTGGTTGTGTCCTCACCCGTAGCCTTGGTGTAAAGCTGGTGGATCTCATCCACCGTATATCGAGGAAATGCATCAGCAATAACAAGTGGTGGTGCATTTAAGCTCGTAAGCAGTTCTTGGTGGTGTTGATAGAGCTTTTTGAGCACATAAACCACTAGCTGCTCAGTGAGCTTTAAGACATCATCGTGGGAATCTATAAAACCCATCTCGATATCAAGCATCGTGGTCTCACTTACGTGCCGCGTTGTCATACTTGGTTCGGCTCGAAAGGCAGGTCCAATTTCAAAAACTCTCTCAAAAACTCCAACCATTATTTGTTTGTAAAGCTGGGGGCTTTGGGCAAGTGTTGCTTCTTGACCAAAATAATCCGTTTTGAACACTTCAGCCCCACCCTCAGTCGCTCCCGCAATCAACTTTGGTGTTTGTATTTCAATAAAATCATGTTCGTATAAAAACTCTCGAATGTATCGATTCATCATGGCTCGTACTCGAAATATTTTCTGTTCCTGGGTATTACGTAAATTTAGTACCCGGTGTTCGAACAGTGTGTCTTGGTTTTCCGGCTTGTGATCAATAGGCTTGTCAATCTCTATTGCTGGCGGCTCCTCAACTGGCGTAATTACCGTAAGTGTTGGATGGTGAATCTCAGCGCCATTGGGGGCCCTTGACTCTTCTACTACCTCACCCTCAACCGTTAAAACAGTACCAATATGTAATCCGTGAAGTTTGTTGGCCTCGGCCTTATCTTCGATCAAAACCTGCACCAGGCCTTTTCGATCCCGCACATTAATAAAGGTAAGTCCGCCCATGGCTCGCTTTTTATGAAGCCAGCCCTGGATTTTAACCTTTTTCCCCACGTGTTTTTTGATATCCGCACTCAATACTCGCATAGGAGGTAATTATAGCAGAGGAGAAGCAAAACATAGACTGATAATATTGACTTTTTATGCTTTTTTTGGTATTATATGTACACGGTTACAAAAATAAAAATGAAAAATCAACTTACACTTAGCTATATCGCACTTTTGTTATCAACAATTCTTGCATGTATTGTACTGGGCGTGGTACAGCGCACAAACGCGCGGCTTGGTCCGACCACCAAATCTATCCCTAAGGTCTCCTACAACAGCAGCTGGGTAGAACATACGAACGAGTCCTCCCAAAAACCTTAGCGCTTAAACATGTTCGCCCTCGTTGGGACTGAGCTTCTTGGCAACAGCCCGCAGGTCGGCATATCTATCAAACTCGTCAACAATTTTCCGTCCAAGAATCTGCTCAAGTACGTCTTCTATAGTGATAATCCCAACAATATCTTCAAACTCATTCACTACCATAAACAAGTGGTGCTTCGTGCGAATAAAGGCCTTGAGCACGTGTGTGAGTGTTTCTTGATCATTTACATAGTACACTTTGGAGCTCATGGCGTTGCTCACAATTCCACCATGTTTTCGCTCGACAAGATCTCTTAGGAATAAGGTGCCGACAATATTGTTGTCGTCTTCTTTGCGCACCGGAAACCTTGAAAAGCCACTTTCATGTAGTTCGTTAATAAGTACTGGACCAATCGGCTCCTCTGCCTGCACAAAATGAACGACCCTTCTTGGCGTCATCACCTCTGATACTTTCTTATCACCAAACGTGAGTGCGTGCAGGGCAATGTCAAGCTCAACCTGGTCAATTTGGTTGCCTGTGGAAATTTTCTGATCCTCGAATAACTGAACAATATCTTGCTTTGTGTAGACACCTGTTTGGACCGCATGTGGTCGATATTTTCTTACAACTCGCGCAACTTGGTTTGTAATGGGACGAATATTAATCAGAACACGAGCAAAATACGGCGAAATGGGTCTCGCGACCTTATGTGCAAATCGATATTGCTTTGTTGGGATTAAGAAAAAAACTAGAAATATTGTCGCCATAACAAACAGTATGGCGAGTGGCGCCCCAAGCGTGCCCACGAAGATAACGCAACACACCGAAACCGATACTAAAGAAATGAGTACTAAAACAGCCTCGGCAGTCATGCCATGATGGGCAACCTGGTAGAGTAGATGAGCCGCTTGATCTCCACGACTTGCGCGCCTTCTGAGTTCTTTGATGGGAACGCCTGCGTACACTGGTCTTAACCCAGCGCTCAAAAGAGCAATGCCCAAGAAAATGAGGAGCGTGATAAGTTCGAGCATATTGCTAATAGTATCCCATACTCATTATAAATTTATAGAGGTTCTTGTTATCATAGATGGGTAAAAGAGGAAAATTATGAACAAACAGTTTATCGCAATAATTGTAGTGGTCGTACTTGGTTTATTTGGCGTCTTAATGCTTACAAAGAAGTCTGATCAGACGGCCACAAACAGTCAGACCTCTCAGTCCCAAGGAAGTAATCACACCGTAGGAGCCGGTAAGAAAAAGGTGACTTTGGTTGAATTTGGTGACTTTCAGTGTCCGGCCTGTAAAAGTTATGCGCCAATTGTCAAACAGCTAAAGGCAAATTACGGTGACGATATCACGTTTCAGTTCCGTCACTTTCCGCTCACCCAAATCCATCCAAATGCAACTATTTCGGCCCGAGCGGCAGAAGCAGCAGGCAAACAAGGAAAGTTTTTTGAAATGCATGATTTGCTCTACGAAAACCAAGATAGTTGGGCACGACTTGATAACCCCTCTTCAGTGCTGGAAGGATTCGCAAGTCAGCTTGGTCTAAATATGGATCAGTTCAAAAAAGACTTAGCCGATGCAAACACGCTCGCCATAATAAACGCCGATCAAAAGGCTGGGCAGGCACTTGGCGTTAACTCAACACCAACATTTGTCATCAATGGCAAAAAAGTGGAGTCTAATCCAAAATCTCTCGACGAATTCAAGCAGCTGATTGATGAAGCGATCGCGCAGTCGAACCGATCATAAATTTATCCGCCTAGATAGACGGTTAGATCTTCTTGTGTAGTATCTCGTTAAGGTGCGTCGGCGTTACGCCCCGGTGTTTTCTTCTTTCGTGCTCAGCTTCTATGCTTTCATGAAGTTGTACCATAAGTTTGCTGCCCTCAGCTCGATCGTGTACGTCCTTAAACTGGGTATTTAGTTGCGCCAACTCCTCATCAGTCAAATCTTCCAGGTTTACAAATGCGTTTCTTGCCCGGGTTGCTAAAATCAACTCATCAAGTTTTAACTGCATGGCCTTACTGTCTCGATTTTGGGTGTTCTGAATTAGAAACACCATTAGAAAAGTGACAATTGTGGTGCCTGTATTTATTACCAGTTGCCAAGTATCAGAGAAGTCGAAGAGTGGACCGGTGGTTGCCCAAATTACAATAATGAGGAACGCAAAAAGAAACGTCGAGGCATTGCCAGCAATATGTGACACGCGGTTTGAAACTTTGCGAAATATATCTTTCATCTATAATTAAGCGTAAGTGGTTTGTTAGAGCTCACTACTAACGGTACTCCAAATTATACAAAAATGCACTCCGTCTTCACAGAACTAAGCCTTATTATTGCCCTTGGTGCATTTATTGCATTCTGTATGAGGTTGATACACCAACCTCTAATTATTGGCCACATTATTACTGGAATTTTGGTGGGTCCGTCGTTTTTGCACTTGGTTCAATCTTCGGAAACTATAGAAACCTTTTCTAGTATTGGTATTGCCCTCCTGCTGTTTATTATTGGCCTCGGACTTAATCCGGGCGTAATCAAGGAGGTTGGAAAGGTTGCGGGCACTGTTGGTGTTCTGCAAGTTGCAATTACTACGTTTGCGGGTTACGCCGTTGGAAAATTATTGGGCCTTGGTGATACCGAATCACTCTTTGCAGGTGTTGCGACCGCCTTTAGTAGTACAATTATTATCCTCAAACTGCTTTCCGATAAAAAACAGCAGGGCCGTCTCTACGGCAAGATTGTTATCGGAATACTTATTATTCAAGATATCGTTGCCGCAACAGCACTGTTGCTTTTGGCCGCTCAAGGCGATGGTACTGGATTTTCCGTTACGCAACTCGCTAGCCTAGTTGGCAAGGGCATACTGGTGGCGATTCCTTTGTTTCTTATTGGGGGCAAGGTTCTTCCAAAAATGCACAACCTTATCGCCGGGAGCCAAGAGTTCTTGTTCTTGTTTGCCATTGGCTGGGGTTTTGGAAGCTCAGCGTTATTTGAACTCGCCGGCTTTAGCCTCGAAATGGGCGCCTTAGTGGCAGGTGTGAGCCTGGCGTCGCTGCCCTATTCTCAAGAGATTAGTGCGCGCCTTCGACCACTGCGTGATTTTTTCATAGTGGTATTCTTCATCGCGCTCGGAACTCAGCTTCGTTTCGACAATATATATAACTACCTAGGCGACATTTTTGCCTTCTTGATTGTCGTAATTCTGATTAAACCCTTTGTTGTCCTCGCGATTATGGGACTTATGGGCTACACAAAACAAACTAGCTTTAAGGCCTCAACTGCACTTGCCCAGACCAGCGAATTCTCACTGGTTTTTATCACACTCGCTTACAAACAAGGACAAGTAAGTGCCGAGCTCGTAACCACCCTTACTCTGGTGACTCTTCTTTCGATTGCCTACTCGACCTACGTCATTATGTACAGCGAACAACTCTTTGGTTATTTTCAAAGACACCTTGGCCTATTTGAACGACGAAAGACTCAATATGAGCAGCAGATCACCAAACACCATTACGACCTCGTGCTTTTTGGCTATCACAAGGGCGGCCATGAGTTTTTGCGGGTCTTTAAAAGCCTAAAAAAGCGTTATATTGTCATTGATTATGACCCCGAAATAATAGACCTTTTGGAACATCAAAAAATTGAATATCTTTACGGTGATGCCACTGACATTGAACTGTTACACGAAGCTGGAATTGAAAAAAGTAAACTGTTGGTTTCAACAATCTCAGATCACGACACCAACATCTTCTTAGTGAAACTAATGGAGCGCATCAACCCCCACTCAGTTGTAATTTGCCACGCCGACAACGTCGCACAGGCAGCAGAACTGTACGAGCTTGGTGCCAGCTACGTCATGATGCCACACTATATCGGTAGCGAGAAAATCGGTACCTTCATTAAACACTCTGGTCTGAAAAAAAGTGAATTCAAAAAGTTCCGCGAAAAACACCTCGACTATCTTACCGAACACTTTTCCGACGGAACTGAATAGCTACTTACGAATACCTTTATCAAACTCCGCCTGGCAACTCCTACAGACATTACACTGCGCGACTTCAGTTAATTCTTCTTTATTCTTGCAGTCTGGCACTCGGCACTTACCCTTTTTCCAAATGAGTTTTGTTTTGTCGGGACCAAATCCAATATCCGTAAGGGTTTCGAGGTCATCTTTGGTGGTAATTGCCGTAACATCAAGACTAATGCTGCCTCCACAACCAACCATGCCAGCCCTTCTGCCAAGCGCTCGGTGAAACGCCAGATTAATCTGATTATCAATAGATAGGTGGGCATTCGAGGAATACTCAGCAATGTCCGAAAGCTGAACGTCTTTTCTTTGCACATTGTGTAATCGATCACTCATCTCGGTCCATACGCTGACGGTGAGAATTTTCTTGGCTTGGAGAATGCTCTGCTCGTCCCAATTACTTTTGGCAAGCGTCTCGATTTCACGGAGATAATATTCAATAAGATCATGTTGCGCGGTGGCAAAATCCCAACCATCAACTTCTTGGAAGTTTTTATTTCTGCCGTTTCGGAATACGCCTTGCCCTTCGTAACACAAGCCCATATGGGCATCATACGAGTCAACAATTTGGTCCACCAGTCTTGCTTGCGCCACTGCATCAAGCTCTAGGGTAATGCGTTCTCCAAGAAAATCATCACTATTTTGGGTGTTTGAAACTTCTTTTCCTAAGGTCGCGGCAACATTCCTAAAAACTTCAAGGTCGCTGTTGTCAACGGTTGCGGCAGTACACTGCATCTGGGTTTCGCTCTGTTTCGTAAATACATAGATAAAGCCGATTTTTCGATCTGGATTATAGCCGATATCCTTTACAAATTCAGCACCGTGCTCTAAGTAGGCTTCTTCTGGAAACGGCGAAAAACTGATCAACGTATTAAAACCTGCGCGACCTTCCATCATGGCCTCAAGCGCAAAGCCCTCTTGTTGATGATGGTGTGTTCGCACGAGATGAAACTCTGCGCGTGGGTCTTGATGAAACCGTTCTTCGGCAGCTTCTCTGCCATTTTGAAGCATCTTTGCAAAGGCTACGTTGCGCTCGTCGCGAAGCCCAATGCCAGGTTGATAGCTGTAGTTGATGACAGTTTTGTGCGGAGCATCGAGACTTTCGGCAATGTAGGTAAGCTCCTCGTTGTAGATCTGCTGCCAAGTTCCTGCTTGTACATCCCCATATGCCTCAATGTCCTCGCGTGCCATTCGAACAGCGGCACAGGGATCAAATATTTCCTTGTTTGTTCTAGTCTCTTGAGTATGTTCTAGGGTTTCCATTAAAACACCTGCTTCTTTGCGAGCAGGTGTTTTGTCGGATGATTGATCGACTTCCTGCTCGGGAATTTGTCTCTTGTTTGCTGTATCGGACTTTTCGCGTATTTTGCGATCACCGTTGCGGCACAGTTCCTGAATTGCACAGGATTCCAGCTTGTTGACCAAATTTTTAATTTGTTTTCACTATATCACGCTAGCTGTGGGGTGTAAGCCGTAAAATCTACACCATCCCTAGCGCCCCCTTCGGGCATCGCCACCATTGCCCAAAACCGTAGCACTTTTGTGACGATCGTCAGCTATTTGCTACCGTTTATTCAAATTTTATAGATTTAGCTAAACGACAGAACAGCCAAGATGATGATACCGAGAGCTATGCGATAGTAGGCAAATATCTTGAAACTATGACGCGACACATATGCAAGCAGCCAGCGAATCGTCAAAAGCGCGGTAACGAAAGCGGCAAGAGTCCCCACAATAATTGCCCAACCCCCGCCCTGGACAGTTGAAAAATCATTCTCATTGCCCAGCAGCTGATATAGGCCAGCAAGAATTAAGATGGGTATGCTGATATAAAACGAGAAGGCCGCCGCGGTCACGCGGTCAAAACCAGAAAGTAACCCACCCATTATGGTAGAGCCAGACCTAGAAACGCCAGGAATAAGAGCAAGCGCTTGATAGCAGCCAACGGCGAAGGCTTGTTTTTTCGTGATTCTATCAAGATGAGCCTTGCCGGTTTTGTTTGGTGTTGCTTTATGATATGTCTCTATCAACCAAATAATTATGCCGCCAACAACCAACGCAATCGCCACGGTTAAGCTCACCGCGTACACGCTGACTTTGTCTTTTAGCAAAAACCCGACAGCACCGCCAGGAATAGTCGCCAACATCCATACTATCCAGAAATTGATGGTTTTTTTATCACCTTGGAACAATCCTGTAACTTTGGCGATAAGATCTCTTCGATAATTCCATACAATTGCCAATATAGCGCCCAGCTGAATTACGACAGTAAATATTTTAGCGCTATCACGGAAGCCAATAAGGTCTTGGGCAACAATAAGATGACCTGTACTAGAGATTGGCAGAAACTCAGTGAAGCCCTCAAGCACCCCGAGCGCAATTGCTTGCAATATATCCATCGTCTTAGTATACGTCTTTTTTTAGCGTCTGGAGGCGGGCTAGGAATGACTGTGCGGCACCGTCCAACCCTAACACCCTCAGCGCACCCACCAATACATACAGCTTATCAACATCATCTTGAGTACGTGTATTCGAACCCTCAAGCTGCTGAAACTGGTAGTCTATTTTTTCAATCAGCCACTTCTCTTCCGACGGATTGATAATGTTGGTTTGAACCTTGGTAGTTGTGGCGGATAGTTTTACGACTTCAAGCGACCGAGCGAGGCGGCCTTTTTTCTGTAAATGACCTCTAGAAATAAGGTTGTTCACGTGCAGCGCAACAGTTGCCACCGAATTGTAGCCACAACCTTTCATAATTTCCCGATAGCTTGGTCCGTAGCCATGTTGGCTTACAAACTTTTCAATAAATAGTAGTAGCTCATATTGCTTTTTTGTTGGCCTGGTTTGTTTTGCGTCCATATCTAAAAACAAATTGGTTTATTACTTTCTGTAGGCACTGTGTCCGTGTGCTCGATGCGCAATGACCCTCGCCGGTGTTTGCTTGGCTTTTTTTGCAACCTTAAACTTGTCTGGAAACACCCAGAACTTATACCAAAAATAATTCCAGCCGGTAAAGAACGCTGCCGACGCAAATTGTCCAATATATGGGGTAATTCCGATTGATTTTAATCCAAACACAATGAGGTAATCCAGCACAAAATCAACCAAGGTAATAATTACATACCGGGTAGTTACCTCTGTTTGGTGTTTCTTAAGTTTGGGGTTTTTGAACACCCAATAACGTTGCAGCAGATAATTCACCGTCCAGCCGGTGAGCGTGGAAACGGATTTTGCCCAAAAGAAGCTTAAACCAAGCACTTTATCAATAAAGAAGAAAGTCGCATATCCCGACCAGAAATAGGCACCGCCGCTTATCATATACTCGGTAATGCGCAGTAGTTCTTTTTTATTTCTTTTTTTCATGGGTTGTTGTTTATATTTTGTTCTCTTTAGATTGTAGTATAGCAAATACCAGAAAGATACGGTGTTATAATCTGTTACAGACAACCTATGAAGAACAATTCATCCGTCATATATAGCGTCATCTTAGTTGTTGGTGATTTTATCGCACTCATCGCTGCATTTACCGTTGCCTATGTGCTGCGCGTTAAGCTCGATGATCGTCCACTACTCCAGCAAATTCCGGCAGAAACATACATACAGGCGTTTTTGACCGTGCTGCCTTTGTGGATCATCGTTCTTGCTTTTCTAGGATTATACCGGCGAGAAACGTATGATAACCGGTTTGCAGAGCTCGGCAAACTGGCAATAGGCTCGGTTCTGGGAATGCTATTTGTAATCGGCTATGACTTTGTGAGCCCTGATAACCTCTTCCCGGCACGCTTGGTTGCAGTATATGGATTTTTGCTCGGTTTTAGCTTCTTGGTGCTCTTTCGATGGCTTGCCCGAGCCACCCGTTCAGAGCTGTTTTCCTACGGTGTTGGCATCAACAATGTCCTCATCATCGGTGACGGTACCGCACGATCAACAATTATCGAAGAGCTCGAAGACACTCGTCATTCTGGGCACAAAATAGTCGGACTAGTTGGCAAGCCGTACAAAAATTTCCGTGTGTTCGAAGATTTCGACACGGCTACGAAAGCACTCGAGAAAATTCCGATTCATAGTGTCATACAAACCGAGCTGTACCATAGTGCAGACAAAAATGACGTCATTATGGAATATGCCCAGGGACATCATATTTCGTATAGATTTATCCCGGGCAACGATGCACTGTTTGTTGGCAATATTGAAGTCGAGCTGTTTCGCGGTACACCACTGGTCACCGTGCATCAGACCGCACTGGTGGGCTGGGGGCGAATCGTCAAACGCATATTTGATCTTGTGCTCTCGCTGTTGCTCATCATTTTGCTCTCACCGGTGTTTATCGTGCTTTGTATATTGCAAAAAATCTTTGAACCTACGGGGGCTATTTTCTTTCGACAGACACGCTTAACTCAGTTTGATAAGCCTTTTGACACGTACAAATTTCGGACTTCCAAAACAAAATATAACGGCCTCACTCCCGAGGAAGCCTTCGCTAAAATGGGTAAGCCAGAACTCAGCAAGAAATATCGAGAAAACGGTGATTACTTAAAAAATGATCCACGTTACGGGACGTTCGGGCGGCTACTACGATCAACGAGCCTTGATGAATTACCTCAGTTGTTTAACGTTCTTAAAGGCGATATCAGCCTTGTCGGGCCACGGGCCTTGGTGCCACAAGAGCTCGAAAATTATCGTCACAAACAACATATTCTGAGTGTGAAATCCGGCGTCACTGGCCTGGCACAAGTCTCGGGACGACGAGATCTCAGTTTCGAACAACGGCGAAAACTGGACACTTTCTATGTTCAAAATTGGACATTTTGGCTCGATGTAATCATTCTGCTCAAAACTCTGAGGGCTGTCTTTGGTGGCTCGGGAGCCAAATAAATGTCCAAGAAAAATTATGCATTTATCGACAGCCAAAATCTCAATCTCGGAGTAAGGTCTTTGGGTTGGCGAGTGGATTATAAGAGGTTTCGATTATATCTCAATAATAAATACCGGGTTGATAAAGCATTTATATTCATCGGTATGGTTGATACGAACCAGAGGCTATATACCAGCCTACAAAAAGCCGGCTACATTATCGTATTCAAGCCCACAACCGAGTATTTGGTAGACGGAAAAACAACGGTAAAGGGCAATGTCGATGCCGAACTAGTCCTTCATGCCGCCGCTATCGAGTATCCAAACTATCACAAAGCCATCATTGTAAGCGGAGATGGTGATTTCCGTTGTTTGGTCGAATATCTTCTTGAAAAAGGTAAGTTACTCAAACTTATGACACCCAACAAGCACTACTCGGGTTTACTCAGAGAGTACAATAATCACATTGTTCGTGTTGATTTACTAAAAGAAAATTTAACATTAAAAAAGACCAAGATCCGCGGTCGGTCGAAACCTTAGGCGACTTAGCTTGGCCATGGTGATCCGAATATGAGTATACCAAGAAACAGCAATAACGTCAATAATCTAAAGGTGGCCATTGTGGCTGACTGGATTATTGGTGGTGGCGCAGAACGCGTTGTCCTTGAACTACATCGCTTGTTTCCAGACGCCCCCATCTACACTTCCTACTGCACCCCTAAGTGGCGCAAGCGTCTCGACAACAAGGTTATTACCGGCTACTTACAGTACTGGCCCTTTCCGCAACTCCGTAAATTTATTCCAGGTGTGCGCGGTCGGTGGTTTGAAAGACTCAATTTAGAGGAGTTTGATGTCGTGATCAGCAGCTCGGGTGCAGAAGCTAAGGGTGTCCGAGTTACCAAGCCGGTCCACTTTTCATACATCCATGCGCCGACTCACTATTATTGGTCTCGGTATCAAGATTATCTATCGACTCCTGGTTTTGGGTTTGCCGACCCCTTAGCGCGTGTTGGACTAAAAATGTTGGTGAAAAAACGAAGAAAATGGGATTTTGCGGCTGCTCAGCGACCTCAGTATTTGATCGCAAACTCTTCTCATATCCAGTCGGAAATTTTAAAGTACTATCAACGCAAAAGTGAGGTGATTCACCCCCCGGTGGATACTGATTTTTTTATGTCGCAAAACACAAAATGGCATAAGAAAAACGAAAATTGTACACGACATGGCTACGTAGTTGTGGGTCGTCAAACCGCCTACAAGCGCATCGACCTGGCGATCCAAGCCTGCACACAACTAAAACTTCCACTACTTGTTATTGGCGACGGACCACAACACAAAACGCTTCGTTCCCTCGCAGGGCCAACGGTATTTTTTAAAAAAGATGCGTCAAGAGAAGATATCGCGCACGCCCTCTGCTCGGCGAAAGGTTTTATTTTCCCTGGGCTGGACGATTTTGGCATCGCGCCCGTCGAAGCACTGGCATCTGGAACTCCAGTGCTTGCCTATAAGGGAGGTGGCGCGCTTGACTATGTTATACCAGGCAAATCTGGAGACTTTTTTGACAACCAAGCTATCGATAGCCTTGTTAACGCACTTCGTCGCTTCGATCAAAAAAAATATTCGGCTGATGATATAAAAAACATTGCCAAAACGTTTTCAAATGAGAAATTTGATTCAAAACTAATCACGTATCTGCAAGAAAAACTATAATAGTCCTCACTGATAAACTTAAGAAAGGTTTTCATGTGCGGCATCGTCGGCTATATCGGCCAAAAACCAGCGCAAACAATTCTACTTGATAATCTTAAGAAGCTCGAATATCGCGGCTACGATTCTGCGGGCGTCGCGCTTGTTGGCTCTCAAGGGGCATTTGTACACAAACGCGCGACCGGTGAGGTCCAACAACTGGAGAAAAAACTACAAAAAATGTCGCGCCTTTCCTGTGGAATCGGACATACACGCTGGGCTACTCACGGTCAACCAAGCGAAGCCAATGCGCACCCCCACAGCAACCACGATCAGACCATTTTTGTCGTGCATAACGGCATTATCGAAAATCATCACGCAATTCGAAAAACCCTACAGTCCAAGGGCTATGTATTCAAATCACAAACCGATACAGAGGTGATCCCCCACTTGCTCGATTTCCATTTTAAGCAAACGAACGATTTTCAAACGGCTTTCGAAGAGACAATCAAGGAATTAGACGGCGCTTTTGCCATCGCCGCCACCACTTCTTATGACCCAGAGCACGTGTATGTAGCCCGCCTCTCAAGCCCGCTCGTAATTGGAACAGGCACCAACGAACACTATATTGCTTCGGATCAAACAACACTTGATCATAATGTTCAAAAAGTCATTTTCTTGGGCGACTATGAAATCGCAAAAGTTGGCAAAGACAGTTTATCTGTGCGTAATGTTCAAGAAAAAACAGACGTCACCCCCCTGGCTGCAGAGATCGAGCGCGAGGAAGACGCCGATGCCCTGCAAGACTTTCCTCATTACATGCTCAAGGAGATCCACGACATTCCGCAAACCATCGAGTCTGCAATAAGTGGACGACTCCGCTCACCCATCAACCCTATTAAACTGGGTGGTCTCGAGGCGGTAAAATCGCAGCTCGAACACATCGACCGCATCGTCATCATTGCCTGTGGAACCTCCTACTATGCCGGCATGGTTGGCGAATATTTGATCGAGGAAATTGCCGGTATCCCCGTAGAGGTTCAGCTCGCGAGTGAGTTTAAGTATCGGGACGAACCGTTTTCAAGATCGACCGCAATTATTGCAATATCCCAGTCTGGTGAAACCGCAGACACCATCGCTGGGCTTGAGAAAGTTCGGGAGTACGGCGTACTGACGTTGGGGATCGTGAATGTAGTTGGCTCAACAATTTCACGAATTACTGACGCGGGGGTGTACTGCCACGCGGGCCCCGAAAAATCAGTTGCCAGCACCAAGGCGTTCGTGGCCCAAGTAACCGTGCTTACAGAGCTTGCGCTGCTCCTTGCCAAGGACAACTACAAGTCCTATCGGTCGATTATCCAGGGAATGGTCGAACTGCCAGACCTTGTTCGGGAAGTGTTAAAGGACTCAAAAGATATAAAAAAGATGGCAAAAAAATATTCACACTACAAAAACATGCTGTTTATTGGGCGGGGTTATCTGTTCCCGTGCGCTCTCGAGGGAGCCTTAAAGCTCAAGGAGATAAGTTATATTCACGCCGAAGGCTATGCATCCGGCGAGATGAAGCACGGCCCCCTTGCCATGATCGACCCAAAGTTTGCAACGGTTGCCCTGGCCTGCGACGGACCATTTTTAGACAAAAGCGTATCAAATATTGAGGAGATTCGGGCTCGAAAAGGACCAGTTCTAGCCATTGCCACCAAAGGCAATAGGCAAATCAAGCATCTCACTGATGATGTGCTGTTTGTGCCTTCGGCAATTTCTCAGTTACAACCAATTATTATTGCCACTGTGGTGCAATTGTTTGCATACTACGTGGCTGTAGAAAAAGGTATGAACGTTGATCGGCCGCGAAACCTCGCCAAGTCCGTCACCGTCGAATAGGTTTATTCAAGTTTAATAATTGCCTCAATCGCGTAACTAGTATCTTCCCAGTTACGAACCTCGATGCAATCTATGCCCATTGTTTTAACTGGGTAGTCATTGCCGCCCTCAAGAATTTTATCTCCCATGAAGAATATGTCTTTTTTTTCTAATCCAGTGTGCTCCATAAGTTTTCGCATGCCGTAGGCCTTGTCTATCCCTGGTCTCGTCACATCAATCGATGTAGCTCCAGCAGCTCGTACTTCAAATTCTGGAATCTTTGGCGCGATGATATTTCGGAGTTGCATCTTTTTAGTTCCATCTGGATCCCACGCTTCTTTGATATCCACACCTTTGAGACCAAGCTCTGCGACAATTTCCTGCCCAAGAATAGAAAGTGTAATCTGGCTGTCCCGATCTTCGATTATCTCTCCGTAGGTTTTGTCCGGCCGATAGCCAGCTTCGTCAAGACCATCATTTAGTGCTTGGATGATCCTCTTTTTATCCGCTGGCTCTATGTCTTCTGCGTACGCAAGCTGCCAGTCATTTTTCGTTTCGTCATAAAAATAGTAGCGTGTGCCGCTGGTTGGCATTAAATGTAAACGACACAATTGTTCTGGCTCACACTGTAAGTTAGTTAGGACTTGCGTCTGAAAAAGCTTATATTTTCCACCGGATATTATACACACTTCGTATCTCTCAAGAAGTTCTCCAAGCAATACACTCATTCTATCCGGTAGCGGAGATTTACTTGGTGCAAGCGTTCCGTCCAAATCAAATGCAATTAATTTTTTCATATATCTCCTTTATTTCTCGCGGTTGTCCCAATCTTTCAGAAACCAACTGCTCGACCACTTTTTATCTTCCCCGACCCCAAAGACAATTTCTATTCCGTGCTTTTTACATATATCCCACTCCGGTAAAGTTTCCCTGTCGACTCTATCTCCGCCTTTTGTGAAAATATGGGGCTTAATTTCCTCAAGCGCTCTTGATACTGTCTGGTCGCCTTCTATTTCAAAAGGAATTACATAGTCCACCCCGGCAATACCGCTGACAATTAAGCTTCGTGTTTCGAGATTTTGAAAGGGTCTGCCCTTTTTTGCGGTTAAAAATGTATCGCCATTCACAATTACCACCAAGGTGTCGCCGTATTTTTTGCTATCAATTATGCAGCTTATGTGACCGGGATGTATCGGATCAAACCCGCCGCTTGTTGCGACAATTTTCCCAAGCTTTGGTCTCAGTTTTTCAAACTCATCAAAAGATACTATCTGGGCTCCCCAGCTTGCTTGTGTCATTGCCTTTGATTATATCAAAGCTACTCACGTCAAATTGTAGTAATCTCGACTGTTTACCTATGTTCGGCCGAGGCGTTATACTAGAGTCTATGCGAATTATTGTTACTGGAGGAGCTGGTTTTATCGGCTCCAACTTTGTTCATTACGTGTACAAAAACCGACCAGACTGGCAGATCACGGTACTTGACGCATTGACTTATGCCGGCAACCGCAAAAGTATTGACGGACTGAATGAGTCGCGAGTCGCCTTTGTCCACGGCAATATTTGTGACGCAACTCTTGTAAACAAACTTGTGGCTGAGCACGACGGTATTGTTCACTTTGCAGCCGAGTCTCACAATGATAACTCGCTGGTCGGACCTTGGCCGTTTGTCGAGACCAATATTGTTGGAACTTATCAGATTCTTGAAGCGTGTCGAAAGCATAATAAGCGTCTGCATCACATTTCGACAGACGAGGTTTACGGCGACCTAGAACTCGACGATCCCAATAAATTTAAAGAAACAACTCCTTACAACCCGTCGAGCCCTTACTCTAGCACCAAAGCCGGCTCTGACATGCTTGTTCGGGCGTGGGTTCGCTCCTTCGGCGTTCAAGCCACTATTTCTAATTGCTCCAACAACTATGGCCCCTATCAACATGTCGAGAAATTTATTCCCCGACAAATTACAGAAATTATTGAAGGTCGTCGGCCAAAGCTCTATGGAACCGGCGAGAATGTTCGTGACTGGATCCACACCGAGGACCATAGTTCGGCAGTTCTGGCTGTATTGGAGCGTGGCAAAATTGGCGAGACCTACATGATTGGAGCCAACGGCGAGAAGAACAATAAGGAAGTTATTGAACTAATTTTGCAAACGATGAACAAAAATCCGAACGACTATGAACACGTGGATGACCGCCCCGGACACGACTTACGCTACGCGATTGACGCAACCAAGTTACGATCTGAGTTGGGATGGGAGCCAGTTTACACTGATTTCTCAAAAGGGTTGAGTGATACGATCCAGTGGTACAAAGACAATGAAGCCTGGTGGAAGCCCCAAAAAGTCGAGACAGAAGCCAAATATTTGGAGATTGGACGCTGATGAGCGATCTTTCGGTCAAAGAAACAATTATCCCAGGATTTTATGAGGTAGACCTTGTGCTACATGGCGACAATCGTGGTTGGTTTAAGGAAAACTATCAACGAGAAAAATTGGAAGCTCTCGGACTACCTCGGTTTGAAATAGTTCAAAATAACATCTCATTTAATTCAGAAAAGGGTGTTGCTCGAGGCCTCCATGCGGAACCTTGGGAAAAATTTATTTCTGTTGCGACTGGCCGGGTGTTTGGTGCGTGGGTAGACTTGCGCAAAGGTGATTCCTTTGGCACAGTTTTGACGACAGAAATCACTCCAGAGAAGGCCGTTTTTGTTCCGAGGGGAGTTGCCAATGGCTACCAAACTCTGGATGAAAACGTGGCATATACCTACTTAGTCAACGAACATTGGTCGCCAGAATCTCGATATACTTTTGTAAATCTCCAAGATCCAACACTTGGCATTAAATGGCCAATCCCAATTGATCCTTTGTTGCTTTCCGAAAAAGATAAACACCATCCTTTGCTTAAGGACGTAATTCCAATGGAAGTTTGAACATGGATAGTTCAAAGTTTTTAATTATAGGTTCTCGTGGTCAGCTGGGTTTGGCTTTGCAATCCCAGTACCCAGATGCAAAAGCCGTCGATAGCGACGAGCTCGATATTACCGATCAAGAAGCCGTAGAGAGCTTTGATTGGTCAAACATTACACACATCTTGAATGCAGCCGCATACACCAACGTTGACGGAGCTGAATCAGCAGAAGGCCGAGTAGCAGCATGGGCGGTGAATGCCTTGGCTGTTTCAAATCTTGCACGAGTTGCAACAGTCCACGACCTAGTTCTTCTACACATATCTTCGGACTATGTTTTTGATGGCACAAAGGACAGTCATACAGAGAACGAAGCCTTCAGTCCATTATCTGTGTACGGTGCCAGTAAGGCCGCTGGCGATATAGCCTGTGCAACTACCCCAAAGCACTATATTCTCCGTACTTCTTGGGTAATTGGCGAAGGCAAAAATTTTGTTCGTACTATGGTCGGAGTCGCTGAAAAAAATATCTCACCCACGGTAGTTGCCGATCAAATTGGTCGGCTTACCTTTACAAGCGAACTTGTTCGGACAATTGATCACTTGCTTTCTTCTTCGCAACTCTCTGGCACCTATAACGTCAGCAACGGCGGCTCGCCCGCCAGTTGGGCAGACATTACTCGACAGATATTTGAATTCCTTGGACGAACTGATCTATCAGTAACAGATGCTTCTACGGTTGACTACTTCGCAGGAAAAGAAGGCATCGCACCAAGACCATTACAAAGCTCTCTTGATTTGACAAAGATCCAATCAACCGGCTTTGTGCCCAAAGATTGGGTAGAAGACTTAAAATCATACTTAGAAAAGGAGCAAACCAAATGACATCCAATCCCAGTAAAGACATTGCCTCCTCGCTCACTGTTAATTGTATTTTGCACTTCTTGCATTCTGGTTTTTTGCAAACTTCTCAGTTGAGCACTGAGCAACGCACAAATGAGAAGCGCAGGGAGGTGTATTATAGATACATCGAACGAGCATCACAATTTGTAACACAGCTAAGTGCCAACAACTTCAGAAGAGTTTGTAGCTCTGCCACAAAACAGTCTGAAGTGTTGAGGAGTTTCGCATGAAAGGGATCATATTGGCCGGTGGCAGCGGCACAAGATTGTATCCAATTACACGGGCAATCAGCAAACAGCTCGTACCAATCTATGATAAGCCAATGGTTTATTATCCTCTTAGCACACTCATGAGTGCAGGGATCAGAGAAATACTCATCATCACCACCCCCCACGACCAAGAGCAGTTTCAGAAATTACTTGGAGACGGCTCGGATTGGGGCATACGTCTTAGCTATAAAGTTCAAGCTGAACCACGAGGCCTCGCCGATGCCTTCATCATTGGTGCCGAGTTTATTGGAGACCAAAAGGTAGCAATGATTCTTGGGGACAACATCTTTTACGGTTCTCAGATGGACAAGCAATTAAAAGAATTTACAGACGTTGATGGCGCAGTTGGCTTTGCTGCCCAAGTCACAGACCCAGAGCGCTATGGTGTCTACGAATTTGACCAAGACATGAACGTACTTTCTATCGAGGAAAAACCCGAAAATCCTAAGTCAAATTATGCAAACGCTGGCCTATACTTTTGCGACAACCAGGTGGTAGAAATTGCAAAAAATGTTCAGCCTAGCGCCAGAGGAGAAGTTGAAATTACTTCTGTGCTCGATGCCTACCTAAAAATGGGCAAGCTAAAGGTTTGTTTACTCGATCGCGGTACAGCCTGGCTCGACACTGGAACATTCGAAAGCATGAACCAAGCATCACAGTTTGTAGAAGTCGTCGAAGCACGCCAAGGCATTAAAATCGGCTGTCCAGAAGAAGTAGCCTACGAGCAAGGGTTTATTGATAAACAAAGATTACTTGAAATTGCCGAGCCCCTTAAGAAATCCGGCTACGGCGAATATTTGCTGGGCCTCATTGAATAGTATATGGATCGAGTTAAAGATACTGCGGGATTTTTTTATAGGCATTCGTTTGTCCGTTATGTATTTGTTGGAGGTTCAACCTTTGCAATTGATCTCGGGCTACTCGTAGTTCTACATGATTATATGGGTATCATCATTCCTGTTGCGGCCAGTATTTCGTATTGGACTGCAATTGCCTACAATTTCACTCTTAACCGCCTGTGGACATTTAGCGCAACAGACAAAGCAAACTTAAGCAAACACCTCGCTCTTTATCTACTACTACTTGGCTTTAACTACCTATTCACCGTCACTTTTGTTAGCATTGCGAGCCATTTTATAAACTATGCGATTGCGAAGGTTATCGCCGTAACGGTACAGATATCTTGGACATATTATCTGTATAAAACAAAAATATTTGTTAGCTGACAAGCTTTAGTTGTTGCTCATTTGCAAAATAATCGATTGTTTTCTTTAGGCCCGTTTCCAGGTCTATTGTGGGAGACCAGTTTAGTTCTTCTTGTGCAAGGCGAATTATTGGTTTCCGTTGCAGCGGATCATCCCCTGGTAAAGGATGGTGGGTGACTCTGGACTTACTTTTCGTAAGCTCTAGCACCTTCTCTGCCAGCTCATTAACTGTAAACTCCATTGGATTTCCCAAGTTCATAGGCTCTTCGTAATCCGATTCAATCAGAGCCACAATCCCCCGTATCAGATCATCAACATAACAAAAACTTCGAGTTTGACTGCCATCACCATATACCGTGAGATCTTTTCCGGCCAAAGCTTGGACAATAAAGTTTGAAACCACACGTCCATCATTTGCGTCCATTCGCGGTCCATACGTGTTGAAGAAACGAGCAATCCTTGTTTTTGCACCATATGAGTACCTATAAACATACGTCAATGACTCACCGTATCGTTTTGACTCATCATACATACTCCTTGGACCATAACAATTTACACTACCTTTATACGTCTCTGGTTGGGGATGAATTTCTGGATCACCATACACCTCACTTGTTGATGCAAAGAAGTACACGGCATCATTTTTCGTCGAGAGATCGAGTAAGTTCTTACTACCTACCGATCCTACTTGAAGCGTTTCAAGTGCAAGTCGTTGATAATGTGGTGGACTGGCTGGTGATGCCATATTCAAAATAAACGCATAGTTAACATCTTGTATTTGCTTTGGCAGCTTCTCTACGATATCTGCGTTGTAGAAGGTGAAGTTTTTCTTGTTTTCTATGTGCAAAATGTTCTTTACTGATCCAGTAGAAAGATTATCAACAGCATCAACTTTGTATCCCTTTTCTAGGTAATAATCACATAAATATGAGCCAAGGAATCCCGCTCCTCCCGCTATTAGTACCCTGCTCACGCTTTTTTTCCTATCTTTCTGCGTCCAATACTTTCATACATAAAACCCTTTCGTTCCATATCTTCGACTGGATAAAGATTGCGTCCATCGAATATTGTGGGGTGCTTGAGCAGTTTTTTCATGCGCTCAAAGTCTGGGCTTTTAAATTCATTCCACTCGGTCGCGATTATGAGAGCGTCGCCGCCTTTAAGGGCAGCATATTGATCGTCAAATAACTTCAGTCCTTTTTCTGTAGGGAATTTTTTTCGGATGTTTTCTTTAGCTTCTGGATCAAATGCCTTTATTCGTGCACCTCTCGCCAGCAAATATTCTATGATATCGAGCGCTGGCGCTTCCCTAATATCATCTGTATTTGGCTTGAACGCCAAACCCCACAACGCAAAAGTTCTGCCCCGCAAACTATCTTCATAGTGAGTTTGAATTTTTTTAAGTATCCTCTTTTTTTGAGCGTTATTCACAACCATTACTGACTGTAGTATTTGAAAATCATAGTCATGATCAGAACCAGTTTTCGCCAATGCTTGGACGTCTTTTGGGAAACAGCTTCCTCCGTAGCCAATACCTGCGTTTAAGAATCGCTTACCGATTCTTTGGTCGCTACCGATTCCTTCTCGCACAGCATCAACGTCAGAACCCACAGCCTCACAAAGATTCGCGATTTCATTAATAAAAGATATCTTTGTGGCGAGAAATGCATTCGCAGCATACTTCGTCATTTCGGCAGATCGCTCATCCATAAACATAATACTTCCAGCTTTTTGCTCTAAAGGAGCATAGAGTCGTTGCATAATCAGTCTAGCCCGCTTAGAACTTGCGCCTACAACAATGCGATCGGGATTTAGAAAATCCTCAATTGCGTAACCTTCCTTCAAAAACTCTGGATTCGAAACAACATCGAATTCTGTTTTAGCATTCTCCATTATCTTTTGGCGAACTTTCTTGGCTGTACCAACGGGAACCGTGCTCTTGTCAACAATTACAGCATAGTGGTCAAGTTCTTTACCTAGATCTTCCGCAACTTTGAGAATATATTTGAGATCTGCACCCCCATCTTCTTGTGGCGGAGTTGGAAGAGCCAAAAATATTACTTCAGCGTCTTTTATGCCCACGTTTAATTTTGCCGTAAAATGTAGTCTTCCTTCGGAAGTATTTCTATCAAAAAGCTCTTTTAGCCCCGGTTCATATATCGGTACCTCGCCCCTTTTTAGCCGAGCAACCTTGCTTCTGTCTACGTCAACACAGGTAACATTGTTGCCAAGCTCAGCAAAGCAAGTGCCACTCACCAGACCCACATAGCCTGTCCCAACAACTGCTATATTCATGTTCTCATAATAGTAAGGTAGATTGTTGTCTATTTCAATCTGTTGAGTGTTTGACTAAAGAACACACAACTCCTTATAATTGTAGTAACAGGATTTCTTAGAAAGGGGTGCAATGAAAGCGCTGGTAACAGGCTCAGGTGGTCTTATTGGCTCGGAGGCGGCCAAGTTTTTCGCAGAAAAAGGCTTTGATATTGTTGGCGTTGATAACGATATGCGAAGCTATTTTTTCGGTACAGAGGCCAGCACCAACTGGAATCGCAAAAAAATAGAGGCTCAGCTCAAAGCACAATATACCCACTACAAGGCCGATATCCGCGATGAAAAAGCCATCGGTGATATATTCAAAAAACACAAATTTGACCTTATTATCCACACCGCTGCTCAACCTTCTCATGACTGGGCAGCTCGTGAGCCAATTACAGACTTTACCGTCAATGCCAATGGTACCCTGGTCATGCTCGAAGCTATGCGAAAACACTGTCCAGAGGCAGTATTTATTTTTACCTCAACCAACAAGGTTTACGGGGACACGCCGAATCGATTGCCGCTAGTCGAACTCGAAAAGCGCTGGGAACTCCCAGCTGATCATGAATATTACGAAGGTATTGATGAATCAATGAGCATCGACAATACAAAGCATTCTATATTCGGCGCGTCAAAGGTAGCTGCTGACGTGATGGTGCAAGAATATGGTAAATATTTTGGCTTCAAAACAGCAGTGTTTCGCGGGGGGTGTCTCACCGGTCCCTCCCACTCTGGAGCAGAGCTTCATGGCTTTCTCGCCTATCTCATCAAATGCATTTACAGTGGCAAGAAGTACACAATCTTTGGCTATAAGGGCAAGCAAGTCCGTGACAACATTCACTCACATGATCTCGTGAATGCCTTTTATCATTTCTACAATAACCCTCGTTCTGGCGAGATCTACAACATTGGAGGAGCACGAAATTCTAATATCTCCATAATCGAAGCCATCGAGAAAATCGAGAAGCTTCTTGGAAAAAAAGCTCACTATGAACTATCCGAAGAAAACCGCATCGGCGATCACATTTGGTACATCTCCGATGTTTCTAAGTTCAAAGCACACTATCCAGATTGGAATTTCGAGTACGGTATTGATGCAATCCTCAAAGAAATGTGTGAAGCAGTAAAAAATTGATGGAATCAAAAAATATTCTCGTTACTGGAGGTGCAGGGTTTGTTGGTTCAAATCTCGCGCTGAAGCTCAAAGAGAAATATCCTAACACTAACATAGTCTGTATGGATAATCTCAAGCGTCGTGGCTCTGAGCTAGCTATCCCACGCCTAAAATTGGCAGGTATAGAGTTCGTTCATGGAGATATTCGAAACCGAGAGGACTTTGTTGTAGACAAACTTGATCTTCTCCTGGAGTGTTCAGCAGAGCCATCGGTGCTTGCTGGCATCAACTCATCTCCCGAGTATCTGCTTAACACCAACTTGGTCGCTACCATTAATTGCCTGGAGCTCGCTCGTAAACATAATGCAAAATTTGTTTTTCTGTCTACCAGTCGAGTCTATCCAATCGAGTACATAAACCGGCTTGATTTTACTGAAGAAAAAACCCGATTCACAATTACGAACAATCAAAAAATGGTTGGTGCATCAACCAACGGCATCGCGGAGAATTTTCCACTCGACAAACCCCGTTCGCTCTATGGTGTAACCAAGCTCGCATCAGAGCTGGTTATCCAAGAGTACGCTGACACGTATGATCTTCAAGCAATAATTGATCGATGTGGAGTTATTACTGGCCCCTGGCAAATGGGAAAGGTCGACCAAGGCGTCTTTGTCCTTTGGGTTGCCAAGCACTATTTCAAAAAACAACTTTCTTATATTGGCTACGGCGGGAAGGGCAAACAAGTAAGAGATTTTATTCATATTGATGACCTCTTTGCTGCGATAGATAAACAGCTCAATAGATTCTCAGATTATACAGATGGGGTGTATAACATCGGCGGGGGTCTAGAGAATAGCATTTCGCTCCAAGAGCTCACTACGCTTTGCGAAGAAATCACTGGCAACAAGATCCCCATAGAATCAGTTTTAGAAAACCGTCCAGCAGACTTGCGCTTCTTCATCACCGACAGTACTAAATTTTTAGATAAATCTGGTCTAGCTTGGCAAAAAGACGCCCACATAACCGTACAGGAAATCTATGATTGGATAAAAGCCAACGAATCACAGCTGGAGCCTATCCTTGCCTAGGAAATTCGTTCTATCTGTTGTTATTCCCGCTCATAACGAAGAAGGGTCTATTCGCGAGACTGTGCTCGCCTTTCACGAAGAGCTCCGCATAGAGAAAATCCCTCACGAGATATTAGTCATCAACGACAACAGCAAAGACGCTACCGAAACGATCCTCAAAGACTTAAGCAAAAAGATCAAAGAAGTTCGCTACATCAACAATACTCCACCGAACGGTTTCGGGTTCGCCGTCAGAAAAGGTTTAAATGAATTCAAGGGTGATTGCGTGGCAATTGTTATGGCAGATATGTCAGACCGTCCTGTTGATCTGGTTACCTATTATAGAAAAATGGTAAACGAAGATCTCGACGCCGTATTCGGCTCTCGCTTCATCAAGGGAGGCAAAACACATGCCTATCCGCGCACAAAACTCCTACTCAACAGATTTACAAACACCGTCATCAGTATACTATTTGGCATCAGATACAACGACACCACCAATGCCTTCAAGCTATACAAACGCTCCACGATGGATGGACTAAAGCCCTTTCTAAGCCACCATTTTAATCTCACCGTTGAGTTACCACTAAAAGTAGTTGTTCGAAGATACAGCTACGGCATAGTCCCCAACCACTGGACGAATCGAGCAGCGGGCGAGTCTAAGCTCAAGCTCAAAGAGATGGGAAGCAGATATTTTTATATTATCTTATACTGTTTATTAGAGAAGTGGCTTTCCCGCGGAGATTACATAAAGAAAGAAACTAAGTAAGGCTATCCATGAAAGACTATGTTTTATCAATATACGCCGACCGTTTTGACAAAGATGCTACAAAAAGAGACATAATGTGGAAAGTATTATGCAAGGATTACTTCCAAAAATTTATAAGTAAAGATGACGTTGTCTTAGATCTTGCAGCAGGATATTGTGAATTTATTAATAATATCGAGTGCAAGAAGAAAATTGCAGTTGATCTAAATGAAAGAGTGAAGGAAAAAGCCAACAAAGGCGTGAAAGTATATCAAGCTTTGAGTACAAGCCTACCTAAAGAACTTTCGGGTAAAGTAGATGTGGTATTCACTAGTAATTTTTTTGAGCATCTCGATAGCAAGAACGAGCTGATTGATACACTCAAAGAAATTCACCGAGTCCTTAAACCCGGTGGTAGGCTGATGGTCTTGCAGCCAAATATCCGTCTTGTAGGTAACCAATATTGGGATTATGTGGATCATACACTACCTATGACCGAAAAAAGCTTACGTGAGGCTTTCCTGCTTACTGATTTCAAAACAACATATAATAAAACTAGGTTTCTGCCATATACTGCCAATTCCAAGATACCCGCTCATCCACTATTAATTAAGCTTTACCTCAAACTACCGATCGTCCAGTACATTATGGGCAAGCAAACTTTTGCAATAGCTAAAAAAAATAAGACTAGTCAAAAAAATATGTGAAATTATAGGTTATTTTTTGATTAATATAGCCTGCCACACTCCTCCAGGGTTAATAGGAATACTCATTGATTGACCACTATCTAGCCCATAATACTGGTCAATAAACCCTTTGTAGTTTCTGTCTACCGCTTTTTCATACATGTAGTCCCTCGGTACGCCTATCAGTAGTGATGAGATTATGATAATGGCGGCAACTACTCGTAATAAGCTATTGATTTTTTTAGTTGATAAGACCAACCAACCAAGTCCAATATATACCCCTAAATGTAATAAGTAATAATACCTACCACCAAAACCTACTGTTCCAAAATAATACCACCAGTTGTACCCTGGATCTATTTTTATCACTGAGATAAGCGATGCTAAAAAAATAGAACTAGAATAAACTAAATAGTACCTTAGGTACTTGTTTGATTTAATGAATATATAAATAAATAATTGTATACCCAGAATTGATACTGTCGGCCCTACCCAAGGCTTGGAAGTGAATGAAGTTAAAGCTTCAGTACCATACAATCCTGCACCAAAAATCTGTCCAGCAATTATATTAAAAAGTTTCGTAATACTATACCCCATATTTATGTTCTCGCTTGGGCTTCTGGTGAACAGCATGCATGCAGCTTGAACAATCGCACAGATGATTAGTATTTTGTGCCTAAACTCTATAGATTTTTTTCTATATATTTCAAAAAGCACCACCGGCGTTAAAAAAATTGAAAATGGCCCAGACAGACTAGCAATTATAATCAAAGAACAGTCGACTAATCGTGTTGAGCGTTTTTTGGATTCTTTTATAAACAACAACATGAATAGCAATACAGCGAGATACCATTGTGAGTTTGTAATATTTCCATGAATTTCTTGTGTAAACGGGAGCAATACGTAAACAATAGAGATATATATCTTCATATTCTGTGTTATGAAGTTTGTTCTTGTACTCCACAGGTACACCAGAGGCAGACATTGTATACACAGAGCTATCACGCTATATACATACGGTTGCCAATATAAACTAAAAATGCCCGAGATCAGTGCTGTGAGTCTCTGGACAACCGTAAGGTACCCAGTATATGTGTAGAATAAGGTAGATATAGAATAGTTGGTATTTAGAGCGTCGGCGAACCAAGATACTCCATCTTCAGCCCAAAATTGTGCATTTAATATATTGTCGGGATTCCTTGAAAAAAATATCAAGAAACCTGTGAAAAATATGACAACTTGGGTTTTATGATCAAGAATAGCATTTATTAATTTTCTGTTTTTCAGTCGCATCCATTGATTATAGCTTTTCACCAACATATCTGAAAATAGTATCAATTTCTTGATGATTGCTAGACAAAATACATTTTTTTTGCTATATTATAGAAAGTATGGTCAAAAATACAAAAATAAATAAAAAAATAATTGTTTGTTGCGCTATCTTTACATTACTAATAGGCACTATGTTTAGTGTTTACTATTTAAATCGCGAACCAAAAAAAACAGCCCAACCAGTCACGGCCCAAACAAATGAGACTGAGCCACTGAATCTAGCACCTCCAACTAACGAGGACAGACAGCGAGTTGAAGATAATAAAAAAAGGATTATTGAACAACAAGATTTATCTAAAAGCCAACAAGTCAATACAAGCGGATCAAAAAAATCAATTAAACCTACGATCACATACGCACAACAATACGGTCAGTCAGTAGAAATAGGTGCCTACGTATCCGGTATTTTTGAAGACGGCGGCAAATGCACTGCGACATTCAAGCTAGGAAGTTCTGCATTCAGTAAATCGGTGACTGCCAATAAAAATGTTAGTTCTGTAGACTGTCCTGTTATGTCCGCTAATGCTAGTGATTTTAATCCTAAAGGATCTTGGTTAGTTGAAGTAAGTTATGATTCACCAACTGCTTTCGGCGTATCTGAGAAGAGGCAAGTGGAGGTAAAATAGGTGTTATGAAACGACTAATCGCTCTAGCCACTTTTCTAGCCCTATCTTCCATTTGCTTAACAGTTGGCCTAAGCCTCCAAAGAGTCTCAGCATTATCAGGATCTGAGTTTCAAGCAAGTCGAATTATAGACGACGGTGTATTTTTCAACCCTAACACAGTGGACGCAGCTGGAATCCAAGCTTTTCTCAACAGTAAAGTTCCAAACTGCGATACTAACGGATCTCAGCCTTACGGAGGAACTACTAGAGCAGCATACGCTGCATCCAGAGGATACTCAGCACCCTTCACTTGTCTCAAGGATTATTCGCAAAACACCTCAACTAGACCAAGCGAAACAGCACTTTGCAATACTTATAGTGGAGGTTATAAGTCTGCCTCACAAATTATTTACGATGTGGGTAAAGCGTGCGGGGTTAATCCGAAAGTTTTGATTGTGCTTCTAGAAAAGGAGCAATCCCTTGTTACAGATGATTGGCCATGGAGTATTCAATATAATAGTGCCACTGGTTTTGGCTGCCCTGATACTGCTCCGTGTGATGCACAATACGGTGCATTTTTTGATCAAGTGTACTATGCTGCTAGACAATTCAAAAAGTATGCACGCGACGATAGTCTTTTTAGGTACCGAAGCGGAAGAGTCAATTATATACAATACAATCCTAACGCTGGGTGTGGTGGCACTAATGTTTTTATTGAGAATCAAGCTACTGCTGGTCTATACAACTACACCCCTTACCAGCCAAACGCTTCAGCCTTAGCCAATCTTTATGGAACAGGTGACGGTTGTGGTGCTTACGGAAACCGTAATTTTTGGCGGCTATATCGTGATTGGTTTGGGCCGACTTTAAGCGGCAACGATAGATTAGATCAACTCAATTTCATTCGCCTAAATCATGTATCGGGCAAAGCTGAACTCGTGGCTACACCGTCAATTGGCTTGTACAGCTATATATCTAAGAATGTCCTTACGGCTTACCCAGCTGTGTCAGCAGACGGTAATGTTGTTCCTGTGCTATGGCCAAATGGCGATGCCGTATTTATTCGCAAAAACCATGCTTCTGGCAAGACAGAGTTGGTGTCGTATAGCGCTGCTTGGAACTATCAAGCGATAGCAAACTATCGCTTAGTCCCGTATCCAGCCACACCTAATGACAATGGAGTGATCCCGATGTTCTGGCCAAATGGTGACCTCGTGTTTATCCGATTAAACCATGCTTCTGGCAAGACAGAGTTGGTGTCGTATAGCGCTAGCAGTGGATTTCAGCAAATGGTAAATTATCAGCTACTTCCATATCCAGCCACTACACCAGATGGATCAGTGATCCCGATGTTCTGGCCAAATGGTGACCTCGTGTTTATCCGATTAAACCATGCTTCTGGCAAGACAGAGTTGGTGTCGTATAGCGCTGCTTGGAACTATCAAGCGATAGCAAACTATCGCTTAGTCCCGTATCCAGCCACTGCGCCTAATGGGTCAGTAATACCTGTTTTCAAACTGGATGGTGGCTTAAGTTTCCTTCGCATGAATCATGCTTCTGGCAAGACAGAATCAATAACTTACAGCGCTGAAAGTGGATTTCAGCAATTAGTTGACTATCGACTAACAGCTTACCCTTCCGTAACGCCAGACGGTGCGGTTGTACCTCGTGTTGGGCCTTAGAATATACGTTTATTTAGTAGAGCTTTGATAATTGAACTTCATTAATAATATTTTCATGCTTTTTATTAACTACTCGGAATTGCGTCACACTACTTAGTTCTTCATCCCTTAGCAATTGATT
This sequence comes from Saccharimonadales bacterium (SeqCode), assembly GCA_041906505.1. Lineage (GTDB taxonomy): Bacteria > Patescibacteriota > Saccharimonadia > Saccharimonadales > 2-12-FULL-41-12 > JAYRJB01. Next base: position 36,185 of record JAYRJB010000002.1, on the reverse strand, counting down.
GAGGCTCTCCCAGTCCTTAGGAACCTCGTCTATCAAAAAGCCATGTTCACTATTTTTTGTCACAAATCTGTAAGTCTCCAAGTTTCCATTGCTTCTCTTTATTTGGATGAAGTACGGCTCTTGCCTTATAAGCATAGTGGATAAATTATCTGATAGATTATCTGCAACGTCTTTAAAGCTAATATATTGTAAATCATAGCCAGTTGATGATATACGGAACCATCCATCAGACCCAAGACGAATTGTTTCGGGTTCATTCTTAGATTGCTTTGGGGTTGGGCTATCTTTTTTCTTCAGAAGAATAAACTTTTCATTACTCTCTAAGTATGAATATCTCCCCAATAGTTCGCGCATAAATTTTGGTTCATCCCAGACGACGTTTCTAAAGTCTACTCCTGTTATCCCGTTATCCCCAGTATGGTGCCAAATTATGTAGTTAGGAGATCTATCTGATTTTATAAAATCAGCATTCAAATTATCAAAATACGGACTATATGTTTCAAACGAATATGGAGAGGGTCTGTTCGCCCACCGTAAATTATTTGCTTCTATTATTGCCGTTTCCCAAGGGTAGATATCGACCGTATTATTAATAATAATTTTCTTCATTGATTCGGGCAATTGGGCATCTCTTAAATATACTTCCGTATTGGCAGCTTGTATTATTTTTTGAGAATCTAGCTTAAAGAAGTTTACGAAATCTTTATTTCGTATATTGCTTATAGGGGAAAGTATTGTGGAACTTAGACTAGGGTAGTCATAAAATGGAAGCTTATTAGCTATGACAGCAAAGCTGCTACCCACACATATGCTGGCAACGACTAGATAGTCTCTGGGCCTAATACGAGATAAGGTAGTTAGGATGATTGCCGCTAGCGGAATTGTAAACTGCAATGCATAAAGTAAGTGTCCATCTTGTCTTGCAACTGCGTATTTCCAAATTAAGTATAGCCCTGGTAATAACATGAGATAAAGAGCCTTCTTATGAATAGGCTCTCTTAGCATAGGCCACGCAAATAACGTAAGTAATGATGCCCCAATAAATATAGTCGCTGGCAGCGTTTGAGGATCAAACTGAGCCATGGCAGCACTAAACTCCGAAGTTATAATCACTGCGGTTTTAAAGTACTCAGTAACACTATCAATTTGCAGAATATTTGCCGCGATAACAATAGTTATTGCATAACATGCTAGACCAACTAAAATTTGAAGAATGTAGGTCCGTTTTTTAATACTTTTGAGATCGTGGGTAGCAGCTAAAATTAGTACTGTCGCTAGAGCGCCGAACCCAAGTGTAAACTTAATAAAAGAAAAGATCCCCGCCACGATAAATAATGATATATACAGTAGTTTCCTATATATATTTCTGTTCATTTTCTGATAAACCAATGCATAGATGATAAACAAAGCCAAAAGGTTCCATTCGTTAATAAATACGCCAACGGTCATCGACATCACATACAACACCCCGATGATATAAAGTATGCGTCGTTTCAACCCTCTCTGATAAAACCTAACCAGTAAATAGACCCCTAAACCTAGTAATACAGAATAGATTAGATTGAAAATACTAACTTTTAAAAGATTTTCGGGAAGATAATTAGCAAATATGTAGCCAAGAGGCCCGTAAGTGGATATATATTCTGTGCCAAATGACTTCCCTTCTATCTCCGCTCTATTTACTCCGTAATTAAATGATGGGTCAAGGTTCCCGTACGATAACCCTAGGAGTGTTGGGGATAACGTAAATAAGAGACTCAAAAAAATGGTTCCTATGAGCAAGAAAAAATCGACTTGTACTGTATTCGGTTGGATAAAGGTCTTTATTTTATTTAGTAAATTTGTAATTTTTTGCGACATCCAAGCCCGTCACCTCTCTTATTACTTTACCGTCTGATTGGTAAAGCTTGCTCTTGTTCATCAAAGGTAAAATTGATAAAGTTCTTTCTATTGCATGGGCTAAAGTACCGTCTATCTGTCCTTTTTCATATTCGAAATCTTCGGGCTTAAGGTGAAGATCAAACAGACCCTCAAGGGCACCAAAACTCGCCCAAAACATAGTGCCCGCTATGTAAGCATGGTTCTTGCTATTATTAATTACATTGTTGGCAAATCTTTTGTCTCTCGTCTTTGAGAGCACGTGATGCATATGCGTCTCATTGCTCCCCATAAATGTTCTTAAATTAATGATATGCCCCGAAGGTCCAATCAGTGTTTTTTCTCGGTCTAGGGTTTTTAAAATATCATCAATAATTTGTGACGATTCTGGCAGTAACTTGCCAATGAGGTCGTCAAACCATTCATCCCCATCATCACGATGTTTGGATTTTTTAGAGTGTAGTTTTAGCACATATTTATACCGATGCAGTTTGAGCCTCTTTCCTAATATGACAAAAGGCAGTACATCTCTTCCTCGATTGGGCACAATAATCACTTTGCAGTTAGGGTGAGCATCCTCAAGATTATTTTTTAAATCCTTGTCTTTTTCATTTAAGGTAATAAATAAATCATATCCATGTCTATCAAGAACCTTTAGTTTATTGTTGATCTGTTTCCAGCGCTCAGGATAGTAAAGATGAATAACAACAGCAAGATCAGAATTTTTTTTGATTTCGAACAGCGGGAATTTCTCTGTATTTTCCGGGTTGCTACTATGCAATGCTAGTACTTCGGCCGTACGCTTTAATGTACTGTGACCAAGACTGTCGCTTGGTTCAACCACTGTACCTTCTGCCCATTCGTTCCATGCATTTATAAAAATTAGTGGACTTTTTGATTTTTGTTTTTCCATATTAATCACCCTATCTAGCCAAGTTGAATAAATGTCAGTGTTGGCACCATAATACACAAAGCCTTTTCCTTTTTTGCGCGCATCATTATCCCAAGAAGGCATGACTGACTTATATGTCGGGAAGTCGAAAGCCTCATACAACCTATTATTCAGTGCAACTTCTCTGTAGTCAGCTACCACCCCCTCAAAGTTAGGGTCTATCAATTTTTTACCAACATCAATAAAAGGCAGCTTATTGCCTTCAAATACTCTATGCTTAAAAAAAGTCGTTAGTGGGGCAAAATCCAACCCAGCATCAAACCCATACTCGCGAGGGTCTTGGTCGTCAAAACTGAGAACTGACACTAGCTGGAGCTCTTTGGCATAGTTGTCTTTGAAATACTCCCGCCACACTCTGGCGTATCTAGCAGGGTCTTTTAGCTCAGAGGCTCTATACACAAGTAGAACTGGCTTACTGTTTTCGTTGATATAACGGCTGTCGGTAAGAATATGTTCAACATCTTTAATAAACTCAAGTGGGTCTTCATCTCGATACTGTTGCGCTACGATAATCTCGTTGTCACGACCATCCCAACGTTTTGTCCAGTTCTCATTGGCCCAACAAATGGCAAAATTAAAATCCCACTCTTTATGCTTTAAAAAACTATTCAGTGGCTTTTCTAACAATCGATAGCCACTAAACCAATAGTAGTAAAAACAAAACCCATAAATTCCATATTTTTTTGCTAGATCAATTTGGTTTTTTATATTCTGTTCTAAATTTAAGTCATAAAACCCTAAATCTTTTGGCAGTAAAGGCTGTTGGTGACCTACAAATCTCGGTGTTGCAGTCGCAACGTTAGTCCATTCTGTAAAGCCCTCTCCCCATACCTCGTTATTCTCTTTTATAGCGTGAAATTGCGGTAGATAAAACGCAAGCAGTTTAGGATCATTCTTTCCTCTAGCATAGCTGTGTTCTGAAGCCTCTTCATAAAAATATGCTTTCTTGTTTTCAATTAAATTCTGGTGTTCCGCATAATTAATCGCCAAGTTAGGATTATAATAATCTCTTACTAGTTTTTCTTGTGAATAAATTAATTCCCAGCTTTTTATTCTTTTGTAGCCCTTACCAAAATCAACTTCCAAGAAGGTTCTGTCGTCTTCTAGCTCAAATTCAACTGAGAAGCCGCTATGCAATGCTTTTTTGGGATCAAGTCTGAAATTTGAACTAGCTACGTCAGCTCGTTTGAATCCGTATTTTGCTTGATAAATATTTTCCCCGTTCACGACTCTCACGCCTTGAATGCTTAAGCCAGACTTCTTGGGGATAATCCACCCGTCTACTGTCGTAAGTTTTTTTGGCACAGTACTACTTTTTGGACTGTCGATGTGATAAATATAGTCTGCCCTATCCGCAATAAGACTCTTGGCCTTGCGGGCAGATTTTCTCACAACATGCTTTAACTTGGATCTGATTTCTCGCTTCATCCTTACTTCTCTAGATTTCTAAATTACCACTTGCTTTATTATAATTTGGGTTAATATAAGGGTCGTTTTTTAAATACATACTCCAATTTCTTGCAGTAAGCTTTTGTAATACAGATCTATTGTTATTTGGCATTATTATGCTGCTTACATATGGGCTATATATATTTCTGAAGCCTTCGCTCAATACAGCTAAACATACTTCGACAGAGTTGGAAAAGTCTAGTTGGAGGTTGTTTATTTTGCTTAATACTTCTGATTTCAGAATAATGGGCCCATTCACAGCGCTAATGTTCCTTCTGCTTTTACCATATAAAGCTCTCATGTAGTGATTGTCGTCTATAGGGTAGCCTTGCAGTAAAGTAGCTTGACCTTTGCCTAAACCAAACGCGACTCCCGCAGATATAATCTCTTCTTTTCTCTCATCCACAATCCTGCCTCCTACCACCCCCACTCCTTCTATTTGCGCATCTGCCAGCAGCAGGTTTAACCAGTTCTTGGAAACAATTTCGAAGCCGGATGGATAAATCAAATAATAATCAGCTTTGGGGTTATTAAGTACTGCTTTAATATTTTTATAATTTTTACCTACACAAATTATTTCAAATCTATCGTAACCTGCATTTTTTAAGCGGTTGACGATTTCTTTAGTTGGTTTATCGCCGTCAAAGAGTATTCCTACTTTAGGATCACCCTCTACTTCATACTCAATTACGCTATGTTGCCAAATCAGACCTACGTTTACTTCACCCTTTTTGCCCATTCGCTGAATATGGTCCTCCAATAATTTTTTTTGAGCTTCATACACGTATGGTTTTGCGTCGGTATCTTGGGCTGTAGAAGCTTCATGAACCCTCCAACTATATAGGACTTTAGGGATGTGGTATATATGCTCAGTGATCTCTGCCACTCTTATAAACATGTCCCAGTCTTGAGCGCCTTCATAACCTTTCCTAAAACCACCTATTTTCTCTACTATCTCTCTACGGATACATGAAAAGTGAGTTATATAGTTACAGCTTTCCAAAAATTCAGGACTCCAGTTAGGCTTAAAAAAGGGGTAAGAGTGTACTCTACTATTGGTGTCTATCTTATCTTCGTCGGTATATATTAAGTCTGCATCCGGGTTCTCATTAATTTTTTTTACTATTTCAAATAAAGCATTCGGCCACAGAACATCATCATGATCTAATAAGGCAATAAATTCGCCAGATGCATTATTGATGGCGCTATTTGAAGCAACGCTAATATGGCCATTAGATCCCCGGGCAGTTAGTTTTATCCTCCTATCGACTTTCTGGTACTCTTTGATAATTTGAATTACATTTTTATTAGGTGATGCATCATCTGCGATTGAAAGCTCCCAGTTAGGGTAACTCTGTTTTACCACACTTTCTATACACTCTCTTAAAAATTTTTCATTTGTGTTATATGTAGGAACCACTACGCTGATGGTTGGGCAATATTTAAAATTTTTGTACCCTCGGACCTGTAATTCTAGCTCTGAGACGCTAGGATAATACCTCTCAAATTCATAAATTTCATGATTGATAAAAGATTGTGGGCTAAGTATAACTTTTGCTTTTCTAGCAACCGCATGCGTGTATTTGTTCTTTTTTATTAGTCTCTTCACCTTATTTTTGTTAATCATACGCTTTAGTTTTTTAGTCTCCTTTTGGCAGACGCAAGTTTACTATACGCCTTAAAAGATTTGGTTCCTTTTATGTGCTCTAGTTCCCTCTTGTATTCGTCACGCTCGAGCTCAATATTATGAATTGTCTGCACTAATAAGTCTTTTTCCTTGATTTTTTTAAAGAGTTCTTGCTCGATAGGCTTATATTTCTTAGAACATTGCATAAGGGCGCCAATATAATGTTCGTGAAGCATTTCAATTATTTCAATTTTTTGAGTAGAGCTTAGGTGTGGGTTTTTTTTATCATACTTTTTTACACTTTCATAGTCGTTGGCATTTTTAAATCCACATACAATATGCCTGTAGCTGTCTTCTTTATTAGTAGTACCGTCATTTTTTGCAGTTGAATTATAAAAAACATTCAGCTCTAATAGACTAGGTTCGTCATATGTAAGTTTTGAATTAATAAAAATAGCACCCTGCATTAGTGCCCAAAGCAATACATCATTACTTAAGAAAGTTATTACTCTCATGCCCAGACTTGTCATTACTTCTTCAACCTGCCCTACTCTAGGAAGCCCATACTCTATGTGCTCCTTAAGCCACGGATGGCTCTCGCCATGAAGACCCTTATATAGGTCATTTAAGGTCTGTTCAGCTTTAGCATTGGCGGGCGTTAGCACTGGAGCGGCAGTAATTACTCCAATCTTGGCAACCCTCGCGCTTTCTGATAAAAACTTTTCACGGTCTTTATTCTCAATGTGCTCAAATACATCAAAGCTGACTACAAAATCAAACTCATCATTACTGAAAGGCATTTTCAGAGCGCTACCTTTTATGTAATTTTTTTCCTTTACATCAAAAAGGTCCAATACTGTAACGTCATCTAGGGTGTGTAACTTTGAAGTTGCGCCTTTGTACCCGCCTACGTCGAGAATCTTAAAAGATTGTTTTTGTTTTCTAAGCGAATTAACCACACCAAGTACACGCATCTGGCGACTATACTGATCGAACGGTAGATTTTGGGCGTTAAATTTACTCATTTATTGAACCCACCCCCCGAAAAGTTCTATTGCCCCATGTTTCTGGTGATCCTCAGCAACCACATTTAATTTGATTGCTTTTTCGATATGATCGTACTCGTTGATAGCCTGGGGATCAAAAACAACAACCGTAATCTCATACTCTCCAGGATTAAATGAAAGCCTTGGTATTATGTACTTAATTATTTTATCGGAACTTAGCTTTTCCTTCATACTATTTGGACCCGATAAATTGACGCCATATTGGTTAAAAAACGCAAGGCCAATTACAATTTGTTTTGTTCTCTTCGTGCTGGACTTCGTCTCGATATTTAAGGCTATGTCTTTGCCTTGTTTTACCGTGAACGTTTTGGCTATGTTCTCTAGCGCTCCTTCGACATAGATGTTAGTGATCTCGACTTCTTTGGTTCCCCATCTTCCTTTTTCTTTCTGAATTTTGTTTGTTTTTTTATTATCTACGCTTTCAGAGTTTAGTTCATCGTAAAAACTAGCTGCTTCTCTGGGTGTAAATATCCCTTTTCTTACTCCTTGATGAAGCACTAACACTTTTGTGCAAAACCTTTCTACGGCTGTCATGTCGTGAGTTACTAACACTACCGTCTTTCCTTGTTTTTTCAGAAATAGAAAATGTTCATAGCATTTTTTTTGAAAAGCTGTATCTCCAACCGCTAAAACCTCGTCGATTAAAAGTATCCCTGTTTTTGCCCTAATTGCTATAGAAAAAGCCAGCCTTACCTGCATACCAGAAGAGTAGTTTTTTAACTTTTGATCCATAAATTTTTCTAACTCCGCAAACTCAACAATTTCATCGTACATTGAATCCATTTCTTTGCGATTAAAGCCAAGTAGGGAGCCGTTGAGAAAAACATTTTCTCGACCCGTTAGCTCTGGGTTAAATCCAACACCTAATTCAATAAACGGGGTCAATTTGCCATTAACTTGAATGCGCCCTTCGTCCGGGCTATAGATACCGGCAAGAAGTTTTAATAGTGTGCTTTTGCCGCTGCCGTTTCTCCCAACGATGCCAAAAAATTCTCCCTTTTTTATTTCTAACGATATATTTTTCAGCACTTCCTGTTTTTCAAACGTTCGCTTGCCGCTAAAAAGACCTGTGAACGCACTCTTTATAGATGTCACTTTTTCGTGTGGAAGTCTAAAAGACTTACTGACATTGTCTACTTTTATGGCAACGTCGCTCATCTACAGATTCTCCGCAAAGCTTCTGGCTTCTCGCTTGAAGTACCACACCCCAAAAACAAAAATGAATACGCATAAACCAAGTGGCAGTAGTCGTACCCATTCTTGAGAAAAAATTTGATCCATGGTGATTGCTTGGTGTGTGACCAGCGCATATCTTGCATCTTGTATTGCTTGGGCCATGGGATTAAGTAGGAGTATCTTCTGATAATCAACATTTGTGATCAGCGTTAGAGGATACAAAATCGGTGTGACATAAAATCCTGCCTGCAAAATAATCTCCCAAATGTAACTAATGTCTCTGTACTTTACAAAAGCGGCAGATAAATAGAGTGCGAGCCCGAACCCAAGAATGAATATCTCAAAAATAACTAACGGCAACCAGAGGCTTGTCCCTAGAAGATTCACCTTGTTCAGAACCATAAAAACAACCACAACAATCATGTTTAGTGCAAGATTGATAACGGCAGAAAAACTCGTGGAAAGCACAATAATCCAACGCGGTATCCTAATTTTACGAATTAAGTCTCCCCTGCCCACGATTGATCCTAGTCCCTGGCTCGTTAAGTCAGCAAAAAAAGTCCAAAGAACTATTCCCAGGAGTAAATAGATTGGAAAGTGCTCTATACCTGTGCCGAGTTTTAAAAATTTTACAAATACAACGTAAAGGATGGCAAACAGAAAAAGTGGCCGCAGCAAAGACCATGCGTAGCCGAGAACCGAACCTTGATAGCGCAATTTAAAATCTGTCCGAACAAGTTCGGCCAACAAAGCTCTGTTTTGCTTAGAAAAGGCTTGTTTCATGAAAGTCTTGATTACAATTATACCTCAGTTAGGACTATTGTAGTGATAAGATGGGTAAATAATGAAGGTCTTTGTTGTCATACCCAACTGGAACGGGGCAGAGTGGCTTGGCGAGAGTCTCAAATCAATCGAAATGCAGTCGTATAGCACCTCTGTTGTTGTAGTAGATAATGCGTCGACTGATAATTCCGCCGAGCTTGTCAATGGTCAGTTTCCTGGCGTCACTTTGCTTGAAAATCCCACAAATCTTGGCTTTGCAGGAGGTGTAAATGTTGGTATTCGATACGCAATGGGGAACGGCGCTGATGCTGTGGCACTCTTCAACAACGACGCCGTTGCCGACAAAGATTGGTTAAAGAACCTCGTCGAATCAATCAAAGGGAATCCAGAACTAGGAATAGTTACCGGCAAACTGCTCCGAAGTGACAAGAAATACATCGACAGCACGGGGGACTTTTACTCGAGATATGGGATCGCCTTCCCGAGAGGCCGAAACCAAGAAGATGCCGACCAGTACGATGCAAGCGAAGAAGTCTTCGGCGCTTCTGGTGGAGCAAGTCTATATAGAACAGAGCTGCTGAAAGAAATCGGCCCATTCGACGAGAGCTTCTTCGCCTATTTCGAAGATGTGGACATATCGTTCCGTGCGCAACTAGCTGGCTGGAAAGTATGGTACCAGCCCAAGGCGATCGCCTATCATCGTATCGGATCCACAAGCTCCAAATTGGGATCATTCACGCGATACCATTCGGTAAAAAATCTCTTCATGCTTTACGTAAAAAATATGCCTGGTTGGTTATTTTGGAAGTACCTCCCGCTTTTCGCCTACACGATGTTTCGTATGTGCGGCACAAGCCTCCTCCGCGGCGGCATATGGGCATATTTAAGAGGGCTCAGCTATTTCATTCTCCACCTTCCAGCAGTTTTAAAAGATAGGCACCAAATCCAAAAATCCCGAAAAGTTAGCACAAAACACATCGACTCCATCCTCTACAAAAACCGCCCGCCAAAAATCCCTAAAATATAGTAACCAACGGATCAAAAAGTGTTACTTTTTTACGCGATCGCGTATTTTTGTCACACTTTATTTTGAACTTTTTTGTTTGTTTATTTTCAAAACGAGAGCTGCTCCAGCAAGCATAAACCAAGCGCAAGCCACGGCTTCGTTCGCCCAGGTCATGAGCACCAAATTCATCAAAAACAATCCTACAAAGCTCGCAATTAGTGCCTGCACAATCTGGTCTTGCCTCCTCTGCCACAACTGCCAGAGCACGTAGCCAAGCAGTGCCAGAAATAGCATCAGCCCAAATACCCCCACCTCATATCCGACCTGCACAAAGTAATTTTCTGGCAATAACCCACCGTTTTCGTTGTGAACTGACACTAGCCCAGCCGTCCCAGGTCCATTCCCAAGAGGCTTGTCTACGATGCCATCAATTCCCCGCTGAACCAGCGAGACACGAAGCTCTTGCGGGTCATCAAGCTGGGTTGATTCGTCTGCGTGAAAGATTACATTCTGAACAAAATATTGATCCCTAAGCGCAAACGCCCCGACAAATAAAATCACGACTCCTGCGACAATTAGGTAGCTGTATCTTTTGCCAAAAGCGCGGATCTGCTTTTGGTAGCCAAGCGCAAAAGCTACGCCAAGCGACAAGACAGTCGCCCCTAGGGCACTCCTTGAAAATGTCAAAAACAGTGCCCAGACATGAAGCAACAAAAGGCCTGCAAGCAGCATTCGCCGCTGGGTTTTCCAACTGCGCACCAATGCTTGGGCCAATATCGTGATCGGTAGGATCAGAAACGCTCCAAGTGAGTTAGGGTCGCGAATCGTGGACATTATTCGTGGCAAATCGGGCTTGTCATCGATAAAGAACATGGGTTTTACCCCTCTCTCAAGGCTGTAGCCAAAGTGCGTCATTATATCTTTCGGCAGTACGTACTGCGCTATGCCAATTAAGCAAACAGTTGTGCTAGCTATGATCAATACTCGCGCGAGCAATCGAGTGTTGAATTGTCTTGGTACAAGCAGCGCCGCGCTGTAGCCAATCAAAAGAAAACAAAACAAACGAACGTTGTAGGTTGTTGCAAGCAGGCCAGTGTCCAGAGGCTGATCAGTAAAAAACATAATTCCCAAGTGATGAAGCCCATAGAGCGCCGTGAGTCCCACTAGCCACACGTATAACCTCGTGTGCTTTCGCGTGCCAAAAACTAGCGCAACACTAGCTACGGTAAGTGCAGCAGTAAGTACATCTTTCGCTATCTTCCACGCATCCAACCCGCCTGTGAACGTGCTGAGCCAAAGCGCCAAAAATATATGAAACGGCATATAAATAAACAGTGCCAGTGCTGCGTACACAAGATATTTCTGAACTGTCTGCATTGTTAGTACAATTGTACCAGTAGTATGAGCGACTTACCTTCTAGACATATCGTTATTGATGCGCGCATCCGTCGTGCCAGCACGGGGCGTTATGCGGATCGCCTTCTCGAGCATTTACAAAAAATCGACTCCGACAATCGTTATACGGTGCTTCTTGAGAGAGATGACCCCTGGCAGCCATCCGCCAAAAATTTTTCTACCAATATGTGTCGATATAAGCAGTTTTCTCTAAATCCGCTCGAGCAAATTGGGTTCTCGTTGCTACTTTACAGATTGAGACCTGGCCTTGTCCACTTTACAATGACACAACAACCATTATTTTATTTTGGCAACATCGTAACCACCACCCACGACCTCACAATGCTTCGTTTTGTGCGCAGAAAAGGTACATTTCTGCCTGTTTTTTGGATTAAGCGACTCGCCTATCGGCTGCTTTTTCGACACGCACACCGTAAGTCCAAAGCCATTATTGTGCCTTCACAATTTGTGAAAGATGACCTGTCGAACTATCAGCCATCAATTCAGCAAAAAATTGCTGTAACCTACGAAGCCAGCGAGCCACCAATACACGAAACCTCTCAAGCCGTGCCAGGTGTTGAGAAACCGTTTATTTTCCATGTTGGCAGCCCTTTTCCGCACAAAAACATACAGCGCCTCATAGAAGCGTTCGAGGTGCTTCGGCAAACTAACTCAAAGTTGCTCTTGGTGCTTGCAGGAAAAAAAGAATATTATTTTGAACAGCTAGAAGATTGGCACAAACAACGGTCTTCTTATCGAGCGACCATATATGCCGGATTTGTTCCCGACACGCAGCTTCGATGGCTTTATGAAAATGCTGAAGGCTATGTTCTTCCTTCTTTGAGTGAAGGCTTCGGCCTGCCTGGGCTAGAGGCGATGGCGCATGGCTGTCCTCTTGTGAGCAGTAGCGCAACGTGTCTGCCCGAGATTTATGGAGACGCTGCCCTGTTTTTTGATCCCTTAGATGCTCAAGACATGGCAAAGAAAATTGGGGAGGTACTTGAGTCTGCTGACCTAAGAAGTTCTCTGAAAAACAAGGGGTTTGACCAACTTCGGCATTATTCCTGGGAAAAGACGGCTCACGAAACCCTCGATATTTACACCTCGCTCCTCAAAACAAAAAGTTAACTCCTTGAAATGTGTGACAATAATACGCGATCGCGTAAATAAGTAACGTTTTTATACTTTGAATTGTTTTATCAACAAGTCTTGTTTGTCTATATAGTTTGTTTCGATAAAGGTCACGTACCGATCTATCTCGTAATAAGAGGCGACTTGCTCAATCTCTTCGCGACACGGAAACGGGTGCAGCCAAACGCTTTTTTGTAGAGTAAAAAAGCCGATTTCCTTCAGCTTTCTGGTTAGTCCATCCCTGCCCGTTTTCTTGGCTTCGGGGATATCAAACAAGACAATTCTCCACTTGTGATCCCACTTTTTGGGTTGAGTGATTTTTAGGTCTTCAATCTCGGCTCTTTGTAAGCGCGTCCTTCCTTTTTCTGTCAACTGCAGTCCGTGAGCATATTCTTTTAGATAGCCTCTTGTCCTTAGATAACGTACGTGTTTTTTAAGCTCTCTTTCTCTAGCCCGACCATTCATAGCTCTAAAATAGCCGTTTAGTGGTTTGTCCAGCGCTTGAATTGCGTTTGGTGCAACAATAGTCGTTACTACAACCCCACTACCAACAAACAAGTTTAGTATCGAATCCAATATTTTTGATGTATTTACTTCTTTAGTCATGATACTATTTTGCGCGATCGCGTATTTTTGTCACATTTTTTCATCGAATAGTCTGGCGTTTTGGCTAATCAACAAAGGGGTAGTGTTTCGCTTTTGCCCTATCCGCACATTTGATGATTATTGTTGTTTTTGAACTGTCAATGTCTGAAAAAAAATACGGCGTTGTTGAAGCATCCTCGCCACTCCAAGTTTCCATGCCGCAGATTTTCTTTTGATTTTTCTGAGCCTTTTCTTGAAAAGTACTCAATTGAAAATATTTCTGATTCATTGGATCTTGTCTAACAGTTTTTTCGTAGATATCTTTTATTTCTGATTCTGATATTGGTCGCTTAAAGTATGCTGCGGAGGACACTTGGCACCATAACTTTCCGTTATCGTAGGGTCCTTGTTCAGACTGAAAACAAACATTCTTTTCTTCTTTTTTGTAAACATCCCCAAGACTATCAACTATTGCGCTGAACACTTGTGTTTTTTGGCCCTGTGCTTGTTGAAATTTTTCTGCATCTTGGTGTTGAGCATACCTTGAATATGCCAACAGTGTAGTTGTTGTGAGCACAATGCCTAACAGCACTATTGCAGTTGCTTTTTTTGAGAATAATGTTGGTTTTCTTGTTTTTTGTTTTGGTTTTTTCTTGAGAGCGTTCTTGCGCACCATACTAATCCACCCCCTTTACTTCGTCTTGATAACTATATCACCTTTTGCGAGCTCAGCATTGACTTGGTATATGACCTGGTCAACATTGCTGTTGGCGTGTTCGTCAAAAATTTCGATTTTTATCCTGTCTTTGCCGCTTCCAAAATTTTTCTGTGCATCTGTGGCATGCACCCTGTACTTCACGGGTGTCTGTATGCCGTCCACACTCAGCATGGCCTTGCCCTCAAATATGCCTGTGGTGGATTGAAATGCAAGCCAGTTGATTTCTTGAGAGTCCAGGTATGTGGTGTGACAATTTTGGGCTTTTTGAAGATTTGCACATTTTGTGCCAGTTTTATAACTAATAAAGAAGTTGCTGTTTGGATGAATCTGATTTTGTTTGTTGTACATAACGTGCAAACCAAATCGCAATTTATTTTGTTGCAGTTCGGTTACGAGCCCTGGAAGTCGGTCCCCGAGTGCAGTAGACGGAATAACTGCTCGTCTGCCGCTAATTCGCGAGTCTTTGGGCCCATATACAACTAGAAAATCGCTGACATTCTCGCTCCAGTTTCCCGCAAAATCTTTTGCTCGCACGGTGATCCTAAATACACCACTTGGGAAGTCGCTCCCAAACTCAGTGCTTGCGTGGTCAGGATCAATTTGCATTGTTGCACCATTGCCCAATCCTGGATCATTATCACCAATAAAGTATTCCGCCGAGCTTACCCCGGAATATAAGTCTAAAACCGGTATCGAAATCTTGGTTGAGCCAGTTATGCTTTTTGGGTTCTGGGTCCACTCTGGAGTGCCAAGGGTGGGGGCAGTGCTGTCAAGCTTTACATTCATGCTGCCGGTTGCACAGTTATTCAGAGGGTCACAGCTTGGATCGCTCGTCACAACATATTCTCCTTCGTTGTTTACTTCAGTGCTTGTGGGTTGAGTGGGTATTCCACTGCTCGGCTCGGGATCAATAGACGACCAACTAATCGTAGTTGAAGCATTAAGCCAACCCAAAGCATTTGGCTGTGTGTTGAGCGCGCCGCTTACTTGCGGAGGCGTGCTATCCGCTGGCGGGTCACTGATTTCTGCGTCACAAGCATCATCTCTGCCGTCCCTATCTACGTCGATATTGATTGGCTCAACTACCAAACACTTCTCTTGATTATTTGGAGCGCCGTCACCATCGATGTCTTCTTGTGTTTCGGCAACATACAGAGTTTTGTATAGATCAATGTTTTCGCCGGCAATATCTTGTCCATACACATGAAGTGTGTGAAACCCCGGAGAAATGTTCTGCGGCACTGCTATTTCTCCCGCGAGTTCACCGGAGGAATTTGTGTTGACATCTCCTAGTTTGATTGGGGTTGAGTTAATCCAAACCTCATATACACTGTTAGCTTTTAGCGCTTTTTCGGTCTGTCGAATTGGGGTAGTCTTGTTCTTTATCAACACCTCAAGCCCTTCGAGCTCGGAATAAATGCCCCTATTTATTGTGTTTCCGCTGGGTGCTCCATCGACCAAATTGGTGTATGCGGTGGATGTGATAGTTGGTGGTTTTGCCGACGAGTTTGGCGTGGGCATTTGTTTTGTAAAACTCTGCGATTGTGCAAGGAGTGCCTGTGAAAAAAGCTGTTGTCCGAGCTTGTTCGGATGATAGCTTTCGTTTCCAACCGGGCCACTGTAGGGGCCGATTGTTATGGGCCCACTGTCACCCCAAGTAAAGCCGTTGACTGCTTTTTGCCGGCCCGGGTCGCACAGTTGCTGTCCAGTAAAAGCCTGCTCGACATCAATATATTGCACACCAGCTTTTTCGGTAGCTGACTTTATGGTTGTGTTTAGGTAGCGCACCATTGCCCTGGAAAAAATCCGCTCCTCATACTCCGTCAACGCATTCGGTTCGCAGGCCTCCGCCTCGCTAAAAAGATTTGGGTAGCCCAACACATAAACTTTTGCAGAGCTTGCTTGTGTTTTTATGTCTACGTACATATTAACGAGGCTGTCAAACTTCAAGTTGATTTCTTTCGCGATCGCTTCTCTGTCTTCTCGAAAATGAAAGCAGGCGTCCGACGCCAAAATACATCTTCTTAGCTTGTTGCCGAACCCTATATCGTTACCGATCATAGAAATAGTTATTGCGTCGCTGGCTCTAACTCTTTTCAAATACTCCGCCTGTGGCTTGATGCCTGGTGTCCAACTTTTAGTAAAGTCTTCTTCAGACAGTAAACTGGTTGCCTGGCTTTTCTCATGATAGTTTGTACTTTTTGCTCCGCTACACGCCACGCTGTGAAAATTTGTTATACCCAATGAGGCTGCGGCGAGATATGGGTAGCTATTCTTGCTGGTGTGACAGAAGTTGGGGGGAGTTTTTTGGTCTGTTTCAGATTCATAATCATATGCCCCTTCCCCGCTACTAAAGCTGTCTCCCAGCGCAAGATAACTTGTTTGTGGAACTTGATAACCCGCAACCGAGTATGTCATCGAAAAATTCTCAATAACCCCAAGAGCACCTGTTCGTTGGATTCTGCCACTTACATTCTTGCCATCGGCGCTATATTTCATTCCATACATCGCTCGAAAACCACTAAATTGGGCAACGATGTTATCTTGAACATTCCTTTTTACACAACCCGTGGCTTGATTGGTGCTTGATCCTTTAATAAACGGGGTAGTTTGGCAGTTTGAAAGATCGAAAACGGTTGTGTTATTGAGGCTAACTCCGCTGCGAATCGCACTTTCGCCGTCGTCGCTAATTGCCAGCGTAAGCACTGGACGGAACCCGCCTCCGTATGTGTAATATTCTGTGCTAATGAGCTGCATTTGCTTCGTTTCGGTGTCTATTCTGAGAAGCCCGATGTTATCAGCTTCAATAATCATCCACCGTCCGTTGGCAGAAAAAGCATATCCGTCCATCATATGAATAATATTTCCCGCGCCATCTTTAAGCGGCTGCCCTGGATTTGTTAGTTTGTAGGCCATTTCGTTGAGAGAGCCATACACTGGACCAAACGTTCCGGTGCTCGCAAAGTTGGAAAGAATACGAAGAGATCTTCCGCCATTCACATTGCCGTCTGATTGAGTAAAAATTGCTCTTCCGCTGTTGGGAATTGGCAGAAGTCCTGTTGGGCGTTCGAGCTCGTCTACGACTCTGTAGGCGTAGTTGGTTTTCGGTTTTATGTAGCCATAGCTTGTGACTCCAGCACTCGGAGAGGCGTAGTCAGCAATAAAATTTGATGTCGAGCACATCGAAACGGCTACATCTCTTGGGACAGCAGAAAAAGCGCCTGCCGTAGTTGTAAATGATTGATAGGTGATGTCTGTTGGTGAGCATTGCGGGGGCAGAGGACCAGATACGGCTGGGCCGACCGCTAATGTTGGCATGGCTCCAGTGGTCCAGGTCGCGGTTTCGGCTGATATTTTGGTCTGTGATGTATGAAAAACGAAACACCCCACAATTGCAATAATCGTAATGGCTGCCGTTCTCAAAAACAGTCTGCGCATAAGGCGTGCCTCGTTGTAGTTGTGGGCAAAGTATAGCCTACTACTTCAATAACACGAAATTCTGGTGTCTAGTCTTTTTCTGATGAGTCTTCGGCAGGCTTTAGAACAATGTGGCGGTCTCGTCCCTCTCCAACAGATTCTGTTTCTATACCATGTTCGCCAGCAACTTTGTGAACGGTTCTGCGGTCTGCGGCATTCATTGGCTCTAGTTCGAGCTTTTCGTTCGAGTCTTTGACTTGCTTAATCCATTCTTGGGCTTTTTGGGCGAGACGTTCGGCACGTTGCTTTTTATATTCAGCAACGTCGACATTTACCCTCGTTATTTCGTATTCAGAGCTTTTTAAAGCGCTACCAACCAAGAACTGCAAGGCGTGCATGGTTTCGCCCCTTTGGCCGATCAAGAAGCCATTAAGGTGCGTTGAGGGCACGTGGAGTTCTATGACCTCGTCTTCGCTGTTTGATGCCCGAACGTCTGTATTGAGGCCAAAAAATGATAGTAGGTCTTCGAGGTACTTCTTGGCAAATAGAATTGAAGCTTCGATGCCTTTGTCGTTTGTGCTCATTATTTTTTCCTCCTCTTTTTCGATTGAGAAGATTTTTTGGCTTTGCTTTTTGGTTTTTTCGGCTTCACGACTTTCGTTTCTTCTTCGGTCGGCTCGTCAGCAATTTCTTGAAGCTCCTCTTGGTCTTGGCGAAGCACCAACCATTGCTGCAGGTAGCCAACCCCCGAGCTGGTGATGAGGTACAGCGACAAGGCCGAAGGCACATTCATGGCAAAAATGAAGGTAATAAACGGCAAAAAGTACACCATACCCCGCCCAACGGCCCCCGCGATCTCAGTTTGGTCAGTTTGCTTACCAGATGAGGCCTCCTTGAGAATTACCGATAGTTTTCGAGCATCTTTTTGGTCGTGCAGCATTAATTTGCTTTGTTTGTACTGTGTAAACCCAGCGATGGCAGCAAGCACGAGCGCTCCAAAATAAATTCCACCGCCTCTTTGAAAACCGTACTTGGTCAAGTCAACAAGACCCAAAAAATAGGGATCAAACTGTGCAACTCCATTGGCCAAATCTTGAATATGAGGAAGGTTTTTTACCCAACTATAAGTAAACGAGTACAGTGTGTCGGAATTGTTAATAAGCTTGAGCACTGATTGATAGAGAGCAATAAAGATTGGAATCTGCACAATGAGAGTACCGATAGTGGCAAATGGCCGTATTTCGTGCTCTTTATATAGCTCCATTTGGAGGCGAGCCTCTTTTTGTCGATCCCCCTTGGCAGCTTTCTTAATCTTTTTTAACTCTGGCTGGAGCTTACGCATCGCTCGGGCATGATGAAGTTGCTTGCGAACCAAGGGCCATAGTGCCAATCGGATCGCAATCGTGAACAGGATTATTGCCAACCCTAAGTCATACCCAGGCACTAGTGCATAAATGGACACTAAGAGATTAAAAACTGGTTGTTCGACATAGGTTTGAAACATAAACTCTCCTTCTCACACGACCACCGTAATGAAAGCACAATTGCGCTCCCCTCGCCCCGAAGTATGCTCGGCGCTTGCGTGTTGGTGTTATGTATATAGCCTAACACGTCACTGGTGGCTGGCACTAGCGTGAGCGGGATAGTATGTCGGCTTTTTGTAGAAGTTTTTCTATCGCTTCTTGCAGTTTGGCTGCTGTAACGGTTGCCACTTTTTCGTCAAACACTGTCAGCACCATGTCTTGGGACCAGTTTTGGCCCGTTTCGTTGTGCAGACGTCTTATTGCTTCATAAATTCGCCGGCGGATTCGATTGCGCACCACTGCTTTTTTGCTAACCTTCTTGCTCACAACTACCGCGAGTCGATAGTTGGCTTTTTTTGACGGTGAATGCCGAAGTGACATCAGTTCGGTGCGCTGAACAGATCCGGTTTTGTATACGTGACGCAACGAGTTATAGCCGTGAAACCGAAAAGCGCGCGCGATCATATTATTTAGGTTATAGGAATTACAAAAAAGTAACTAGCTTTGTGATTTTATGCAGAGATGGCTTTGCGTCCCTTGTTTCGGCGGCGTCGAAGAACGTTTCGACCAGGTTTAGTCGACATACGCTTTAAAAACCCGTGGACTTTGGAGCGTTTTCTGGTTTTGGGTTGATGAGTTCGTTTTGGCATGAATATTCTCTCTATAGACTATAGGGCACTTGTGTCGCGGTCGTCAAACCGCGCAGATTTGGCTGAATCTACGTTAAATTAACAATATTAGTCCCCCATATCTTAGCAAGTTTTCCACCTTGCACCAACTTTTTTCCACACATTAACAGATGTGCTGCCTTTGTGTGTATAAGTATCTATCTGTTCGGGCGAGTTTTGATGAATTTTGTAGTGAATTTGTACTTGGCTGTGGAAAACTACGATTTTTTTGTTATAGTTGGACGTATCCGAAACGAGCAAAACGTGTGCTCAAAACATAAGGGGAAGACAAAAGACTACATGGATACAGCAAGCCTTTGGCAAGCAGTACTTGGAGAGATTGAGCTAGGAGTGTCACACGGCAATTATGTGACATGGTTCAAAAACACGCGCTTGTTAAAAATTGACGGCAATCACGTAGTTGTGGGAGCGCCGAACGTTTTCGTAAAACAGCAGCTCGAACGGAAATTTAGCGATCTTGTGGCTCAAACCCTAAAAAATAACGGGGTGGAAGCCGTTGAACTAGAGTACAAAATCCTTCCAGCCTCGTCTTTGCACAGAAAGGTTGAAGACGAAACAATAATTTTGCGCTCTAGCCCTTCCCCGTCTGAGGAAAGCGAAAAACCCAACAATACAACCAGTAGCCTCGCACACTCGTACCGGCAGGGTTTAAACGAGAAATACACCTTTGAAACATTTATTGTGGGCTCTGGCAACGAGCTGGCACACGCCGCGTGCCAAGCAATCGCCAACAATCCAGGAACCAAGTACAACCCTCTGTTTTTATACGGTGGCGTGGGGATCGGCAAAACACACCTTATTCAAGCGGTAGGCAACATGGTGGTAGAAAACAGGAAAGGCGCTCATGTTGTGTACGTCTCGACTGAGCAGTTTGTACAAGAGTTTCTTGACGCAATTAGGTATAAAAAGAACACTGATTTTGCGGGGTTTTATAGGAGCGCCGACCTATTAATTGTCGACGATATCCAGTTTATTGCTGGAAAGGAAAAAACCCAAGAAGAGTTCTTTCACACTTTCAACGCCCTGCACCAAGCCAATAAGCAAATTATTATCACGAGCGATAGTCGACCCAAAGACATCCCCACCCTTACCGATCGCCTTCGATCGCGATTTGAGTGGGGTATGGCAATTGATATGCAGGCTCCAGACTTTGAGACAAGATGCGCAATTATTCAAGCAAAGGCGCACGTACATCGAGTTCGTTTATCACATGATGTTGTTGAGCATTTGGCGGGCTATGTCCAAAACAATATTCGCGAACTTGAGGGGGCGCTTAATCAATTGTTGGCGTTTTGTGAAATGCGTGGCCTAGAACCAACTGTCGAGGTTGCCTCGGCGCTGCTTGGAAACTCAAAATCCCGCCCCAAACATCTCAACGCGCGCCAAGTAATAGAAAAAACCGCAAAACACTTTCATCTCTCCATGGAGGAAATTTTAGGGCCAAAACGCGACAAAGAAATTGTTGTACCAAGACAAATTGCTATGTATATCCTAAGAAGTGAGCTGCACCTAAGTTTCCCTAAAATTGCACGTGAGCTTGGTCGCAAAGACCACACCACCGCTATTCATTCTGTAGAAAAAATCGAGAAAGAAAAGGCTTTTGACCAAGAGGTGCGGATGGCGATTGCGGATATTAAGGAGCGGTTGTATGTGTAGTGATTGTGTTGTTCCTGGGGATAGTTGCCAGAAGAAGGTGTGGAGAAAGTTTGGGTTTTTCACTGATTTTTATTTTGTTAGTAGTTTGTTGTGGGTAAGGTGTCTGTTTTTGCTTTTTTACACACAGGTAGTGCACTTAATTTTACCCAACCAAAAACAACGTTTCTCTTCTTTCACTTCTTCTTTTTCCACCTTTTCCCCAACCCTTTCTACTAAACCTACTCTTTTAAATAAAACATTATTAGTTATATAGAAGGGATATGAAGTGAAGTTACAAGTTACCCAAGAAAACCTAAACCGCGCACTTAGTAATGTTGCTAGAGTTGCTTCGGGAAGAAACGCGTTACCAATTCTTTCGAACGTGCTCATCAAAACATCAGACAATAGAGTGTGTGTCGCCGCAACAAACCTAAATATTGCCATCACAAACTACATTGGGTCAAAAGTAAAAGAAGAGGGCTCGATAACTGTACCAGCAAGACTGATGCAAGACTTTGTCGCAAGCCTCCCGAGCGGGGTAATTGATGTTGTGGTTGAAGATACAAAACTACACATAAAAACCGAAAAATATGACTCCACAATAAACGGCACCCCACCCGACGAATACCCTGTTATGCCTAAAATAAATAACGGGGATAAATGGAAAATAGCCTCATCTAAGTTAAAAAAAGCAATTCAACAGGTGGTGGTGGCTGCCAGCGGTGATGAGGCAAGACCGGTACTTACTGCAGTTTTTTTACACACCACCCAAGGAAACCTATTTTTAGTAGCAACAGATAGTTATCGGCTCGCAGAGAAAAAAGTGGCGGCGCTTAAAAACGACATAAGTCTGCTTATCCCCGCAACCGCCCTACAAGACCTGCTTCGAATTATTGGCGACAACGAAGAAGAGGTAGAGGTAACGCACGATGACCAACAGGTGTTGTTTAAGGTGGGTGATGTTGAGTTGGTCACAAGACTAATTGATGGAAAATACCCAGACTACAAAAAACTAATCCCTACAAAATTCGGGGTAAGCGCTACCCTACCACGCGCGGAGCTCGCAAACATTACAAAAGTATCGAGTCTGTTTGCGAGAGAAAGTGCTGGCAGTGTGACGCTAGAGGTGGACCCCGCAAAAAATCAAATTGGGATACGTGCGGTCGCATCACAACTCGGCGAAAACACTGCAACGGCCGATGCGCAAATCTCGGGAGAGGGGGTAATTACTCTTAACTCAAGATATATTTTGGACGCACTCAGTGTTATCGGTGACAACGAGGTCTCGATATCTTTCAATGGCAAACTAGAGCCCTGCGTGATTAAAGGCACAAAAAACCCCGACTACACACACATTATCATGCCTCTTAAGAGCTAGGCGAGCGTGGCATAATACCAGTAGATGATTTTTACAGATATTCGGGTGCAGCAATACCGATCATATGAGGACGCATCATTTGATTTGGGTGAAGGTGTTAATATTGTTGTCGGCCCAAATGCTGCCGGCAAAACAAATCTGCTAGAGGCATTAATGCTCTCCGCTGGAAGCCCCTCCTACCGCGCAAAAGACGACGCGCTTACTATGTATGGTAAAAAGTGGGCAAGAATCGACACACATACTGACACAAACCAAACCAGAACCGTAAAACTGCAAACAGCGGGCAACGAAAAGACACAAAAAACCTATCAAGTTGATGACAAAACTTACAAAAAACTACCCCAATCCCAAAAGCACCCAACCGTGTTGTTTGAGCCGAATGACCTGTTTTTATTGCTCACGGAACCAAATAAAAGAAGAGAGTATATTGACCGGGTTATAGCAAAATACGAAGACGGATACGAAGGATTGCTCACAAAATATCGCCGAATTGTGGCTCAAAGAAACGCACTCCTAAAAAAAGGTGAGTCCGCAAAAGAGCAAGTTTTTGTTTGGGACCTTAAATTATGCGAGACAGCGTCTCAGATTGTTGCAAAACGCACCGGGTTTGTTGCGGCACTAAACCAAGAAATTGCTCGCACTTACAACAAGATTGCTGGCCAAAAAAGGGATATTCGGCTGGAATATTACACAAACAGCCCAATAGAGAACTACGAAACAAGCCTCCTAAAGCAACTCCAAAAGACTCAAGAAATTGATTTTGCTCGAGGGTTTACGGGTAGCGGCCCGCACAGAGATGATGTGTTGGTCTATTTTGGTGAAAACCTGGCAGTAAATCATGCGTCACGCGGCGAAGTAAGAACAATACTACTTGCACTCAAAGTGATCGAGTTGGAGCTTCTAGAAAAATACACCTCCAAAAGGCCGCTTCTCCTCCTCGATGACGTTTTTAGCGAGCTAGACGGCGCGCGGCGGCGCGCCCTCACCGAGCACCTAAGTCGCTACCAAACACTTATTACTACTACCGACGCCGACGTGGTGGTCAAAAGCTTCACACAACAAACAAAGATCATTCCTCTCCAGTAAAGCGACTCGAAATGTAGCCAAATACTTCCTCGGGAATATTTGGATAAACAGATTTGCTTATCACTATGTTTGGGGGGTCGGTCACAACTTCCCAGGAACCATTTTTGTTTTGAAGAACTACAACCAGGGCGTCCTGCTTTTCCAGTGCTTTTGGAGCAAGCACACCAAAATACCAATCTCCTCGTCCAAATACACGACCCTCGCTAAACACATAATCTCTCATTTGTGTGGGGTACTTTTGGTTCAGCACAGCAACCACCTTGCTCTGCTCCTTCTCTTTGATTTCTGCTAATCGCTGTGAGGTAAGGGAAAGTTCAACTTTTATATCTTCAGCCCCATCAAGTGTTAGCTGTCCTTCTTGAGGCTCATATTCGGGGCCGCCACTTATTTTGTAGGAGTATTCCCCCTTTTTTAGTTTATAGTTTCCAGAAGAACTAATGGTACGAACAACTTCACTGCTTGATTCTTTTCTTTGCCCAGTCTTGTCAAGCACAAACAAACGAAGCTCAAAACTATCATCTGAGGACACGCGAAGAATACCGAATGAATTTTGATAGCTCCGTGCACCAACAAACACAAAAGTAGCCACAACTAGCATCGCCAATGCCAATATCAGCCTTTTTTTATTCACCCGTATCTCCCTGGAAGGAGTTTGCCGCGTTCTCAAAAACTATTTCTACTGAAGTTGGATCGATTCCTACCGCTAATAATCTTTCCAGCGCCGCCCTCCTGGCCTCGGGCGTATAGGCCTCAACATAAAGTGCTATCGAGGGGTCTTGATCAGTTGAAGGAGCTTTCACTGGATCGCCGTAACTGATTTGAAAAGAAGATCCATTTATTGGTAAGTCTTGCAGAAATGCATATTTTTCAGACAGTTTTTGTCCTTTGTAGCCAAACTTTGCAGAGGCTACAGTTTCCAACTGTTTTTGTAAGTTATTCTCTTCAATATACTTCTGCCCCTCGCTATTTGCAGGATCCAGACTAATAAAGACCTTTTGTGTCTCACCCCTTTGGATTGACACGTCTTTGCTACCACTATTGAAGTTCTCTAACGAATATTCAATTTTGTGTTTTCCAGGCGACAAGAACACCACACTGCTCCTTGCGGTTTTCCCGTCGATTAGAATGGTTGCGGTGTCGGGTGCAACAAAGAGCTCAACCCGCTCTTTTCCAGCGCGCCCACGCTGTCCAACTACGGAAAGCACGACCACAAGCAAAATCCCCAAAACCAAGAGGACTACTAGTAAGTGTTTCTTGTTTCTCATCTTTTAAGCCTATACCAATCATAGTCCTTAAAGTCACTGGCGTCATCCGCCATGGGAGTTCGCCAAGAACTTCCGGTGGAGCTGTAAGAGGCGGAGGCGGCGATGCCCTTAAAATCTGGATGTTCTGAAATTGGCCCCACATACATATAGGTGTGCTGATTGTTATATTTAATAGCAATATCCCCAGGCTTGAGTTCACTAGTATTGCTGACGCGGCCAACCTTTTCATATTTTTCTGGGTGGGCATCCAGATACTCTCTCTGTATTCCGACGTGTCCCTCTTGTTGTTTAAGATTGTTGTAGTCTTTGTCAGCCCCACTATCGTGCATAACAGTGGTAACAAAGCCACCACAATCAATACCAGGGTGCTCGCCACCACCAACGTACCTTCCGTCTGCTTGTGCTCTTCTAACAGCCTTTTCATACTCTGGTTTCATTTTGAAATAGTTTGGTGGGTGGTACTCTGGCCATGCATACTCCATGGCCTTTTGAGCGGCATCGCCATTTTCGCCACTAGGGCAGTTGCTTTGCGCTTGACTCGACTCAGCTCCAGGAGACCCTAGAGCTTTTTTTGTTCCCTCAACAATCCCTTCCGCGTACTTGTCGAGACTTCCAGGCATCTTTTTTTCGTTATACACCCATGGAGTCTTTTTTGAGAGGAGCGAAATTATCGGAATGTTTCCAGGCTCTACGCCATCTCTCCCATCGAAGCTATTATCTTTTATTACAATGTCGCCGCCTTCAGCCTTTTCACGACCAGACTTAATTGCTTCAGCATACTTTTGGCTTTGTTCTGCCAACTTAGTATTGTTAAACACAACCTTATTGTTGCCAGACCCCCGATAGAGTCCGTTTTTTTGAACATAGATTTCACCCGTGTGTGAAAGTCCACCATAACCATGCATACTGATTGCAATATCAGCATTTACCCTATCAGCTAACTTATATCTGTCGATGAGTGTCGCAACTTTATCATAACGGTCCTTGGTAAGGATAACTTTGTAGCCGTTTTCCTCAAGCCCCTTCTTTGCTTTTTGAGCAGCCTCCCACATATCCTTTGCTTCACCCTCATATCCTCCTCCGTCGCCCACCCACCGCAGACCACTTTCGGGATCATTTTTCGTCACGCTGGTTGGTCCGTGGCCGGGATCAAGAACAACAACCCCACGCCCAGAGGCAGAAGGGTCTTTGCATGCACAGCTTGCGCCGGCCGCACTCTCTGAGGATGAAGACGACCCGACATTATCGCCGTACTTATCAAAGTATTTTTTTGCGGAGGTATATCTTTCTTCGTCTCGGTGTATGCTTGGCGCCTCAAAATCTGATCGTATAAAAACAGTCGCCTCTCTTAGATCAGTTTTCTTCTTGAGTTTTATCAAGACGTTTTTATAGCCGGTTGTGAGCTCAAACCAAAGGAAATCCAGCTGCACTTCAAGATCGTAGTACGGCTTATTAAGCTTGGAAGCATGTTTTTTTAGTGCGTTTTGTCGTGAGGACACAGTCCACTGAGCAATACCATAACCTCTTCCAGCTGGCATCTCTTCGCTGTCGCTTCCGCTTTGAACGCGTTTTGGGTTAATTCCGGACTCAGCGTCTAGGTTTCCAATTATCGCGGCTGCCTGGACCGCGCTGAGACCTTTTCCAAGAAAAAAGTTAAAGGTTTTCTCGGCGTTGTCCTCACCAACTAGTCCGTTCAAAGCGCCGGAAGCTCCATTGTTATCGTTATTCTCGGGACAGGCACAATCTGCAGCGGTGGCGCTGTTGACTTCTTGGTTTGTCGCAGATCCGTCAACTGGAGTTACTGGAGTGTTGTCGGGAACCACATGAATTTCAACACTGTCTTTGCCACTCTTGAAGTCAAGCAATCTCGCCGCTTCCCACCATAAATCAAGACGTGCCCCAGGAGCCCCACCCCCAACTTGGTTTTTTTCCGCGATTATTTTTTTTCCTTTGTATGAAATCTCGAGTTTTGTACCCTTTGGTAGTCCGCCAAGAGAAGTCCCTCCCATAATTTCGGCATAGACAGTTTTGTTGTCACTGTTGCCACCATAGCTGTCCAAGCCATTGTCGTCGCCGGGGTTTCCGACCTTTGCGTCGTAATCAGAAGCTTTTTTCTTGCCACTATTAATTAGGCCAACTTGGTATTGGTTTTCTATATACCAACTGTTGTCACGCCAGCTGCCTCCAAAATAGGTAGAAACTACCCTTAACCCACTTTTTGGTATGTCCCCTCTTGCAATATATTCGTAGCCAGTCGTTGTGTTTTCTGTACCAGAGGCGGGGGTGTTTTGTGAAGCGGGTGGTCTATTTGGAAAGTCGTAATGGTGATGGCCAGTCTCGCCATTTTTTGTACCACCAAACTTCTTAGCCGCCGGATTTAAGATCGAAAGAGGCGCAGATGCTGAACCATCCTCTAGATCAACCGCCAGTCCTTTATAGTGTTCTGAGCCAACCCTATGCGTTTTGTCGGTCAAAGCATTAACCGTTATTTTATCTGTTTTGGCCACTTCTAGAATAAACTTGAGAATATTTGGATTAAGATCGGCCTCTTTATTGCTAGCGTTGCCTGCTGTAGTATAGGCTTTTTGACCATCAGCAAGGGCTCTTACGACATCCTTGGTGTCAATAGAGTTTTTGTTGCCACCGTCTGGAACTCTATTTTGCCAATCTGCTGCTGGTCTATCCGGCGGAAAGGCTCCATAAGCAATTTTGTCGTTTGCAAGCATTTGCTTGGCAAGCTCTTGTAAAGTGCTCCCAGTTTGCCCGGTTGAATTCTGTTGGCCCAAAGAGTCACACGCCAGGTCGTAGTAGTAAACTCCCTTATCATAAAGGCGTTTTTGTTCTTTTGATAGCGCTAAGGCGGTAGAAGCAAATAAGTTGGAAAACAAAAAAACCAAACCGATAAGTAAAACAATCACCCGAAAGAATGTAGTCAAAGAGAAGATTTTTTGAAATCCTAACACGAATTTTTGACGGGGAACCTTTGTCAAAGCCTGGCTTCCAACACCTTCTACATGTTGGATCCTGGACGGTCTCAAGCTAGTCTTTAAGATTCTGGACGACACGAAACTACCTGGCCCCCTCTACCGGAACTTGAATGTGCACATGATTACAGGAGTCGGCAAAATTAGAGATACCTTCCGGAAAGTCAAAACTTGTACCGCATCCACCTGCTTGAAACTGTCCGACGCCCGAGCCGGGGGGAATATACTTTAGCGCCAGCTTTAGATACTTAACGCTAGCAGCGTTTCCACCATTAGTTCCCTGTCCATCAAACGAAACAACATCGACAGCGTGTCCGCCACCCTCTCGATAATGATAGCTTGCAGTACCAGACGCGGTAAGAACACCCGTACAACGCCTGTTTAGTGAGCTCATTGTAACGGTGTGACCCTCCTCAATTATTCCGACTAGCATTTTTAGAATAGTTGGGTTTACCTTACAACTGCCATCACCATTGGCAAGCGCCTTTATCTGTGACATATAGCGTCCGTCTTGATCACTCAATTTACCAGAGTCAACCAGTCGTTTTGCAAGCTCTTGTACAGTGCCATCAACATTAACGGTGTCGGTGTTAGCTGAGCCCCCCTGTTCTTGAGGGGACGATATTCCGATGTCTTTACAAGAGTCCTCCTCGCCATAATAACAGTCATCAATGGCTGCAAGTCTAGTGTCGAAAACAAAGAACCTCACCCTTAACCAAATAGGGTCCGATGAGTCGGCACAATTAGCGTCGTTGTATGCGTCATTTGTTGGATTTACGTCTCGTTTTGCTATCGCATTCCAACCATTCTCTCCCTTGCTAAGTTCAACCCCAAAACAGGTATCAGCTTTTTTTATATAATCTTCCGCATCAGAACTATTCAACAGTTGTGCGACTTTCTCGGCATTTTCATAGGGGTTTTGTATATCTGAATTTGTTAAATCCTCCTTACTAAAGCCATATTCGGGGAAGCCATAATCATAGGATTCTCCTGTATTTGCAGCTAAACTTTTTGGAAACAGTCCTCCCATGGCGCTTGGCCAACTAAACAACGAGCCGGCTATCTTTACGATGTTGGATTTGTTGTACACAGACGTTTTGGTAACCATAGACCCGAATAGAGACCTGTTATCTTCTAGGTCAAAAACTCTTTCGACAAAGCTTTTGGACCGAAAATCACGCTCATCTTCCAGTCGCAGGTCTTTTTTTAGGATTGCGCTTTGTTGTTTTGTGAGAGGTGCCCCGCCGCTTGACCGAAAAGAAGTGTTTGCGAGTTCTCTCGCGCCGTAGGCATCGACGTTGCCGCCCTTTGGCCCTTCGTGCGGCATTCCCGTCAAGGAATCTTCAGCAAGTAGTTTTGGTAAAAATTCCGTCACTGCACCTACTACCGCAGCGCCTGCAGCGGTATTTACACCTTTTGCTATCCAGCCACCCGGCCCAAGCACTAACAGTGCTGCCCCACTAACTCCTTGCACGACTTGGCCAAGAGTGCTACAAAGTGCATCGCCACCCAAGCTATCGATGGTGTTCTTTATCTCAGAAGCTGGGTTATCTGGGGAAAAAGCTTGTTTAATATTTGGATCAATCTCTTCCCCGCCTTTGTTGCCCAGTTCTGATTGAAGGGCCTTTGCCTGCCAAACATTGTTCCCATCCTTGTCTGTAAAGGCTTTCACGACCGCACCAATCTGATCAATACTGAAGTCGTCGCCCGCCTTTATTTGATCTCCCAACGATATTGCATCTGCCGCCGAAGCCATTGAGGGAATGACGACACTTTCTCTGTTTATTTCCGGTATCTCAGTCGCAACATCCCTTGCAACACACAAACCACCGGCCACCAAAAGAGCACTCGAACCTATTTTTACCGACTTTGACTCCCCAAACTTATTTCTTAGCTCCGCAGTTCTTGCCTTGGCTTTCTCAGAGCGTTCGGCAATCTTCTTATTTCTCTTATCGCTCCAGCTTTTATACGCGGCTGCCTTTTTTTTATCAACAATAGCGTCAAGCCTCTTAATGGGGTGCCACCATTTGGGAGCTTGATAGTATATCTCCAAAGTCCGTGTACCCATCCCGGCTCGTATTTTGCTTAGGTGTCCCTCGTCCGTTGCAAGTCCAATGCTTTCTCCAATCAATCGGTTTGAGCCGCTTACCCCAGGATCTCTCACTGCAACCACTAAGCCTTTGCCGTCCAACCCACCAGTGCCACCAATTTTATTAACTTTTGCTTCGGGATAATCTTTTTGGATTTGAGCCAGGGCTTGTTTTTCGGGTAAACCACGGTATTTTGGATTTTTCTCAACGTCAATACGAACGGTTTCGAGCTGGTTGGTTATTGAATTTGTGCTGGTAACACGAACACCAACCTTATCTAACGCGTCGTTTAGGCGCGCCAAAGAACGGCTTTGCAAGAAGCTTAATCGAGTTTCGCCAACGTCTCCAGTTTTTGCCCATCTATAAATCTGACGCATTCTACCTTTGCTGGCACTTTCTTGCCCTTGAAAGTTTTTCATAAGGGTTTGTGACAAGTGAATGACTTGCAACGGTCCTTGAGATACCCCAAACAACATCACTCCACCAACAACCACTCCGACGACCCCGCCCCCGGCGGCTGCCCGGCGGCGCGTAACTAGTCCTCGAAAGCGCCGAAAACGACCAGGGCCCTCATCGCCGAGATAGCCTTTCCCGACGGTGTCATCCCCAGCCTTTCCCATGAGGCCTTTTTCTTCGGCGCCAATAGTGCCAATCGATGGCCGCGAAGCCGAAGCCTCGGCAGACTCGAGATCTTTTGGTGCGAAAACTTTGTCTGGACCAGATCCTCTTGGGTCAGAAGCATCCCCCGATGGACGGTTTTGGTCATCCATTACGCCGCCCCGAGGGTTTTTATTGATCGGAAACCTAGGAGCGGGCTGAGATTCTAGGTGTTCGCTTTCTTCTGGACTTTTTGAAGGTGTTTTTGTGGTCATATTTGTTCGGATTTAATTTTTTGTCGAAGTATAACTACACTCCTGGGTAGAGCCGATTGCCAAGATCAATCGAGCCTTGGCCGCCAGCAATTTCTCCCGTCTGCTGAACCTGCTGCACTTGCTGGGGGTTGGTTGTGATAAGGTTGGTTTCTGTTGGACTGGCGGCAACTTGGATGTGCACGTGGTTTTGTCCCGCAAAGAAAAGGCCCTGTCCGACGGGGAATTGACTTAGGCGCTTTCGCTCTTCGCTGGTAAGTTTGAACACATCAGACAATACATCAACCGCCGAGGCTGATTGCTTTAAAAGAATTTGCATACTGGAGTTGGCAACAATCGCTCGCCCCATGCGACTACCCATGAAATCTTCCACGTCCTGGGTGATAGTAGTGATTCCCAGGTTGTACTTTCGGGCGCGCTTGGCAAGCGAAAACAAGAAATTTGCACTATCTTCGTACTTCATAAGCTGCCAGGCCTCATCAACCACTAATAACCTTCGCTTTTGGTCGCTTTTGGTCTTATTCCAGATGTAGTTGAGCACAATGTACATTGCCACTGGTCGAAGTTCGTCTTCGAGATCACGAATATTAAATACAACCATTGGATTGTTGATATTGATGTTGCTTTGTTGAGAAAAAATGCCAGCAAATGTTCCAGAAGTATACTTTCTGAGACGCTGGGCAAGCTGTGGCCCGCTACCACCCATATGGAGCAAGGTTTCGTAAAGGTCGTTGATGGTTGGGGGCGTCGCGTTGTGCGTAAGTGGGTCGTTGGTAATGCCAGCCTTGGCATAGGTTTCGATGAGTGCAGCATCCAAATCGGCCTCTTCCGCCGGACTTAGAGCTGGGGCCATCATTGCGCCGCCGCTGGTCTGCACCTGTGCTTGGGCGCCTCCCATCATCAATCTCAGTAGTCCGTGAAGAGTAATGAGATTACTGCGCAGCGCGTTGTCGGCTTCGTCGGTATCAACCACCTGTGGGAGGTCAAATGGATTGATTCTTGTGGTCGAATTTAGACTTAGTCGCACGTATGCACCGCCGACGGCCTCGCACATTCGCTGATACTCATTCTCGGGATCGACGATGAATATTTCGGTTCCAAGCATCATGCTTCGCAAAGCTTCGAGTTTTACAGTAAAGCTTTTGCCGGCTCCCGACTTTGCAAATACCACTGCGTTACCATTTTCGAGCGTAAAACGGTCAAAAATTACTAGCCCGGAGTTGTGCATATTGATGCCGTAAAGAATTCCATTTTCTTGAGTCAAGTCGGCACTGGTAAACGGAAAGCTGGTGCTGATTGCTCCGGTGTTCATGTTTCGTCGTATCTGGAGTTGGTCAGTAAATTGCGGCACAGTGCTATTTAGGCCTTGCTCTTGCTGTGAACTCGCTGGTTTCGAGTACACCAACTGTTGGCCCAGGATTGACTCGATCTTGTGACTAATAAATTCCATCTCGTCCATGGAACTCGCATACACCGTAAAATACAAACCAAATCTAAAAAACCGCTCCTCGCCGACTTGTAGTTTGTCGCGCATTTCCTCGGCGTCCATAATTGCCGATTGCTTTGCCGGGTCTCTGACCTTACCCTTTTCGGAATCGATTTGCAGACCAGCTTCCAGTTGTGCAACTTTTTTTCGAAGGTTGTTCAGCACAACTTGACTCTCAACCGGGTAGATATACATTGAAAGATCGATTACTTCATCCAAATTCACCATGCTACTTAACCAGCCGGTCGTGAGCTGTCGTGGGTAGCCGTAAACATAGTAGGTTCTGGCAAAACGAGTGCCGAGCTGAAAATGAGTGTTACTAAATTCAATCGAACTTGGGGCAATGAAATCTCGAAGCGCCACCAAACCCTTTTGAAACGCAACAGAAACCTCTTGCTCTTCACGCGCACGCTGCGCTTGGGCGATTGCGGCAGGATCGGTTGGTGGGGCTTTTTTGCCCCCAAAGAGGCCCATCAGTAACCGTCCCCCCCGCGCGGTCTTATTATTGGCAAAGACAAGAATAATGAGCGCCGTTGCATTATCCCAGCTCCCTTTCTAGGTTTGGCTGAGGAGCCTCACCAGTGCCTTTTGTCACAACTGGGGTTGTCATTTCGTCGAAATTTTTCAACTGTTGCCTCGTTGCGGTGTCAGGATTGTAGGTATCGTAATACAACTCAATCAGCTCTTGGGTGTCGAGCGGAAGTCCTTGGACACCACATTGCAGCAAGCCTCCCAACACAGCCTGGACGCGATTTCGCAACTCGGCCTTTGCTTCCTCGAGGTGCGCCTCATTGATGACCACGTGTGTTTTGTTGTCCCCAAACAACTTCATGACCCCATCGAGCAAATTCTTGCTCGATGTGAGCGCTTGTTGCTTCTCCACTACTGGAAAGAACGGGATAACCACATAAAAGTGCTTGTCCATAATATTGGTTTGGGCCGACAACTGATCGATATAGTCAATGTAGTCGTCCATTAATACCGCAAGTAGCATGTTGTCGTGCTCGGAGCGAATTTTGTCCAACTTTTCTATATAGGGGCCTAAATCTACCTTTTGTGATCGCACAAAAATTTGAACTGGAAAATACAAAGAGTTCAAAAACGATTGGTAACTAAACTCTACCCCCTCGCGCTCCGCGGGACTCATAAGATCAAAATTAATCGACTTGACCATAAGGACCGAACGATAAGAGCCGTCGTTCATAATGACAATACCGTCGCGGATCTCAGCAATTTGAAGGTTGTTTTGAGTGCTATTCGGGTTTACTGGTGGCCGCGCCACGCCGCCTTGAGCGGGTTTATTTGGGTCGCCCGGAATCACTACCCCAGGCTGGATATCTGGGATAAAACCAGGTCGGGAAGGTGTGGGCTGGGGCTTCGAAGCCTGTATTGGATCAATGTATACCGCGCCCTGTGCGCCAACAGAGGGAGAAGGTTCTGGCGCGGCTTGAGGCGGCAAAGTATTGGCCGCCGGTTGAGGCGAAGTAGATTGTTGGTTTTGTTGATTGGGTTCCATGTCGTCTACTCGTTACTTCCCACCAGAGTAATCGCTAGGTGATTGTTTGTCTTAGTGCAGCGATACGACCACCTCGTCAACCTGGCCAATTTCCTTTTTTGCTTGTCTGGCAATGGTCGCGACGTCGAGATCGTCGTTATGGGCTAGGCTCATTATAGCAGGGGTAGACGGTGTTGCGATAGATGCTTGTGCTTTTGGCTCATTATTGTCAATTTTTTGGGACTTTTTTGAGCCTATTTTATGCATGTTTTCGTAGGCATCATTGGTTGCCGCTCGACTGGCAGCTAATTGTTGACTCAGCTCTTTCTCATCAATATTTTGAGCAATGGATGTTGCGGCGGGGCTTACGTTTTCTACTGGTGGTGTAATAACGGGCGGGTTTTGGTGGATTGTTTCCAGGGATTTGCCCTGTCGAATTCGATCCAGTTTGTCGAGGTTGGCTCGGCGAACTTCCTCAGTTTTTTCTTTTATCATGTGATCAAAGGTGCTAGAAACTGGGCTGTCTTCAAACATGTCTTCGATAGAGCTTGTGTCGACAGCCGGGACTTCGTCGGCAAAGGCGTGAGTGCCAAGAAGTCGGTCACCTTCTTCAGTACCAACGGGAGTTGAATCGAGCGAAGCGTGCTTAATGGCCCAGCCGCGACTATCAATGGTTTCTGCGAGGGCCTTTAGTCGGCTTTTTACCTCAGTCTGAGACAGGGTGTTGGTAAGATATTTTTCAACCTTTTTGGGCGCGGTAATTGTCACAAGTTCTTGAATACCGTCCTGGTCCCATACTCTACGCTTTGGTTTAAGGCGAAACCGCAATTTGGCGAGCACCCATACCTCTGTTGGTTGATCTTTGCTCCAGGGGATGGCTAGAAAAAAGCCCAGCAACATTGGGGGCGCAAAAACAATTGCCGCAAACGGAAAGCCTTTGGCAAAGGCAAAAAAGTTTAACCAGCCAAAGAACACCCCAATTGCCCCAAATATGAACTGCTTGAGCGTCAAAGGGCCAAGAAACTTGTCTTCGGCCTCAATGTCTTGAATTACTTTGTGTGTTGCCATAACCCTTGTGTTTAGTGTAGCAAAGAACTGCAAAAAAGAATATTGATATTATTCATACTTTGTGATATAGTTAACAAGTAATATCTAAAAAATAAAATAGTAAAAACTATGAGCCCAGAACTAGATCCAAAGATACTAAGAAGTCTCCAGATCCCAAACAGAGAGCCAAGAGAACCAGGACCTCCCTTTGGAGAAGCAATTGAGCTGCAGCGCAAGCTTACGGCCTATATTGCTCACGAAAAAGAGCCAGGTCATCACCAGGAAGTGTCAAGGTTTCTGTCGCGCAACGCCGAAAATTTCGTAGACATGCTTGAGTCGCCAACGGTTCAAGCAAACCTGGAGGGTCTCGAGGGATTTCCGCTAGGAGAAGCTGGGTTTCGAATGATCTCTTACGGTATTGGTCTAGCTGAGAAAGATAGCGGTGTCCCAAAGCCAGAAACAATTAAGAAGCTTCGGAAGGTCGTTGGGTCACAGGATATTTCCGTTGTGCCTATGGGCACAAAGACAGCGTATGATACAAAGTTCGGTCTAAGAATGGGGCCATATGATATTGACAAGGATCATGTAAAAGACGCTGTAATGAAACTTAGGCCAGACTATTGGTTGCTTTCAGATGCTCGCTTGGATTATTACAACAAAGTTTATTTGCTTGATGAAATAACACTTAAAAAGCCAACAGAAACCCTTGATGCATCGACAGGCAAAAAACGTCCGCTGTCTGAGAGAGAACAACGAATGTACGATGACAAAATTAGGCTCAGCAAGCAAGTTTTGGGGTGGTGGCAAAAGCGGCCTACGGACAAATTAATTACGAGTGTAAAGATTAGTAAAGGCGAGTACAACAACATTCTGCTCGCCGCTCAGAGAGATGCTGAGGCAAGAATAAAGCGAAACTCTGAGCTCCTTAATTTTCGTTGAGGCGCTTGGTTAAGGTGCACTAGCTTTGTCTAGGAATATCAGTATTTTCAGTATTGTGTGAGTAAATTTCGGTACTAGGGTCGAGCGGGCGAAGAACGCCCGCAACTCGTGCCAACTCTCGAACTTCTTGGGCGACACTCGCAGCACCGGGCGTATTGGTGCGAATGACCTCGGGGCTTTTTCCGCCACTCCTAGACTGCGCTTGCTGTGCTTGTTGCGCCTGCTTGGTTATTGGTTGGCCGTCCTCGGTGACGGCGGCAAGGCTCTCACCACCACCATATCTGCTTACAAAACTTTCGGCAATCGAGGCAATTTGTTTTTTGGTTGGTTCGTCGGCTGCATCGTAGTTTTCCCGCAAGCTACGAATTGTGTCTGCGTTCATTTGGGCAAGTTGATAGCTACCGCGCTTTTCATGCATTTCTGTAACAAAATCCTTAAGCTTTAGTTGAGGCCCCCCAGCTGCCACTGCATCGGTGTATTTATAACTTAGATTTTGGTTTTGGTTTTCAAAGGCT
>JAYRJB010000015.1:0-12053 GCA_041906505.1 Saccharimonadales bacterium (SeqCode) | reverse complement strand
TTTGGGTTTTCGTTTTTCCTTTTGGGGTGTTGATTTTCATGGAACAACGGCTTGCGAGAAGCCGTTGTTAACAGAGACGTTTTTGTTTTTGAGCACTTTTTTTATTCAAGTGCTAAGCCTATCTTATAAACTACTGTTTTGAGTGTCAATACGTTTTTGCTTAAAATATACGACCTGTGCATAACTTTGTGGGGTCATAACGGGCACTGCTATCACGTATATTGAGGCTATTAGGTTTGCGATTGATAGTTTTTGCAACCCACGCGTAATGCCGTAGCGCACGTCACGGCTCACAAGATTTTGATACGTGGTAATTACGCGATAGCGTGGAATTAGGAGCTGGCTTTTAAGAGCGTATTCGCCAGCCGTGCTGAAGATTACCAGACACCGTCTTTTTGCGATAAATGTATTTTGTGCGCGAGACCATAGCCAATCGATTTTTGTCATGCGAACTACACTGCTAGAAAAGCAAGACTTTTGTGGGTTGTCGAAATGTGTGGCTCAGGATAGGGCAAAAGGCGTCAAACGCGGCGGTAGTTAATGGTCGTGTTTGTTTTTTTGTTGTTTTGGAAATGTTTGGTGATGTACACATAACGTCCCGCTGACGCGTACGACTAACTAGTTTTTGACAAAATCAAACATAGGTTTTCTGGATTCAAAAAATAATTAAGAGCCAAACGGCATGGTTGTGTAGTCCAAGCGAGGAGCTTAAGGCGCTCGTTTTGATGGTGACTACGAGCACGGTGGATGCAGACGCGGCTTTGAGTGTGTCGCTGCGTGGGAGTTGAGCTAAACGCATAAAATCATAGATAAAAGTGGTTTCAAATGACAACAAAAGAATAGTGTTCAAAGATAAAATGTATTTATAACAACAAATTTATAATGATAATCACTACTTTAACAGTGTACTAAATACAGCATTAATACTTGACAAAACATATACTGTTTGCTAGCATGAAACCATTACATGAAAAACAAAAAACATGTAAAAAATATCGCTCGTTAGACGCCTAAAGCATCTTCGAGCGGTCAGTCAAAGCTCACTGGACGATAAGCGCTATATAGTTTTATAAAGAGCGGTTTTATCGTCCTTGAGCACCAGTTTCGTAACCAAAATACTCATCTCTTATGGCTCCTAGATAAGAGATGAGTATTTTTTGGTACCAGACACAGTTCTGACGTATATTGAAGGAGAAATAAGCAATGAGAATTCGAACCATAGTATTGTTATTACTTCTAAGCCTCGGCTTACTGATGGGGTTATTTTTTAGCACAAACCCGGAGAGTATCGCTGTTGGCTTTTTGGTCTTACCAATCGTCCTCTTGTTTCTGTGTGGTTATTTCGCGTCACTACTGTTCATGAGGGTGATGAGAATGTTTTCTGATCGAGCGCAAAAGCAGCACATGATTGCAATATTTGGCGGATTAATTGTGGTGTTTTGGGTAATTGTACAGTCGGCAGGTGGTGCGACCCTTGGCGACGTGATTCTGCTTGGCATTATTTCGGTAATTGTACTGTTTTATATTACAAAATACTAAAGCCTCTTTCTGGTATACTAACTTTAAAGAGAGAGAACTGCTTATGGATACCAATCAATCAAATCAGCATGACGGTAGTGATACAGCCTTTAGAGCGTCAACTGATGGCGCCGACGGTGGCGCCGACAAGGGTGTGCCGCAAGAACGGGCTCAGCCGACGCCGCCAATCGACCCAAAGATAGAGGAAATGATCGTGGCCCTGCCGCAAGAAGCTCAAGATACAGATTTGATAGAGAAGGAGTGGGTTGAAAAAGCAAAACGAATCGTCGAGCACACAAGTGACGATCCGTATGTTCAGCAAAACGAACTAGCGAAAATGAAAGCTGACTACATGAAAAAACGATACAACAAAGATATTAAAGTTTCTGATACGTAAAGGGTAGGTACGAGACGTGGCTGCAGTTATTGCGATGTTAATAGGCCTCAGTTTGTTGGTGCTAATTGTAGCACCGATCATTTTTTTCCAGTCGAGAAAAGTACTAAGAGAGCAAAAGAACTACGAGCGGGGACTCAAGATGGTGACGTTGCTCATACACCTTCCACCGCCGAGCGAAGATACAGAGGTGGGTACCCGTGATATTCGTGATGTGACGGACGAAAATATTTCGAAAGCAGAAATAGTGTATAGCATTGTTGCCAGCACTATCGAGAAGAGTTTTAAGCACAATATCTATGGGCAACGACACGTGAGCTTTGAAATTGTCGGCACCAATGGGATTGTAAATTTATATGCTGCAGTGCCGGTACCTCTAGTAGACATCATCAAGCAGGCGATTGTGAGCGCTTATCCTTCTGCCCGCCTGGAAGAGGTTGCTGATCACAATATCTTTAATAAAGTTGGAAGAATTAGCGCGACGTTGGGTGGCGAACTTACACTAAAAGAACACTTTGCATATCCAATTGCGACCTACCAAGACCTAAAACGTGATCCCATGCAGTCGATACTTAACGCGCTGTCTAGTCTGGACAAGGAGGACGGTGTCGGTATACAAATACTCATGCGCCCGGCGAAATCAAATTGGTCGAAGGAAGCATCTGGTCTTGCGAGTAAGAAGCGTAAGGGAGAAAGCAATAAACAAGGTGCGTCTTTGGCATTTTGGTGGGTACGACAAGTGTTTATTGCGCTTGCGAAGCCCCCAGAGGATAAGTCATCAGAATCGGGGTCTTCTTCGAAAGAATTGTCTTCTTTAGAACAGTCAGTGTTGGACGCTATTGATGCAAAAACCAGGTCTCCCGGGTTTGAAACAACAATTCGAGTCATCGCATCATCGAATGTTGCCCAACGATCTCAATCTGTTTTGAGCAATGTGGTGGCCAGCTTTGCATTATTTGATGCACCGGGGAAGAACGGCTTTAAGTATTCGCCGGCCCAAGATATGGAAAGCTTCGCCACCGCCTATATAATGAGGTTTTTCCCACAACATCATGATACGAACATCCTTAACTCCGTAGAGCTTGCAACGTTGTTTCATTTTCCACAACAGGATGACATACCAACCTCTCAGCTTACCAGGCAGGATTCGAAGCAAGTTGATGGACCAAGAAATGTCCCAGACCACGGATTGTTGCTGGGCTACAACTTATTTCGTGGTATCAAGAAACCGATTCGACTCGCGCTAGAGGACCGCCAAAGACACGTCTACGCGGTTGGACAAACTGGCACGGGAAAGTCGACGTTTCTTGAGAACTTAGCCCTCCAGGACATGATGATGGGGAACGGGTTCGCATTTATTGATCCTCACGGTGATACGGCAGAGAAGCTTCTGGCGATGGTGCCAAAAGAGAGAACGGAAGATGTAATTTACTTCTGCCCTGCAGACACCGATTACCCCCTGGGTCTAAACATTTTTGAGGCGGACACTGATGATCAAAAGGATTTTGTGATTCAAGAAGTTATTAACGTGCTCTACAAGTTGTATGATCCGCAGCGGCAAGGGATTATTGGTCCGCGCTACGAGCATCTTTTTCGAAATGCGGCCTTAACTGTTATGGCCGGTCCAGACGGTGGCAGTTTTATTGATATCCCAAAATTATTTCGAGATAAGGATTACGTGAAGCAAAAACTGAAATACGTGACCGATCAGAATGTGTTAGATTTTTGGCAAAAGGAGATGGTACAGTCGCAGCGCTCTAATGAGTTCGGTGATGTGGTGAGCTGGTTTGTCAGTAAGTTCGGGGCGTTTCTATCTAACGGCATGATGCGAAATATCATTGGGCAAACGAAGAGTTCGTTCGATCTTCGCGACATAATGGATAACAAGAAAATACTTCTGGTGAATCTTAGCAAGGGCCGAACTGGCGAGCTAAACTCAAAACTTCTCGGAATGATTTTTGTAATGAAATTCCAAGCTGCCGCCATGAGTCGTGCAAACATACCAGAGAAGGACAGGGTAGATTTTTGTTTGTACGTTGACGAGTTTCAGAATTTCTCGACTGATTCATTTGCGACCATCATGTCTGAAGCCCGAAAATACCACCTAAACTTAGTCGTAGCTAACCAGTTTACAACCCAGCTGACTGAAGAAATTCGCGATGCGGTGTTTGGTAATATGGGTACTATTGTTTCATTTCGAATTGGCCAGAACGACCTCGAGGCGTTGACGCGGTACTTTCAGCCGATGTTTGACGGAGACGATTTACTGCGAATTC
The DNA here is from genome assembly GCA_041906505.1 of Saccharimonadales bacterium (SeqCode). Classification (GTDB taxonomy): domain Bacteria; phylum Patescibacteriota; class Saccharimonadia; order Saccharimonadales; family 2-12-FULL-41-12; genus JAYRJB01. Next base: position 7,865 of record JAYRJB010000015.1, on the reverse strand, counting down.
CAAACTGGAATGCTGTCGTGCGAACACTCATTGGAGGTGTGCCAACACAGCCGTTTAGCATGGCGGGAACCCCACCGCTTGGTACACCGAACCCCGAGCTCCGTGATGCCCTAAAGCAACTTTCGGCTGCAAAGTATGCTCGACCTCGCCAAGTGGTCGAGAAAGAGATATTTGCCAGAATGAAAACTGAGGAACCGGCGATCACGGATGAGACCCGAAGAAGCTTAAGTGTTAATCCCTACGGTAGCTCCCCGTCGTCACAGGCAGCACCAAGAACAGGGGGATCATCTTTTCTCGATCAATGGCTTGATAAGAGAAAGAAATCAACAAGCTTGCCGTCAGTCCCACTAGCCACCCAAAAGGGTGTCCCCCCAAGAGAGGCGCGCCCAAAGCCAACCGCAACTCCTTCTGCTTCAACAGAGACGATGAACCAACGGATGACCGAACAGCCAGTGAGTGACTCTAAAAAAACTACCTCAACTCATCCACAGGGAGAGTTAAAGATTGCCAAACCACACAACGCTCAACACAACAATGATCAAGAAGATACGATTTTTATTGATCGAGAGGGAAACCTAGGATCAGTAAAGTAACCAAAATTAGCCCCATACAGCCGCGCTAACGCGAGCGATTTTTGGTGGTAGCTCTATACGCCACCTCAACAAACAAACCGATTACAAAGCCTCCAACGAAGCCCAAAAGCCCAATGAGATAGTTGTACTCATAGCCATAGTACCTACATACGCCAATTATCAAGAGATTGGCGATGATGGAGAATAGTGCGCCGCTCAGTAAACCAGATGGACGAGCAACCGTTTCCCCGGCCACGTTACTCACTGCGTCAACAGTTGGATTGTGAATGATTTTACTAAATGTTCTTTGTGCCGGTGGAAGCTGTTTTTGCACCCGCTTCATTGTTTGTTTGTAGCCATGTTGCCGCAAATGATGCCCTGTCCTTAGTTGTGTGTGGGAGGGTCTATTCTCGGCAGTATGTTGGTGTTCGGATAGTTCCTTGGTTGTTTTCGCGGTTTTTTCTATAGTACTCAAGATTGACTCAATTGATTTCTCTGAATTTGAAACCTCGGGTGTCTTGTGAGCATGTTCGTGCTCTGCGCTTTTACGTTGTGCTTCAAAAAACGCATCATCAATTTTTTCATGACTTTCGTGACTGCTTCGGAGTTGTTCGCTCATAGTGCTTTTCCTACGTACCCTTCTGATATTCACGTCGTATGATTCCAAGCTCTTTTGCCATTAGCCAGCTTCGAGCGAAGAAGTAACTACTAATAACGGTGATGGTGAAGGCGATGGCCAGAGTTGTGCCGGGTCCAGTATTAGGAAGTTGCTCAACGGTTTTTAGTACGGGGCACTCGACGTTGATCGAGAGCTCATTCCCGTAGCCGTTTTGCAGTTTGCAGTCAAAGTCAGTGGCTGTAGCGTTTGGTGTGTTTGTGCTTGGGATGGGATTTTTCATGATAACTCGGAATGACTTTACGAGCTGGTCGTTAGCGGGAATAGTTTGGTTTTCCCAACGGACCGTTTTGGTAGCGGCAGCAAAGGTGCCTCCTTGTTTTTGCAGAAAAGCCTCATCCAGATTTGCGTAATCCAAAATGTCTCCGATGTAATCGTCAACAGCTACGCCGGTTTTTTGGACGATATTTGTATTTGTCGTCACAAGGGAATATTCCAAAATATCTCCCGCTTTCGCCGTGCTTGTAAGGGTTTGTTCTGGGCTAAGATTTTGGGTAATATTTTGCACTTTTTTTAGTTTTCCGGGAGTCGTGCAATTTGGGTCGTCAGCCGTTATGTCTGGGTTATCAATACACTTACATTTTGGATCTTCTGGTTTGAGTGTGGGATCGTTTGCGCAGACGGGAGTGGGCTTACAGCGCGGATCGTCAACATTGAAGCTTGGGTTATAAGGGCACACCGCGCAACGGGGGTCGTTGGGTGCCAAGTTTTTGTTAAGTGAGCACACTTCTGGGAGCACTTTTATAGTCGTTGCGCAGGTTGTCGCAGTCTTGTCACCTAGGGTGCTGTTGATTGTGAGCTTTGCAGTGTAGGTTTTGGGCTGAAGCGTGGTGTTGGTGTAATTATGGTCAATAACTGGCCCGGCACTCTTCGTTACCACCCCATCACCAAAATCAAAGGTGTAGCCGTTTACAAGGTTGGCTTTGTTTGCGGAATATGAACCCGTGAAACGCACATTTACAAACTTGGTGCCACTGGTTTGGCTGGCGGTCAACCTGCTACAAGACACAACCGGCTTGGTAACTACTTTTGGTGCTGGCTCTGGCTTGGGCTTGGGTTTGGGTTTTTCTGGTGGCGCATCAACCTTTCTGTAGCCGATGTTACCGCAATCTTTTAACACCCAGACTTGATAATAATTTCCATCGGTGCCTTTCTGCTTTCCAAAATAGTACGCGGTTGTTGTCCCGCTCCATTCCGCAGCGCTGCGGCTATAGAAGGTTGTGCCGGCAAACGATCCAAGATTTTGATCTTTTGTGCTGGCAAAATTAATCCGACCTACGGTTCTGGTACCTTTTGCCCCTTGGTTTTTAAAGCCAAAGCTTACTTTTTCAACACTGGCGTTATTGATGTCATTTCCATTAATCCCAAATCGATTGTACAGTGCACGAACATCTGCGTGAGAATCGTATTTTCGCTTAAGATCACTCGCGCTGCTTACGCCGCCATAGATAACGTCGTTGCTTGAGGCTGCGAGCGATTTTTCGGCCGGGAAACTAACTGCAACAATTTGCACCAACATGCTCAATATTACAAAGAGAAGGCCAAGCTTGCGGAGAGAGTTTTCCTGCTTGAGCCGCCGAGAGTAAAATGCAATCTGATCTATAGTACTTGGATTATAGGGTAGGCTTGCGATCAGCTTTTTGAACATATTTTTGTTTCTTTTATTATGTAAACGATAAGCATATTGAACCATAAACTTGTGTGTTCAAACAAGGGCAATATTATTGATGTCGTTGGGTGATTGGCGTATAATGGTGGATAACGGAATAATTACTGTTTTCCATACGACACTGCTTTTTGTGGTGCGAGAAATGGCGAGAGGGGAGCGCAGGTGCCAAAAACCAAAGACTATGATTCAGATTCGATCCAAGTTTTAGAGGGATTAGAGCCAGTTCGAAAACGACCAGGTATGTATATCGGGGGGACCGGTATTGAAGGGCTCCACCATCTTGTCTGGGAAATTGTTGATAACGGCATTGACGAAGCGCTTGCTGGATACGCCACGAGTATTTCGGTCAGAATTCACGAGGATGGTGGTATTACGATTATTGATGATGGACGGGGCATTCCTACTGACATACACCCCAAAACTGGTAAAAGTACTGTAGAAACGGTTTTAACCGTCTTGCACGCTGGTGGAAAGTTTGGCGGTGGCGGCTACAAAGTTTCTGGTGGTTTGCACGGCGTGGGTTCGAGTGTTGTAAATGCGCTATCGACCAATCTCACTGTTCGTGTGCACCGGGGAGGTAAGCTTTTTGAGCAACACTACGAAACTGGCGTTCCCAAGTCTGACCTAAAAGCCATTGGTAAATCGGATAAAACTGGTACAGAGATAACCTTCTATCCCGATGCCAGTATTTTTGAAACAATCGCGTTCAATTACGATACAATTCTTGATCGCTTGCGCCATGCGGCTTATCTGACAAAAGGGGTAAGGACTTCGATTCAAGATGATCGCACAGGAAAACGATACAGTTTTTATTTTGAGGGCGGCATTAAGTCATATGTTAAACATCTTAATCTTGGAAAAGACGTTGTTGATGAAGACGTGTTTTATGTCGATAAACCAGCCGAAGACACCCAGGTCGAGATAGCTATTCAGTACGCCGATACCTTCACTGAAACTGTGAAGGCGTTTGCGAACAACGTATATAATCCCGACGGCGGCACGCACCTTACGGGTTTTCGATCGGCGCTCACGCGTGTAATAAATGATTACGCACGAAAGAGTGGGCTGCTAAAAGAAAAAGAGGAAAACCTGTCTGGCGAGGACTGTCGCGAAGGTCTTACAGCGGTCATTTTGGTTAAAATTCCCGATCCTCAATTTGAAGGACAAACCAAAAACAAGCTCGGTAATCCCGAAACCCGTGGTTATGTCGAAACGGTTATGGGGGAACATCTTAGCTACTACCTGGAAGAGCACCCGGCTGTCGCAAAGAAAATTGTAGGCAAAGCGCTCCTTGCTGCCCGAGCAAGAAAAGCTGCTCGCGCTGCCAGAGAAAATATTATTCGCAAAGGCGCTCTTGAAGGCTCAACTCTTCCTGGCAAACTGTCTGATTGCGCAACAAAAGACCGAACGCAGGCCGAGCTGTTTCTTGTAGAGGGAGATTCGGCGGGAGGCTCTGCAAAAAACGGCCGCGATAGTCATTATCAAGCCATATTGCCGCTAAGGGGTAAGGTGCTAAATGTTGAACGAGCACGGCTGGATAAGATGCTTGCGAATAACGAAATCGTAAGCTTGATCAAAGCCATGGGAGTGGGGATTGAAGAACAGTTTGATATCGAGGGTCTTCGCTACGACAAAATCATAATAATGACGGATGCTGACGTTGACGGATCTCACATTCGGACGCTACTACTGACGTTTTTCTTTCGACACATGTTGCCGGTCATTGAGAGGGGGCATTTGTATATTGCCCAGCCACCACTATTTGCAATTAGTTCTGGCAAAAAGAAAACGTATGCCTACAGCGACGAAGAGCGAGATAAGATTATTGACAAGTCGATTGCTGATAAAAAAGATCGAGGAACTACAGTGAACGACAGTGATGATCGAATTCGACAAGCGGGAGTAAGCATACAGCGTTACAAGGGGTTGGGAGAAATGGACGCCGAGCAACTTGCCGAAACAACTATGGATCCCGAAAACAGGGTGCTTTTGCAAGTTCGATTAGAAGATGCCGAAAAAGCTGACGCGATTTTTAACAAACTGATGGGCACCGAAGTAGAGCTTCGAAAGAACTTTATTCAGACGCATGCGAAGTTTGTGAAGGATTTGGATATTTAGTATGGATGAAGAGGAAAAAACGACCCCAGTGAACACTTCTATCAGTGATGTTACTCATCGTGTAGTCGATCGCACCGTCGAAGACGAGATGGAGCAGAGTTACCTCCAGTATTCTATGAGCGTTATTGTTGCGCGGGCACTCCCAGATGTTCGTGATGGACTCAAGCCAGTACATCGAAGAATCCTCTATTCTATGGAGAAGAACAGCTGGAAACCGGGATCAAAGTTCGTGAAGAGCGCTCGCATCACCGGTGATGTGATGGGTAAGTATCATCCTCATGGCGACGTTGCTATTTATGATGCAATGGTTCGTCTTGCGCAACCCTTCTCGACTCGCTACTTGCTCGTGGATGGCCAGGGAAACTTTGGCTCTATGGACGGGGATCCACCCGCTGCACAACGCTATACCGAGGCTCGTATGGCTAAGGCCGGGCTAGCTTTGCTGGACGATATTGATAAAGAAACTGTTCCTTTTCGAGATAACTATGATGGCTCTGAACAGGAACCCGAAGTCTTGCCGGCGAAGCTGCCAAATCTGCTTTTGAACGGTCAAATGGGTATCGCTGTTGGGATGGCAACCAATATACCGCCTCATAATCTCAGTGAAATCGTCGATGCGACTGTCCACCAGATTGACAATCCCCAAGCTACGATCGATGACTTACTCGAGTACGTAAAGGGTCCAGACTTTCCGACAGGCGGAATTATCTACGGAAAAGAGTCGATACGCAGTGCCTTTGTAACGGGTCGCGGAGGGGTAGTGGTCCGAGGTGTTGCGAATATTGAAGAAACGAAACAAGGCAAGCACCGAATTATAATAACTGAGATCCCTTACAGTTTGAATAAAGCTTCTTTGATAGAAAAGATCGCCGATTTATACAAAGAGAAAAAAATAGGTGGGATTAGCGATCTTCGTGATGAAAGTTCGAAGGGCAAGGTCCGGATTGTTATCGATCTCAAAAAGGATGCCTATCCCAAAAAGTTGTTAAACCAGCTTTATAAACTCACGCAACTTCAAACTACCTTTCACTACAACATGCTGGCGTTGGTCGACGGCATCCAGCCTCGTGTCCTTGGCCTACAAGATATCATTCAAGAGCATATTCGGCATCGCCAAACGGTCATTCGTCGTCGTACAGAGTACGAGCTTCGAAAGGCGAAAGAGCGAGCTCACATTCTGGAAGGTTTGAAAATTGCGCTTGATCATATTGACGAAGTGATTTCGACCATTCGGGCGAGCGAAACTACCGAAGACGCCCAAGCCAATCTTATTAAGAAATTTAAGTTGAGCGAGATTCAAGCAAAAGCAATTCTTGCGATGCAGCTCCGGACCCTTGCCGGCCTTGAGCGTAAGAAGATCGAGGAGGAGTTGGCTGAATTACTCAAAACCATCGCTGGCCTTGAGGCGATTTTGGCTGATGAAAAAAAGATACTCAAAATTGTGAAAGATGAGATCCTTGATGTAAAAAAACAATTTGGGGACGAGCGTCGAACCCAGGTAGTCCCTGGTGAGTTGGGCAAGATGAGCGATGAGGATCTCGTACCGGATGAACAAGTAGTTGTAACTCTTACATCTGCAAATTACATTAAACGGAGTCCAATTGCTGAATACAAAAAGCAGAATAGAGGCGGTAAAGGCAAGCGGGGCATGTCCACAAGAGAAGAAGATGTGATTGAGCATGTGGTGAATGCATCAACACATGACTTTCTGTTATTTTTCACCAATAAGGGCAGAGTTTTTCGGCTTAAAACCTACGAAGTGCCAGCTGTCGGGCTCAATGCCAAGGGAATTGCTTTGGTAAATCTGTTGCAGCTACAACCAGAAGAAATGGTCAGCGCGGTCATAAACATCAGTAAACAGAATGTCGCAACCAATCTCATAATGTGTACCGTCCGTGGTGTTATCAAGAAAACGCCATTTGAGCAGTATCAGAACGTGAGAAGCTCTGGATTAATCGCAATTAACCTTGACGATGGGGATGAGCTTAAGTGGATACGAACGACATCCGGCGACGATGAAGTGGTAATATCTACTTCTCAAGGTCAAGCGATTCGCTTCCATGAGAAGGGCGCTCGACCTATGGGAAGAGTTGCGAGGGGCGTAAGGGGTATACGTCTTCGCCCAAATGATTATGTGATCGGGATGGACATCGTTTCCGAGGGAGCAAGTATTTTTGTTATTAGTGAGCTTGGCTATGGCAAACGCACCAAAATCGACCAGTTCACGGCGCACGCCAGGGGAGGCGTAGGTATTCGTGCCGCAGTGGTAAATCAGAAAACCGGCAAACTGGTGGGGGTTAAGAGGTTGATAGACGATAGTCAAGAGATCATTTTGATATCGTCAAATGGCCAAACTATTCGTCTCGGCCTGGGAGATATTCCAGAGCTCGGTCGTGCAACCCAAGGAGTGCGGATTATGCGACTAAATGAGGGCGACAAAGTCGTATCGCTGGCTCTTGTAGACAAGGTTGAGGATAATCACGAGTCGTCCGAAGATGAAGAAACAGCCAACCCCGACGCACAAACAGAGTCCTAGTTGTTGAAGTTTCTACAATAATATTTGTTGACATAAGGTGTTATTTCGCATATCATACTATGAGGTCTTTTGGAGATTGTGTTAGATTTTCCAAAAATTTGACCATGGACATTAAAAACCTAAGAATAGTGCAAATCAACGTCAGTTCATAAAACTGAGTTTTCGAATACGAAACAGTATCAGTTCTTTTTTGGAGAGTTTGATCCTGGCTCAGGATGAACGCTGGCGGCGTGCCTAATACATGCAAGTCGAGCGGTAAGGTCCCTCTTGTTTTCTTTCAACCACGTTTTCGCG
>JAYRJB010000014.1:0-43250 GCA_041906505.1 Saccharimonadales bacterium (SeqCode) | reverse complement strand
GCTCGAACTTCGGTGGGTATTGTTAACCTCCGTTTGTCGTCGAGTTTCCTTTCGAAATAGTCTACCGTGGCCATGTGGTGTATTAGTTGTTGTTACTAGTGGTTTTTATTTTTGATCGTGTCCTTCGGGTAGCTATTTTGCCTACCCACGATTACCCACTGACTGCAATATACTACCCATTACTACCCACGCACAAGCGTTTTTTTTACAAAATACCCCTAAAAACTACTGGGTTATCCACAGTTTCACAAAATACACAACATATGGTGTACTGAACGGCGGCGGCAACGCTAGTCTAAAGAGTTAGTTGAAAAATTTGTAGTAACTTGTTTGATCCTGGCGGCAAGCCATTTTGCGCTCGGTCGAATGGTTCTTTTCATATTTTTTTGCCTGTTTACCTCTACGAGCCCAAATCGAGGCCAGTAGCCTTCAGCCCACTCAAAATTATCTAAGAGACTCCAGTGAAAGTAGCCCACTATTTCTACGCCATCATGATGAGCATCTAAAAGAGCGTTGATCGTTTGATCAAGCCACCACTTACGATACTGGTCTTTCTGATCAGCAACCCCATTTTCAGTAATAATTATTGGTTTTTTGTGTTGAGCCCACAATCTACGAACCACATAGCCGACTGCGGCAGGCTCCATATACCACCCGAGGTCGTTCACGGGAGCGCTCGGATTCTTAAACGTAAGGAGTCTGCAATAGTTCGTCATATAGAAGTTCGCCCCAATATAGTCTTGGTGGTTTCGAATTCTTGAATAAAACCATACGTCCCAAAAATAATCGCCTAATTTTGATGTAACGACGTGAAAAACGTTATGGGGATTTTGCGGAACATTGGCTGTCACACTATGCGCAACCCCCACAAGAAGCTGTGGTCGATCTTGTTTTAAAACTTTATACGATCGCTTATGAGCCGTAACCAAGTTGCGCATTACTTTGACGCCAAGCAATGGGTTTCTCTTTCCTGGAGGCCATATTGCAGTTATATAGCCGAGCGTTGCAAAATTATTGGCTTCATTAATGGTTACGACATAGGTGATACCGTCTAGTAATTCTTGGCTCACCTTTTGCACAAATCTCTCAAAGTACTTAATATTTTTCTTTCTGGTAAAGCCTCCCTTTTTTTCAAACCAAACCGGATGAGTCCAGTGCCATAAGTTTGGAAATGGCTCAATCCCCCTTTTTTTCAACTCAGTAATATATTTTTTATAGTGTGCAATTGCGGAGCTATCCCACTGTCCCTCGCGTGGTTCAATCTTTGACCATTCAATACTAAATCTGTAGGCATTCAGATTGAGAGAACGAAGAATATCAAAATCATCTTGATATTGAGCATCGTGACCTACGCCTTCACCAGATATATAGTTTTGCGGATCTTCAGCCGAACTGCGCACATAGCCCCAACTTGGAAGCTTGCCTAGTCTTTCTGGTGCGCCGTTCGCAGCGTTTTTTGCAGTTTTTTTCTCCCAGACTGTCCATTGGTCTAGTAGGTTTCCCTCAACTTGGTGCCCTGATGTTGATGCCCCCCATAAGAAATTCGCCGGCAGCCGTTTTGGGTTTTTGATTTTTTTCATCTCACAATCAGTATAGCAGCATTCGTATGACCAAATATCGTGCGCCGACGGCAATAGAAATTTATATTGAATCGAGCAAAGACGAAATGCGAGTCTGCTGCTGAAATTTTTGTAGATTTCTCAGTAAATTATCGCAATGATAAGTGGCTATGGTTATTCGGCTGTGAATCTATCGCCAAGTTTGCCAATCGAAACTCTTTGCTGCTCAGTTGTATCTCGATCGCGAATGGTCACCGTATCGTCCTCTAGCGTCTGAAAGTCAATTACCACACAGTACGGCGTGCCGATTTCATCTTGACGACGATAGCGCTTGCCAATGTTTCCATTATCGTCCCACATCACCGCACCGTATTTTTCCTTGAGTTGCTTGTGGACCGCACGAGCCTTGTCTACCAGTTCCGGCTTGTTCTTAAGGAGTGGGCTCACCGCGTACTTCACGGGAGCTAAATGCTTAGGTAGTCTGAGAAAAATTCGCTTCTCGCCATTCACCTCGTCTTCGTGGTACGCGCTGACTAATACAGCCATCACTGCTCGCTCAACACCAAAACTAGGTTCAATAACGTGTGGCACAAACGACTCTCTGCCATCTTTTGTTCGATATTCCATGTTTTTGCCAGATTCGCGCTGAATATTCTCCAGATCAAAGTTGGTTCTATACGCCAGGCCAAGTAATTCATCGCGTTTGTGCGGAAAATCAAACTCAAAATCGATTGTACGCTTACTGTAGTGTGCCCTGTCTTCTTCTCCTACCTCCAGCTCGTGCACGGACCCCTTAGGTAGTCCAAGTTGCACCAAAAAATCGTGAATAGCGGCACGCCAGTCCTCAAAAGCGGTTTCCCAACTACTAGGATTCACAAAATATTCGACTTCCATCTGTTCAAATTCCCGAGATCGAAACACAAAGTCTCTGGGACTTATCTCGTTTCGAAACGCCTTGCCAATTTGCGCAATACCAAATGGCAAGTCTGGATAAAAACAGTCCAATATATTTTTGTAGTTGGTGAATATCCCTTGTGCTGTTTCTGGCCGAAGGTAACTTATCGAATTTTCGTCTTCAACAGGACCAATATTGGTTTTAAACATCATATTAAACTGTCTGGGCTCTCCAAAACTGTCGGGGGTCCCACACACGCTGCATTTATTGTCGACAATATGGTCTTGCCGAAGTCTTGAGTGGCACTGCAGACATTCCACCATAGGATCATTAAAGCCAGTTGCGTGGCCACTTGCCTGCCAAACCTTTGCGTTCATCAGAATCGCCGAGTCTACTCCATACATGTCATTTCGATCCTCAACAAACGTCTTCCACCACAAATCAGTAATATTGCGCTTTAGAGCCACGCCAAGTGGACCGTAGTCCCAGGTACCGCTAAGGCCGCCATAGACCTCGGATCCTTGATAAATAAACCCCCGACGTTTGCAGAGTGAAACAATATCTTCAAGACTAACTTTTTGATTCATTGTTTGCAATTATACCCCAAAGGCATTGGTTTTCATCAGTAATCTTGTGAGCTTTAGAATTGCATCGTTGTTGTGCTCGGATCTTAGTTTTATCGGTTTTTCACTGTGGAGTGATAGTTGTAGGACCTTAAGATCGTCTTGACTATATTCACCGTGCTCACTTGACACAAACCGCTGTAAATCATGGTCAAAAGCGAAAGTGTTGCTCGTCGTCGCTTCGCCAACAGGTTTCACCCGAGCAAACACACCGTGCTTGTAAAGAATTTGCACGTTAAACCACACCTCGACGAGGCCGTTGTCATATGCAGGCTCATTGAGACACATTAAAGCGGTGTCGACCACAGAATAGTACTCTTGACCATGTCCCTGCTCACATACTTGACCTATTATTTTTAGAAATCCGAAGGCTTGATTCATCCTATTTAAATCAGTTGCAATATCTCCGTAATGCGTGAGTAGCCGCGAGCCAGTCAGTCTCAAAAGAGGAGATTTACCACTCACAAAACTAATCTGCGATGTACTAAGGAGCTCACAACCAGCTGCAAGTTTGCTTTTCTGGCTTCGTACGCTTTTTGCCAATACGCTCAGCTTGCCCTCGTTCTGCCCCAGAAAGGTAATTATTCTATCTTTTTCACCGTAGTCCGTCCGTGATAGCACAATTGCAACATCTGTTTTTTGTATCATTTTGTGAGTACTTTTTTTATTCTTTCTTCTAAATCAGCTAGGGTCGTTGTTGGCTTATACAGATAGTCTGAGACCCCTAGCTGCTGCCACTGACTTGAGCGCAACCCACTTTCTGCTTTTGGAATTTTCGTGTGAACTAGAACTCGAACACCTGCCCAATCATTATGTGATCTAAGTTCGTGAAGAAAAGCCAAGCCATTTTGATTCGGAATACTGAGTTCAAGCAACACAAGGTCTGGCAACTTGCGGTCACATAGATGAATCGCTTCTTGCGCACTCTGTGCAGTGCTCACGGTGTAGCTTTTTGACAGCGCAACACTTAGCACAGTAGCGATTCGAGAGTTAGGCTCAACAACAAGAACGTGTTTCAATTTTTCATTTCTCTACATTATTGCCAGTTGCTCGCTCTTTGGTAGTAGCGTCGAAAGGCCTGTAAGTTGGCCGAGTTGTTTGACCTCCAACCTTCCCCCCAGTGCGCGACAAAGACTATGAGCGATGCTCAGCGAGATGCCAGTCGTATCGCTGTGCTTTGGCAGTGCCATGTGTAGGTACTCTGAACTGCTCAATGCGTATTCGATTTCACGCTTTGAAAGCTGAATGTCTTCTGCAAACACCCCAGCCCCAATATCACCACTCCTTGTAGTAAAGCTTCGGAGCTCCAGTGTCTTGCTTTTTGTTGCGGCCTCGGCAATCAACATACCAGACGCGACCAACGCACTGCGCAGGACATCTTTTTGAGTCATTATTGGCAAAGAAGCTTTATTTTGAATGTTAATGCGAACGTCAGTCTGCAACGAAGCCGCAAGAGCATACTTTGTGTCGTGCAGGATGGAGCCAAGTGCGACTGGTTCAAGATTTAAATGTAATTGACCGCGCTCGACTTGCGAAGCAATTAAATAGCTATCAATCAGCCTCAGTGCGTATTCGGCCGAGTCGGATATTGACTGCAGGGCATCTTTGGAGCCAAGCTCAGCTTCCCTCGCGATATAGTACAAGGACGTCTGGAGCTCCCTCGCCAATGCCAAAAGGCCGCGTTCCCTCTCAACGCCCCCCTGCATACCACTGTCTTCCAACTGGTTAGTACCCCGATTACTTACGGACAATTATAGCACTGATAGAATGCAAAAACTACGCCGGTGATTCCTAAGGAGAGTAGCTAAATTCTGGAAGAATAATCTTATCAAAATCGGGCTTAAACTCTTGCGACTCAGTTGAAATTCGGAGCGTCTTATCTCTCATTGGCAGCAAGATTACCGATCCGTTCTTATCCTTGCTCACCGCACCGTCAAATCGGATACCAACAACATTCGGCAACTTCGGTAAGGCATACGGTCGGGCGCTTACAACGCCTTTTTTCACATTGCCGTCTTGCTGCTTAATGAGATTATCGTAGCTTTGATTTATTACTTCTACTCGAAGTGCGTACAGCGATTTATCGTTCGTCGAAACAATAAGAGGATGCATGATAAGTGAAAGTTCACTATCTGAATCTTTACTGGTTGCACTCCATGTTTTGGGGTACTTAAATGAGATGCTGCCGAGCCCTGCCAGCCCCTTGTAGTCGCGCAGGGGCTGTTTTTCTCGCTCCAAAAATTCGTTATCCTTCTCAGTTTGAGTCTTCTTCACAGCAATCGCGACTGCTTTGGCTGACTTTTCGTCACTGTTCTTTTTATAGTCCTGTTGGCTAGAGTAGGCCCACGCCCCGAACCCTACAGCCGAAAATAACAAAATCACCGAAAATATCAAAGAAAGTAATAGCGCATTCACTGCGCCAGAATCATTTTTTTGAATACTCATACCGCTCATGGTAACAGAGTATTGGTGTTAGCAGCAAGACACATCAGTACTTATACAAATAAAGTCCGGCCCTAGAAGTCTTGGCCCTTTTCTTTGGTATCTGAAAGGCATAGCTGACTACATTGATTGGCCCATTTATTTTAGAATATTGCTCTAGTTTTTTATCGAGCTTCAGCATGTATTTTTCGAGCAAGAAGACGTACATTCCTTTTGCTGGTGGCCATTCTTTGTGCCAGTAGTCTCCCCAAACTATGGTAACCTGCTGTCTGTACCGCCATGTATACAGACGTGCAACAACTACAAGTATGGGATTTAACTCGTAGCCGACCACGCGATATCCAGCTGCGGCAAATCGACGCACCACCCTTCCGTCACCGCAACCCAACTCAATAATTGCGTCACCAGGTGCCAGTGATAGCAGTTCCACCGCCGTATCGGCTTGCTTTTTTAGAGTTGGCACGTACGGAGCCCCCACAAAAACAACTAAACCAAACAGCAGAACGCACGAAAGTAGGATTAAAATTATCACTTTTTTGTAGCTTTAGTAATTTTTGTCTCTTTTGACTTTAGGTAGGTCTCGAGTTCGGCAATCAGTTTTTTGGCTTCGGCATGAAGCTTAATTGCCTCATCGACACCGACATTTGGCTCTTGTAGTGCAGCAACTACCTGGTCAAGCTTATTTTTTATTTCGCCGTACGATTGTTTCATATTTGTTTTTATTGTACCCCAACGCGCACATCAGCATCACAAAAACGCAGCGAAAATTGTTTTGCAACCCGAGCCGTTTTGGCAGACCGAATGATCTCGCCACCATCGGAAATTGCGAGCACATAGCCTCGTTTCAGAAGTTGTTTTGGGTCGAGCACAGAAACCAGTTCACGTAAGTGCTGAAGTTCATCCCGCTCCATTTTAAGCAGGTGTTGAACGCGCAAAGAAATTTTGGCATCAATGTTTTTTAGTTCAGCAAATTCCATCTCAAATTTTTGGACGACTATTTGCCTAAGCTGTGCCTTTATTTGACTTAAAGCTTGCTGTTCGTGCTGTTGACTCGGCACAAGGAGCTCTGCTGCGTTACTCGGGGTGCTGGCCCGCTTATCAGCCGCTAATTCTGACAGTGCAACGTCTCTCTCGTGACCAACTCCTACTAAAGTTGGAAGTCGACTCGCTGCAACGGCACGTACGACCTGTTCGTGACTGAACGCGTGTAAGTCATCGGTGGCTCCCCCGCCTCGTACAAGCACCAAAACGTCGAGACCAACGTACTGATTTGCTTCTTCAATGGCTGTAATTATCTGACGCGGTGCCTCTTGCCCCTGTACCAGCACATCAAACAACACAACGTGAAGCATTGGCCACCTCGCCGCAGCCACTTTCATAAAATCACTGTACCCTGCTGATTCAGCCGATGTAATGAGTCCAATCTTTGTCGGTGGGTACGGTAAGGTTCGTTTTCGGGCAACGTCAAACAGCCCTTCAGACCTTAATTTTTTCTCCAAAAGATCGTGAGCCTTTTTTATTGTCCCCTCACCCACCGGACGCAAGGCGTTGATTTGGATCGAAAACCCAAACTTTGGGTGTAGATAGGGCCGACCGACAACCTCTAGGTTCATCCCTTCCTGCAAGGGACCTGGAAGTACTCGTATTGAGCCAAAAAATTTTACACTAGAATGCTCGTCCTTAAGGTCAAAATAAACCCAGGCGCCTTTGCTCACTCGAAAGTTGGATAACTCTCCGCATACCCCCACAAAAGGAAAGGCAATTTCTAGCGACTGATTAAATACCGAAACAAATTCTGATACCGAAAATGTGGGCATTGAGCCAATCATTACCTTGTCCTTCAAGTCGCTTTCTTTGTACTATTCAGCGCCTGGTGATAAAAGATATATCCCGGCACAAGTTGGATCATGCTGCTGAGCACTCGATACATGATGGTAACGGGTATACTTACTGCGGGTGAGATCCCCGCACTCGCAAGCACGGCCGTCATGAGCGCTTCGTATACCCCGACGCCACCTGGGAGCGCCGAAATTAATCCCGCAAAGTTTGCGACCACATATGCAATAATAACGGCGCCGATGTTAACATACTCCCCAAACGCAACGTACACCGTATATATCGTTGCGATTTCGGTTACATTTGCGAGTAGCGCATAGAAGAAGGGTCGCTTTAGACGGGCATACTCCTTTTGGATAAGTAGATAATTTTCGTGTAGCTCTAAAAAGACGGTGCGCGCACTCATAATATTGATCGTTTCTGGGTGCTTGGGCCGAACCACTTGAATTACACGATTAATAAATTTTGTCGCACCGGTTAAAAACCCATCAATCCTCTGTCGACTACCGACTACGTAAACAAGAAGTGCTGTACCAACAAAAATAAGTGTCACCAATGAGCTTGCAACCAAAATCACTAGATTGCTCGCCCTGCCCTCGATTGCCAAAGCGAAAAGCCCAAATAGCAACAACACTTGAAACGACATAAATACTGAGATAAATCTGAGCATCTGCACCAGGGTTGACCTCCCAGTGGATACCCCATAGTGCTTCATCCGAAAGCTAAAGTAGGAAAACCCGGAGACACCGGCGGACGGAAATACATTGTTTACAAAGTTTAGTTCAAGCGACACACGATAAATAGACCAATACGAAATTTTACTCTTTAGAATGGCCAGGCTTGATTTATAGACCATAGCATAGCCATGGTGGTTTAGTGCTTGCCAAGGAATAATCAAAAGCAACACCCACGTGTTCACCCTGCCCAAATTAGATATCGTCTCCGAAATCTGATCTCTAAGAAAATACACTAGAAGCCCCAGCGCCACTAATGTGACGAGGGTGAGTATCTTTTTCCACCTTCTCTGCTTTTCCTCGGCCATTGTTGGTTTATTATACGCTATTTTCAGAGGTGCTTTATACTATCTAGCATGTCTCAAGTTATCATCCTCGGTCGCCAACCTGCCATCGGGTTGGCAGAACTCGAAAGTCTCTACGGATCCGCCTCTGTGCTGCCAGTCGGCACACACGCAGCCAGGGTCGAGGTAGCACAATCGCAAATTCAGCCGAATCGATTAGGTGGAGCTATAAAAACCGCGAAACTTCTTACGGTACTAGAAACCACGGACTGGAAACAGCTACAAACCTACCTTGAGCAAACCCTTCCAGAGCACCTTAGGTATATTCCCGAGGGGAAAATTAAACTTGGTGTGAGTACGT
Organism: Saccharimonadales bacterium (SeqCode); assembly: GCA_041906505.1. Lineage (GTDB taxonomy): Bacteria > Patescibacteriota > Saccharimonadia > Saccharimonadales > 2-12-FULL-41-12 > JAYRJB01. The sequence goes on along the minus strand of JAYRJB010000014.1, from coordinate 34,516 downwards.
ATGGAATTGATGTTTCCATGCCCGCACTTAACGCTGGCGTGTTGAGCGTAAAAAAAATTATCTCCAAACATGCGAGGTCGGCGCGAGTTATTGCCAACAAGCAACCAGCGCTTAACACCGCACAGGTATTGCATGGCGGGCTACTTTCGGCGACTGGCCTTGAGTTGCTTTTTGTTGCCGACGGCACACAAACAATACTCGCTCAGACCCACTGGGTACAAGACATTGATGCATATCGAAAACGAGACCATGAACGACCAATGCGCGATGCTCGAGTGGGCATGCTACCTCCAAAACTTGCCCAAACAATTATCAATCTAGCGGTGGGAGATACTAAGCCCGAGCCTCATCATAAAATTCTTGATCCGTTTTGTGGAACTGGCGTTATCCTGCAAGAAGCACTATTGATGGGGTTTGGCGCACTTGGCAGTGATATTGACCAACGCATGGTCGAGTACAGTCACAAAAACCTCTCTTGGCTGATGCAAGAAAAGGCTGACGTTAGCGAATCAGAAGAAGCACATTTTAGGCTCAAAGTGGCTGATGCAACCTCGGCGCACTGGGATGACCCTTCTACAATTGCTGCCGAGACCTATCTGGGGCGACCACTTTCAAGCACCCCCTCATCTGGTGAATTACAAAAAATAATGTCTGATTGCAACACGATCCACCGAAAGTTTCTCGAAAATGTAGCGCGGCAAACAAAAGCTGGGTTTCGAATGTGTATTGCTGTCCCGACGTGGCACACGGATAATGGCTATCAACACCTTAAAATACTTGCCTCACTAGAAGATTTAGGCTATAATCGTATCAAGTTTGAGCACTCGCAGAACCTGGATTTGATCTACAGAAGACCAAATCAAATCGTTGCTCGCGAGCTCGTGATTTTAGAAAGAAAATAAGGAACTTAAATTCTATGTCGAAAGTCAAAGCAGGTGGCTCCAGCAAAAATGTCCATGATAGTCCGGGCCAACGGCTTGGCGTAAAGCTATTTGGTGGACAAAAAGTAAAAAACGGACAAGTGATTGTTCGTCAGATCGGTATGACTAAACGATCTGGTCCAGGCACCAAGATGAGTCGAAATTTTACAATCCACGCCACAAAAGATGGGGTCGTTCAGTTTACCCCTCGAAGATTTAAAACTTTCTCTGGTCGCTCTGTGTCACGAACCGAAGTATCGGTCTCTTAAACACAGTCATTTTCATCGTAGAGTATCGTGCGGTGCGACTTGCAGCGTAGCTACACGCCGAGGTGTTGCTTCACCCGTTCGACCACATCAGCAATCACAACTTGTGATTTTACCAAATAGTCATCAACACCCAATGACTCTGCCCGCTGCTTGTCGGCATCCTGCCCCAGCGCAGTGAGCATTATCACCTTCACATCAGCTGTTTCTGGAGCGTTCCGAAGAATATCGAGCACATCAAACCCACTCACCTTCGGCATCATCACATCAAGTAGCACTAAATCTGGCTTCGCTTGCATTGCGGCTGCGAGAGCATCCTCACCGTTTGCAACTCGTTTTGTATTAAACCCTTCCGCTTGAAGACGAGTCTCATAAACACTTGCTAGATTATCATCGTCCTCAACTAACAGTATTGTTTTTTGTGTTCCATTCATAAAGCTTATGCTACCACGAAACTACTCATGAGTCAAGAATAGTGCGCCCTATCCGCTTAGGGATTTGATAAATCCGTGAAACATTGGGTGGGGGCGATTTGGCCGAGATTTAAATTCTGGATGATACTGACTGGCCAGGAAAAATGGATGGTTTACCGCCTCAATAACTTCCACGAGTTTCTCGTCTGGACTCATCCCCGTTGGGAGTATACCCCATGACTCGTATCGATCAACGTAGCCATTGTTTGCCTCATAGCGATGACGATGACGCTCGACAACTTCTTTTTGTTTATAGGTTTTTGCCGCCAAACTACCGCGCACAAACTTGCAGGGATAATTACCAAGTCGCATGGTTCCACCCGTACCTTCTTTGCCTTTCTGGTCGCTCATGGTGCTGATAACCGGGTCCGCTGAGTTCTGATCAAACTCCGTCGAATTCGCGTCCTCAAGACCGGCTCTGCGTGCAGCAGCGATAACGGCAACTTGCATGCCAAGACAAAGCCCAAGATAAGGAATTTTTTTGTCAAGCGCATACCGCGCAGCAACAATCTTGCCTTCGACCCCACGATGACCAAACCCACCAGGCACCACGATACCATCATAGCCTTCTAGCTCCTTTGGTATTGCAAGTTGCTCGGCATTTACCCATTCAAGCACCAGACCCACTCCTTCTGCCCACGCGGCTGCTCTGAGCGCCTCGAATACCGACATATAGGTGTCTTGGTTGTTTAAGTATTTGGCAACGACCGCAACCCTATATGTCTTTTTCGGCGTTGCTGATGCATGGGCAACCATTTTCTTCCAGTCTTTGAGATTAGCTGATTTGGTCTTCAATCCAAGCCGTTTTGTTATCACGTTGCCAATTCCATTTTCTTCGAGAGTTAGTGGCACTTGATAGATGGTGTGTGCGTTTGGCAACAAAACAATTGCTTTTTTCTCGACACCCCCATACAAACTCAACTTATCAATTACTTCTTCGGGGGGAACTTCCTCGCTCCTGGCCGCTAGAATGTCAGGAACAATACCGACCGAGCGCAGGTCACGAACCGCATTTTGTGCCGGCTTGGTCTTTATTTCTTTGCTCGTTCCGAGGTACGGCAAGTAGACAACATGTACAAAAATTCGATTTTCGCGCCCCAGCTGCAAACCAAGTTCGCGAATCGCCTCAATAAACGCGGGGCTTTCGTAATCACCAACCGTCCCACCAATTTCCACAATGTGAACATCGTGACCTTCGCCCGCAGAGAGAATTTGCTCTTTAATACTGTTGGTAAAATGAGGAATTACTTGGACAGTTTTGCCCAGGTATTTGCCTTTTCTTTCATTTTGGATAAGTTCTAGCAGCAAACGCCCGCTCATGACACTACTCTTTTTTGTAAGCTCGATATCCAAAAATCGCTCGTAGTGACCGAGGTCGAGATCCGTTTCGGCACCATCGGCAGTCACAAAACATTCGCCGTGTTCGGCAGGATTTAAAGTTCCCGCATCTACATTCAGATAAGGGTCGAGTTTCTGAATATTTACCGAGAGTCCGCGGGCCTCCAAGATATTGCCGATTGACGCGGCAGTGATTCCCTTGCCAACTCCCGACAAGACCCCACCCACCACAAAGATGTATTTCGTTTGCTTCTTAGCCACAACTCTCGAGATAACCCTAATTTGTTGCACTTATAGTACCTCAGTTAGCGCTGATCAGCAAACGGCAATACATTGCACGGTGCTGGCACCAACCGACGCATTAATAATTTTTTTTGCGATTTTATTTATCTTTTAGAAGTTGTTTTGGTTGGCGTAACTGTATTGACCGGCGGCACCTGTGATTTTTTTGCGGCATCATGTGGTCGTTTGACCGCAAAGTAGTAAATCGGCGCACTTAACCAGTGAAGTCCTAGCGGAAAGCTAATGATCAGCGTTATTAACCAGAGCGTACGATCCTTGACGTCATCATGCCTAATAGCGTGGACCAACATCCACACCCAGAACACAAACGACAGAATTCCGAAAACAATTAGCGGAATAAAGATAACTGCCAAAATCGCTAAAATAACGCGAATTGGTCCATCACATGAATCGGTTGATGACTGCAGAATACCGTCCACGTAACACCTACCGTCAATGTATTCGTACGTTTTTGCAAACACATCGATCATAACAATCTCCTTTCCCATATTTTAACAGCTAACAGGCTAGATACTACCCTGTTTATCGAAATGGTAAGGCGGTTTAGTTTTTTGCTATTGTTTTAGTTTTTGGAATGCGGCATTCTTTTGAGTGTCATTTTTTGCTTGCAGATCCGCTTCTTTCAGCTCCACCACTTGATCGGGCTTGATACCCTCTTTGTCGATATTAACCCCTTTTGGAGTAAACCAACGGGCAATGGTAACTTTGAGAACGCCGCCATTGCTTAAACTTCTCAGCTCCTGCACACTGCCCTTACCGTAACTTTTTTGCCCAATAACCGTCGCAACACCGTTATCACGAAGTGCTCCCGCAGTTATTTCGCTGGCGCTGGCGCTACCTTCGTTAATCAGTACTACAGTTGGAACTCCAAGTAAAATGCTATTACCGTTTGCACGAAACGTTCGAATAAGTTGATCATTTCTCTTTTCTTCAAGAATCGTCTGCTCACGGGGTAGCCAAAGGCTCGACATCGCAACCGCTGAGTCAAGCAGACCGCCTGGGTTACCTCTAAGATCAAGCACCACCCCTCTCACATTCTTTGATTTGAGATCATTCGCAGCCTTAACCATAAGTTGATTTGTGTCTTCTCCAAACCGCGATACGGTGATAACACCAATATTGGCAGGAGTAATCTCGTACTTCACGCTGGGGATACTTATCTGCGTTCGTTGTACTTCAAAGTTCAACACCTTACCATCCCTCACGACCTCCAATTTTACAGTCGTTCCTTTTGGCCCCCGTATACGTTTAACTGCTTCAGAAGTGGTGATGTCCAATGCAGACTCACCATTAATTTTGCTTATGATGTCTTTCGGCTTCATGCCAGCTTTTTCGGCTGGATAACCTGCTATTGGAGAAACAACCACGATTGCATCGTTGTCTTTGGTAAGCTCGGCGCCGATTCCCTCAAAGGAGCCGCTGAGCTGTTCATTGAATTCCTTGTTTTCCTCAGCGTTAAGATATTCGGTATACGGATCACCAGCGGCTCTCACTAGCCCCGCCTTCATACCATCTTCTAGCTTTGCATTATCTAGCTGTCCGTCAAAACTTTGGCGAAGCAGTTGATAAAGCTGCTCAATCCCGTCAAAGCTGAGGCTGTTATTTTGAGTTTGTACGGTTTTACGATATACGGAATCGGGTCCCCAGGTAATTCTGCCGCTACCGTAGCCAACGCCAACCCCAAAAACGGCAAGTAAAATCGCGACGTTAAGCGCAGTCTTCCCGACCCATTTCCAAGTTGGTTTCCAGCCTTTTTTTGTTTTTTCAGACACAGACTGTGTTGATTGCCCTTCCAAGGACCCCTCCAAAATTAATCGTGATTACCCTTATTGTACCCTATGGTTATTATTAAGGGTACCGCATATATTCTGAGAAATGTCTGAGATTTGTTAACGATTTACTCTTTAGAAGTGAATAAACACCAAGCCCGCAGTTGGCAGGTTGTAGGCCTCAGAGTAGGTGCCGTTGAGACTCCAGTTGTACTGACTGATGTTAATTGTTCCATTTGGGTTCACTGACTCAACATACATGACATGTCCATAATATCCCGAGTTACTTACCGCTACATCACCCGGACGAGGACTGCCGTCAACGGGAATGCCTGCTGCCCGAGCGTTATCATCCCACTGGTTGGCATTACCGCGACCACCCCAATAAGGCATAAAACGGCCGCTTTCATGCACTTTCCAGGCCGTATAGCTCACACATTCTCGGTTATACATACCCCAGCTATCAATAAGACTATCTTGGGCTGCATTGCGCCAAATCTCGGGATAGGTGTCTCTGCCGTTAGAACCGGCAATAACACGAACGCCTCGGAACAACTTGGCATTTTCGGCTGCTTGTTGGGCTCGGAGTTGTGAAATCTTGGAGTTATTGGCTTTAATCTGTGAATCAAGCTCGCTACGTTGTTCTTGGTTCAGCCCAAGCAAACGATCGTTTTCGGCACGCTGGGCCACCACCTGGCCCTGCAACGTCTGCTGCTCAGCAATCAATTTCTCAACCGTATCTTTTTGGGTACTCAGATCAAGCTTTAATTGTGTAATCTTATCAAGTGTTGTCTTTATCTTCGAGCGTACACTTTCTCTGTATTGCTGTTTATCAAAAAAGTCGCTGAGGTTCTTGCTCGAAGCCAGCATCTCAACTGTTGAAATATCACCCTCGAGGTACATTGCCTTGATGGTTTCGCCCAAAAGGTCCTTTTGCTTTTCCAGCTCAATCTCAGCAGCAGCAATTTGCTTATTAAGATCATTCACTCGGTTTTGATTGTCGGTGATCTTTTGTTGAATGGCGTTGATTTCGGCTTGTAGCTTGGCAATCGTATCGCTCAATGAAGCGGCTTCGGCGCCAAGCTGATTTTGGGTATTCCGCTTATTGCCATTTTCGGCATTCAGCGCTTGAATTTGAGCTTCGTATTGATCGGCGCGCGCAAACGGTGCCACGACGCCAGCCAGCACAAAAACTCCAACAATGCCTGCCACCAATACCTTGTGTGTAGGCTGCATTCGCTTTAGTACCGATAAAATTTTTTGTTTTTTCATGTTATTTCGTATATCTATAATAGCATACATACGCATAATATGCAACCTCATCTTCATCTGTTAATGGTCGAGTGGTTGCCAATCCTGTTAAGAATGCGTCTTGGTTCCACCCGGAACCCACATTGTAGCATAAGCGTCTTCTACTTTTTTAGATTACGTCGCGCTCGCCGAGATGGCTTTGTCCGAAGATAACGCTTCGTCGCGATCAGTGCAGAGATCGCGCCAATCGCCATCCCAGCTGTCAGCTGCATAAACATAATCAGCCAAAAGTTATCCGCAAAATAGTTGTTGGCGTACTTAAGATCCAGTAGCCCCAGGCTGCTCGCATCAAAAGCTTGCGCTTGAATAATGAAGATCGCATTACATAGACTGAGCGAAATTACCGCTGCAACCACTCCGTATAGCATGGTTTCGACGATAAACGGCCCCTTGATATACCACGGCCCCGCCCCCAAAAGTCGCATGATCGTCAATTCGTCTCGACGGTTGAAAATCGCCATCTGAATGGTGTTAAAGATAATTAGCATAGAAATTATGGCAAACACAATGATGCTCACGCCCACCGCTTCTCTAAAAAATTTGGTGGCACGCGTGATCTTGTCGATGGCGACTTTTCGATCACCAGAATACGATGTCTCATCCGACTGAAGCGCTTTGACGTCGCTTCGCTCCAACACCTTTTTTATTTCCTCGATTTGGACCGGATCATTTGGTTTTATCTGAATTGTCGCCGGCAGCGGATTGTCAGTTTGCGAAATTGCCAGCAATAAATCAACGTTATCTTGATTGTCTTTTCGGTATTGGGCCAGCGCTTCGTCCTTCGACACATACTTTACGTCTCTGACGTTTCCCAGACTTCGTAGTTGGGCCATCAGATTATCGCGCTGATCTTCAGTCACGCTATCTTTTAAGTACACAGAGATATCTATTTTGTCATTTATCTGATCAATTGTGTGATTAAGGGTGGCGTTGGCAATGACCGAGAACAAGACAATCGTAAGGGTGACCGTCATAACTGCTGTTGCGGCAATGCTGAGCGACGCATTTCGAACAAAGTTTACGAACCCAGCTCGTACAACTCGACTAAACGCTATAAATCGTCTCTTGTCCATAGGCCCTCTTATAGCTCGTAGCTCCCGCCGGCTTTGTCACTAATTATTTTGCCGTCCTTGATGGTGACCACTCGTCGCTTGAGTTTATTTACAATTTCTTGGTTGTGTGTCGTCAACAATACGGTGGTACCATATCGATTTATTTTTTCTAGTACACGAATAACGTCCCAGGCGTGTTTTGGGTCAAGATTGCCGGTTGGCTCATCAGCGATCAAAATTTTTGGCTGTCGGACAATGGCCCTTGCAATTGCTACCCGCTGTCGCTCACCACCAGAAAGCTCCCGCGGATAACTTTTGGCTTTGTCTTTTAGGCCTACAATTTGCAGCACTTTTGGCACGGTGTGTTTAATTTCGCGGTTGCTCATTCCCACAATCTCGAGCGCAAAGGCCACGTTTTCGAAAACGGTTTTGTTAGGCAGCAGCTTAAAATCTTGGAACACGACTCCTATTCTTCTTCTGAGTTGTGGGATATTTCGGTCTTTCAGTTGCTCGTAGTCTATGCCGCCGACAATTATTTTGCCGCTACTGGGTTTTTCTTCTCGGGTGAGGAGTTTTAACAGAGTTGACTTACCGGCACCGCTTGGGCCAACGACAATCACAAACTCTCGAGGCTCAACATGAAGATTGATCCGTTCGAGCGCGTTTCCTTCTTTGGTGTATGTTTTTGTTACCCTGTCTAGCAGAATCATTAGCACTATTATAGCATCAAACCGTTTGGCTTGCGTTAGGTTTTACCCAACCAGGGCACGACCGTGGTGGACACCGAGAAAATCCGATCCATCCACGCTCGGCATGCCACTGCTGCGGACATACGAGTCGAGCACGTGGCTATCGCGGCCAAAGCTCTGTTCGGGCAAGTCAAAGTGACAGTTGTAGGTTCGACCAAAGACATCACCATGAGCAAGATCATCACCTTGGGCGCGGAGCGTATGCCAGTACACTAGATCGTCTAAATAACTAGAGACCCTAACATCGGGCATGTCGGCTTGCAGTTTAGCCAACGCATCGCGCTGAGCAGCAACTGTACCGTAAAGTTCTGGGGTCGGTTTGCTTGGTACAGCGGCAAAACGTATTTTATTGCCGTTACTAGCATCAGTACCGGAAAGTTCTGCGGCCGTATAGCGTATTAAGATGGGGCTCCAGATGGAGCTCCACGTGAAGGCTTGATGGGATTGGTTTTTACCGAATTCTATCGCCAGCTTTTGGGCTTCTTTAGGATCAACCTCAACATTGTTTGGCGAAGCAATTACTGTCCAGCGCAAGCTTGGGTCAGCTCCTTGGGCGCGAGCAATGTATTCAACTTTTTCATCAGTTAACCAAGTTGCAAGTTCTGTTGCTACCGTTTCTTGATCGGCTACCGCGACTTGTTCTTTCGGCTTTCGACCTCCATTGATGTGTTCGGCAACTGTCTTATAGCCACGAAATGCAGTATCAAGCTGCCCAAGAAGAGATTCTTTCACGTCAGCTGGATTAACTTCATATCGTTCGATCTCAGCGGTTGTATCTACGTCAATCTCACCAGTCGCACCTTCTACCGCCACCAAGCCAGTAAAGGCGGGTACTTCTAAGCCTCGCGCCTCAGCAGCTTCACGAATTTCTGTTGCCGCGCTCACAAGCCACTGATCCGTTTGTTCTGCGGGATCAACTTGTACGGTTAGTCCGTTGCCCTTAATCTCCATGCCAAAACTCCTAAGCTCACACACTTATACCTTATGAAGAATATTTTGCCATAACTTCGACATTATTGTCAAAGTCAATTATGCTGCCTTACTTAAGTCGTGCTCTAGATAGGCGTCAATCAGACCGTCTAGGTCACCGTCTAGCACAGCATCTGGATCTGAAGTTTCGTAGCGCGTACGGAGATCTTTAACCTGTTTATAAGGGTGGAGCACGTACGATCTTATCTGATTACCCCACTCGGCTGACTGGTTGGGACCCTTTAGTTCGCTCAGTTTTTCTTTGTGTTGTTCTAATTGCAGTTGTGCCAGTTTTGAACGCACTATTGTCATGGCTGTTTCTTTGTTTTGCAGTTGGGACCGTTCGTTTTGGATACTTACCACAATCCCCGTCGGCAGGTGCGTGATTCGAACCGCTGAGTCAGTCGTATTTACACTTTGACCACCGTGACCGCCAGCTCTATACACATCTATCTTTAAGTCAGATTCGTCCAAAGGTAACTCTGTTTTTGCAACAATTTTTGGAAGCACTTCTACTTTTGCAAAACTTGTTTGGCGAAGATTATTCGCATTAAATGGGCTAAGCCGAACCAGTCTATGAACACCGTGTTCGCCCCTCAGTTTGCCATAGACATTTGGGCCATCAATTTCATAACGAACGCTCTTGAGCCCCGCCTCTTCGCCGGGAGATTCCTCGAGTACACCAAGCTTTAACTTATGTTTTTCTGCCCATCTAAAGTACATCCTTGCTAGCATCTGCGTCCAATCTTGGGCATCTGTCCCACCTGCGCCACTATAGATACTCAAGATTGCACTGTGATCGTCATGGGTGCCGTTAAAACGAAGATCAACTTTGATTTTGTTGAACAAATTTTTTGCTCGTTTTAGATTTTCTTGTAACTCTTGTCGCAGAGAATCATCGCCGAGTTTTACGAGCTCATTGAGTTCTTCGGTTTGTCGTCGCAACTCCGTCCATGGTTCTAGGCTTGAGTTGAGGGTGGCAAGTTGTTGCATGTGTTTCTGGGCCTCAGAACTATCGTCCCAAAAACCCGGCCGCTCAGAAACCTCTACTAGCGATTTATATGTTCCCAACTTCTTGTCATACCCAAAAGATTGGAGCGCAGTATGCACTTCTTTTCTAAAAACCTCTAGTTCCTTCTCAAGATTTTCCATAGGCTGCTCTCCTTAAAGTATAGCAAGCGCCGCACCTAGGACCACAGTCGGCGTAACTGATCGTGTATTGCTTGCACTTCTTCTTTCTTGGGATTTCCCAGCAAGCCAAAACCCCAGATGTTCTCAGAGAACAACTCCTTGGCACAGGCAACCATTTGACGCTTTGTGACTTCCTTAATTCGTTCTGGAAGCATATGGTAATCCACATAGGTGTCATCAAAAAAGTACTGTCCAGAATAATAGCCACCGAGGGCCGCCACAGTTTGATAACCCCTCTGATAAGTACCAAGTCGGTGCATTTTGGCAGCATCAATCTCATCTTTGGTAATTTTGCCGGCAAAAACTTGCTCAAGTTCAGTTACGACGACTTCGAAAAGTTTGCGGGCATTATCCGGGCGGACTTGGGCACCAAACCACCAATCTGTGCTCGTTCTGTCAAAGCTTACTCCCGAGCTCATGCTGTACACCAAGCCCCGTTCCCGTGCGGTACCCAAGATTCTTGAATACAAGGTGCCTGTCATCATGTCATTTAGTAAGCTCATCGAAATAAGTTCTTGGTTTGTCATTCGCCGCTTTACAAAAGTGTCAAAATAAAAATAATAATTGTCCACCGTTCGATTCCGAATAACTAGTGGCGACTCAATTAATTTCGGGACCTCAACGGGCAGCTCTTTGCGGGTTTTCCCTTTTGGGAGAGCCAGCGAATTAAGGGCTGTGGTGATTTGCTCGCGACGGGTACGGGTAATATTTCCAGAAATCATAAACCGCATATTGCTCGTATAGTGGGTGGCTTTGTAGTGGTTTTTTATGTCGTCAATCGAGACGTTTTTCATTAGCTTTAGGCGCTCTTGATCGGTAACGCTAAAAAATCCATAGGCTTCTCGGAGCGCAATACTGAGGTGACGAAAGTGACTATTCGATCTAGCGGTCAGCTCTTCTCTTACATTACCAACTTCGGCTTTGTACTCGTCTTCTAAAAACAACGGTTCGGTAATGGCGACCAGCAACCAATTCATTATTCTCTGCCACTCAAAGTCGGCACACTCTGCTTCATACATAATGTCGTACGGCCCAGTGCTGGCATTGCAATAGGCTCCATTCTTCTCAAACTCGGCTTGAAAAGCGCGTGCTTTCGGAATTCGCTTATTCGCGCCGAGCAATAAATGCTCCATAATATGCGGCGCTTCCCATATCTTACGATCGACAAGGTATTCGCCAGCCCTAAAGTCAATCCGAAAGGACATTACTGATGCATCTGGGACATGGACGAGCACGCCCTTCGCTCCGTTGTCTAAAACGACTTCTTTAACTGTGTGTTTCATTATGAGGCTCCCAGAAATACTCGTTAATGATTAGCGACGCTTTTTGGCTTTCTTTTTGTTTTGGCGCTCACTTTTTCGGGCTTTTTTGCGCTTTTCGGCCTGTTTTTTTGCCCGTGACCTTTGTTGTTTTTCAGAGATAAAGTCAACTTCTTTAAACTCATCCGCATCAAGAATTTTATCGGCATTATCAACCGCATTACGTGCAGCCCGCGTAAGGTCAGTCTCTGCCGCTCTATCGAGCTGGCTTTCGTCAATCGGGCGAGCGTGATACAGGGAGCGAACAACGTCATGTCGCAAATTGACCTGCATCTCCTCGAACATTCGTTGTGACTGGCGTCGGTACTCTACCAGAGGATCCCTCTGGCCAACGGCGATCCAGCGGATACCCTCGCGAAGATGCTCCATGTTCTCAAGGTGCTGCATCCAGTAGTTATCAAGGGTCTCCAGGTAGATGTCGCGCTCGATCTTTCGGAGAATATCCTCTCCGAATCGCTCCTCTTGCTCCTTGTAAAGCGTTCTCGCCTGGACGGCAAGCTCTTTCTCAAAGGTGTTAGAAGGCTCATCAAATAGTTTATCCAGAGTTTTTTCATCGAACGGAAACACTTCCTTGAGCACATCCTCGTATTGTTCGGTGGTTGCAAGCGGTGAATGGGCCAAATCTTTGGCTTCTGATGTAATAAACTCGTTCACGCGCTTGCTAATGTTCGCTTGTCGAAGAATTTCGCCTCGCATGCTGTAGGTGGCTTTTCGATGACGATTCATAACGTCGTCATATTTCACCACGTCTTTTCGAGCGTCGAAGTTAAAGCCCTCAACCTTCTTTTGCGAGGCCTCTAGGCTCTTACTAATAACTCGGTTCTCTATCGGTGTCTCTTCGTCTACTTTTAGCCTGTTCATGACGCTTAGGATACGATCCCCACCAAAAATGCGCATCAGATCGTCTTCGCAGCTTACAAAAAATTGCGTCTCACCTGGATCACCTTGCCTACCCGAGCGACCACGAAGCTGATTGTCAATTCGCCTTGACTCATGACGTTCAGAACCGAGCACAAATAACCCGCCGGCCTTTTTGGCATCATCATCAAGCACAATGTCAGTACCCCTACCAGCAATATTTGTGGCGAGCGTTACTGCGCCTTTTCTTCCCGCTTTGGCAACAATAGTCGCTTCTCTCTCATTATTCTTGGCGTTCAAAACTTGATGTGGAATACCCGCTTCTTTAAGGAGGCGGCTTAGTCGCTCGTTCCGCTCGATTGACACCGTACCGATAAGCACCGGCTGTCCCTTTTTGTGAAGCCGTTTGACCTCTTTAATAATGGATCGAAACTTCCCATTTTCGGTCTTGTATATTCTATCCGGTCTATCAACCCTAATGAGTTTCATATTCGGCGGAATTTCGACCACATCGAGTTTATATACTTGGTGAAACTCTTCAGCTTCGGTTGTTGCCGTTCCCGTCATTCCCGAAAGTTTTTCATACAAGCGGAAATAGTTTTGGAAACTTATCGTGGCAAGCGTCATTGATTCTTCTTGAATCTCTACCCCTTCTTTTGCCTCGATTGCTTGATGAAGCCCCTCGTTGTACCGCCGTCCTTTTAGTAAGCGCCCGGTAAACTCGTCCACAATGACCACTTCGCCATCAGTGGTAACAACATAATCTTTATCACGCTTAAAGAGCGCTTGAGCCCGAAGTGCTTGCTCTAAGTGATAGAGCGTACGAATGTTTGTTGAGGCATAGAGGTTAGTGATTCCTAGGACTTTTTCAACTTGGTCAATCCCCTCATCGGTTAATACTGACGACTTCCGTTTTTCGTCGACCTCGTAATGCACATCTTTCTCTAGAGCCCTCACAACCTTTGCAAACTGCTGATAGGCTGTACCACTCGCGGTAGAGGGAGCCGAAATAATTAACGGCGTTCGAGCCTCATCGACAAGGATTGAGTCAACCTCATCGACAATTGCGAAGTTTAGCTCGCGCTGGCGTAACTGTTCGGTTTGGCTAACCATGTTGTCGCGCAGATAATCAAACCCATATTCGTTGTTTGTTCCGTAGGTAATGTCCGCATTGTAGGCCTCTTGCCTGGTACAAGGCTTCAGTTTTTGCATGCGGCGATCCTCATGATCGGCATTCTTGTGGTTTTTATCGTAGAGAAATGAGGCTTCGGCAATAATTACGCCAACACTGAGACCCAAAAAATCATAGACTTCACCCATCCAGCCCGCATCCCTTTGAGCAAGATAATCATTTACCGTAACCACGTGGACGCCTTTGCCAGTAAGCGCGTTCAAATACACTGGGGCAGTTGCAACCAGTGTTTTTCCCTCACCCGTTTTCATCTCGGCAACGCTTCCGTTATGCAGTGCAATGCCTCCCATCAACTGCACATCGAAATGCCGCATACCAAGCGTCCTACCAGAAGCCTCCCGCACTAAGGCAAAGGCATCGGGAAGTATCTTGTCGAGCGTTTCTTTTTGAAGCCGTTTTTTTAGAAGACTAGTCTGTTCTTTTAATTGTGCATCCGATAGCTTTTTGTACTTATTCTCCAGCTTGTTGATGTCGACCACGCGCTTTTTCAGCCGCTTGAGTGTACGAATCTGAGGATCACCAAGGACACGCTTCAATACCTTATTCTTCATAGATTAGGATTTTCCCTCGCTAGTTTTTACTAAACTGCTTTATATTGTAGCGCAGTGAAGGTGAAATGGTAAGTGTAATTACTCTGTTAGGCGAATCTAACGCAGGCTTTTGCGTTTAAAGCGGGCAATAATATGTCGACGGAACCTGGATGATCCGTGTTTGTCTTTATATTTCTTGAGTTGGTTGCGTAGATTTGCCTCAACAAGATCGATTGCGGCAAGCGCGGTAGTTGCTTTCTCGTGTGCAGCAAGTGTGGCTTTTGGCAGATTTAGAATGACTTCGCACTCATATGTCTGTTTGTCTTTGGCTTTCTTTTGCTTCAGTTTTACCTCGGCTGCCACACTTCTTCGGGCGTCTTTTGGCACATATCTTTCAAGGCCACCAACTTTTCGGCGGACATATTTTTTTTCGTCATCAGTAATTTGGCTGTGAACACCGCTGAGTTGTATTGATTTGATCATAGGACCCTCCTTTTATCTAAATCGTGTCTCGATTACCCATATACGGCTTTAGAACCTCTGGTATACGAAGATCGCCATTCTCTGTCTGAAAATGCTCAATTATCGCTATTAGAGACCTTGCGAGCGCGACGGCTGTGCCATTGAGTGTGTGTAGTATCTCTATCCCACCATCTTTGCGGCGCATTCGAATGTTTAGATTTCGCGCTTGATAATCCGTACAGTTAGAACAACTGGTTAGTTCGCGGTACTGGGAATCTACCTTAGACCAATACTCAATGTCATACTTTTTGACTGCGGGCGCACCAAGATCACCCGATGCGATGTTAATAACGTGATACGGAATACCGATGCTCTGCCAAAGTTCCTCTTCGATCTTTAACATATCTTCGTGCATTTGTTGGCTCGAATCTGGAGTCGTAAACGCGTACATCTCTAGTTTGTTAAATTGGTGGACGCGGAAGAGTCCTCGAGCATGCTTGCCATACGCACCAGCCTCCTTGCGGTAGCACGGACTGAGAGCAACATACTTCAGTGGCAGCTGTTCCTCATCAATGATCTCGTCCTTGTGATAACCGGTCAACGGGATTTCGGCCGTGGCTATAAGACCAAGATCTTCGCCGTCAATGAAATACTCATCGCTTTGATCACTCGTACGGGGCGAGAAGCCAGCACCACTCATAACTTGCGAACTGACAAGATGCGGAACTGTCATAAATGTGAAACCTTTTTTGGTAATAAAATCTAGGGCATATTGAGTCAACGCATTTTCCAAAAGCGCAAGATCACCTTTCAGATAATAGAACTTGGCTCCAGCAACCTTCGCACCACGCTCGAAGTCTATCCAGTCTTTTTTCTCAGCCAAGTCGAGATGGTCAGTAGCCCCTGCATTTTTTTCGCCAAATGATCCGACTTCTGTACTTTTGTCTTCATCACCGACCGGCACATCGTCTGCTGCTGGATTTGGCACCGTCTTAAGCAGATCAAGCCATTCGGACTCAGTCTTATTTAGAAGTTCTTCGCGCGCGGCCAGCTCTACTTTGACCCGTTTCCCCTCGTCTATATCAGCTTCGGCAGGTCTACCGCCCTTCATTCTGCCAGCTATTTCATTGCGTTGTTGGCGAAGTGTTTCAACCTGGATCAGCAAGTCCTTTCTCTCTTGATCAAGCTTCAAAAGTGCATCAATGTCGACGTCGTAGCCTTTTTGTTTGGATTTTTCTTTGACCAGCGTCGGATTATCTCTAATGAATTGAATGTCAATCATAGCTCTAGTATAACCTCTTCAGATCTGCTTCCTTGTATTTTGAACGTGGTCAATAGTTAATTCGGTGCGTTTACGAGCATATCCACAGAACTCGCAGTCGCCACCCATTGCGGCCTTTCCAACCGGCGGCATATCACCTTCGAGGCAATCTTTCATTTTCTCTAATGTTGGCTCAACCCACGAGTCGTCGCCAACATGTGGGAATACATGGGTGCGAAACCGCAGCACGTCACCAAAATCACTGGCGCTGGCGTCGCCATTGGCATACACAAAGTAACCCGTGTTGCTGACCTTAAAGCCCTTCTGCCGAAGCAACCACTGATACACCTCCATCTGCCGACGATACATATCGTGCCATGTGCCTTTTGGTTCAAGATCGGTAATTTCTTTTGTCTTCGCCGTGGCTTTATAGTCAACCACAATAAGCTCACCGCCTGGATTAACCCAAACATCATCGACTGCGCCAAACACGAGTAAGTTTGTTGGCTCATGCAACGCCTGCACTCCTGTAAAATTCGTTCTCCAGATGTCTAGCTCTTCGTGGGTAAATGGTACTGCATCAATCTTAAACTTCTTTTGCAGTGGATGTTTTGTGCCTGCCTTTCGGTGGGCGTCAAACTCTTTTTTGAAAAGTTCATCAATTGCTTTATTGATGTTGAACGGGGGCGAACTTGGTCGCGGAATCTTCATTCGTCGATCTAGCCAAAAGCATCGTTGGCAAGTAACAAAATCTTCTATCTTGGTTCGACTCACCTTGAACGGCTTGGTCTGTCCCGGCAAGTAAGGCTGGGTCCTCTCTCTGCTATAGCTCATTGCCATCTATTGTAGCAGTCTGGCGGTTGTTGCCACAGCGGCAGTTTCTGCTCGAAGAGTAAATTCACTTACCGACATATGTGGTAGCTCGAGCGCCTTGAAAAGTTCCAATTCTGTCACGCTCCAACCCCCTTCTGGACCGATCAAAGCACCACATATATCTGGCACTTCAACATCTCTAGACTCGCCTTGATGAGCAACGAATATTGGCAACTTATCTTTATACTCATCCATTGCTTTTTGCAGATGTACGGGTTCACGAATAAATGGAATGGTCGATCGCCCACACTGCTCGGCCGCTTCAATAATTATTCTTTTTGCTCGATCAAGGTTAAAGTCTTTTCTGATTGATCGCTCCGAGATAATCGGCACAAAATTGGAAACTCCAAGCTCGGTACACTTCTGCAGCACCAGGTCGTTATTGTCTTTTTTGAGTAAGCTCCATAACAGATAGATGTGTTTTTTTGGCAGCACCCGATCCAGTTCAGTTTGCATCACCAGGTGTGCTTCGGTCTTTTTGAGTTCAACAATCTCATAAAGCCTGTCGGTCTGTAGCCCATCGAACAGCACTAATTGCTGGCCTGGGCGAAACCGCAGCACCTTGTTCCACTGCCACAACAAAGATTCCTCATGAACCCAAAAATCTTTTTTGAGTTTAAATCGTTCTCCAACATAAAATCTATGTATTTTCATTCTTCACCAAGTATAACGCGAAAGCGCACCCAACAAACATTCGTGTGACTTTTTGGTGCGACCGCGTATTTTTGTCACGTATTTTAAGGTGTTATAGCGTAGATATTGGCTATACTCTGGTGAGAATGGCAAGGGATTCTATGTGTGGAGTTTTTGGGAAAAAGTTATATCCTTCTAGACTTTCTAGTTTATGGGACCGCTCAAGCAATTTAATATCTCTGGCTTGAGTTGACGGGTTGCAGCTAAGGTATACGATTTTTGGCGGTTTCTCTTTTGCAAACTTCTCAATAATTTTTCGATGCAAGCCAGCCCGAGGTGGATCAACAGTGACAATATCAACATTGTTAATATGCTCTATCGCGTCCTCAGCTTTTGCGGAAACTACCGACACACTTCCCTTTGCATTTAATCTTGCCCAGCGAATATTCGCAGAATCACTGTCTATTATTTTCTTTACATTCCCAGAAACTGATAAACCAATAGTACCTACACCGCCGTAAAGATCAATTACACCCTTTCCAGACACTTCCCTATCAATGCGCGATATTACTTGCTCAAAAATATCGAGATTAACTTGGAAGAATGAAAAAACATCGTAGCTTATTTTGGTGCCTCGTATAGAATCAGTTAACGATATATCTCCGTACATATATAAGTCCTTCGTTCGAACACTCGCAGGACTTTTGGGGTCAGAATAACAAACGGCACTACCCTTACACAGATTTTTTAAGTCTGGAAGTTTTATAAACTCTTTGTCTTTGACGAATAACACACACGCCACTTCGCCGTTTGCAGCACAACGAAGCATTATCGTCTTGAGTGAGCTCGCTCGAACTCTTTGTGCATTCAGCAGCTCACAAACTTGTCTGGCAACCAGGTCAATTTCCCTTCTGGCAATACTTGAGCCAGAGACAATCCGTTTGTTATGACTCCCTCGACCATATAGTGCCAAGTGCAATCCCTCGTCGTCTCCGTAAAACGAGTACTCCATCTTGTTGCGATACCCCCACTCACGCCTGGGCGCATGAAAGGATATTTGGGGAATATCGACACCTTCCCGGCGGAACGTTTCTTGCAGAATACTTTTTTTGTATTCATTTTCTTGTGAATAGCGCATTATTTGCCAGGGGCTTGTGCTGAGATATCCATCGTCTTTGGGAGCGACTCGAAGATCTGACGGTTTTAGCACCTTTTCCGTCACGCCTTCGACGTAGCCAGAATGTTTTTTTGTCACCACAAACATGACGCGCTCTCCAGGTAAGGCGCCCCAAACAAAGGCTTTTTTGCCATTTTCCAATGTTCCTAACGCAAAGCCACCGTGTACCATCTTGTCGATAGTAGCAATCTGAGAAACCCGTCGCATGTACGCTTAGGATGAAAGTGCTGTCAAAACAATCAAAACCACCGCAATTTTTGTCACAAGATCAATCTTGAGGTACTTTTCTTCTCTCGAAACATATGTGGTCGCCGTCGCCGTCTGACGTATACCCAAGTACTGCGTACGCGCAATCAACATCGAACTAAGCAATACTACCCCAGAAAGCGCATAGACGTGCCAACCAAATCTTGCGTCACCATATACACCGGTGCCAACAAGTGACCCGAGTAACGGCAGCCATGCCAATGTACCGGCAATTAATGCGCACACAAATGCCAACCATTTGCCACCTTTTGAGCTATTGTCTTTATCGGATATCCAGCCCAGCAATGCGGTTATTACTATCAAGCCTCCTATGAGCTTTAGGGTCATCACGTCATTAATGCCAGCAATAAGACTGACAAACTCAAGCATAAGACCTGCGCTAAGCCCTAGAATCACCCATCTTACCGCGCTGGCAGACTTATTCACGCCATCCTCATAAACTTTGCGAAGTCTTGTAGACAACAGCGCCGAACCCACGGCAGCGACTACTAGAATCGCGGCCAGAAAATAACGCAATTGCACATCAAAGAGCGTCTCAGAAGCCGGCACAAGAGGATCAACGCCCGAATTTGCAAGCATGTCTGGTGCTTTGATACTTAGACCAATTTTTGCTGAAACAGAGGCCATCACCACCACGACTACTACCGCCAACACTAGGTACACAATCGCCGAAAAACTGTTTAGCGCCTTTATTCTCTCCAGTGGCGTAAGCTGCTTCCTTTTTGTCGTTTGCTTAACTGCGTCAGCTGACGGAACAGTCGTAACCTTCTTTGCTTCGCTTTGTTTTGTCGCTTTTTTACCTGCAGCCTTTTTAGCCTTTGCCATAGCGTTTTTTGCCTCCCCAGCATGAACTATCTAATCAATTACCAACACTATAGCATACTCACCAAAAGCAGCCACAAAACAACCGGGCGGGCTTAGTTATCCATAGGAAGCGGCGAGTACGCCACATGGCACATACCTCTTCCTGTACGCTCAGCAAACTTTTGATGGTAAGCCTCCCCTACGAAGAACTCCTTGTGGGGCACGATTTCTGTGACGATTGGTTTGACAAACTGTTTCGATGCAGTTTGTTTCTCAGCCAAGGCAATTTTCCGCTGTTCATCGTCGTAATAAAACAGTATTGATCGATAATTATCTCCAATATCAAGACCCTGCCCGTTCAGTTGTGTCGGGTCGTGCATTCTAAAAAAATGCCGTACCAACGTTCGAAAGCTAACTACTTTTTCGTCAAACGAAAGCTCCACTACTTCGGCATGACCGGTTGAATGAGCGCAAACTTCTTCGTAGGATGGCTGATCTGTGTGGCCACCGCTGTAGCCTGCGCGAGACCGCAAAACCCCGGGCACTTGATCAAAATAATATTGCACTCCCCAAAAACAGCCGGCCCCAAACAATGCCTTTTTCATACGCTACTCGCTCCGAAGCGCATCAATAGGATTCATTTTTGCGGCCTTTCTTGCGGGAAAGTAACCGGCAAGCGCACCAACGGCCATTAGGCCGAGTAACAGAAGAACGATCTGTGAGGGTTTGAAGATAATGAGCGATTCATTACCCAAATCTAATTTTTTTGTGATCCAAGGGTTAAGAAGCGACCCAGCAACAAGTGCACCAACTGCACCGATGAACCCGCCCAAGAACCCAATCCAGCTTGCTTCAAAAATAAACAGTCTACGGACATCTCTGCTTCTCATTCCCAGCGCTTTCATCAGTCCAATCTCTCTCGTACGCTCGAGAACGCTGATATATTGAGTGTTAATGATCCCGAAAACCGAAGCCAAAAGCGTAATAATCGCAAAAACTCCGACAAGGGTTTGAAGAATGTTTACAAACTGGGTGATAGTTTTTTGTATGTCTTTCGAACTTTGGACCGTATAACCTCTTTTTTCAAGTTCTGACTTGGCTGACGCCAATTTATCGGCGTTTTCACCGTCTTTTACACGGGTGTTCACGTAGAGGTATTTCTCGAAGTCGGAGGTTCCTTTGGTGGTAAAGTCATATAGTTCTCGAGCATCCTCGTTATTGAGTACGATAGGTAGCTGACCGACCGCCAGGCTCGTCGCGGGCTTTTTTGTCACACCAGCCACTCGAAGAGATACAGTTTTGTCAGCTGGTTTAAGACTTGATGGATCGGAATTTGCGGTTGAAAAATTTCCTGCCTGCGCCTGCCCGAGCAGTTGTTGCAGTGATTCAGCCGAAAAAGGTTGTTGTACATTTATTTGCACCACTTTACCAACTGCTTCTTGTGGGCTACCAAGATTTAGGACGCCCAGATAGCTTTCCGGCAACAGGATTCGGCCCTGCCCAAGCTCCCCGTTGGGGCCAAGTGAGCCAGCTTTTATTTCTGGTTTTTGAGCTGGATTAAAAATCTCTCCAGCGGCAGTGTATCGCTTCTGCCCGTCGATTGTTATGTAACGCACACCAACTTGATAGTTTTCTCTGACTTGTTCAATAAACGGAAGTGACTTCAACTCTTGAATATCTTTTTGAGTAATTCTCTTAACCTGTACCGAGCCACCCGGCCCGCCAAAATCCACACTCGAAACCGTTTCATCATATTCCTTGGGCTTCTCAGACGGCGCACCAGTGTTCGAAATCTCGGGATCTCTGCCAACAATAAGTTCAGCTGGATCAAAATTTGTCGCAACTAGAGTATCAGTGTAATTTCTTACTCCATTACCTGCGCCAAGAGTAAGGGTCAGCGTAAATCCACCAACCGCAATCGCCAAGGCGGTTAGTAGGGTGCGCGCCTTTGCAGTGCGAAGATTTCTAATACTTCTCTTGATTAGGTCGGACAACTTCATTTTTTATCCTTCTTTGGTTTTTGTTCTTTCACGTGCTCAACTTTTCCATCTTTTAGGGTGATCTGAACTTGGCATTTCTTGGCAAGCTCTTGGTCGTGTGTCACAAAAATCAGCGTACTTCCAATATATTCATTCAACGAAAAAAGTAGTTTGATAATTTTTTCGCCATTCACAGAATCGAGGTTACCGGTGGGCTCGTCAGCAAAAATGTACTCTGGTTTGTTTACAATCGCCCGAGCAATCGCCAGCCGCTGCTTTTGACCGCCAGACAGATTTCCCGCCTGTTCATTGGTTTTGTCACTTAGACCTACACTCTCGAGCGCATCGCCCACCAGTTTTCGGCGCTTTATGTAGGGCACGCCCTTGATCTCGAGAGGAAGTGCGACATTCTGATAACACGTCTGTTTTGGCTCAACAAAAAATGATTGAAAGATAAAGCCCACTGAACTTGCGCGGAACGTATCCACGCGATGCTGTCTCATTTTTGACAGATCATTCTCACCAACCTTTACCGAGCCCGTGGTTGGACTATCAAGACCGCTCATGAGGTGCATAAGCGTGCTTTTGCCACTACCGCTCTTGCCAACAATCGCAACAATCGAACCTTTAGAAACTTCGAGATTTATGTCATCAAGTGCCCTAAATTCGGCATCTCTTTTACCATAAACCTTACTCACCCCCTCTAGCGTAATCACGGTGCTTTCATATCCTCCAACTAATCTGTTGGGATTATATCATTGACAGCCAGAACTGGCACATGGACAGCCCTATTGGTTGGCACTCTATCTAGCTCTGGCAACATCACTACGTCGTCGAACGTTAAGCACAACGCCCGAATATCTTCTCGACCACAAAGTCCGTTTATTTTCACAATTGCATGGCTACAAAATGTTCCCAAAAACTCAACTCCGTAATGGTTGCCAATCGGGACTTCTTCGTCAATACGAAATGATTTTGGTATTGACCATGCTCTCCCCGCGGCGACTTGGTAGTCTTTGCTGTCCAGCCCCAAGTCATCCGCCATACTATCGAGCGTCCGCAACACACTCCTTTCGGCATCAGATCGCTGAAATGAATCAAAATCTGCCCGTTTCGATAACTCAAATACAAACGGTTCTGCAAGCTCAACAGGATTCTTTGGTGCGGGACTCACATTTTCCATAATTAACACACATTGTAAACGCTTGTCATTTTCATGCAAGCATGTGGGGTTACGACTTTATTAATTATTAAGCGTTCAGAAGTCTATCGATGGATAGATTGATCTGGTAGTCTGGTCAATTTCAGCCCGCATATGAGGAAATGGAACCCCTTCGCGAGCACTTACCCCTTCAAATATCCAAAAGGCGCGCTCACTATGGCCCCAGCCGCAGGTGGGCGGCATGCCGTATTCAAGCATCTCAACAAAATCTATGTCGAGCATCTGAGCTTCTCTGTCACCAGCGTCACGTAGCGCCTGTTGCTCAAGAAATCTGTTGAGTTGATCAATCGGATCATTAAGCTCGGAGTAGCCGTTTCCTAGCTCAGTTCCGGCAATAATTGGCTGAAATCGTTGAACAGTTTTAGGATTCGCTTGATTTATTTTTGCAAGCGGACTAATAAAAAGCGGTGTGTTGATCAGCCATACCGGCCCGGCAATATCTTTTCTCAAATTTTTCCATAATTTATCAATAGATCGGGCAAGGTTGTCGGTAGCTTCGACCTCTAGCTTATGTGCTTTGAGTTGTGCTTTTACCTCTTCGATGTTTGTATCAAAAACGTTAATTTTGTAGTGTTTGTGTACCAACTCAGCGTAATCAACTCTGTCCCACTTTTTCGACAAATCAACGTCAAATCCTTTGATCTGAAAACTATGAGTCGCATACACTTTCTCAAACACATATTTAAAAAGCTCCTCTTGAAAAGCCATGCCGTCGTCCCAGTCTGCATATGCCCAGTACCACTCCATAGCTACGTGCTCCGGAAGATGCTCCTCGCTATAGTTTTCGTTACGAAATCGTGGTCCAATGTCGTAGACTTTTTCGTATCCGCCACCAATCAGACGCTTCAAGGGAAGCTCATGCGAAATTCTAAGGAAAAAATCTTCGTCGAGTGCGTCCATGTGAGTAGTAAAGGGGTTGGCATCAGCTCCGCCCGTAGTATGTTCGAGTACTGGGGTATTGATCTCAATAAAATTGTTTTGATTCAAAAAATCTCTCGTCGCTTGCCAGAATTTCGATCGTCGTATATATCGATCGTGTACATCCCGGTTCACATTCGTGTCGATATATCGCCTTCGAAGACGTTCTTCTTTGTTTGAAAAACTTTCATTTGCGGTCGGCATTGGCCGAAGCGCTTTGGCTAAAAGACGCATAGAGTCTGCTTGTACTGATATTTCACCGGTCTGGGTTTTAATTACTTTTCCGCACACCTCCACAAAATCACCGGTATCCAACAGCGGTAGTTGATCAAATCCTAGACCCCCATCCTTTTTAGCTGCAACGCTTGCTTCAGCCTCAAGGCTGTCTTTTTTTAGAAAAATCTGGACTTCGCCACTTTGGTCGCGAATAACCAAAAAGGCTATCTGCCCAAATTTTCGTATTCCACGGATACGTCCTGCAACCGTCTTTGTTTTTCCCTCAAGTTGCTCGAAGGAGCGGGTTATTTCTGCTATCTCAGTATCCCTTTCAGTGTGTGAAGGATACGGATTTATTCCAAGGCGCGTAAGCTCATCAAGCTTGCGGATCCTCTCATCACGATAATCACGAAGTGTAGCCATAGTGTTTGATTATAGACGATGGGAGTTCTAAATTAGAATATTCTTGCTTTTAGTTCTGTATCAACTAATGTCAGTGACTTTGTAGGTTGATGTGTCCGCTGGAGTCACGATTTCGACTGCATCACCCTCTTTTTTTCCAAGCAGAGCCTGTCCAATCGGAGATTCGTCGGATATTTTACCGCTCAGAGGATCAGCTTCAACAGTACCCACGACCTTGAATTCTTTGGTTTTTCCACCACTTCCTGTGAGCACGACGACGCTGCCAAGCTGTACTTTGCTATCACCCTTCGGTTTTTTAATAATTTCAGCATTACTCAAAATACCTTCAACTTCCGCAATTCTCCCCTCGTTGCGCTCGTGCTCATCCTTTGCAGCATGATACTCGGCGTTCTCACTCAAATCACCTTGTTCGCGGGCAGTTTTGATGGAATCGGCAATAGTTGAGCGTTTTGCAACCAAATTCTGAAGCTCCGCTTTAAGCTCTTCTATGCCATCTTTGGTAAGTCTAAACTGTTTCTTCATCCCTGTTCTTTCTCTCAATTCAGCCACCAATCGTGGCTGGCTCTAGAAACCTTTCAATTATATCAAACTTAAGAATTATTATTTTTGAGAAATCGTTTCGATAAGTTTTTCTTTGTTGAGGTGGACAACTTCATCTTTTGTTCGTAGCTTTAGCTCGTAGGTATTATTCTGCAGCCCAGCCTCACTCACAACCACTCGATACGGCAAGCCGATTAGATCTGCATCCGCAAACTTTTCGCCTGGTCGCACCTCTCGGTCGTCATAGAGTACACTAACTCCTTCATTCTGAAAAGTCTCAAACAATTCTTCAGCTTTTTTCTTTACGTCCTGGTTTTGCCCTATGCAGACAAGATACACTCGTGATGGTGCGACTTGAGATGGCCAAACAAGCCCCTTGTCGTCGGCAAAATGTTCGGCGATCACACCCATCAATCTAGTAATACCAATCCCGTACGAGCCCAGGATTACTGGTTTTTGTGCACCATTTGCGTCTGTAAAATATAGCCCAAGTTGTTCTGATTTTGTGCCACCAAAGTTAAAAATATTACCAACTTCAGACGCGCTTACCTTTTCGAGCGCCTCGGAGTTAAGACCAAGCTTTTTGATTAAATCGCCACCATACACTTCCTGGTTGATGGCGACTTTTTTCTGACGATCAACATAGATAGTATCTTCCCCTGCAGCGGTAACTGTCTGAAACTCATGACTGAATTCAGTAAACGCCCCGCCAGATGCATAGGTAAAGTAGGTATCTTCTCCCAAACCAACCCGAGAGAATACCCTCATATACGCATCACTTACTCTTTGATAAAACTCTTCATGAGCTTGTTCATCAACCGAATATGAATACAAGTCTTTCATAACGAACTCCCGGCCGCGCATGATGCCACTTTTTGCGCGCAGCTCATTGCGCAGCTTGGTTTGGAACTGATAGACATATGCCGGCAGGTCTTTGTAGCTTTGCAGGTATTGCTTCATCATTTCTGTAATCGGTTCTTCATGCGACCAGGCCAGACCGACTTCTGTGCCATTTTTAAGTTGGCTTTTAAACCATACATCTACTTTTTGGTCATCCCACCTATCGGTCTTTTGCCACAACTCTTTGCGCTGAAGGCTGGTCATTATTATTTCTTGGCCACCAATTGAATTCATTTCTTCTCGAACAATTTGTTTAATGTTTTCAACCACTTGCAAACCAAGCGGCAAGTAGGCATACACACCTGCCATTTCTTTGTGGACAAACCCAGCCTGTATTAACAATTGCGCATTTTTTGTAGTTTCATCGGCTGGATGAGATTTGCTTGTCTTAGTCGGAAGTTCCGAAATTCTTAACGATAACATCACGGCTTATTGTACCTGTCTTACTTTTACAAAACAAAGAGGAACACAAATGCCAGTCCATTCTTTAGTCCATGAACCAACATTCCCGCCCACAAAGCCCCCGTTCGAAGTCGCAACATGATAAGGATAATTGACAACACAAACGTATCAACCGCCGCAACCCATAAAGGAGGCGCTCCGCTACCTAGTTGTAGGTGTGCGACCGCAAACAACAGGCTTGCAACCAACGTTGCTGCCACTACCCCCATCCCCCGTCGGAGGCCCGAAAACATAAAGCCGCGAACAACTATTTCTTCTACGATTGGCGGCAAAATAACGAGGCTAATGAAAACCATAAGCAAACTTCCAACGCCCTTTGCAGCCTCAAAGCCAATTTGCTGTTCCTGCTCCAGATTGATGCTCGGCACAAACAACTGCAAAAAGCCCATTATCATAATGAGTATCACAAAATAAATACCAAACGTTATTATTCCCTTGCCTACATCACTCAAGTCTGGCTTTCTACCTAAACCAATATCCGAAAACCGTATCCGGCGTCCGCGCATAAACCACCACAAAATTCCAAAAGTGAGAACCTCCACTATTAAGATAAAGGCGAACTGCCAACCAACCGAATTTTCAACCAAATCTGAAATCTGCGCTTCGTTTAGGTTGCGCTGCGCCGCGTATAGTCCAATAAATATTCCAGCCAGTAACTGCGAACCCAGATAGGCACCAATAGCAACCAGAACCGCAGAAATAGGACCAAAACCAGTTCTTCTTGCAAAAATTTTTCGGGGTTTTAACTTTTCCTTTGGGACTTCAGTTGATTTCATTTAAAAAAATCGCTTCACATCCACCACCGTAATCAAAATCATAAGACCAATGAGCGACACAAATCCTGTACCATGTATCAATTCTTCTTTTCGCCTTGTAAGAGGCTTTTTTGCCGCCCGAAACCCGAGCGTCACAAACAATCTACCCCCATCAAGGGCTGGAATTGGCAGAATGTTCATTATGGCAAGTGTAAGCGAGATAATCGCAATTATCATCAAAATAAAGCTTAGCCCGAGCTTACTGCCTTCGTTTAATATCACCGCGATGCCGACTGGCCCAGAAACTTGCTCGCTCGCCTTGGTGGTATCTCCTTTAACTAGGCTTTGGATCGCCGTTCCAAGTCCTTGAAAGGTGAGTTTCGTAAACTGGGCACTTACTCCTACAGCAACAACTGGCGCTGACCAAGTTGAGCGTCGAAGTTCAAGCCCAGACTCTCCAGACGAGCTGACCACCCCCAAATAACCTTGACCATTATTCTGAGCATTCAGTGTGAGGGTTTTTGTGAGAGTTTCGCTACCTCTTTTAATAACCATACTCACCGTTTTACCGGCATTTTCTTTTGCAGTGGCGCCTACTTGAGCTGTGTCAGTTATTGTTACACCGGCCAAGGAAATTATCTGATCATCAACTCTTACATCAGCTTTTTTTGCTGGTGTGTTGTCGGGAACCTTGCCGACAAGCACCACACCCTTATTTTGCTTCTCTTGAATAACTTTTGTGTCCCCGGCAACTGTAAATTGATTATCTACAAGTTTTGGCATCCCAATCCAGGCAAGCACGGTAAACATTATGAGCGCCACTAACAGATTCATTGCCACACCCGCAGTCATAATTTTCACCTTTGTTCCAAGCGGCGCTGCACCATAGCTACCTGGCCGAGTATCAGCGTCATTTTCGCCCTTTAGTCGGACAAAGCCGCCAAGCGGCAACGCGTTTACGCTAAATTCAAATCGGCTTTTTTTGGTCTTAATTTTTCTCCTCCACACCGAAGGAGGAAAACCGATTCCAAACTCCTCAACCTCAACGCCGCCACGACGAGCCGCGATAAAATGGCCCCATTCGTGCACAACGACAAGCCCGACAAAAAGAACAACACCAAGAATCAAAAGCACTAGTGACATGTTGGATCTATTCTAACACGAAAAACTGAGGTACATCTGAGAAACGCTCTTATAAGTTTATCGGTGGTTTTGGTCGTCAAACAGTCGAGAAAGCGATCCGTCGGTTACGACCTCATAGACAGCTCGACCCAAAAGCGGAGCTATTTTAACGATCTCTAATTTGTCCTGCATAGTTTCTTGGGCTTTTTCTAGCGGAAGTGTATCAGCCAAAAATACTTTTTCAATTTCGGAATTCGCGAGTTTTTCTGGCGCATTTGGCGACAATATTGGGTGTGTGGCACCAACGACGACTGAAGAGGCCCCTGACTCCATAAGGGTTTCCGCGGCTGTTATCATTGTTGAACCGCCGTCTATCATATCGTCAAACGTTAGGCATATTTTTCCCTCAACTCCAGCAACCGCTTTGGCCCTGGAGAGCAAACTTGAATCATCTCTCGCTCTTTCTTTGCCCATAAAAATAACTTCGATATCATTGCCAGTTTCTTTACTTAACTCTTTGGCATGGCGATTGTTATTCTTCACCGCCCCAGAATCTGGCGCAACAACAACGCAATCTTCAATCCGTGTGCCCAGATACTGAACAACTGATCGCCGTACCTCTGGTTGGGCAGTTAGCAGCTCGTAATTACCGGTACGCAACGATTGCGCCGTTGGGGGAGAATGCAAATCAACACTCATCATACTAAACTTTGTTTTTTGGCCAGCCACCTCAAAACACTGCACTGTATAGTCTGCGGGGGCGACCTCTCTTCCCTTGGATTTTCGATCACCTCGACTATGGCCCAGATAGGGCGCGATTGCCATTACGGACCTTGCGGTGGCGCCCGCAGCCGCGTTTACAAGATACTGGTGTTCGTTGATTGCTTCTTCGGTACTGTAGCCATTTGCAGAGCAATGAGCTTGCAGGATAAACACGTCTTTGCCTCGAACTGAATCAAGAAACCTCACATACAGCTCACCATTGGCGTGGCGTCGCAAATTTAGACTCGCAGCCTCCACGCCCAGTTCGGTCGCAACTTCGTGCGCCAACTCTGGATACACCCCACCACCAGCGATAACTACTTCGTTTTTTTGTCGAGGGGGGATCTCTACAGACTTCATAAAAACAAAACTACCTCTTGGATTATTATCCCACCATCTTCACTACGAAGTGTAGCAAATTACCCAAGTCTCGTTTAGACGTAGAAATTACACCGTCATTATTTCGGCTTCTTTTTTCGTCGAGAGTCGTTCAATTTCTTTTTTTGTTTCAGTCATTGTGTCATCAACTTGCTTGGTTGCGCGTTTGTGTTCATCTTCGCTAATGTCTTTGTCTTTTTTTGCTTGATCCAGCTGTTTCAGTGTTTCGTGGCGAATATTGCGGATGGCAATATTGCAATCTTCAACCTTTTCACCAAGTTGTTTGACAATTTGCTTTCGCCGCTCTTCCGTCAGCGGTGGTATTGGCACACGAACCACACGTCCGTCGTCCATCGGATTCATGCCAAGTGATTGGTTGTCACGAATCGCGCTCGAGATGGCTTGTATATTACTCGGATCAAACGGCGTTACTTGGATAAGTTGAGACTCGGGCGTGGTAATAGTTGCAAGCTGGATTAATGGCATCTGCTGTCCGTATGCCTCGGCACTCACGCCGTCAAGCATACTTGGATGTGCTCTGCCTGTTCGAAGTTTTGTTATCTCTATTTCAAAATGAGCAATTGCGGCTTTGAGCTTTGCTTTTGCGCTATCTACAACCTCCGAGGGACTCATCGACACCTGCCTCCAATTCTGAGTGTATTGTACCTCACTCTACTTCACCAAGCGCAAATCTTTTAAAGCGTCGCACGACAATGTTCTCGCCAAGCTTGGCAATCCCTTCCTTCACATACTGACCAACTGTTTGATCGGGATTTTTTACAAAAGGTTGTTCAAGCAAACTACGCTCGGCAAAATATTTCTTAAGCATTCCCTCAACTATCTTTGGCACCATTGCATCCGGCTTGCCCTCAGCTCGCACCTTGTCGCTAAATTCTTTCGAAATACGGACTTTGTCTTGCTCGCTTACCTCGTCGGATGATAGATATTCTGGGTTAGACGCCGCAATATGCATGGCTATGTCCTTCACGAGATCGGTGAACACTTGATTGCGCGCAACAAAATCAGTTTCACAGTTTACTTCAAGCACCACGCCGATTCGACTGTCGTGATTGTAGGTACTAACTACACCTGCGCGTGCTTCCCGTTCGCCTCGCTTCTCGGCTTTCGTAAGACCTTTTTTTCTCATTGCCTGTAGCGCTTTATCAAAATCCCCTTTTGAATCAACTAAGGCCTTTTTGGCATCGGTAATTCCAACACCAGTAAGCTCGCGGAGCCGTTTTATTGCCTCAATATCCATAAGTTATTTGTCTCCTTTTTCGTCGGTTTTTTCAGCTTTTTTTGCGCCACTTGTTTTACCGGCATTTACGGCTGCAATGACGTAGTCCGTGATCAGTTGAATGGTTTTAATCGCATCATCATTGGCGGGAATAACATAGTCGATTAAGCTCGGGTCGGCATTGGTGTCGGTGATGGCAACAATCGGGATTTTCAACTTTCGCGCCTCTTTGACAGCATTGAGCTCATTCGTCACATCTACGACGTACAGCGCCCCTGGCCGCTGCGCCATATGCTTAATGCCCCCATACATGAAGTTCATGGTATCAATCTCTTCTTGATAGCGCTGGACCTCAAGTTTTGAGTATTTCGCCTCAAGCGCTCCGCTGGCCATTCTTAGCTCGAGATCCTTTAGATGCTTTATACGTCCACTGATGGTCGTTGTGTTTGTGAGCATGCCCCCAATCCACCGCTCAGAAACATATGGCATGTCCGTGTCCGTGGCTGCTTTTTGAATTATTTCTTTGGCTTGTCTTTTGGTTCCAACGAACAATATTTGTTTTCCCTCTGCAGCCGTTTTTTCTAAAAATGCCAAGGCCTCATTCAGTTTTTCAGCAGTCTGCGTAAGATCGATTATGTGGTTGCCGGCTCTTTTGCTATGGATATAGGTAGCCATTTTAGGGTGCCAACGACTGGTTTTGTGGCCAAAGTGCGCGCCCGCTTCTAACAATTTTTTTACGTCAACATCTGTTGATGCCATAATAATCCTTCCTTGCCTCGATTGCCGAGGTCACTTCACCCTAGGGGCCGAAAGAGCGTCCTACACGGATTTCTCTCTCGGAGGATATGTTCCCAGGATTGTCTACGTTAGTATTGATTTCATTCTAACAGATTAGCGAATCTTGATCAAACACTAATTTCGAGCTATAATAGGCTGATATGAAAAAAGATATTCACCCAGATAACTATCGCCTCGTGGTTTTTAAGGACCTCTCGAACGGGACCACCTTTTTAACTCGTTCAACCGCCAAAACAACCGAGAAAATCAAGCACAGCGACGGCAACGAGTATCCACTCGTAAACGTACACATTTCTAGTACATCTCACCCCTTCTTTACTGGGCAAGAAAAATTACTCGACATCGAAGGTCGCGTCGATAAGTTCAAAGCGAGAACAGAAGCCGCTGCAAAAGCCCGAGCTGCAACTAGCAAGAAGACCGCGAAGAGCAAAAAAGCCCAAGCCGCACCCCAAAAACTCGGCTAATAACTAAGCGCTCAAAAAGTGCGGTTTTAATTTACTTGGCGGTGTTTTGGTTAGTTTTATTCTTGCAAAAAACTAAACATTACCCTCTTTAGGATATCGTCGGTGCATACTGGGTACTTCAAAGCCTTCTTGGCGCACAAAATCTTCCAGCCCCTCCATTTCAGTGAGACTTATCGGCTGATCATTGAGACCCATCTCTCTTTCAAGTCGAGAATTTTGCACACCGATCAAAAGCTCTTCTATGCCTTCTGCTGCCTCGCGCACAAGAGCTTCCTCGTGTGTTTCTCCAGGCACCGCTGTTTTACCTAGTTTTTTGAACGCTCTTTGATCTTCTAGCTTCTGCTTCGTAATATCATGCCTTCGCACGACACCGTCCGAACCTAAACGATATTCATAAATATTTCCACCACGTTCTTCTTCCACCACTTGTATGCCAATACTCTTACTTACTTCTTCAGCTTGCTGCCAATCATAGTCAGACTCTGTAACCATTTCAGTTGCCCTTAATGCTAATGTATGCCTTATTTGAGGGGTTGCCTTGCTCTGGATGTGCATAGTCAAATACTCGCTTTTTGAAACATCATCGGAAAAATTCTGTGCGTCTGTGGGGTTATTCATCAATGTCTCCTCAAAGAGGGATATAAAGCGTTCTGCTACAACTTGTTGCTCTTTTTCACTAACAACACCTTGTTCACCACCGAAAGGCTGAATGAACGAAAGCTCTTGCTCTGGACTACTGTGTTGTTCTTGGCGATTGCTTTTCACACTTTCACCTTAGCAATTACGTTGTCATATTTTTCGCCAGCTTCAAGGGTTCTTTCATAATCACCACGCGCCTGTTCAGCTGGTGTTACTGAATCATCGTAATGATTATGGCGGGCTGATTGCTGGGCTTTTTTTAGAGCTGTGACCGGGTCTATTTGATGAACCTCTACGACTTCATGCCCAAATTCCCCCTCGAGCTGTTCAACTCCTTTAGGTCCTAGCAGCAAACCAGTTTTTAGTGCCTCGGGCTTATATTCTTTAAATGATGTCATTTTATTTGTATCCTTTGTTATTTTTTGTTTTATCAGTCTTGAGTATTAATATAGCAAATTATCGCAATTTTGTCAATATTTAACAGAGGTGATATACTGTTGATAATGCAAGCTAAAGAAAAGATCCTTCGAGAGGAAGCCAAGACACTAACTGAGCAACTAAAAGATCCTGCTATCTACAGTGATCCAAAGTACCCGAAATTGGCCAAGCGGCAAAAAGAACTCGAAGAAACCCTTTTGTTGTTTGACGAGCTAAAAAGATTGGACGATCAGCTAAAGACTGCGCAAGAGATGTTGGAATCCGGCGGCGACCTGGCCGAACTTGCAAATAAAGAGCTAGAAGACATCAAAACCCGGCGTGCACAAGCCAATCAAGCGCTCTCGGAGGCGCTCACACCAAAAGATCCTAACAATGATCGAGATGTAATTGTTGAAATACGGGCGGCCGCAGGTGGTGATGAGTCTAGTCTGTTCGCAGCCGAGCTTTTTCGGATGTACAGCCGTTGGGCAGAATCACACAATTATAAAGTAGAGCACATTGACGACAGTCCGTCGGAGGCTGGTGGCTACAAAGAAATTAGTTTTGCGATAAAGGGGCTTGAAGCCTACAAAAATCTAAAATTTGAGGCCGGCGTACACCGCGTACAGCGCGTCCCCGTAACAGAATCTCAGGGTCGAGTCCATACCAGTACTGCCACCGTTGCTGTCATGCCCGAAGCTGAAGAAACCGATCTAGAAATTAACCCCAGCGATTTGCGAATTGATGTGTTTCGCTCTGGTGGGCATGGTGGACAAAGCGTAAACACGACAGATTCTGCGGTGCGCATTACTCATCTTCCCAGTGGCACGGTTGTAACTTGCCAAGACGAAAAATCTCAAATAAAAAACAAAGAAAAAGCCATGAGTGTACTGCGGGCACGACTTCTGGCCCAAAAAATAGAAGCCGAACAAGCAGAGCTATCGGACGCTCGAAAAAAACTTATTGGCTCGGGTGATCGCAGCGAGAAAATCCGAACCTACAACTTTCCCCAAGACCGCATTACCGATCACCGCATCGGCTACAGCCGATCTAACATTCCCGCAGCACTAGATGGCAACATCGACGATCTCATCGAGAAGCTGTTGGCGTATGAGCACGAGTTGATAAACCACGAATAAAACGCTTAACTGCCGACTCCCTCAAGCACATCCATAATTTCATTAAACCGATCTTGTGTAAATACGTTCGGCAAACCAATATCTGCCATTTCCCCTTCTTCTTCACAATATGCAGTGAACCACGCCACAAAGCTGTCGCCACTAAGCTCTGATTCGCCCCGCTCGCGATCGGCTTTTGCAAGCGTATGCCACATTTCCTCTAGTCTGGTTCTTACTTTTTTCCACACACCTTCGTTTTCGTCCCAGCAGTATAGCTTTGATGAATAGTTGGTAGTAACCTCAACTTTAGGGGTCATTTCTTGGGTAACACTGTAGGAAGTAACAATTTTATTTTTTCCATTAGGACTGTTAAAATACTCGCTCATCGTAGCAGCGTGCACGCGAAATTTTTGAAGTACATTATCGAGCCGAACTTCTTCCTCGGCAAT
>JAYRJB010000013.1:0-16789 GCA_041906505.1 Saccharimonadales bacterium (SeqCode) | reverse complement strand
AGTGCCATATCGGTGCCCATGGCGCGAGGGAAACACCTGTTTCCATACCGAACACAGCAGTTAAGCCTCGTAGCGGTTACAATACTTGGGGATTACCCCTGGGAAAATAGCACGGTGCCGTTTTATAGAACAAAGAGACCTATCACGGGTCTCTTTTTCTATTTGTGTATTGTAGTTCTTTGCTATTTTCCGAAGGACCTGGGACAACGCGGGGTCCCCAAGAAACTTGTTCCTTGGGGTGCATTCACGGTGCTGTTTTTATACGATAAGCCCCCAAAGTTTTGCATATGAGAGATTTCTGGCAACTTTGTTTGTTACGAAGCGTAATGCTAACTTATATCAAATATGATTACCTTAATAGATTAACATAACCATTAATGATATATATTTTCTATGACGACATTTCCGTAAGGATAAATATTTGATGAGTTAGAGCATAAACACTTGACCAAAACACCACAGTATGTTAATATTTATTCAGTTTCGAAAGAAGCAAACAAAAGAGAGGGAAGAAACGAATAGTTTCAATCCCTCTTTTTATATCTTTCGACAAATAGCTAATAACTTAAGGGAGAAAAGATTTATGGCTGGAACAAAAGATGGTGGTAAAGCTGCTGCTAATACTAATAAGACCAAGTATGGTTCTGATTTTTATGCAAAAATCGGTGCAATGGGTGGCAAAAAAGGCCGAACTGGCGGTTTTTATGCGAACCGCGAGCTTGCTCGCATCGCTGGCGCCAAAGGCGGACGCATTAGTCGTCGAACCAAAAAATCAGTCTAAAATTTGGCCGAAAACACTTTAGAGAATAGTCACCTGGTAAAACAGGTGACTTTTTGATTAACGAGGGGTTTTTGACTTACGATAGACGCGACAAAACCGCTGATCGCTAACTGACCATTCATGATGGCAATTTATGCAGCGGTAGTGCCCACGTGTGTATTCTAGGCCGTTTTGTTCACACCTTGGACACTGGCTCCTTTTATGGAGCCAATCGCGATAACTGTCCAAGCAATCTTCGATGTGATCTTGATCTATCTTTTCGCCGTAGTGTTCTCCGAGTGATTTTGCTTCGGTCCAGGCTTCCACTTCCATCATCAATAGGCCAACATCGTTTTTATAGTTGTTGTGTCCTTTGTTCATGTGGCCAGCCTCGTGCAAGAGTGACCATTTGGGGTGTTCGCCGCGGGCGGAGTAGGAAATAACCCTTTCCTTTGGGTCCCAGCTAAAGCGCTCGGCCTCGCGCCACAACACGCCCGGGAAGTCGTTCTTTAGTTGCTCAAGCAGACTACGCAGACTCTTGTTTTCCAAGCTCATAGCATCCAAAAATTACCGCCTCTTCCGCTCGCTTTGCCGGTAGTATTGGCGGAAGCTTGACCACTTCGTTTGCATAGACGTTGAGATCTTCCAGAAGGCGGTCCTTGAATTTGTCAAAATGACTTCCAACTCCGCCACCGATAACCACTGCGTCTGGGGTAAGTGTTGCGAGTAGATCAAATAAACCCACGGCAATATTGTGGCTAATAATGTACCAAGCCTGCGGGTCATTTAACTCGCTAGCTGGCTTACCAAATTTCCTCACGATTGCTTTACCAGAGGCGAAATCTTCCCAGCGCTGCAGTTTGCCGTGATGTTCGAATAGCATTGAACCCACTTCGATATCGGCATCTTGCGGTAGAATCTTCCCAGCGGTTATTACCCCGGCACCAATACCGGTGCTCACTGTGATGTAAAGAACCCTTGTGTAGTGGTTTTTCAATAAAATTGCCTCTGATAGACCAGCGAGATTGGCATCATTTTCTACGCGAACTGGGGTGCCGACAATGTCGCCAATATCTTTGCCAAGTGGAACGTTCTCCCAGGGCAAATTACCAAAAGACACGCCAACACCGTGAACTCGATCAATTCTACCAGGCGCTCCGACCACACATATTTTGGGTTTTCCCTCCAGCTTAATGTCCTCAAATGTTTTTTGAAAAAGTGATATAAACTCGTCATATTCTCTCGGTGTTTCAAAGCGTACTTTAGAAATTAGCGCACCTTGCTTATCAAGCTGACAAATAAGCGTTTTTGTTCCCCCAATATCTACTGCAATGTACATGATAGGTCATTATAGACAACCACCAAACAATAAGAAAGCGACTCAAGCGACTCTCTTTGACACCAGAGGTGATAAAGAGTATAATTACAGTAAATCTGAATGGAGCAACAATCTACGGATTGCCACAGAAGTAAGAGGAGGCATGTTAGAACATGTCAAAAAGTGCAATTACTATGGACCAGCTTTTAGAGGCGAGTCCGATCAAACACCTTTCGATAGGTGATGTTATTGAAGGAACAATAACTTCGGTCAAGAAACACGAAGTATGGGTAGATCTTGGTCCCAATGGCGTTGGCGTTGTAATGCGTCGAGAGATTGGTCATGGTCAAAAACTCGAACCAGGTCAAAAGGTGACCACCAGTGTCGTAGACCCAGAGCTAGAAGAGGGGTTCGCGTTACTCAGCATGCGACGAGCGGCCAAAGATCGCGGTTGGGATGAGTTGCAGCGCAT
Organism: Saccharimonadales bacterium (SeqCode); assembly: GCA_041906505.1. Classification (GTDB taxonomy): domain Bacteria; phylum Patescibacteriota; class Saccharimonadia; order Saccharimonadales; family 2-12-FULL-41-12; genus JAYRJB01. The sequence continues at coordinate 14,239 of JAYRJB010000013.1, read as the reverse complement.
ATTTGACGAAGGCGAAATAATTGAGGTGGTTCCGTATGACGCAAACCGAGGCGGCCTTCTTGTTGAAATGGAAGGGATCCGCGGATTCTTGCCAGTATCACAGCTTGCTGCGGGTCACTATCCACGGGTGTCTGGCGCTGACAAGGATGAGATTTTGCAAAAGCTCAATGCTCTTACCAATAAGTCAATCCGAGTACGAATTCTCGACGTCAGCCGCAAAGACAATAAGTTGATATTCTCAGAGAAAGAAGCTGTTAAAGACGATATGCAGGCACTGTTTTCGAAGCTAAAAGTTGGCGACAGCGTAAAGGGGATTGTAACCGGGGTGATTGATTTCGGTGCATTTGTGAACGTTGACGGTATCGAAGGCTTAATACACATCTCAGAAATTTCTTGGGAACGGGTTGAGAATCCACGAGACTACGTGAAGGTTGGTGATGAGATTGAGGCCAAGATAATTGCCATAGACAAGGACCGGCTCAGCTTGAGTCTAAAACAGATGCAAGATGATCCTTGGCTTCATGAGGCAAAAGACTTCAAAAAGGGTTCGGTTGTTGAAGGAAAAGTGACGCGGATTACTCCGTTTGGTGCATTTGTTCAACTTAGTCCTAGTGTTGAGGCCTTGGTTCATGTTTCCGAAATGAGCAGCGAAGATTCTGCAGATCCAGAGAAGATTTTTCGACTCAATGAGAAAAAGCAGTTCAAGATTCTCGAAATTGATACCGACTCGCGCAAAATAGCCTTGAGCCTCAAAGACGCGAAATAACAAATGAAACGTAATGTAAGGGAGTACCAGCTATGTCTCGAACAATTCAGATCGACGATGGAATTACCGTCGGCTCCCTTGCCGAAAAGCTAGAAATTCCAGTCTCTTCTCTCATTGCCGAGCTGATGAAGAACGGTGTGTTTGCCACGGTGAACGAACGACTTGATTTTGATACCGCGACGATTATTGTTGGTGAGCTTGGGCTTGATGTGGCGCTTGATCGAAAGAAAATAGAGCCAAAAGAAGTACGAAAACGGCCAGATAAGACTGCCGAGGGCGATCCGCGCCCACCCGTTGTAGCGGTTATGGGTCACGTTGATCATGGAAAAACGTCGCTACTGGATGCGATCTCCGGTTCGAAAGTGGCCTCCGGCGAAGCGGGAGGTATAACGCAGCATATTACTGCCTATCAGATCACGCACCAAAATCGCAAAATCACTTTTTTGGATACCCCTGGTCATGAAGCATTTGCGGCAATTCGTGAACATGGTGCCCAGCTAACCGACATGGTTGTTATTGTGGTGGCAGCAGATGACGGCATAAAACCTCAAACCATTGAAGCGATTCGATTTGCTCGAAAAGCTGGTGTAAAAATTATTGTTGCGATCAATAAAATTGACAAAGAGGGAGCTGACCCAAACAGAGTAAAGCAGCAGCTTTCGGAGCATGATCTGTTAATCGAAGAATGGGGAGGAGATATCGTTGCCGTAGAGGTGTCGGCGAAAACCAAAGCAGGGATTGATACGCTTTTGGATATGATTCAACTCGTTACAGATGTCGAGGATATTCGAGCGGTAAGTAGTGGGCCAGCGAGTGGCTTAATTATAGAGGCTCATATGGAACAAGGCCGAGGTCCAGTGGCGGTGGCGTTGGTCGAGGCAGGAATGCTAAAAAAAACCGACTATTTGGTGGCTGGCGGCACCTATGCGAAAGTTCGAAATCTCGAAACAACCGGAGGAGTAACTATTGAAGAAGCGGGTCCATCGACCCCCGCCGTTGTGACTGGATTTAAGGCACTTCCTGAGTTTGGTGATGAATTTTTTGTAGTAAAAACCGAGAAAGAGGCTCGCGCCAGGGCGGCCGAGCACATTGCCACCCGCACTACCAGTGGCGGCGGTTTTGATATGAGCGGCAGTGACCTAATACGAATAATTGATCGCACCAAAGAGGTGAATGAACTCAACGTGATTGTGATTGCTGACGTGCAAGGCTCACTGACCTCAGTGATAGATAGTCTCAAAGCGCTTGATACTGAAGAGGTTGTTGTCCGGGTTGTGGGATCTGGGGTAGGGGTCGTAACCGAGAACGATGTTCATTTGGCAGCGACAAGCGGGGCAATTATTTATGGATTTAACGTGGATGCCCCAACCAACATTAAGCGGCTAGCTTCCAGGGATCGTGTTCGAATACGAATGTTTAAGGTGATCTATGAATTGATCGACGATGCGAAAAAAGAACTTAGCGAGCTCTTGCCACCAGAAATTGTCAGAACGGACCAGGGAAGACTCGTAGTAAAGGGCATATTTAAGACGACGAAATCCGATGTAATCTGTGGTGGTGAGGTAACAAAAGGCAAGCTTGTTGCTCCAGCACTTGCGACTGTCAAGAGGGGTGACGAAGTGTTGGCTGAAGTAGAGGTAACGGGATTAAAGCGGGGCCCGCAGGACACAAAAGAGGTTCAAAAAGGAGAAATGTGTGGTGTGAGCTTTAATACAACTTCCCGGGTAGATCTCGCCGAAGGAGACACCTTAGAATTTTATACTCAAGAAACCGTGGAGCGAACACTGTAGCGCAAATAGGGAAAAGTCATGTACGATGATGCACCACGTTGGAGCGAACAGCACTTTAAAGATAATGAACTTGACCAGGATATTGAGAATGATGCTTCTGTTTCAAAAACGGAGCTTAGTGCCCAAGACAGTTTAGCGAATAATGAAACTCATAAAACCAAGCGGCTGGAACGCACTTTACACAATTTAATGCCCCAAATTGCCGAGACACGCTCTAATTCGCCTAATCGAAACACCGTTGAATCAGCTACACACGAAGAATTGAGTACCGAGCTACACATTGCTCATGAAGCTGATCCATGGGACCCACGTGAGTTTGAGGCACCAAAAGAAAAAAAAGTTGAAACACGCGAAAACCAAGAAACAGTTTATGAATCCGAGTTTGATAAGCGCCACGAGATCAAGGATGACCAAACTGTTTTTGACCTTGGCTCGACTGCAACCGAAGTGCTGCTGTCTCGTCGAGCGTCTCAGCTGGCAGCTCCAGTACCTATTGCAAAAGTGCTGGACGAAAAAAGGATTTCCGAACGAACACGCTCTGAAACTGTTAATAAGCACACTTCGCGTGTTGTTCAAGCATCGCAGCGTTATCGTATGTCGCTGTTGGCTGGAGTGGGTGGAGCTGTCTCGTTTGCAATCTTGTGGGCGGTAATTACCCAAGTTTTCTAGGTATCATTGACTTTTTAAGGTGTTTATGCTAATGTTTAGTGCATAGAATAACTAAAATAAAAAATCAAAAAAGAAGCTACCAAAATGAACAATCCAAACGGTTTGCCAAATCCAAATGATCAAGGATTGGAAGCAGGAAATCCAGGCACAGAACATGCCCCGATCAACCCAGCTTCTGCCCCTATTCAAGAGGGCGCGGCCGCATCAACCGATACTTCATTATTCACAAATCCAACTCAGCCGAATGCGTCCGTAAAAATGCACATGAGTATGGATAGTCAACCACAAATGCACAGAGTGTATCAGCCGGGCGAGAGCAGAGATGGTTCCCCCCGTATGAAGCCAGATATCAACGAAAGCCCTGTCGAAATTGGACAAAAACAGGAAGAGTCACCGCAGGAAATTGACACGTCTTCGATAGAGCAGAGTCCAGATTGGGTTGATGCAAACGATCCGCGTTCGGTGGCTGATCTGCAGGTTTATTTGGCAAAGCGTCCTTTGCAAGATACATCGGGTGCTATTCACAACCCAGATACTGGTCGTTTTGTGAACCCAGATGCCTATTTTGACGAGCAGAGAAAAACACACGAAGACGAAAGCCAAACCCCATACGAAGAGATGGGTTCGTTAGAGTTGGCCCGGGCATTAGCTGAGGCTGAAGTTCATCAAGATCAAACGACGATACAAAATGTGTCCGATGTTTTGCTGGAAAAACTGGTCGCCGAGAGCAAGAAACTATCGACTATAGTTGAGGGAACAAATCGACCAAATAACGAGGGCGAAGTTACTGATCCATCCGACGCGCTTTGGAACAGGGTAATGCGCTACAAAGATGCTTACGTGCAACAGCTAAAAAACGCCGATACAAGAGACAGAATTGACGTTGACTATGCGCAGCAAGCCGCAAATGAGCTAAAAGATTTGAATGTGCCGGATGAAGTTATTAAAGCAGTACCGGCTGAGCATTTTTTCAAGGAGGATGATCCAGAAGTTCGCATGGAGGAAGCTGATGTACTAAGGCAGTACCGCCAGAACAACCCCAATTCGGATCTCGCAAAACAAGAGCAGTTAGATAGAATCAATCCCCAAACTTTAGAAGATTGGATGCTGTATTTGAAGTCAGAAGGGGTTCCCGATGAAATTATCCAAGATTTTCCAGCGAGCTTCTTCTATGATAGTGACGATGAGGAGAAAACTAGTGATACCCCAGAGTCTTTCCAGCAATGGCTCGCTGAACGCAGCGCTCAGCCCAATCAAGCCGACCCAGGGATAGGTGAGCCGAAGAATGAAGACCAACGAGATGAGCCGGAAATAAAAAAATTGAGCTTGCGCGAGCGGGCTAGCTTTTTGCTAAAGCGTAAGGCCATGGAAGCATATGCGGCGCTATTTGACCATAGACGTGGAATCGCAGCTGCCGGAATTGGTTTGGTCGCAGCTGCCTATATTACGCAAAAGACAGGATTGCTGTCTGATGGCCACCAGGATGTTGCCGTTCAACTCGGCAATGGCGACAGCATAGGAGAGGGTTTATCAGATCTTGGAACGATGCCACCGCCAAAATCTCAGATCGCGCAAGACGTGGCAAGCAGTGTCTCAGCTCCTGGGGCGCCAACTGCGGAGACGTTTGATGTGCAGCCCGGGGATGGATTTACAGATATCATCCAAGATGCGGCAAAAGAAAGAGGTAATTCTCTGACGGGAAATCAAAGTTATCAAATATATCTTGATCACGAAAAAGAGCTTCGAGAACTTACAAACACCTACACAATGACGAACGGGGAGGTCGGCATTGCTGATCCTGGCCGCAATGTGACGTTACCCGCAGAAGTCATAGACGAAATCGAAAACAAATAACCCACGTTAGCTGGATTAGTTTGCTACAATAACACGTAAAGATCATCCGGAGGTAAGATAATGTTTCAGATAGACGACAAATTTTTGGAAGAACTCGGGCTGGCAGCCCTCGCCCAGGCCGAAAAAGATCAGCTAAAGGCGCATATATACGAAACGCTTGAAATGCGAGTTGGCATGAAGCTCGCGAGTGGAATGAGTGAGGCACAGCTTGAGGAGTTCGAAAGCTTTATGAATGGCGACAGCGCCAAAGCAGAAAGCTATCTTGGAACAATAAATCCCAGCTGGCGGCAAGATCCAGCCTTCATAAATTCGATCGAAAATGACAAAAAAGCTGCGCAGCAAGAAGGTCGTGAACCAAATCCACAAGGGGTAACTTCTGAATACGCCGCCCTAAAGTGGCTGGAAACCAACTTTCCTAACTACAAACAAGTTGTTGCTGATGAGCTGGAAAAGCTGAAAGCAGAGATCAAGGCCGCAGCACCGCAAATTCTTAGTGAAGCCTCAACCCAGCAACCATAAAGTCACGTCAAGGCATTGCCGACCAAGAATGCTTTGGTTGGCATTTCTTTTTTGCCGGCGGGCTGAAGTCGCGTAATCTCGAGCGCGTCTTTTTTGCAGTACACAACCAAGGAATTATCTCGGACAACGAAAGTTCCCGGACGACCTTGCTCGTGGAGAAGGTTGGCTGCCCGAATGATAAGCTGGTGGCCAGAAAGCCTTGTGTAGCTTTTGGGCCAGTCGTAGTAGGCACGAATTTCTCGTTCTATTTGAGTGGCTGATTTTGCCCAATCGATGGCTCCGTCTTGCTTCGTGAGCTTCCGCGAATAGGTGATTTGTCCCTGTTGTTCGTACGGTTTTATCTGGCCCTCAACATAGCTTGAAAGGTGTTTTGAGAGAAGTAAATTGCTGAGTTGAATAAGTTTTGTCGTCAGCGTCTTTGATGTGTCGGCAGCTGTGATACTCAATGATTGCTGAGCCAATAGAAGCCCTTCATCCATGCGCTCATTTATGATCATAAGACTCACTCCAGTCGTCTTGTCCCCAGCCAGCAACGCAAACGTTATTGGATCGGCACCCCGCCAGGCGGGAAGCAGCGAGAAATGACTATTTACGATTTTGCAAGGAAAAGAATCGATGACCTGCTTTGAAATAATAATGCCATAATCGATAACGACGCCCACAGGGCTCGAAAATTTTTTCGTACGGAAAAGCTCGTCTAGTTCAGTTTTGTCTTTTGGCGTGAAGCAAGGAACACCGTAGTCTTTGCAAGCTTCTATGGTGGACATGGTGCTGCGATGATGGGGCGGTTTTGGCTTTGTTATTACCGCTTCCACCTCAAACGCCTCAATCAAGAACTTTAAGCTGTCGGTTGCAACAGGGCCGCTACCAAAGAACACTATCGACGTCTTTGTCATAGTCGAGCTTCTCCAGATTACCTTTTGCGGTGAGAGTATAAAATGCATCCTTGTTGTCTTTGATATGATCGATAAACATAACACCCTTGGTGTGGTCTATCTCGTGCTGAAAGACTCGGGCTAAAAAGCCGTCGGCCTTGACCCTTACTTCTTTTCCGTCTTGATTTAGGGCCCGGACGCGCACTTTCGAGTACCGAGGAACTTTGCCATATATATCTTTGATGCTTAAGCAGCCCTCGTAATCCTCTACAACGTCACCCTCGTACTTGGTTATTTCGGGATTAATAAATATAGAGAAAGAGCGGTCTGCTTTATTTTCAAAATTGTTTCGTATAATGATGACGCGTTTTAATGTGTCGATTTGGACTGCTGCGAGTGCGACGCCGACTTCGTGATCGCGACTATCCTCCCACGCTAAAGTTGCTGTTTCCATATGATGAATGAGCTGACGAATTGAATCATCAATCACCCCAACTTTTGTGGAGCGTTTTCGTAAATCGTTGTGGGGTAGGGTAATGATCGGCGGCTGACTCATGATATCTCTTCTTCGTTCGAGTATAACACCCCTGCGGTCTATAGGAGATGTAGGGGGTCAATGTCGATTGTCGATTTTGTTGGCAGCGAACGGGCTATTTCGACAAGCACGTGCCGTTGTTTGGCCTTCACAATGAGCTGCCAAGAGTACTTGTTATTGCGTTTGGCAATAAAACTGGGGCTTGGTCCTACGATTTTTACGTGAGAAAAATGCTCTTCAATAAACTGCTTTACTGATAGAATTGCTACCTCCGCCATAGTTGATTTTGTGCGAGAGACTTCGATCTTTAATGTGTGGTAAAACGGAGGAAAGCCAAAAGTTTTTCGCTCCACCAGCTGTGCATTGTAGAAATCATTCCATCGGTTTTCGTGATCAACCGCTTGTATGCCAGCTCCGTTTGGATTATAAGTTTGGACCACAACCACACCGTTGCGATGCCCCCTGGCAACCCGCCCGGCAAGCTGATGAAGTAGCTGATAGGATCTTTCTTCTGAAGAATAGTCTGGAAAACTTAACTCGCTATCTGCCAGCAAAATGCCAACCAGCGATAATCTTGGAAGGTCGTGCCCTTTTGCAAGGATTTGTGTGCCAACAAGTATATCAATGTCGCCGGTGACTACTTCCTCGTGACGCTGTTCGAGTCTCTCTGATGCGGTGTTATCTTTATCGAAACGCGCAATCTTTGCGTTCGGAAAAAGCTTCGCGAGACTGGCGGCAATTGCTTTTGTGCCAGGACTTTTAAACTTGATTTCGCTTGAGCCACAGGAGGGACATGCAACTGGAGCAGCTTTTGTGTTGCCACACGTATGACAGCGTAATTGGTGTTGGTCTTGGTGATATATCATCGGTAGATCACACTTTTCGCAGGTTGCGTTCCAGCCACAGTCTTGACACAAAATAAGTCGGGCATCACCACGTTTATTGAGAAATAACAGTACTTGTTCTTTTCGTTCGAGGGCGCGCTGCACCTCCTCTAGGAGCACAGTTGATAAAAGTGGGTAGTTACTTCGTTGATTTTTATTAGCAAGATCGACAATTTTGTGAACGGCGTTTGCGGATGTCGAGCGAACGGCTTTTTCCTGCATCCTTATTATTGGTGCACCTTTTTGCTCGGCAAAGAAATACTCCTGTATCGAGGGCGTTGCAGAACCGAGCACCAATTGGGCGGCTTCGTTCTTTGCTCGCACGCTTGCGACTCGAACAGCGTGGTAATGAGGAGCTTGTTCGTTTTTGTATGCGCTTTCATGGAACTCGTCAACGACAATCAAGCCAAGGTTGGGTAGCGGCATAAAAAGCGCTGAACGAGGACCAATAACGATGTGCGGCTTTTCTGTTTGTGCCAAGCCAATCCACAGATTTCTTCTGGTTACAGAAGTTAATCGAGAATGGGTAACAATGACGCCAGAAAACTGTGTCTGAAATACCGCGACAAGTTGTGGTGTGAGCGCGATCTCTGGCGTAAGAATGAGGCACGACTTTTTTGCGGTAAGAGCTTGCTTCGCCAGCTCAAGGTAGACTCGTGTTTTGCCGCTCCCGGTATCACCGTGCAAAATAGTTGTTCCGTATGGATGCTCGTTCACTTTTGACATGGCATTTTTTTGTTCGCGAGTAAGAGGCGGCAATGATGCGGCACGTAGCTTGCAGGCATCTAAGGTTGGCTGGGGTAATTTTTTTGTAGTAAGTGATGGCGGCACAAAAAGTGAGGCACAGACTCCTAAGGGGCTAGGGTAGTATTCTTTCATCCAATGAAACATTGCCATTTGAGACGAAGGGACTGTGTATCCCTCGATAATAGTAGTGATTGGCTTGACTGAGAATAGTGGTTTTTTTACGCTGCTGACTACTATTCCCACGCAAATTTTTGTACGAAGCTTTACAACAACAATCTGGCCTTCAACCACAAGACTCTCGCAACTATAGGTAAGTAAATCTTGTCCGTGATAGCTCCTATCCGCTGGCGCAACCTCATAAAAGTACATAGTACCTACCAGTATATAACGGAAAGGTTTTGGGATTTTTGAAAAATTCTATGTTGAAAAACTTTGCCGACATGTCTATACTTATCGTTGTTACAACAACATCGAAGAGGCTTATGCTAGACGTATTCATTACATCCCGAGTTCGAAGAAAGATAATCGTGGTATATGCAAAATACCCCGATTTTAAGACGCACGTCCGAGGTCTGGCAAAGCTGATCAAAGAGGATGCTGGAAATATTCAACGAGAGTTGAAGCGACTTGAAAAAATAGGATTTTTGCACTCTGAAAAACAAGCGAATACCAAGATCTACTACACAAATAAGCAATTTCCAATTTTTAAGGAACTACAAAGCATCGTGTTAAAGTCGCAGCGCGCAACTCAAAAGCGGCAACAGTAGCCTCAACAAATTACCCTTGTAAAACTACGAAAAATTAGTTAAGATTGTTGGTAATGATACAGGTAACACGAAAAGATTCGAAAGAGTCTGCTGAGAACATGTTGCGTCGTTTTACGCGAAAAGTACAACAGTCTGGGGTTATCACTACCGTGAAACAGAACCAGTACTTTGAGAAGCCGACGAGTAAACGAGATCGAAGGATTAAGGCGATTGTTCGAAAAGAGCGCAAAGCTCTGAAGATTAAGAAGCTCAAGCTCTCTTAAAGAGGCGTCCGCAGCAATGACGCTTAAATCTCAGATTGACCAGGATCTAAAAACCGCAATGCTTGCAGGAGACAAACCACTTGTGAGTGTTTTGCGTGGCATAAAAAGCGCGATTCTAAATGCTGAGATATCAACCAGCAGCAGGGACGAGGGTTTGTCCGACGGTGAGGTCGTGAACTTGTTACAAAAGGAATCAAAAAAAAGAACTGAAGCCGCAGAACTATACGAAAAGAATGATCTAAATGACCGAGCAGAGAGCGAACGGTATGAGCAGCGTGTGATTAGTGCCTATCTTCCGAAACAATTGGATGATGAAGAAGTTCGAACAATTATTTCGGCAGAAATAGATGCACTCGGAGAACCATTTTCGCCTGCACAAATGGGGGCGGTTATTGGGGCTGTAAAAGCGAAAACGTCTGGAGCAGTGGACGGTGCAACAATAGCAAGACTAGTAAGAGAAAAACTTTGAAACAGAAAGGCAGCTTAGAATAGTGATTGTGTTTATGGGAGTCGCTGGAGCGGGCAAGAGCGTGCAAGGGAAATTGCTCGCCGATGACCTCGGCTATCGATGGCTATCAACTGGTGAATTTTTGAGAATGCACATCAGTGGAGAAAGACGGCAAGAGATGTTGTCGGGAAAGCTTCTGGGTGACCAAGAAATAATTAATATTTTAGAAAAATTTTTTGTTGAAGCGGGTGTTGATGAAGCGTGTGTGCTCGATGGATTTCCGCGAACGTTACCACAGGCAAAGTGGCTAATAGAGAAGCACGACAGTAAAGAAATTAATATTCAAGCGGTTATCCATATTCAAGCTTCAAAAGAGGTGGTAAAGGCGCGACTATTGTCTCGAGGTCGGCAAGATGATCACGAAACAGCGATTAATCAACGTTTTCATGAGTATGAGCAGCAAACGCTGCCGATTGTGCAGTGGTTTAAGAAAGACAATATTCCAGTATTTGAAGTTGACGGTGAGCGTCCAATTGAGGTGATTCACCAAGAAATTATGCGACTCATTCGCTAGGACTATGTAAAAGAATATGATGAGTCGAGTAAAGACACCTTCGGAGATAGAGGCAATGCGTGTTGGAGGTGCAATGCTGGCAGAGGTGCTTCGTCAAACGAGTAGCGTGGTAAAACCTGGTATAACTACCAAAGACGTCTCGGTGCATGCCGCGAAGGCGTTAAAGGATGTCGGTGCAGAACCAGCATTTTTGGGGTATAACGGCTTTCCCGAACCGATATGTATTTCGGTAAACGATGAGGTTGTCCACGGCATACCAAAAAAGAGTCATGTTTTGCGTGACGGCGATGTAGTGAGCCTCGATCTTGGGGTTACACACAAGGGTATGATTGTTGATAGCGCACTGACGGTGATTTGTGGAGCATCAAACTCTCAGAAAGATAGGTTGTTGAACTACACAAACGAGTCACTTCAAGAAGGTCTAGCCGTTATTCGTGATGGCGTCAAAACTGGAGATATTGGCTACGCGATTGAGAAAGTTCTTAAACGGGCCAAGCTTGGCATCGTTCGAGATCTTGTTGGACATGGGGTAGGACATGAAATCCACGAAGATCCCAATATACCAAACTACGGAGACAGAGGTCGAGGCGTTGTCTTAAGAAAGGGCATGACGATTGCGGTTGAGCCAATGGCGACTCTGGGCAAGGATGGGGTTTATACGGATGTTGATGGTTGGACTGTAAGAACCCGAGATGAATCTCTTGCGGCTCACTTCGAACACACAGTGCTCATCACTGACGACGGATACGAAGTTCTTACAAGATAATGGGCCTTCTCTTGCGAGGAGGCTAAAATAAGCGGTATACTGACGGGTATGCGTGATTCTCAGCCCAGTTATTTTATCGGGCTCGATGTTGGCACTTCTGCCGTTCGATGTGTTGTTGGTAGTTTAGATTTAACGAGCGAAGATGCACGAATATCGGTGTTAGGCCATGGTTCATCACCCAATATTGGAATGAGAAAAGGCTTAGTGGTTCACCTCGAAGAAGTTGCGGGCGCGATAAACCAAGCGGTGAGCGAGGCAGAGCGACTCACAGGCATACCGATTAGAGCCGCAACGGTAAACGTCAATGGCGCTCACATTAGTGGCTTAGATTCGAAAGGTGTTATTGCAATCAGTGCGGCGAATCGCGAGATTTCTGTCGAGGACAAAATGCGAGCTGAAGACGCTGCGACTATAGTGCAAATACCAGCAAACCGAGAAATTATTCAAGTATTTCCGAAGAATTATAGAGTTGATGGCCACGACAGCATCAAGGATCCCGTTGGCATGCGGGGCGTGCGGCTTGAGGTTGATACTCATATTGTTACCGTTGCGACACCAAATATTCGGAGCTTGGACTCGGCGCTTGAGAAGGCTCAAGTGGCACCGACTCACCATACCGTTTCTGGTCTTGCTGCCGCAGAGGCAATACTTAGTCGTCAACAAAGGGAGGCTGGGACATTGGTGCTCGACATAGGTGCGGGTACCACCAATATGGCAATTATTGAGGATGGAGAGGTTCAGCATGTTGCGGTCATTCCATTGGGCGGCATCAACATTACTAACGACCTGGCGATTGGGCTTAAAACAGAGCTCGAAATTGCTGAAATGGTAAAACTTGAACATGCGGGGCTTGCCGGCGACATCAAAACAGGACGATTAAGTGTGACCCACGAAAATCGAAACCATGTGTTTGAGTCAGAAGATATATCAATGATTGTCGAAGCCCGTGTCGAAGAAATTTTTGACTTTGTCGAAAAAGAACTAAAAAGAATACATAAAGCGCGCAAACTTCCAGGAGGAATAATGATTGTTGGTGGCACTGCAAACATAGCTGGGATTGCCCATTTTGCCAAAGAGCAGCTTCAGTTGTCGGCTCGAGTTGGAGCGGTTAATCAACTCAGCGGCATAGTGGATGACATAAAAAAACCCGAATACATAACTGCCATTGGCCTCATGCAGCTGGACATGTTGTTTGCTGAACAAATGATGGATACGCCCACGTCACGTCGTGATGTTCGCAATTCTATTTTGAACAACGTAAGTAATTTACTGAACAGATTTAAGTAGACACACACGAGATTGAACGGGAGGCCATCCTGGGGTATACTGGCGTATATATGGTAGTGACCGAAGTAAGGAGATAGTTATGGCTCAAGTTTCGCCAGCAATAGAGACATTTGCTCAAATAAAAGTGGTTGGAGTTGGTGGTGCCGGTGGTGCTGCGGTCAACCGCATGGTTGAAGCAGGTGTCCACGGCGTCGAGTTCATAGCCATCAATACCGACGCGCAAGCCCTCCATCATTCAAAAGCAGAAACCAAGATTCATATTGGTCACCAAACAACCAAGGGGCTGGGAGCTGGAGCAGATCCAACCAAAGGACAAGAGGCTGCCGAAGAATCTTATGATGATATAAAAGCTGCCCTTGAAGGTGCCGACATGGTATTTATCACCATTGGTGCGGGGGGTGGAACTGGAAGTGGTGCCGGACATATTGTTGCAAAGGTTGCACAAGAGCTGAACTCGCTCGTGGTGGGGTTTGCAACGAAGCCATTTGCGTTCGAGGGCGAGAAAAGACGCGAAAATGCCGAAGCTGCAATTGCCAACTTACGGAAGTACGTTGACACGCTCATTATTATTCCAAACGACCGCTTACTTCAGACAATCGATCGGTCGACTCCAATTCTACAAGCCTTTAAGGTCGCTGACGACGTGCTACGTCAAGGTGTTCAAGGCATATCAGATCTCATTACGGTTCATGGACTTATCAACCTTGACTTTGCAGATGTGAAAGCGGTTATGAGTGAGGCTGGTTCGGCTTTGATGGGAATTGGGCGGGCAAGTGGCGATAATCGAGCAGTTGAGGCGGCCCAACAAGCCATAGAATCTCCGTTACTCGAAGTTTCGATTGATGGCGCCAGAGGCATTCTCTTTAATGTTATTGGCGGCCATGACATGTCTATGCACGAAATTAACACGGTCGCGGAGTCGATAACCGCATCAGCCGACAAGAATGCAAATATTATTTTTGGAGCGACAATTAACCCAGAACTCGAAGGCGAAATAATTGTCACTGTAGTTGCAACCGGCTTTGACGAGGCCTATTTTACTAAGCGGGGGACTGAAAAAGGACCACACAGCTCTGTAAATGACGATAAGGAACTAGCTCGATCTTCGTTCGCCAAGGACTCAGTGGTATCGACGGCAAAAGAAGTTCCCAAAGACATCAACATGGATCTTGGAGATAGCGAAAAGACCGCATCGGCACACGAAGAGTTTCATTCAGAGAACGAAATCCCAAACATTTGGTCACACATTGAGCACGAGGATCACGATAAAAATAAGGTCAAAACTGAAGAAACTGAAAAAAATGTATCCGAAGAAGAGCTGGAAAAACCGTCATTTTTACGTCGTTTACGCGGCAAAAAACAGAGTAAAAATGATGACTCTGATCAAAAACACAACGTGTAATTAATACACCGTAAAAACGCTTGCATTACGCTACGTATGGGGCTATGATCATACGTATAGACGCTATATGTAGTAAATAAATATAGTAATTGT
>JAYRJB010000012.1:0-7560 GCA_041906505.1 Saccharimonadales bacterium (SeqCode) | reverse complement strand
TTTTGCACCAGTTCGAGCGCCAGTTGACGCAATATTAGCTACTTGTGATATTAAACCACCCGCGAGCTTAAAGGAAAATGGTATGAGGACCAACGGTGCAAAGATAACTACTACAGCAGCAAGCAGCTGAACAACTCCGATCCCGTCCGGGGATTTTGGGGCTGCGCTTAATAATATTGCCCCCATAACATTTCCCATAGCAAAAACCACCGCTATTATTGGGTACACGAGCAAGGTGCGAAAATACAGATCCCACCATTGCTTGAAATACTTCTCTGTCCCAGGCAATATATAACAAGCAATTGCTACAGGTGATATTACCGTTAGAAATATCACCAGCGCCTGCCATATCACCAGCGTGAATAATATTGCAAGCGCAACAAGCGCAACTGTAATAATAGTCGGACCAAACAGTCCCAAAACTCCAGTAACACCTAAGGTTGCAAGAGATGCGCTAGAATAAAGAGCCGCTGCGATTCCAGCCATTGCACCACCAGCTCCTAGCGCACCCAAAACGGTGTTTTCGGTATTTGCTTCGATTCCAATACCCTTAAAACTTCCTTCATTCACAAACGGTGAAACCAATATTTGGCCAACACCTTTACCGACAACGGTAGTAATATCGAGCGCAGCGACACAAAGATATATCGATAAATTAATAGCAATTACCGCAACAACAATGCGCGGTATGGCTTTTCTAACTGTGTAGGCGTCGAGCAACTACCGATCCCCCTTTATCTGTGAATAGACAACCACAAGTAAGGTGCCTATCAGTAAAACATTTGCAAGAACCCTAAACTGTTGCCAGGCTTTGTAGGTTCCAGATTTTGTTTCTGTACTCACGGGTACACTGTCCAAAAATGGCTGAACAAAATTACTCAGAATGGTGTCAGTTAATCCAACTCCAAGATCGACCAGGGGACAGATAATCCAACTGAGCGTCGATTTAAGCTGAAGATCACAATCTGGCTGATCGTTGGCATCCTCGCTATTGACAAGATCAAAACCCTCTTCGCACTCAGACTTATTGGGGTCGTCTTTACAAGCTTCTTCCTTGGTTTTGCCAGCTAGCGCTGCCTTTGCGCCCCTAATGCAAGCTTCTTTTTTTTCACCACTTTTGTCTTTGCACTTTTCTTCGGCCTTGTCTTGGTTGGCTTTTTCGCCTTCTGCTTTGCCTGCTGCGATACCTTTGGTGCAACCGGTGTGTTTATCGACAACTTGAGGGCTAAGTCCCGGGCCAGCTCTGCTGGGGCTACCGGTGGGTAGTTTGCCGCAGACCTTGTCCTCGTCAGTTTCGCCTGCCACGCTTTTGTTGTAGCCTTCATCAAAACCCTCTTCGCAAATGTTTTTTAGTGAAGCCTTCTCACATGCTGAATTCTT
This sequence comes from Saccharimonadales bacterium (SeqCode), assembly GCA_041906505.1. GTDB lineage: Bacteria > Patescibacteriota > Saccharimonadia > Saccharimonadales > 2-12-FULL-41-12 > JAYRJB01. Next base: position 6,180 of record JAYRJB010000012.1, on the reverse strand, counting down.
TTTATCTGCGGGCGGTGCGGCAGACGTATGTCTTGGCGGAACAATCAAAAAGCTGACGCTCGAGGAGAAAATCAAAATCGCACAAACAAGTAATTTTGGTGTTTTATTACGCATAAGCTTAATCTACTCTTTAGTCTAATACAGCTTTATCATTAATAAAATGCCTAACAATCTTATGCGAATTGCAAATAAGTCCACCAAAGTGCATAATTGTGCACATAGTTATAGTTTAGAAAAATAAAAAATTATTGCATGAGCCAACTCAGATTATTAAGACAAGCAACCCTCATGGTGGGTATATTTTTTGGCCTTTTTTGTCTTGCTTTTGCGCAAAACGCTGAAGCACAACAAACAAATATAAGCACGGAGTCGAGAAAAGCCTTTGCGAGCCTGTGTTCAGAATTAAAGAAAATAAATACCACTAACTCAAAGAAGCTTTACGCTGATTGTCAAAAATCATATATAAAAAAAGCTGACCAAGATAAGGTCGTCGGCAACATATGCGCCGCGTACGGTAAAGGCAGCCTAAAAGATGATTGTGCGAACTATCAACCTAGTTCATCAAAACCAACTTCGGGCGACTCCGCGCTTACAGGAGGGTCCAGCAGTATCTCTCTAGGCGAAGCTGGTAAATATCAGTGCGGAAAAAAAGATGGCAACAAGGGCGCGGTGGTAAATACCAAATTTAACTTCGGTTGCCTGGGTCCAAACTATCCAGGTGCATACGTTAACCCAATACTGGATTTGGCATTTTCAATAATTCGCTTTGTTTCAGCTGGTGTTGGGCTGATTGTCGTGGGGTCGATAATTTATGCCGGCATACTGTATAGCTCGTCACAGGGCAACCCGGAACAAACCCAAGCCGCAAAAAACAGAATCCAGAATTCTATCATTGGTCTTGTGCTATATATCTTTATTTTTGCTCTTGTTCAATATTTGGTGCCCGGAGGGCTCTTTAAGTAAGATAAGAGTCAACGAACATGTATTTAACACTTTTGCACTTCAAACTAAACTTGGAACACAGTCTTTTGTTTGGAGCGCCATGTCCAGGCGGAAGCTTTTTTGGATTCCCCAAGTGGTATAAGTATCTAAATGGTAATAGCTCCGCAGTAAACGGCCAGCGAGTGTGCACCCCAGAGCTGACCGGCCTAAATGACATTTGGTTAATCGTGCTCGCAATAATTGAGGTTCTTCTGCGAATAGCAGTTGTGGTAGCGGTAATGTTTGTGATTGTTGGTGGCATTAAATACATTACTGCGAGTGGCCAAACAGGCGGCGGAGGTTCGCCAGACAAGATAGGGTCTGCAAAGAAGACCGTAGTCGATGCCTTAATTGGTCTTATTATCGCGGTGTCGGCGACGGCGGTGGTTAGCTTTATTGCGGGGACATTTCAACAATGATTAAAGAACTGCTAGCTCAAGCAAAAATTGATAATAGCAAACTTACTAAACTGCCCGAGGTTAAAGCTAACCAAGGCTCTATTAGCGATATTATGGCAGTTGTGTTTGGGGTGGCGGGCGCAATTGCAGTATTGATTGTAGTCATCGCTGGACTTAACCTCATTACGGGTGGTGACAACCCCGAAAAAATATCACGGGCCAAAAATGCCATAATATATTCACTGATTGGATTGGCGATTGTGCTGCTAGCTTACTCGATTGTAATTGCGCTTTTGGGACAGTTCTAATGAAAAAACTCTTACTTATTCCGCTGATTCTGCTCACACTATCTCCGCTAGGAAGTGCCACTAATGTCCATGCAGTGGATACGTTCAAAGATGTTTGTAAAGGTGATGCTAGAGACTCAAGTGTTTGCAAGGACAAAAATCTAAATGGAGCAAACCCTCTGTTTGGCAAAGAAGGCATTATCACGAATTTGGTGAATTTGGTGTCAATTATTGCGGGCATTGCGGCAGTTATTATTTTTGTTGTTGCAGGCCTTAGGTTCATTACCGGTGGCAACAATCCTCAAGAAGTTGCTACGGCGCGCAATATGGTAATTTATGCGGCAGTTGGACTCTTAATAGTTGGTGCTGCACAGTTGATAGTAAGATTGTTTATATCGCAGGTATAAGGAGGTGGCAGAAATGATGAAGAGAATAGTAGTAAGTATGACGCTTTTGACGGTGTTGGCGCTTGGGGTTATAAGTCCTTCGTTTGCCAGTGCCCAGAGTCCGTTTAGTGCATCAAAACAAGAAGTTTGTAAAGGCGCAAATCTTGGATCCGGCGGGACATGTGACAAAGAGGTTCAAGAAAGGAGAGTCAACAATCTTATTGGAAGGGTCATTAACATTTTAAGTATTATTGTTGGAATTGTGGCGGTGATAATGATAATCATCTATGGTTTACGCTTTATTACGTCTGGTGGCGATTCGAACGCGGTGGCTTCGGCCAGGAATGGCTTAATCTATGCATTTGTTGGCCTGGCAGTGGCGGCCTTTGCGCAGCTAATAGTCAAGTTTGTCATAAAAAGCCTCTAGATTAAGTTGTACAAGCATAAGAGATTATGATATAAACCAAGCATAGACTAGAAAGGAAATTAAAAAATGATTACGAAACTAAAAAAATTAATGTTGACGACGTTCGCCTTCGGACTTCTGGCAGTGCCGGTGCTGGCGGTTTCGGGTTCGGTGAGCGCCCAAGCCAATATCGACGGATCGCTTTGTCAAGGCGCCGATTTAAAGTTTGGTGGCAATGATGAGTGTACTCAAGGGGGCGCAAATCCCGAAGATAAGGTGAACTCGTTAATTACTGAGATCGTCAACATCTTCTCTGTAATTGTCGGTGTGGTTGCAGTCGTGATGATAATCATTGGCGGTTTCCGCTACATTACTTCTGGCGGCGACTCCGGAAATGTTACTGGCGCAAAGAACACCATTCTCTATGCGGTCATTGGTCTTGTGATTGTGGCTCTTGCCCAGTTTATCGTGAAGTTTGTGCTGAAGAGCGCAATCGAAGCTGGCAACTAGTACACAGTATTTTTTGAAATAAAACTAAAACTCCCGAGTTGCTCGGGAGTTTTAAATTCTGCCTACATCCCTCTTAGGGCGAAAACGTGGTGGCTACTGAATCTGGATTTTCTTTACAGTATCTTGTTTGACCTTCGTAAAGCTTACTGTGAGCACGCCGTCTTTTAGAACTGCCTCAATTTCGTCCTCTTTTACTGGTACGGGCAGCGCGATGCTTCTGCTGAATTCTCCCCAGTAACACTCTTGGACAAAGTAGTTCTCTACCCCTTCTTCGTTGCCTGCGCTGAGGGTTCCATGAATGCTGAGAGTATTGTCCGAGATGCTCACATCGAGCTCGTCCTTGTTGACTCCTGCAGTTCGTGCTTTTACAACCAGCTTTTCTTTGGTTTCAAATACATCAACGGCGAGTTGTCCTGGAACGGCGTCGTCTTCGTCCCACTCCTCTTCGACCACGGCTGTTGCCGTTGCAGTTTCCTTTGGCTCCTCAGCCGTTACTAGATCATCGTCACCCAAAAAAGCAGCGGTGAGCTCGTCTTCCATCAATAAGTCTTCGTCGCGGTTCCGTCGCGCCATAACGTGTACCCTCCAGGTATTTGGTTTGATTTGATTGTCGGTTGCATTAGCAATTTTGCTACTGCCGGAGTTTTTATGTTAGTTACAGTATAACTGATCAATAATTGACAGCAATAGTCCAGCGTCTATATTTACAACACAAAAATTACTACATTAACGAAAGTTATTAAACCCCAATCCGTTAACAGACCGAATAATTATAAAAAGCGGTTCCCACGCTTTTTGTAAAGGTTTAGGCTAGTGTAAGCAATGAATGTGTTAGAACGCGCAATTACGCTTTTAGCTCCACACCACTGTCTCGGCTGCGGCATGGAAGATACACTGCTCTGTGAGCAATGTGCGATTGGTATTATGGGGCTTGTTCCTTCGCGGTGTTATCGGTGTCACAGTGTTACTCAGCAGTCAAAGGTGTGTCCGAACTGCCGACGGAAGGTTTCGCTACTTCGCGTGTGGGTTGCTGCGGAGTATAACGGGCTTGCAAAAGATCTGCTGTACAAATTGAAATTTGAGAGAGCGGTAGCAGCAAGCACCGTTGTGGCCGAGTTATTGGATGAAACGCTGCCACTGCTCCCAAAGGACACAGTCGTAACCTATGTGCCGACTACAAATAGCCGTGTTCGTCTCCGTGGCTATGACCAATCAAAATGTATCGCCAAACAGTTAGCTTTCCGACGAAAAATGGTGTTCGAGGAATTGCTTGTTCGCAGAACCGCATCGCGCCAAGTTGGGGTAGATCGAAAAACAAGGTTTGAGCAGTTGGTGAATGCGTTTGAACCAAGGAGCGTCAAGCGAATAAATGGTGCCAAAATATTATTGATTGACGACGTGTTGACGACTGGCGCAACAATAGAGTCGGCTTCTGCGGTATTGATGAAAAACGACGCCAAACAGGTAGAGGTGGCCGTGTTTGCGACGGCCTAAAGCGGTCGCTAATTGTCTATTTCTTTCGCAAATCCAACACGAAGCAAAGCTCTTGCGAGCGCTTGGTTTTGTGCTGGATCTCTTAGGGCTTCGTCCACCGGGTAGTGATTGTCAGCGTTTTCGGCTGGAGGGCCGTGAAGGTCTGCAATATCTTCGAGAGTAAACAATTTGGAAGGATCAACTGGGGTTACTAAGTGTTCTTGACCCTCGATGTGAATTTGTGGATGTCGATCGTTTGGTGTTTTTGCAATTCGGCCCTTTTTTATCGAGACTTCACCTTCGCCAGAAACAATTGGCGTAAAAATCTCTTGACCCTCAAAAAAGTTCATAACTACACATATAATAACACAAAATATGATAATCAACAAGCGCTAGCTTCGAAGTGCGGTTTGTAACTCGCCCGCGAGGCTTTCGATGTCAGAGTAGGCTCCGGGCGCGATCCTTATCGCCGGGGCCGTCTCGTCTGGAAATATTCGAGTATGATCAAAGCCAAAGCTTTGTCCCAGCTTGGCGTGTTTCCTTACTCCCTCGCTCTGCCAAAGCGTACGGGTGAGTTCAAACTGGTTTGTGTTTCCTATGCACTGAAGAAACAGGACTGGAGAGGCGTGATTCAGTTTTATTGCGTGCGCGAATTCGTAGTTATCGTGGGTTGGTAGACTAGGGTGTGAAACAAGCACAGTGTTTGTTGTGTCTAAACCGTTGGCGAGGGCAACCGCGAGCCTACCAGTGTTTTGATAGATCCTCTGGTTTCGCTCATCAAAAGCCTCTTTTGATGCGGGAAGAAGATTTACAATATTTTTAAGGCTGCCAAGCCCAGGCATCGAACCCGTCATTCGTCGATGACCTTTGAGTTTATGAAGCAAGTCCGGGCTTTTAGTGTAGGCAATGCCCGATAATTCTGCATTGAAACTGTAAGATTTGGTGCCGCTTTCGACAATTATCGCGGTGTCTTCTGGGGTTAGTCTATCGTTTAGGGGAAGCGCCGTAGAGAGCGGTAAGGTATTGTCGAGGACCAGAATCGGTGGGCTTTCCTGGCCACGGGCCGTTTTTAGTAGATTATCGGCATCAAGTACGGGCATATCGGGGCCATTGCCGATTGTCTCGGACACAAACACATCGGGCGTATGTTTTTTCAAGATCGAATTTACGTGATCAGTAGAACCGCTGTCAAATCGCACCACTCGAACCCCTCTTTTTACCAGCCAACCCTCAACGTAGCCACACGTTTGCCCGTACATTTGCTCTGCGCATGCCAGAACTGGTTTGGGATTTTCAGAAGTGGCAAGTGCGACCTCTATGGCAGCGGTGACTGCAGACATTCCCGAATTGAACAACACGACATTGTTTGGTTCGATGCCTGCAATTTCTGCAACGGCCGCCTCGGTTTTGGCTAATCGTTCGCTCCCGTCCCTAGGGTATAGGTCGATCGCATCAAAAGCGGCTCTTGCTAGTAGGCCTGCTCGCAATTGGTCTGGTGACTCAAAACACGGCACCGCTACTTGTTCTCTTCCCGCTTCTATTGGCATCAAAAATCCTTTCTTATATACCCTGGTAAACTCCAGGAAGAAAGGATGTGGTTTTGCGTATTGCAAAATATCTTCTCCTGGAGGATAACCAGGATCTAGATGGAGCACCTTATCCAAGAAAAACTAACTAGTGGACAGGTTGCTGGCAGGTCAACGGGCTAGATCCCTCGCTGCACTCTTTATATTTTCATT
>JAYRJB010000011.1:0-9873 GCA_041906505.1 Saccharimonadales bacterium (SeqCode) | reverse complement strand
TTCTTGGGTAACACTGTAGGAAGTAACAATTTTATTTTTTCCATTAGGACTGTTAAAATACTCGCTCATCGTAGCAGCGTGCACGCGAAATTTTTGAAGTACATTATCGAGCCGAACTTCTTCCTCGGCAATAATGATGCTTAGTTCTTTGTTATCAGCTAAACTAAATTGCCCACTTAGATCGCGATGGCGCCAATAGTCACTACCCGTTAGGTGACCGTGAGGCCACAAGCCTCGTTCCTCAGTGACGGGAAGAAGCGCAGGCCGAAAGGACTCAATTTTCTCAATAAAAAACCAGCACTGCTCATGGCCAATTTCTTGACTACCATTATATTGCTCAAAATTCCCTTCTGACATTGTATGAGACATTATCTAAAAACGAGAAAAAATATACAATTGCTTACGGTTAGTTCGACCGTCTATACTACATAACTGATGACAATTGCCAATTGGCTCATTAGTACTATGTCCGAGCTTGGAGCTGCAGGCGTCGATGCTCCTCGAAGAGATTCGTTGGTGCTACTTGAGGACTACTTACACAAAGATCGAGCATGGGTGGTATCACACCCCGAGCATGTTTTGAGCGATGACGATCTGGCTGCACTCGAACGACCAGTGCAGCGCCGGCTGAACAGAGAGCCTTTGGCCTACGTTCGTGGTAAAGCCTGGTTTTACGGCCGCTTTTTCGCCGTCAACCCAAGCGTGATGATACCAAGACCAGAATCAGAAGCATTCATTACCCTTCTAAAAGATCTGGCTTTTGAAAAAATCATCGATATTGGCACTGGCTCGGGTTGCCTGGCAATCACCTCAAAGCTTGAATTTCCCCACTGTACGGTTGCCGCAGCTGACATCAGCAATGAGGCCCTTGCTCTTGCGCAACAAAATGCTATACGCCACTACATCGACATTACATTGATTAAATCTGACCTTTTTTCTTCAATCGTGGAAGAAGTTACCTCAAAAACCGCAGTTATTGCCAACTTGCCGTATGTCCCGGACGGCCTCATAACTAGCCCAGAAATAACCCACGAACCACCGGTGGCACTTTTTTCGGGCAAAGACGGACTAGATCATTATCGGCGGTTTTGGCAGCAAGTTGGCCACCTAAAAACTCAGCCGCCGTACGTTTTAACCGAATCTCTTGAATCGCAACACGAAGCTCAAGCCGAACTTGCTCGACGCGCTGGGTACAAATTACAAAAAACTGAGCAACTTACTCAGCTTTTTGTAACTTCACCACACACCTAAAAACGTCTCTGTTATAAACCCCCGCCCTAGTTGGCTGGCGCCGCTTCGAGCGTCACGTCAAGCGTGATTGTTTTACCATCACGCACCACCGTCAGCTTAACCTTATCACCAACACTATATCGCCCAAGCACCGAAACGAGGCTGTTTTGTTCATTAATGTCCTGGTCATTCACTTTAGTGATAATGTCCTTTTCTTTTAATCCCGCCTTTTGGGCAGGACTGCCATCAATAATTGACGCTTGCCCACCCCCAGTTGGCGCGACATACGCACCACGCTTAACGTCAAGATTATATTGATAGGCATATTCGTCGTTGAGAGTCACGTAACGTACTCCAAGATAGGGACGCTCTAGCTTGCCATTTTTTAGGACGCTCTTAACCAACCCGCCAACATCGTTGATCGGGATGGCAAAGCCAATATTTTGAGCCGTTCCGCCAGCAATAGCAGTATTAATACCAATTACCTCACCAGACGCGTTTACAAGCGGTCCACCAGAGTTGCCTTGATTAATTGCGGCATCAGTCTGAAATAAATTTTGAAGTGACTCTGAGCCAGTGTCATCACCAGCCTCTACGCTCCGACCATAACCCGAAATTATTCCAGAAGTAACTGTGTTTTGGAACTGTCCAAGCGCATTTCCGATCGCAACCACCTTGTCGCCAACTTGCACTTTTGTGGAATCACCAAGTTTTGCTGGTATTAACTCTTTGCCTTCGGCGTCTTTCACTTTTAAGAACGCGATGTCGAGCGTGTCACCATCGTTCGTGCGTCCAATAACTTCAACGTTGTCTAGCTGAGTGCCATCTGATAATGTTACGCTCACATCAGTTGCGCCCGCCGGAACAACGTGTCGATTCGTCACGATTACGCCCTCTTTACTAACAATAAATCCAGTGCCTGCGCTCTCTTGACTTTGTGTTCTTGGTCCAAACACGCTGTTCCTGGTCGTCTTGGAAGATACATTTACCGAAACGACACTTGGACCAACCTCTTTCGCAATTTTAGAGATAAGTTCGCTTTCGCCTGTGACCACTTTTTGAGCTTGAGACACCGAACTTCGTTGCGCCGCATCATCTTGACGACCCCCAAAGTACCCACCAAGAAATCCGGCACTGACACTACTTATTAACAGCAATAACACCGTAAGCACACGCTGTTTGCCAACCGATACCTCTGTTTTTTGCCTTGGTACTTCGGCAGCCTTTTTTTTCTCGGTATTTTTTACTGGTTCCTTTGGGGTTTGTTCCATCGTGCTTATATTATAACTCTAGGTTGGCTGAGTATTAGCTGAGAAACAAGATTTTGTTACTTAATAACACTGTCACCCCAGTTAGAGAACACAATCATCACTATCACTACCGCAACAATTACAAACAATACTTGGCGGCGCACAAGCGCAGAAAGCCGGTCGGTTTCATCAAGGTAGTACAGCGTGATCAACCCGTAACCAATTACTGACAGCAGTAACGCTGGCTGGGCTATGGGGCCATAAAACAGTAGCCAGTGCCCAAGTAACCAGGCAATTGATCCCCCGAAGAACGCCCAAATCCACGAATAAATACTCGCATTTTCCTCTTCGAATCCTGCAAAAAAATGTCTTGAGCAAAAGTAGGTTACTGCCGAAACGCCGACAACATAGACCGCCAACGACACATCTTCGAACGCAATAAATAATGCGACCAGCCCAATAAATTGACCAATGAGCGCCTGCAAGCCAATAAGCAACGTCGTTGATCCTGGCTTGATATATAGAACCCACACTTCATAAGCTACGAGCCACACTAGCTGCATTGACATCGATTCGCTGTTGATCATAAAGGTCAAGAATGACAGGCTGGCAATAATATCGACAGCGTTTGTACGAACATGAGCAAGCCAGTGTCGCGGACGAACCGCAAACATTCTCCACTTACTGAGCAAAATGATTGCCAGCGCAACATTGTAAAACTCAAGTCGAACAAATAAATACACCAAGAGAGGCAATAAACCAACTAATACAAAATGAAAAAGGTGAGAAAACCCTTTTCCAGGGCGCACTTTGCTTACAAGCATTCTTACCATCTTGGGACTACTACTCCCAAATTATCTCGATTGATCACTGCCGATGATTATAACAAAGTCTGCTGTTCCTGGCTGAATATTGGCATCTGGCAGATTTGTAACTGCCGAGACTCCGTAACGCTTTTCAAGATAGTTTTTTGTATATTTCTTCGACCCACCCCTTAGATCTACTACGATCGTGCGGCCGTAGTTTTTTGTCGGAGCATTATCAACCTTCGTAACATTATAGCCATAGCTTTTTAGCTCATCGGCTTTCTGGGTGGCAAGGCCAGCGGTTGTTGTGCCGTTAAGCACCATCACACTGGCGTTTTCGCTCTTTAGGTAGCTATCTTTTAGCACGTTCCTAAGATATGACTGTATCTCCTTATAGTTCCCTCTCCCCGCGGTGGGCACCACCACCGAAAGGCCATCAATATTACTGGTTGTGAGAAAATTATTTGGCGGATCTGCAAGACCAATTGAGGCGATCTTGTTACCGGGAATGTCTTTTGTGATGTCATAAAGCCGCGACAAATCTTTGGTAGAAAAATTGGTCTGAACATGATTTCCAAACGTCGAAAGTAAGTTTGAAATCTTTTGCGGATTAGAAAAAGTGCCGAGCGACAAGGTCTTGTCCTTGAGTGCCGCAATAATGAGACGCTGCCGTTCCGATCGATCAAAATCGCCTCGCTCGCTCGTGTAACGAGAGCGTGCATAGGCAAGCGCCCGAAAACCATCAAAGTTTTGTTGGCCGGGCTTTACATTAAGATAGTATGTCTTCCCATCAATTCTCATCTGCTCAGTGACAGCTTTTGGTGCGTTTAGGGAGATACCGTTCACATTATCGACTGCATCTTTAAATCCAGAAAAATCAACCATGGCGTGATAATGAACAGGTATGCCCAGTGTCTTCTGAACGGTACTCTCCATCAGCGCAAAACCTGCGTCTTCAGCTTGGTTTTTTACCTCGCCAGTTTTCTTCGAGTATTTATTCAGCGCATTGGTTTTCCCGGTGTAAAATACCTGGTTTATCTTCATGGAGCCATATCCAGGAACCGAAACATAGGTGTCACGTGGAACACTTACCAGCGCCGCCTCTTTTGCAACTGGGTCGATACTTGCCAAAATTATTGTGTCGGTTAAGTCTGCACCTTCATGACCTTCTCCGCCCCGACCAAGGAGTAAAATGTTTACCCGCCCATCGCCCTCTCCTCTAAGCTTGGAGGGATCCACATTTTCCTGCAACGCCGCAGCGCCGCCGCCACCAGACAGCACCTTTCTGAGGTTTATGTAGCCCTTGGCAAACAAAAAACCAGTAACCATCATCACGAGCACAACCAGTACCGAAAAGGCTCGTAAAACCTTCTTCTTGTTCGATATTGGCTTTTTTCGCTTTTGATATCCTGCGGAAGTGGTTTTTTTGCGTCCAAAGAATGATTTTTTTTGTGGTTGTTTCTCGATAATCAGTGGTTCATCGTGTGATTTGGCGGTTGCCAAAGGCGCCTGAGAGGTTGGTCGAAAACCTTCCCGCCTCGAAAAATCGTCGAGTTTTGGAGAGCCAGGACGATACGAAGAAGGCTTATCAAAGCCCACTCCACCAGTTGGTCGAGGTGCTTTTGATGGCCTACTTATCCCGTCGATGGATGTTTGTGGACGACGCTTATTTGGCTTTTTTTGAAGAAAATCGTTCATATATTACGTAAGCACGTAGGAATTAATTATACCTACTTTTACCCCCTTGAGTAAACCAACAAACTAAACAGGGCTTTTGGGGTTTGCTGCAGGAATTAACTCTTTAAGAAGTCTACTCCGAGGCAGCTGAGGATTAACTGAGAATCCGTGAGCGCATATATAAACCTACCGATGATTCGTGCTAAGCTACTTGTTGTTATGCATTCGGAAAAAGTACACGAGCAGGAACAACCTCCGCAAGATGCGCCCTTAGGCCAAAAGTCTCCAGGCGCGAAAAAAAAATCGAGCTTTCGAGAGAATCTCACTGCCGTACTGCTCGCAATTTGCGTTATTGGAATCCCCTTTCTCATTATTGGTTTTGTAGTCCAAAACTATGAGGTGGACGGCCCGAGCATGGAGACCACACTTTCAAATGGTGACCGACTCATTGTGGTAAAAGCCGGCAAAACGGTGTCACGGATTACGAACAACCCCTACATACCCAAGCGCTACGACATAATCGTATTTAATCACCGCGGCGATTACGGTTTCGAAGAACAAGTCACCCAAAAGCAACTCATCAAGCGTGTGATTGGGGTGCCTGGCGACCGGGTAGTTGTCAAAGACGGCATTGTGACAATTTATAATCAACAAAATCCAGACGGTTTTTTGGTTGATCGCGAAGGCCCAGAGTCAAAAGTTATAAAAGTTACCAGCGGGAATATTGATCAAAAAATCGGAAAAGACGAAGTCTTTGTGATGGGTGATAACAGAGAAAATTCCCTTGACTCTCGCGTCTTTGGAGCCGTATCTTCTAAGGATATCGTTGGCGAACTTGCAGCCCGGATTTACCCTTTTAATCAGACCAAACGTTTCTAATTTTTATTCAAAGAATTACTTTAAACACACACTTTGTTGTTCAGTCATTATTGACCGAGTCGATAAATGCTTCCAAGTCTTTTTTAGTTTCGAAAACTAACTGCACCTTCCCGCCCTTTTTGGTTTCAGTTATTCGAACTTGGGCGTGAAGTTTTTTGCCAAGTTGCTCAGACAGTGGGTGAAGCGGCTTGGTCTTTGCACGACCTTGTTTCGCATTATTGGCATGCTTTCTGTCGATAACAAATTGCTCGGCGCGCCGCACTGACCATTTTTTTTCAATAATACTCGACACCAATTCTTGTTGAGCCAATGGATCACCTTTTAGCGCGAGCACCGACCGAGCATGCCCCTCGGATATCTTTCCCTCCGAAAGTGCCTGCAGCGCAAGGTCTGGCAACTGTAAAAGGCGTGTTATGTTTACAACGGTTGTATAGGCCTTACCGAGTCGTTTTGCAATATCTTGATAGCTCATCGAGAACTGTTCGTTTAGTCTCGCAATAGATTGTGCTTGTTCAAGCGGCGCTAGATCAACTCGCTGGACATTCTCAATAAGACTAATCTCAAGCCGCTCTAACTCCTCTAAACTCCTTACCAATGCTGGCAATTGTGACAAGCCAGCTTGCTTTGCGGCATGATAGCGACGCTCTCCCGCCACAATCATGTAACCGCCCTCTGTTTCGACCAGCACCAAAGGTTGTAAAATTCCATGCGTTTTTATTGACTGCGCTAACTCCTCAATTGCGTTTTTGTCAAAGGATTTTCGTGGCTGAGCCGGGTCGGGCTTTATGTCTTGAATTAATATTTTCTGAACTCGTTCTTCCTTATCGAGCAATAATGAATCATCAAAATCGGAAGGCAACAAACTTCCGAACCCTTTTCCTAGTGCTTTTGAATTCGTCATCTTACTCTGTCCTCCAATTCTTTCGCCAGTGCTTTGTAGGCACGGGCACCTTTGCTCCACTTATCGTGCTCCGAAACAGGCTTCCCGAAGCTCGGCGCTTCAGCCAAGCGAACATTTCTTGGAATTATTGTCTCAAATAGCTTGCCCCCAAAGTGCTTGCCAACCTCATTATATACCTGTTGAGCGAGCGCTGTTCGACTATCGTACATAGTCATAACAACTCCAAGCAGTTCGAGCTTTGGATTGCTGCTCCGTTTTACCGTTTGCATTACCTGCAGGAGTTGGCTTAGTCCTTCGAGCGCATAATATTCCGCTTGAACAGGAATAAGTACGAATTCTGCAGCAGTAAGGGCGTTTATTGTCAGAAGTCCTAACGCCGGTGGGCAATCTATAAGAATATAGTCATAGTCTGATGCCCCAGCTACCACGTCTTGTAGCACATGCTCCCGCCGATCTCTGGTAGCAAGATCTATTTCAGCGCTTGCAAGTCGAGCATCTGTAGGTAGCAAAAATAATTTATCGATTGATGACTCAAGAATGGTTGTGTGTAGCTCGTTTCTCTCAAACATAACGTCGCACAATGTTGCACCAAGGTCGTTTTTCTCATAGCCAAGCCCGCTGGTGGCATTTCCTTGAGGATCGGCATCAACCAAAAGTACAGTCTTGCCCATTTTTGCTAAATACGCGCCAAGGTTGATAGCAGTAGTCGTTTTCCCTACCCCGCCCTTTTGATTCAAAACCGCAATAATTTTTTGTTTCGCCATTATAATTGTGCTTCCGGTGCTATCTTTCAAGCCTAACACTCCTAAGGTGATTAGTAAACTCGAGCCCAAAGATTAACATCTGTTAACTAGCCATTTAGTACTAGTACTACTTCGACTGTTTGAGTCCGTTAATGTAGTTAGTCCAATCAGCGTTTAACAGCTTCTTGTCAGACCTTAAAAAGATCATGAGCCCATTCTTGTGAAAGACCACAAACTGTGGGCCTTTTTCCGACGTACCGAGATGTGCTCGGCCACCGGTTATCTGTAAAAGCTCATTATAGTTGGCGTTTTTGGCAAATATCTCCACCCTGCCGTCGGGATTATCTTTAAACTCCTCTGGAAGGGGCTGTTGTGTCACCAAAATTTCGTTTTGGCCAATCTTGTCAGTGTAGCCAACAAGCTGTTTTTCGGCCGTATATTTATACGCTTGACTGTTTGTGTTTGCAACTTCGCCACCCGGCAAGAACGGCTTATACGAGGGCGTGGTTGCTGAACTTTTTCCAGTAGTTACTCCTTGAACACTACGCCCATTGTTATGATTTTTTACAATCGATACCGCCACGACATTCAAAAGAATGATAACCACAAGTGCACTGATCACCTTCGCGTAGGTGTTCTTTTTGTATTGTTGCCAAATCCTTCTTGTTGGAAGCTTGGGAATCTTAAAACTCAGCGAAACTTCAACGTTTTTACCACTTGCCTTGGCTTTTTCGGCATTTACTGGGTTTTCCAACTTCGGCAACAGGGGTCGGCTCAATCTATTTTTGAGCTTCTTTTTCTTCTTTGGTGGCGCTTCTCTTACTGGTATTGGCTTTTGGGCGAGTCGGGCCCGAAGATCATCACCAGAAAGACTGTCTATCCAACTGTTTTTATTATCCCTCATCTCTGCCTCAAGCCTATCATAATTCTTGATATAACAACACCCTGCAAACAGGGGTAGGAGCAACAAACCAGCCGAGTGTCTTTCTTAGGCTGATATTACGATAAAGTAACTGTTATGGAAACGGTGTATCTAATGGCTGGAGTTCGCCGCCAGTAAAGGTTTTGCCGTGACGCATACGCTTACTTGGGTCGGCAGTAAAGAATAAGCTCAAGTCCGTAATTGTCGGCCCTCTAGAAACATCTTCTGGATAACCGAACGCTTGGGAGCTGTCAATGTATACCGACAGATAGTAGTAGCGTGCAAAGTTGGTGTTGCTGCCGCCCGAGTCTTTCGGTGTGTAGGTTCCTGGGGTTCCGAGCGTCACCGCGCCGACATTTGTTTCTTGACCCCAAGCAGCAGCCGAATTTGTAGAGGATCGATACCGCAAGTACCACTGGGCTCCGATTGAGTTATCGAGTCCGTTGAGCAGCCACTTTGTTGGGAATACATCTGTGTCAGTATCTATCATTCGCGAGTATTTTGCGATTTGGGGCTGTGATTTAACCACACCATAGTAGTGTCGTGTCGAAGCCAGAGGCGCGGTACATCCCCCGCCTAATACGTATCCCTTACCATTACTGTATGCGACTGCCGTTCCGTAACGATCACCGGTGTATTTGACATTGGTTTCGTACCACTCACCAATGCCGGTTGGATTATTGCCAGAGGCAATGGTGGTGTTTGCACTAACTGGGGTTACGATTGTATTCGGTACACACGTCGATGCGGCCGAACGGCCACCTATCAAATAGATATAGCCATTCGACGCAAACGCATCCGCTTGACTCAACGGACCAGGCAAGCTGGTAGAATACGACCACGCGTCAACAGTACCATCAGAATTTATCTGCGTGTACTGCGTGTCATTAAGGTAGTTCGTCCCATCAAAGCCGCCAAACAAATAGAGGTTATTTGCGTAAGCTACTGTGGCCGTGCCCATTCTTGCCACATTAAAAGCACTGGTTGATGTCCAGTTTCCTGTAATATCACCCCCCGAATTTAGTTGAGGACTCACATAGACAGTAGTCTGAACTGCGGCACTGGCATTGAGGCCGCCAACCACGTAAATGCGATTATTCCATACCGTTGCGCCGTGCTTGGTGCGAGCATTTCCACCACCGCCTGTATCGCCAACGCCCTTGGTGGCCGTCGCCCATGCCGAGGTAATATTTCCACCGGTTACGGGGGTTGCATAGTAGATTGTTGACTGTTCATTGGTGGCCGTATCATCCTGCCCGCCGGTGTAATACAGCGTGCCCCCCGCGACCTCCAATTGACCCCAGGTTCTATCAAGTGGTAATACATTGGTCGTACTTGCCCACGTACCAATACTGCCATCAGTCGCACTAATTGGTGCGTACTGCACGTTATTGGTGGCATTTGTGCAATCAGTTGCACTTATACAGCCACCCGCTACATAAATGTAGCCGTTTAATATTGCTGC
>JAYRJB010000010.1:0-6850 GCA_041906505.1 Saccharimonadales bacterium (SeqCode) | reverse complement strand
TATATATAAATAACTTACTCAGAAGTATACTTATACCAAACCCCTGTTACAACCCTTTTGAACAAAAAAATGATTAAAGTTATCCACAGGTGTCATAACGGAGATGAAACAGTGTGCTACAAATTTATACTAAAAACGTTGCATTGATTGCAACGTTTTACGCCAATCACCTCTGTTATTTTATGGATTCAATTTTAATTGTTGATAATCTCTGACGATGACCACGTACTGTTCGTACGCGCTTCTTTGCTTTGTAGCGTATTGAGGTTACCTTGTCTTGCTTCACATCTTTTTCGACAATTGTGGCGTGAACTTTTATGTCGGTAATTCTTGGTGCACCAACTGTGGTTTTATCATTATCAATAACCAGCAAGGGCTCAAAAGTAAGCTTGTCCTTATCAGACTTAATAAGCTCAACGTCAATCTGATCACCTTCACTGACGAGATACTGCTTTCCACCTGTAGCAATTACTGCTTTTTTCATGACAATAACTAACCTATTTCCGTTTAGATAGTAGCGTAATTGCTACGTTGCATTAACACTGATAATAACAGATTGGGCTTTGCCTGTAAAGAGTCGGGTCACAAGGTTTTTTTGAGGTTAATCTGTAGTGGAACACCGTCAATGTGCGCTTCCAAACTGTAGCCATTGGTTTGGGACGAGAAACTGACTGATGTTGCGAGTGTTTCAGAAGCAATCGTCTTTTCATGCTTCTCCAGGGCACATCGCAACCCATCATCAGATGTGATAATACTAAGTACAATTCGATCGTCAACATTTAGATCTGCCTGCTTCCGCGCATTTTGAACCACGCGTATTGCCTCCCTCATGGACCCTTCTTGTTTAAGTTCTGGGGTTATCTTCGTGTCTAGCTCTACGTGAACCACTTTACCGCTACTTTTTAGTCGAGCGTGCTTGACATTAACCTCTTCCTTCAAAACATCTAGGTAAAAGTTCTGGTGCTGCGAAAGGAGTTTTCTCGGGGTGTCCACCAACACTGACTGTAGTGGTTGTCTGACCTTAATCCCAGCTTTGGCACGCTCCGCTAGAGCAAGTGTGATGGACTCTCGAACTGCATTCATATCCTCAATCAACTGCTCATTTATATGCCCTTTTCGTGGCCAATCAAGCAAATGAACCGACTCACCAGCGGTAAGAGCCCTATAGAGCTCTTCTGACAAGAAAGGCGTAAAAGGAGCCATAACAAGGCTAAGTTGCATCAAAACGTGGTGGAGCGTCTTGTAGGCGCGTGCCTTGTCTTCGTCATTATCACTTTTCCAAAACCGTCTACGACTTCTACGAACATACCAATTGCTCGCGTCATCAATAAACGGCAATAGTGGTTTAAGCGCATTTGGCAGATCATAGCCCTGCATATGTTCATCAACTTCTTGGGCCACCGTATTTAGCCGACTTACGATCCACTCGTCAAGTGGATTTTTAAGATCGTTATCATAATCTAAGACCTCGCCGTTCCACTGCCACTTATCCACTTCTGCATACATGGTGAAGAAGTCGAACATATTCCAGATCATACTCAGCTTTCTTGAAACATCAGCCACCTCTTGATCTTTTAGAGCGAAATCTTCACCATTTAACAGGGGTGAGCTCAGCAACAACAGGCGGAAGCTATCGGCACTATACTTATCCATAAGTTCCAGTGGATCGGTATAATTTTTGAGCTTCTTGCTCATCTTCTTGCCGTCAGAGGCATTGATAAATCCCGTGCAAATGAGATTTTTAAAAGGATTGCTGGCAAATAGACCAACATTGACTGCCGTCAACGAATAGAACCAACCTCTAGTTTGATCAATCGCCTCTACAATAAAATCAGCTGGATAACTGTTTTTAAACTTTTCTTGGTTCTCAAACGGATAATGAAACTGAGCAAAAGGCATAGAGCCACTTTCGAACCAACAATCCAAAACCTTACCAATATGTCGAACCACTACCCCGTCGACTTCAAACTCAACGTTCATGACGTTTGGCAGGTGATAATCGTCGAGTCGCTTGCCGGTTAGATCTTCAAACTCTTGATATGACCCCACAACTTTCACAACTTCTGTACCATCTGGACGATAGCCTTTCCAAACCGGTATAGGGGTGGCCCAGAAACGATCTCTGGAGATATTCCAGTCGGGCGCCGAGTCGATAATATTAGCGAACCGGCCGGTCTGAAGTGCTTTGGGAACCCAGTGCGCAGACGCGCTTGCTACCGCCATCTGTTCCTTTTGATTCTGGATATCAATAAACCAACTTGGGTGGGCTCGATACATCAATTTGTTGCCGCAACGGTGGCAGTGAGGATAATCGTGCTCCACGTACTCAACCTTGAGACCACGACCTTCAGTCACTAGTGTTTTGGCTATCTCTTTATTGACATCCCAGATATTTTTTTCGATCCACCGACCTTCGGTGTAATTACCGTTTTCATCGACAATCGACACTATCGGTATATTTCTAGCCTTGCAGAGTTCGTAATCTTCTTCGCCGTAAGCCGGCGCTTCATGAACTATGCCAGTACCCTCTTCTGCCGAAACGAAGTCAGCTGCGAGTACTTGATGGGCATTGGGGCCGCGATTTTCAAAAAGCGGATGATATTTTTTTCCCACCAAATCTTGGCCTTTTACTGTCTTCAGCACCTTGTATTGGAGTGGTTGGTGTTTCTCATTCGTCAACACTCTCTCAACTGCCTCTGTTGCAAGGTAAAATTTTCGGGACTCGTGCTCAATGAGCGAATATTCAATGCCGGGAGCCACTGCCACCGCCACATTAGCGGGAAGCGTCCAAGGCGTTGTAGTCCACGCCAACAACGATTCGTCGCTGTCATCAAGCTCAAAGTAGACATACACACTGGGGTCTGTCACCTTTTTATAGCTATTTTCCATTGCTACTTCAGACTTAGAGATGGGCGTGGCATCCTTCGTGCAATACACCAATATTTTCTCACCATCATAAATTTTCCCGTGGTCATAAAGTTCTTTGAACGCCCACCAAACGCTCTCCATAAACTCTGAGTCCATGGTCTTGTACGCTCCTTTAAACTCTACCCATCGTCCGATACGTTCGATGGTGTCCTCCCAGTCGGTGCCGGTTTTTACCATGGCCGCCCGACAGGCATCAACATAGTCTTTGATTGATATTTTCGTACCTATCTCTTTTTTGCTCTTGATGCCAAGGGCGTTCTCGACAAAGACTTCCGCCGGCAGCCCATGACAATCCCAACCCCAAACCCTTTCAACTCTTTTGCCCTTCATGGTCCAGTATCGAGCAACGGCGTCCTTCACGGACGATATCAGCAGGTGTCCGTGGTGTGGTGTGCCAGTTAAGAACGGCGGTCCGTCATAAAATACGAACGCATTTTCTTTTGGTCGCAGCTGAACCGACTTCTCAAACGTCTTATGCGCTTTCCAATAGTTAATGATGTCTTTTTCGTAGTCGATTGGCTTCCGTCTGGTGCCCTTTTTGAATCTCACGCTTTTCTCCTTAGAAAATAAAAAACAACCTTAAAGTTTTCGCCTGGATCCATCGCTGATCGACGGAGGTACCATCCAGATTCCTTTGAGGTTGTCCCAAAAGCACTTGATTGCTTCGCTATTTCGGGCGATCCCGGTGAATTCTACTAAGCTAGTTGAGCTGTTCTTTTCACTGCTTCGTGGTTGATAGCCACTCACCTGCCAAATCACGGCAAAACGCAACTATTGGTATCTTACCAGAGTTTTAGACGTGTGTGTAGTAAGAAACTTCGTTCATGAGCGGCAGATTCGTTCCCTGCCAGTCTTTTATGAGCTGACCGTCGTTCGTAAGCGCAAGCACTGCCGGGTACCGTAAAATATCATACAGTGACGCCGTCGAAGAGCCATCCCTGGTGTCGAGACTCACAAGATCAATCTTAGCCGAATATCTTCGGCTAAGATCATTTGCAAAATCTTCCACAATTCTTGCGTGATCCGAATTAGGTCTATAAAGCACCACCACTTTCATATGGAGTAGTGTACCCCCAACACTTCCCCGAATACAAGCCCTTGTTGTGTCCTAAGAACAGCCTGTGGTAGAACCACAGGAGGTGCAGACGTAGCAACTACCACTTCTTTGGGTTTGGTTGCCGCAGTTGTAACACATTGGTGCATTATCTTGGCTCTGGGATTTCTTGGTTTCTTTTATCTCAGAGTTTGTGTCAGAAACTGTAGCAGTTAAGGTTACTTCTTCTTTTATCACGATCTCTTCGGCGGCAGTAACCTCCTCAACAGCAGACAATAGACTGGTTTGAGCTTCTGGCATATCGTCGATAGACGCGAGACCAAGCTCCAAACGATCATCAAACGACAAATAATCGATTGCAAGCCGTCGAAAAATGTAGTCAATCAGCGATGAAGCAGTACGTATGTCCTTGTCGTCAGTAATTCCTGCCGGCGCAAACGACATGTGCGCCATACCCTTTACATATGTTTTTAGGGGTACCCCATACTGGAGTCCATAGCTAATTGATCGACCAAAAGAATCCATCAGCCCGGCAAGTGTCGACCCAATTTTCGCAATGCTTACAAATAGCTCTCCCGGGGTTCCATCTTCAAACTCCCCAACAGTAAAGTAACCATGCAGCCCGGCGACTGTGAAGGAGTAGGTTTTGGCCGATCGAACCTTTGGCAGCGTTCGTCGCACCGCACCCTTTACGATAATCTTGTCGTCAATGGCGGACGTCACGTCAGCTTCTGCTGCCGCGGCCCCATCCTTCTTGGCCATCGCAAGTGGTTGAGCCACTTTACAGTTGTCGCGATAAATCGCCACAGCCTTTAGTCCAAGTTTCCAGGCATCAATGTGTAGCTGCTCAATATCTTCAACTGTTGCCTCCTCGGGCATATTAACCGTTTTGCTAATTGCTCCCGAAATAAATGGTTGTACTGCTGACATCATTTTTACATGTCCAAGATAGTGGATTGAGTTGTCTCCCATAGAGCACGCAAAGACGTTTTTGTGTTCGTCCTTGAGGTGAGGGGCGCCAATTATAGTTTTTTCTACATCAATATATTTGTTAATTTCTGCAATCTGCTTATCGCTATACCCGAGTACATTTAGTGCACGAGGGACAGTTTGGTTCACAATACTCATTGTTCCGCCGCCCACAAGCTTCTTAACTTTCACGAGACCAAGGTCTGGCTCAATTCCAGTCGTATCACAGTCCATCATGAGACCAATTGTTCCTGTTGGAGCAAGTACACTGGCTTGAGAATTTCGTATGCCATAGAGATCTGTCAACTCAACAGCATCATCCCATGCGCTAGCTGCGGCACTGAGTAGCCGCTCAGACACAAGACTTGCATCAATATCTTTCAGTGCAGCCCGGTGCTGTTTTAGCACTTTCATCATTCCCTCGCGGTCCTTGTGGTAACCCGTAAAAGGACCGACCTTTCTGGCGATTTTTGCACTCGTTGCGTAGGCGTGTCCTGTCATGAGAGCAGTGATAGTTGCTGCTTGCGCTCGACCCTCTTCTGAGTCGTAGGGCAGCCCTTGGGCCATAAGCAACGCGCCCAGATTTGCGTAGCCAATACCGAGTTCGCGGTACGCACGGGCGTTTTTTGCAATGCTATCTGTTGGATATGATGAGTAGCCGACTAAGATTTCTTGAGCGGTAAAGATGAGCTCAACTGTGTGCTTAAAGGCATCAATATCAAACGTATTGTCGTCTTTCAGATATTTTAAGAGGTTAATCGACGCCAAATTACACGCCGAATTATCCAGATGCATATACTCACTACAGGGGTTGGAGCCATTGATTCTCCCAGCTTTTGGAGTGGTGTGCCAGTGATTGATCGTTGTGTCAAACTGCATACCAGGATCAGCGCATTCCCATGCAGCCTCGGCAAACTGCCGAAAAAGTTCACGGGCTCGAACAGTATCTACTGTTTTGCCAGTGGTAACGGCCTTGAGATCCCAGTCAGCATCATCCAGCACTGCTTGCATGAACTCATCCGATACACGAACCGAGTTGTTGGCATTTTGGTACTGAACAGAAAAGGAATCTTTCCCATCCAAACTCATGTCAAACCCTGCCTCTTGTAAAGCTCGGGCCTTGCGCTCTTCTATCGCCTTACACCATATAAAGTCCATAACGTCGGGGTGATCAACGTTGAGAATGACCATTTTCGCAGCCCGTCTTGTCTTACCACCAGACTTTATAGCCCCAGCCGATGCATCGGCTCCCCGCATAAAGCTGAGCGGACCGGATGCGGTGCCCGCACTTTTACCGAGCGCTTCTACCGACGATCGAATGCCACTAAGGTTAATGCCCGATCCAGAACCTCCCTTAAAGATCATTCCCTCTTCTCGGTACCAGTTCAAGATTGACGGCATGGTATCGTCGACGCCAAGGATAAAGCACGCGCTCGCTTGCTGGGCCCTGTCTGGTGCACCAATGTTGAACCAGACCGGTGAGTTAAATGCTGCCCGTTGGGTTGCCAAAACGTACTTTAGCTCCTCACGAAAATCTTCGGCTTCTTTTTGGCTATCAAAATAGTTTTCTTGCTGTCCATGCCGAGTGATTGTATCAACCACGCGGTTTATCAAATCTTTTAACGAACCCTCTCTGCTCTTTGTGCCAGGCGTACCAGTAAAGTACTTCTGTGCAACTATGTTTATTGCGTTGAGTGACCATGTGTCTGGAAACTCTACGTTTTTTTGCTCAAAAACCGCAGTCCCTGTCATCGGGTTCTCGATTATTGAATCTCTTTTAACCCAGGTTAACTGGTCATATGCTTTTGTTTTGGGTTCAGTAAAAAGCCGACCCAATGCTTGGTTGGTTGTTTGTCCCATAATACCCTCGCCGTTTAGTATTAATTTGTTTTTTAATGT
>JAYRJB010000009.1:0-3505 GCA_041906505.1 Saccharimonadales bacterium (SeqCode) | reverse complement strand
TCAAGGTTCAAGAAGACTTAATTCGGCACTTATTGCGGCATTGCCGAAGCTTGTGAAAAAGCATCCAAAAATACATATTTTTCATCACGTAGGCATGGGCAACGAAGCCCAATACGATGTGGTCGAACCGCGACTAAAGAAACATGTGACCTGCTTTGATTTTTCCGATGTTCTGTATGAAATGAGTGCACTTTCAGACATTATTATTACAAGGGCGGGTGCCACAACACTCGCAGAGTTTTCCGCGCAGGCAAAAGCCTGCATTATTATTCCGCATCCCGAACTTGCTGGCGATCATCAAACTAAGAACGCAGCCGTATATGAGGACTCCAATGCTGCGCTTGTACTAAATGAACGTGATGTTCTTCGCGATGAGTCAATCTTGCCGACGGCAATAAATAATCTTGTTGCGGATGCCTCGTTACGCAAGCGCTTTGGTGAGAATGCTCAAAAACTTGCGCCTCCAATTCCCTCAGCGCGTTCGCTTGCGAAAATTTTGACCGATATCGTGGGAGATACACCTGCGTGAGACGGTTATTTAAAAGGAAAAAACCTGCGCGTCGGCAGAGCGGTGACTCATCCTATGCACGCGGTTCGGCCTACCATTATAGTGCTCGTCGAGCTGATGTTGAGCGAAGTCTCGACAGAGGTACTGATAACTTTGAGCAACTCAACCCGCAGGCAAAAAGAAAGATGGGATTACTCAGCACTATTTTTGGTGGAGTAATTATTCTTGTATGCGGAATCTATATGCTGGGGCTATCAACGGATCCAAAAATAGTAGTTCATGGCAACCGCGACTTACTACGAAGCGAGCAAGAGTACTCAAAACAGACTAAAGCCATACTTGAAAAATCTTTGTCGAACAGATCAAAACTTACCATCAATACGCAGAAGATAGAAACCGAGTTAACGACGCGATTTGCTGAACTTTCCTCTGTTGAAGTCAGCACTTCACTGATACGGCACAAACCGATAATTAACCTCACGCTCGCACGTCCGTCGGCGATTTTGAATACTAGAAGTTCAAAGTTCCTGCTAGACGAAAACGGCAGAGCACTCTTTGATATCAACAAAGATGCTCCAAAATTCGATAGTAGCAGACTGCCGCTTATAGAAGATAAAACAGAAATACCGGTGAAACTCGGAAAACCTGCTCTTACGAGCGCTCAAGTGAGCTTTATTTATGACATTGTGCTTCAATCAGAATCAAGACAGCTAAAAGTAAGCTCGATGGATTTAGTGAGTGGAGGAGGGGAGTTGGATGTTCGTTATGAGGGGCTACCATATTTTGTAAAGTTTAACTTTTTTGAAGATGCGAGAAAGAGTAGTGGAACCTTCTTTGCTGCAAAGGAACGGCTTGAACTTGAGAACAAACTGCCAACAGAATATATTGACGTTCGGATCCCAGAACGTGCGTACGTAAAGTAGTAGCTCTTCCGCTGCCCCACTATGTTCGTAAATTGTTCATTATTTGCTTTCTAACTTATTCTTGAAAAAACAATTCAATAACTTGATATTTCAAAATTGTCAAATAATTGTAGAAAAGTAGGGGAACAGGGGATTTGTGCGCAAAAATATATAAGGCGTAAAATATAGAAAAAAAGCAAGTCATGCTGTGGATAAGTCTAGCGGTACAATTATTTTTCAGACACTAGAGGCCTACAGTGGGAGGTGATGCCGCAAGGCATGTATGGACATAAAAGTATGGCTGGCTATTGTTGTGGGTGGTAGTGGCCTGGAAAAACGCGCAGTATCTTAATGTACCTAAAATCCCCCACTTTTAAAAGGTAGTAGATGACCAAGATCAACCTTCTTATATGAGTCGTAAAATATACATTGTGCGACAATATGTCTGTAACTAGATCTGGTCCCTCACTCTGCCTTATGTAGCTTTGTTTTTAGGTTTCGCCATACTATTTTGCTTTAATTATTGCTTTTATTCTGCCCCCACTAGCCCTTACCGAAAAGAATGTTTTTTATTTACCCTCATTTAACCTAGCTCTCATTCCTCGATGTTCGTATTTTGTTCGTAGCATACAAGAATCTAAAATTTGGTGTATTAACCCGGTGGTGTTTTTTGCGCTTCTTTTGACCGTTGGCGGGACAAGGAAGCAAAGAGAGGTCTTAAATGTAGTGAACCTTCTAGCTTCTTCTAGGCCCCTGCCCCAGGGAACAGGAGTGGAACTTCTTGGCTCTTACTCGGCTTTATGAGCCACGGAGAGGCGTGATAGTATTCCGATAATTTCGCTTACATTAGGCTCACTAAAGCCATTATTAATGCTGTTTTCTTGACCTAAATATGGTTTTGTTTGATCGAGCTCTACCGTAATCAAGGGCTTTAAGTCTTCGTCGGGCATAGAGGCAGGGCGACCGGATATGGTTAATTCGTGGATGCCGTCGTGAGTCGTAACTTTGGCCGCAATCACGGCAGCGGCTCTGGTTTTGCCTATCGGTTCGTCTTTGAACTCTGATTGGTAGCCCGCATGCGTCAGCGCCAATCTGGCAACACGTCGCATTAGCACTTCGTCGCACTTACGAGCTTCGCCGAGTAAGCTGTTAAAGCGTTCGCCTACTCCTAGGCTTGAGAAAATACGGCGGTCATCAGCCGCAAGTTTTTCTAAGCGCTTGAGTGCGAGCACGAGGCTTAGGGGTGGTTCGTTCTTGTAAGGATTGTAGTCTTCGTCTGGATAGTCAAAGAAATCGTTAAGCTGTTGGCGTACTTTCGGTTCAAGAGTCGTTTTGTCGTTGCTGAAGCTGCTGTAGCCAGAGTCATCTTTGTGCTGCTCATATTCGTCTAGTAGCTTGACCTCTTCGTAGCAATACTTAGCAATTTGCCGGGCTATCTTGTTTAAGTTACTTCGGTCGTAATTAGATTTTTCCGGTGTTTCGATGTCTTTAGCTTGTGGCCTGGCTATCAGCGCAAATAATAGCTCGCGCACAACCCGCTCGTGCTGTGCTGCGCTGAGTTGTAGGTCGTCAACGTATTCTAATCTCGAGAAATCTCTAGAGATAGTCGCAATTTGTGTCGCCAAACCAATTCTGGTTTCTGCAAAGATATCGACGCGGTGCACTGCATCATTGTCCGTGGAAGGATGGGCAGCAATTAGGGCAACCTGTCTGTTGTCTGGCAGAATGGTTTTGGGAACGATAGTTGTGGTGTTGTACGGGTTCGGTGTCGATGAACTGGAGTCATCAATTCTTGTAAGGTCTTTGCGCTCACTACCTGGGCTAGTTAATTTAGCAAAAATTTTTCTTACCAATTGCGTCTCGTAGGCTTGCGCAAGCGATTCATGTCGTAAATTAACCTGTTGATTTACAAATTCTTGAATGACATCGTAGGCCGATTTTCTTTCAGACTCATTTTCATGAGTGAAACCCTTAATTACGCTTCTCATGGCTTCGATTAGTCCATGTCGCGATGATCCATCGTCGGCCGATGTTACATAGAAATTGTCGTCATGCATTTCCTCGCCAAGCTGCACATAACTGCACTGACCATTTT
>JAYRJB010000008.1:0-219419 GCA_041906505.1 Saccharimonadales bacterium (SeqCode) | reverse complement strand
CGACGATAGACGCCTGTGGCAGAATGCGCGATAGGTGTTCGAGCATGTCATCAATTCCCTGTGATTGGGTGACAGAAGTCGGGAAAATAGGTTTGATTCCGAGTTTTTGGAGATGATCAAAGGGCTTGCCCCTTGCTTTGTCAGCCTTATTTCCGACAAGAAGCACCGGCTTTTTTGAGCGGAGTGCCATTTTCGCAACTCGGCGGTCTTCTTCGTTGATTTGCAAGTGCGCCTCAACCATGACAATAATTACGTCTGCTCCATCGACGGCTTGGGCTATTTGCTCTTGAATAGTAAACTCAAAATCATCTTCGGGATTCTTCATGCCAGCAGTGTCAACAATCCAGAAATCGCGTGGTTTGCTATCAGTAAATTCTGGAGGAAGACTGGCTTTTGCCATAATGCTATCCCGGGTTGTCCCAGGTTCGTCAGCAATGATGGCCTCCCTTCGTTCTAATATCGCGTTGAACAGACTTGACTTGCCAACATTTGCTCGCCCGACGATAGCCACAATTGGAACTTTATTTTTTGACATACTATTGTAGTAATTATAGCATCAATTATTTAATCTTGCAAGATTTTACAGATTAGAGATTACGATACTGTCCACTTTTTAGCGAGCCGATTGAAATATTACTTATCTGCGTTCTGTGAAGATCAACAACTTGATAACCTAAAGCTGAGAAAGTGCGGCGAATTTGGCGATTTCTTCCCTCCATAAGGGTGAGCTGTAGTCGCGTGCCAGATGAGTCTACGTTTTTGATTTTGAACTTGCTCAAGCCATCATCAAGCTGGACGCCTTGACTACAAATCATGCTTTGATGAGTGGGCTTTAGGGGCTTATCAAGCTTTACAAGATATACTTTCTGTTTTTGATAACGGGGATGCGAGAATTTGTTGGCGAGTTGCCCGTCGTTTGTCAGTAAGAGCAGTCCCGACGTGTCTTTGTCGAGCCTGCCAACTGGATTTAGATGTGACAGATGAGATGGCAGAAGATCATAAATGGTTTTGTTGCCTTGTTGTCGCCGGCTGCATACATATCCAGTGGGTTTATTGAAAACAATTGTCTGACGAGGCTTGTCAGCACGCACTAACTTGCCGTCTAGGTGTACGATATCGCCCTCACTAACTATTTGTCCAAGAGAAGGCTTGGATTTGTTTATCTGCACGCGTCCTTGCTTAATAGCCTCATCCGCGGCCCTTCTGGATAGATCTGTGGCACGGGCGATAAATGTATTTAAGCGCATGGGTTCTTGTATTGGTGTTGCACGAATCGGCGGTAATTCTACAAAGCTATTTTGCTGTGATCGTCGACTGGGGCCTCTGGGGGTGGGGTGTTGCTTGGTTCGACAACGGTTTGCGCTGCGGGGTCGACGACATTGCCAACGCCCGCCTCTGCCTCTGCCATTGCTTTAAGGTCGGGAGTTTTGGTGAGGTCATTTATTGGTTCAATCACTTTCTTCTTTGGGGAGTCATCAAGCGGGTTTTCTGGTTTGTGCGGCTCGGCTTGGGTAGGCGGTGTCGGTGCTGCCTCTTCCGCTGGCGGTGTCTTGGTTGGACTCACCACGCCGAGACTTTCGGCTCCGTTGATAATGCTTGGACTAGCGGCTGTTTGCTTTGGTTCATCTTCTGTGTTTGTCGCTTTAGCTTCTGCAACTTCCTCTTGTTGAAGCGCCTCGGCAAGACTAGGACCAACAACATTAGCAGGCGCAGGATTTTCTGTTGCTGAAGGCTCTGCGGGTGGGGTTGTCGTTTGTTCGCTTGGTGGAGTCGGCAATTCGACTTTGATTGGCGCCTCGGTTGTTTCGGCGGGCGGAGCAGCGGGCGTGGGGGTCGCTGGTGCTGTGGGAGGAGTTGCTGTGGTCGGTTGCGTTTCTTCGGTGCCCACAGGTTGTGCTGTGGGGGGAGTCTCAATATTTGGCGCTGTGCCGACCGGCGGGTCAAGCTCAACGGGTGTTGTTGCTGGTTCTGCGCCGACGGCTTCTTTGGTTTTTGTTTCGGGTACTGTTTGGGCTTCTTGTTGCGTTGGGGGGGTGTTTTCGGGTGTTGCAACTGCAGGAGGACTCGTAGGATTTACCTGCTCTGTGGTTGTCGAAGGCTGGGGGGCTGCCGGTTCAGTCGCTGGATCGACGGTGCTAGCTCCGTCGACTCCAGTAATTGGGGTGTCACCAGAACCGTCCTGCAACACATCTTTTACGGCCTTCGCGACGTCTTCGAGTGTAACCTGTGATTTTACGAGGTAACGATCAGCTCCCAGCTTATCGGCGCGGGCTTTATCTTCTGCTTGGGAAAGTGCTGTCATCATTATCACCTTGGTGTTCTTTGTCTCGGGAGCGTTTCTGAGTATGTCAAGCATGTCAAAGCCGCTAATTCTTGGCATCATTACGTCAGAAATAATGAGGTCTGGCTTTTCTTTTACAGCGAGCGCCAGAGCTTCTTCCCCGTCTTTTGCGGCTACAATGGTGTGTCCTTCAGCGAGGAGGCGAGCGCCATAAATTTCCCGAAGGTTATTGTCGTCCTCAACGAGCATTATTTTGGCCATATTGTATACCTATCCCCTGTTTCTCGTATTCATTTTATAACGAAAGTATATCACGTTTATGCTTCGTTCTTACTAGATCAAGCTCGAGGCCCGCTTTTCTTTCATTTGAAGTGTTTGAGCGCGTTGTGATGTCAGTCTGGGGAGGTTAATAAAAAAAGTGCTTCCTCTGCCTAGCTCACTTTCAGCCCAGATCGTACCGTTGTAGAGTTCGACAATCTTACGACAGATAAACAGACCGAGGCCTGTACCGCCAATGGATCTTGTAGCTGAGTTATCCACTCGGTAGAATTTTTGAAACAAATGCGGGATGTCACTCTCTGGTATGCCAGCGCCAGTATCTTTGATGCTGATTTGGACAACTGTGTCGTTGCCCGTGATTCCGAGTGAAATTTTACCGCTGTCAGTGTATTTTGTTGCATTGTCAAAGAGATTTGTAATTACTTCTCTCATGCGGTCGGGGTCAACGAGCACGAAATACAGAGGCTGGATGGTTTTGCCTTTGATGCTTGCATCAATGACGCTGTTGTCTCCCATGGGGTTGGAGTTTGTAACAAATTCTATGCCCAACCCTTTCTTTTCCGCTCCAAATCGCAAGTCTTCTGCAAGTTGCTCAACAAAGCCTCCCATCTCGGTTACCACAGGGTGGCTTGTAAGTCGCCCATCCTCCGCCTTAGCGCTCGTCAGAAGGTCTTGGAAAAGTTTGCCAAGATGCTGAGTGCTTGCATGTGCTTTCTCCAGGTATTCGCGGGCCCGAGCATCGATGTTGCTCACTTTGTCATTAAGTGCCAAGGCTAGGTACCCTTCAATTGCAGCAACTGGGGTTCTCATCTCATGACTTGCGGTGCTAATAAATTCCGCTCGTTGCTCTTCTTCAGAGCGTTCTTTGCTGACGTCGCGAAACACTGCAATCGAACCTACTAATTCGTTATTTTTTGGGGCAACAACTGGTGAAATGACGAGCGAGATAAAGATGTGTTTATTAGTCCGGTCTACGAGCGGAACCGTTTGGCTAAAACGCCCCCTGGTTGTGAGCACTGTCGTAAAAGGATGCTCGTTATCGGGAACGGTAATATTATTTTTCTCATCACTCAAAATACGAAGCACTGTTTTTGAGTCAAAACCGAGGGCTTCGTCTATTGGCCAGCCAGTCATTTCAGAGGCAGCTTTGTTAAACAGGGTGATGGTTCCCTTCATATCAGTTACGATCACGCCATCGCTCAGCGACTCGATGAGCGTCTCCGATTGAAGGTCCTTGCTTTTAGCAACGTTTTTTACTAGTGTCTTGTCGCTCGCCTTGCCTTCGTCCTTTTTTAGACCTCGCACAACCAACAACACCCGGATAGATGCCGTAATTATTATCGCAACAATAACAATGGTGATAATGACTGTCAGCATTATCGAACCCAAGTACTGCCTTGATTGAGCTTATGCATATGCAGTGGATTATAGGCCATCCAGGGGTCGATCAGCTAGTGCTTTTCGTTCTTCGTGGACATTCTACCTCTGTTATGCTAGACTCTCATATGCATTCCTCGTTTGCGGTCTGTCAAATGGCCTCATCGTCTAACGGTTAGGACACCAGGTTCTCATCCTGGCAATCGGGGTTCGATTCCCCGTGAGGTCACCACGAGAATAGCTCAGCAGCTGCTGGGCTTTTTTCGTGTTCAACGAGGATCGTGCACCGATTGCGGCAATCGGGTGAGCAGTGCCGGTGGCACTGTGCAAGGGAGTCAGCTCTTGCAAACTGGTTTGCAAAGACGTTGCGACGGGCTCGCCGAAGGTGAGTCGATTCCCCGTGAGGTCACCAACTAAAGTGCCCCGGTTTTGCCCGGGGTATTTTAGTTAGCATTATCTTAAAGCGGATATGCTTTTTTCTTTCTTATTTGGTTTTCTCCACCTATAATGAGTGTCAAGAAGAAAGCGAAAATATTTAGTGGTACCAGAAATAGATGAGGCTATTGAACAGGCTGTTGCAGAGGGTGTTCCTCCGCAAAACATTGCCAGTGACCTAATTGCCAAGGGTTGGCCTCCAAAACTTGTGAACGAGGTGGTGCATTCGTGGCTGCTGTATCACGGTCGCACCTACAGCAAGACCGGGTTTAAAACATGGATTTCGAGCTATAAGCAAAAAGCGCTCATCCCGGCGTTGATCGTGATTTTTATTAGCGTAATTACCTCTTCAATTGCACTGCTTCGCCCTTGGCCAACAAAAATAATGGTCGATTCGGCGTTTGGTAATGTTCCCGCGCCGGATTGGATTGGTGATTACACAAAGCCAGCGACACTCATTCTCGTAACATCTTTAATGACGGTCGCGATTTTTGTTTCTGGTGCACTGATTGGTTCTTTTCGAGACTATATGGTTTTTAAATTGAGCTTTCGATTGAATCGTGAAGTCAAAGAGGAGTCGCTGCGGCACATTCTGCATCTGCCGCTCTATCAGAAGGGCCGTTTAAGCAAGGGAGATTACATACATCGCCAGAATACGCTCACCAATAGCTTGTCCGAATATGTACTTGGCACTACGGCCGCGATTGCGCAGTCGATAATCATGGTGCTTGGAATACTGCTCGTTATGCTGAGCTTTAACGTCCGGTTGACCGTGATAAGCATCATAATATTGCCCGCCCTCTTTATTCTTACGAAGGTTTACGGGCCGCGTCTTAGCCAAATTTCTAGAAGACTTACAAAAAATTCGAGCCACGCAACCTCGATTATTACTGAGTCAGTTGATAACGCTGAAACCGTTCAAGCGTATAGTCTTGAGGAGAAGCAGATTAAAAAAGCCAATCAGTTGTGGCTCCAAAGCTACGACTACTCACGCAGTGGTTTGCTGTGGGGCAGAACCTATCGTTTTACCAACGGGCTTCTTATTGTGCTCGCAACAGCGACGGTCATGTATTTTGGTGGCACAGCTGCGCTGAACCGAGAGATATCCCTGGGCGAACTGCTCATATTTATGACGTATATGGGCTATCTGCTCGTGCCTGTTCAAACGCTAGCGAGCCAGATTGCTGCCAGGAGCCAAAGAAAGGCCGATGTCGAGCGGGTGTATGAGGTGCTCAGCGACTACCAAGGGGTCGAAAATTTACGAGCTGATAAGCATTTTCCCGTCAGCAAGGGTCGGATTGAGCTTCAAAATGTGAGTTATTCTTACGGGGATAGCATGGTGCTGAACAATGTCAGTCTCACCGCCGAAGCCGGTCAAAAAGTTGGCATAATTGGACCAAGCGGCAGCGGCAAAAGTACGCTATTAAAACTCTTGCCGCTATTTCTCGAGCCGACGATGGGTAAGATTATGATAGACGGAATTGACGTGCAAACCGTTTCGCTTCGAGAACTTAGGCGCGCAATTGCGTGGGTTGGCCAGACGCCCCAGCTCTTTAATGAAAGCATTGGTGACAACTTGCTGGATAGTGATCCATCAAGGCATATTTCGCACCAAGAAGTTGAGCGAGCGATAGATGTTGCCGATATGAAGGACTTTGTAATAAAATTACCGTCCAATATTAATACGATCGCGGGAGAGGGTGGAAATAATTTGAGCGGAGGGCAGCGTCAGCGCGTTTCACTTGCCAGAGGACTACTAAAAGATTCTCCGATTATTTGTATGGATGAACCGACCTCCGCACTTGACGGTAAAAGCGAAAAGAAAATTCACGACTCGATTCTGCAACTCGTTGATGGTAAAACTGTGATTTTAGTCACGCATCATCAGTCTCTGCTGAGCCTAATG
Organism: Saccharimonadales bacterium (SeqCode); assembly: GCA_041906505.1. Taxonomy (GTDB): domain Bacteria; phylum Patescibacteriota; class Saccharimonadia; order Saccharimonadales; family 2-12-FULL-41-12; genus JAYRJB01. The sequence continues at coordinate 213,141 of JAYRJB010000008.1, read as the reverse complement.
GACGTCGTGTATGTTATGGAAAATGGAACGTTGGTGAATGTTGAAAGTCTTGGTGGACTCGATAATTATCTTCTGAAGATGAATGATATGGAAGCAAAGGACATGAAAAAACAAGCTGAACTCGAGGAGGCTCGCCTTGCCGAGCAAATTCTAAACGAGCAAAATCGAAAAAGACTAGAAGAACTTGAAGCCGACAACGAGGCCTTGCAGCAGAAGGCTGATTTTCGAGCAACATCCTCCCCTGCTTCGGACGACGTTACAATTTTTATCAATCATTGACGTCTCCTAGGATATAGCTAGACTTCGAGTTCGCCGATGCCTGGCTCTCCAGGAGCAGATTCGTCGCCAGAGCCTGGCATTTGACCCATTCCTGGATCATCGTAGTCACCACCAGCTCCCGTGTCACCATAATCGCCACCTCCCGCCACTGGGCCTTCCCCCACGGGTGCAGGTGGTGCAATTGGATCAATGGTGCCACCGACTGGAGTTGTAGGAGTGACTACCGTTGGGTTTTCTGTACCCACAACCGGGCTTGTCGCATCGGTAGTTTCCGGAACTGGCAGGTTGTTTTGTTGTGGCTGCTGGACAGATTCCAACGGCTCGACGTTGCTAAGCACAGTTTCGGTGCTTTCGGGTGTGCTCACATCGGCTGTTTCCTCAGCAACTGGCAAAGGTTGTTCAGTGTTTACCGTTTCAACCTGGGCGCTCACCGGCTCGACGACTTGGCCGGCCTGTTGACTGGCGATTGGTACCAGTGTTTCTTCATAGGCTTGTTGGGCTTGATTATAGTCACTGGTGATTCCAGTATCTTGTTTTTGTTGTGTGCTATCGTCTTGTGAAGAGTCGTCCATTTGGTACCCTTTATTTTACGTGATAATTATGGTTGCAACTATATATGTGTGTGATAGCTTTCGTCAATTAAGAATGGTAATGGACTCCCAAGAGATCGAACTGGGTGTTTAGGTAGGTACTCTATTTAGGGGCGTATTCGTGAACGCTGCCATACTCAATGTGGTATTGTGGTAATTTGTTGACTAATGAGTAAGCTGCTTTGATGGTTGGACCGTGGGAGACTGCTATCACCGCGTCAAGGTCTTGAACTCGCCCAACGCAGAGATCTTCGAGGAGGGTGTCTGTGAGGTTTGCGAGAGCTAGCTCATTGTCCGAGTGCGGCGAAAGTACGCCGTTGTAGCATATTTCGTCTACCCCAAGTGTTTTGGCAATAATTTTTGCTGTTTCATCGGTGCGAATAGTGCAAGAAGAAAAGATCGCAACTTTTCCCAGATTTTCGGCCTTTAACCAATCAGCTGCTTGTTGGGCTTGGTTTCTGCCAACATCAAGCAGCGGCCCATCTTCTTTCGGTCCATACTCAAACGCACCGTGTCGCACCAAAAAAGTTCTCATGATAGTATCCTAGTTTGACCGAAGATGATTTGCAAGCACTAGAGTTACTTTATTGTTATTTTTGCCAACTCGTCCCAGTTTGTTGTATACCTTGGGCTTCTAGTAAGGTGTTTTGGCTCCCATGCTCGGCTAAGGTCCTCGCTTGCAGTGTGTAGTAACCGTCGCCCGTATCTATCATTTAGTTTATCGACGGCTTCCATCCGTCGCATCTCTTTGTTGAACTTGATAGGATTTTTTGCACCAAAGATATCTGGTTGAAATGAATCGTTTCTAGCAAGATTACTCAATAGAACTCCTCCTCGATGATAAAGGGCACCGGGTTTGTGAAAAGAGCGGAGCATTCTATTGGCGGTTGCCGTGAGTATCCCCGTGTCGGCGGTAGCTTGCGCCAAAACGGTTTCTTTTGTCCATTTTTGATAGCCGGGCTTATGGCGATTCGAGGAGAGAAAAACGTGTAATTTTCTGGCAACCAGGCCTTGGGTTCTGAGTCGGTGTGCGGCACGCGCAACAAAACTCGCCACCGCGCCTTCGACGACGTGTAATTGGTCTGTGTCTTCGCCGAACGTTCTTGTCGCGCTGATACTCCGCTGTCCTACCCGAATTCGCTCCAGGGGAATACAAGATTGTCCTCGAAGCTCCCGCACAAGCCGCTCGCCAAGGATTGAACCGAATAGTTTGTGTCCCTGGGAGGGTGTGAGACTCCGCAGGTCGTGTGCTGACGATAAGCCAACTGCTCTTAGACGTGGGGCCATTCGCCAACCAATTCCCCAGATGTCCTCGAGCGGCGTTTTTTCAAGATAGTGATCATACTTGTTTTTAGAACTATCAATGTATAGAACCCCTTGCAAGGATTGGTTCTTCTTTGCGTGCTCACTTGCGAGTTTGGCGAGTGTCTTTGAGGTGGCAACACCGATGCTAACAGTAACCCCAGTCCATTTTTGAATTCTGGCCCGTACGGCTTTTCCCCACTCTTCAAAGTCTGGTATCGATAGCTGTGAAATGTCTAAAAACGACTCGTCGATCGAGTATACCTCCACGCGAGGTGTTATGCTGGTGAGTATTTCGGTAATACGCCGGGAAATATCACCATATAATTCAAAGTTTGCACTAAAACGTACCACCCGGTTTTCCTCCAGCACCTGTTTGTATTTGAATGCTGGGGCCCCCATTGGAATTCCAAGTTTCTTGGCTTCGTTGCTTCTTGCTACAACGCAGCCGTCGCCACTGCTAAGCACAACCACCGCCCCGTCCACGAGGTCTGGCCGAAATATTTGTTCGCATGACACAAAAAAATTATTACAATCAATAAGCGCAAACATTGGTCGTTTCATGAGTGCTTCATCCGATGAATAACAGAGGTTACGGTACCCCACAACGCTTTTTTTGGTTCATCCGCCGCGAGGTTACTCATAACGAATTGGTCGTGGTCCCACCAAACGACCACGTCATTTGCGGTTGGTTCAACTGCTCGATCTATGACTACGATGTCCCCAGAAAACATACCTAGTTCATTCCACTCATCGCTGTCAAGACGCATTAAATAGGTTGCCGAAGGATGTGCGATAAGTAGTCGAGAGATGTCGAGTTGTCGACTTTGCGAGCCAATTGCTGCATTGGGAAACCCTGCGTGCGTCGAAACGCCGAGATCTCTAAGTGCCTCTTCGTCCATAGGATTAGTATAGTTCTTTTTAGAGTGATTCTATAAAGCGAACCAGTTCTTTTGGAGTAATATCGGCCTTGATGACGTAGCCATCAGCATCTTTTTCTATAGATTGGCGAGTTTTTTCGTCTTGCTCAAGATTTGTTGCAATAATAACCTTTGCTCGAAGATCTGGTTTGTCTGAGCGCAACCTTTTTAGGACATCTACGCCGAGCATTTCAGGAATGATTATGTCGAGCAATATTACGTCAAACTCATCGCTCATGGCTCTTTCTAGTCCCTTATCTCCTGTATTGACGACTTCTATTTTGTGGCCAGCTTTTGTGAGTGCTCGCTCATAGAGCTCGCCAATAAAGCGCTCATCTTCGATGCATAGAATGTTTTTTGGTTTGGTTTGTTCCATTATTTCCTACTGTCGTTGCATGGTATGGTTTTTTATCCACCCATGGCGTTGTCTAGTGATCTCATTATTATCTGTTTTGTCAGCTTCAGCAAGGCGATCGTACGGCAATATTGTAAAACTGAAGGTGCTTCCCTTTCCGTCGCTTGACTGGGCCCAGATGTGTCCATGGTGGGCTGTGATTATTGCCTTTGACAAGTATAGTCCTAGACCAGTCCCACCAATTTGGTTGGTGTTTCGGTGATTTCTGTAGAATTTTGTAAAAAGGTGTGGCATCACCGAGCTTGGTATTCCGACGCCTTGGTCCTGGACGGTAGTCTCGACCAGGCCTTCTTGATTTACGTAACTCTTCACGACAATCGACTGGGCGTTTTTGGGGCTATATTTGATGGCATTGTCTACCAGATTAGTGAGGACTTCAGAGATAGTGATTTTGTCGACCGCCACGGGGGGAATATTCTTCCCAACTTCTAGAGAAATGACCTTGTCATTTACTTTTGCTCGCATCTGAAGGCTGCTAAGAACCGTTTTTAGGGTGAGCACCCAATCATCTTCGCTGAGGTGCAAGTTTAGCTGATTTTCTTCGACGCGGGCGACGCTTAGAATTTTTGAAACAAACCCAGCAAGTGTTTCGGCAGAAATATTCATCTTATATATGAAGGTTTTTGTTTCGTCGTTGATGTTTGGGCCGAGTTCGTCTTCTATCGCTTCAATGTAGCCTCTTAAAATCGTGAGGGGTGTACGCAGTTCGTGGACAGCCAGTGCCACAAAACTCATGGCGTCTTGCTCCGTAGCATAGGCGTCACTATGATCGAAGAATACTACCATCAGTTCAATGCCACTGGCATTTTGTTGGCTCAAGCTGGCCGCAATATCAAAATAGGTTGACTCGCTGGTACCAGCTTTTGTTACCTTGACCTTATTCCAGGTTTTGTTTGCGTTTACCGCTTGGTTTTTGGCCGCTTCTAGCCAGCTATCCAACGTTTCATCAGTTTCAAACTCCAGGGTCATTATTTGATTGAGGCTTGATCCAGCTAGGCCAGCATTGTCTTTAAATATGGCGGCTGCTGTTGAGTTGGAAATGATAATTTTGCCAGCAGAATCAAGTCCAAAGATTGGCAACGTAATTAGATCAAGCGAGGGTTGTTGGCTTGCATCCGTATGAGTTGTTTGAGCCGGCGCTCCGTTGGTTGCCAGGTCATACACTTGGCGGGTAAGCGACGCGACCAACTCTCGACCGAGAGACAGTTCGTCGACGTTTGGGGCGGCGATAAGGGTCTCCTTGGGCGAAATATGGAGTATTGCTTGCGATAAGTAGCGCATTGGTTTTGTGGCAGCAGCTCCGATACGAGAACTCGCAAAAATACACACGATGCCCCAAAACACCGCCGCCACAGAAAAAACTAGAGTCGAAGGTAGTTCGAGCACCTCCACAGCTACAAAAAGGGCTCCAATGCAGATAAGGCCTAAAATCAGTAGCCACATTAGCACTCGCACCTTTATGGCTGAGACGTATTTTTCGATAAAACCTTCATTCACCTATTCGCCCACCTCCGCGTGTATTAGGGGCTATACTTTGCTGCACCAGGATCTTTCAGAAGCGTAAACCATGTTTGGCCAGCGTCTAACGCGACTGGCTTGCCGTCGGCTCCGATAAATTGTAGCTGTTCTTTGTCGCCGGCTTTTTTCCAGGTGACTTGCTGGACTTGGCCGTCTTGAAAGATAAAGGCTGTCCCCTCCCCAGTTGTCTGATACACCGAATATATGCCACTTTGTGACCAGTTCATAACTAACGCTACCACCGTTTTGGGGGCGAGTTGTGCCCCACTGCGTTCATCAGTATGGGGTCGCCCTCCCATGCTCCTAAGGTATGTGTTAGAGGCGGCATCGTAGTCGTAGTGAACATTGTAAAGCGGGCTAGAGATATTAAAGTCTATTGCCTTTGCGGTGACAGGTAAGCCCTTCTTTTCATCTTTCCGAAGGAAGCTTTTTACGTCGCTGGTGTTATAGCCTCTTCCTCGAGAAGCCTCATCTAGTTTTGCCATAGAGCTATAGAGGTTGTGTGGTGCGTATCTGTTGCTCACTCTCTGAAATGCGCCACCATTTGCCCCGTGGTCAAGATCTTTTAACCCCAAAGCTCGAAGTGTTGCGAGACCATCCCCGCTTCCCCCGGCATGAACGAAAATTGGGTCAAATGGGGCGGCTAGACGAGCATAATAAGGTCGAACTGATCGAATGGGGCCTATGTAATCCGGTTGTGACTCAAGGAATGAGGCATTGAATCTCGTAATGCCACCTTCAGCAATTGCTTCAAACACAACACCGGCGTCCTTTAAGCCAGATTGTGGACGAGCATCGGGGCTATTCTCGATCTGGATGGATGTTATGGGTCGTTTGTTGACGTCAATCGGAATTTGAACTCCAGTAAGTCTTGAGGCCTCAGTTGTGGGCTTTGGAGGTGCTTCTTTTTTCTGTACCACCGTTGGCGTCGCCGCGGGGGTGCTTTTTCGTGTGAGGGCATATGCGCTGCCGCCTCCAATGATAAGTACAACGCCAACGACTACACCAAGCAGAACTTTCTGTCGTTTGCGTAGGTTCTTCATTGAAAAGCCTGTTCGACCTTTCTTGTCTTCATCAGACACTTTTGTTATTACAAAGCCATCTTCTTGTTCCATGAGCTCGGGCTCTACAAAGATTGGCTCACTCGGAGGTGGTGGTGTTTGGAGATTTTTGTTTTCGTCCCCAGGTTTAGGTCCTCGGGGACGTATGTCGTCGACCATAGGGTATATTTTAGAATGCTTACGCTTTTAAGGCAAATCTGGAAATGATTCAATTTGGGAGCCTATTCGTCGCAATACAACCTCTTTGCCAAGAGTTGCCATGGTTTCAGCAAGCCCTGGACTTGATGGACTTTGTGTGACAGCGATGCGAATAAGGCTAAATAGGGCGCGAGGTCTCTGACCAGTCTCCTCTAACAGTTGATTCAGCGTTAATTGAAGTGCCTTACTGCTCCAGTCTTTTTGTGCGAGGAGCTGTGTCCTTGCCACCTTTAGCCAATTTGCAAGCTCAGAGGGCTCGTAGCCGTTTAGGGCGTTGTTTTGGTCTATCAGCTGAGTGTTTAGGGGTAGATCACGAAAGAAAAAGTCCGTTAGGTCTGGGAGCTCCCCAAAATACTTGAGGCGCTCTTGTACCAGGCTCAAAACTGCACGTTTGTATGAGGCGTCACTTTTTTCCGCCGAATCGGGCCAATAGGGCTCAGCTCTTGCGACAAGATTGTTAAGAGGCATATTTCGAATAAAGTACCCATTTGTCCAGAGTAGACGCTTTTCGTCAAACTGTGCCCCACTTTTCTGAACTCGGGTGAGACTGAAAGAACGGAGCAATTCTTCGCGGCTGAATACTTCCTTGGTCGTACCATCATTCCAGCCTAGGGTTGCGATAAAACTAATAAGGGCATCTGGAAGGAATCCATCGCGCACATATTCCAGGATATCTTTGGCGTTATCTCGCTTGCTTAGCTTCTTATTGCCGACCTCATTTAATATATGAGGCACGGTTGCAATTCGTGGTGGTTTTATTGATAACGCTTCGTAAAGATCAAGATAGTTTGGCATGCTCGAAATGAACTCCTGGCCTCGAATTATGTGGGTTATATGCATCTCGGCATCGTCGACAATGTGCGCAAAGTTGTAGGTCGGGTAGCCATCGGACTTAAGTAGTATAAAGTCATCGCTTTCACCTTCGGGAGTTGTAATTGGTCCGAAAACATCGTCTTGATAGCTACGAGAACTTATGCTGCTTTTAAAGCGGAGCGGCATTGTTCCGTCCCACTTGGGTGGATTCTCGGGTCTGTGGTCGCGAAACTTAAACGCTCGTTTTTCTTTTTGTGCTTTTTCTCGCAAAGACTGAATCTCGCCAGGAGAAGACGGATCGGCGTAGGCTCGATCGGCGTCAATCAATTTTTGCGCCCATTTTTTGTATATTTCGAGACGCTCACTTTGACGATATGGTCCATATTTTCCGCCGATGTGGGGCCCCTCGTCTGGCAGGAGTTCGAGTGCCGAGAGGCTGTCAATAATATGGGCTTCTGCACCAGCGACTTCGCGTGTTTTGTCAGTATCTTCAATTCGCAACACGAACTGACCGCGCGTTTGTCTTGCGACGAGCCATGCAAAAAGAGCGGTTCGAACGCCGCCCACATGCAGAAAACCAGTCGGGCTTGGTGCAAATCTAGTTCTTGCTGGCTCCATCTGCATTATTGTAACAGATGAAACTAGAGGCTATTGGCTATGCGAAGAAGCTGATCACTTGTAAGGCTGGCATCGCCTTCGAGTTGATACCACACGCCACCGTCTACCCATGTGGCATTTGAGCTATTGTAAATGTACACTGTTTTACCGCCGTCTTGATAGGTTTGGTAGGGTTGTTTGTTCTGGGCAACGGTGTTTGCAAGCAACGAAGCACTGTTCCAATTACTTGCCTGCTGAGTAAGCGTGAAGCCTTTGTTGTCTGTGCGAGACCGAAAAGAGACCGACACTTTGCCTGGCTCGTGCTTTACGGATGTAGCACCATATCCAGCTGGTTTGTAGCCTGGCATGCTTGCGGGAACTCCCGCTTGTGCCGCGGCGAGCCTCATTTCTATTGCGGGCGCGTTCTGGTAGGTAAAGAAGCCTGCCAACAAAAGCACGGCGACTGACAGAAGTGCGATGTTTCCAGCTTTACTTTTGAGGCCGTATCTTCGCAGCCTACGGCTTTTTTTGTGGGCCGCTGCGTCAAACTCTTTTAGATGAGAGTCAGCGTTTTTTATTGCTTGTTCAAATATGTTGGGCTGACTTGTGCGGTGATGAGCACGTTGGGTTAGATTACTGCTCTCTCTATGTGGCGTAGTTGCAGGCAATGCAACCGGCAGATGAGCCTGCCGTTTTGGTACAGAGGTATTTGTGCTGCTGGGGTGATTGAATCTATGAACAAGTGGGCTTTTCGAACTTTGTTTTGCTCGGAGTTCTCGAGCTTTTGTAGTTGCGTCTTCGGCGATTGGTCTTTTTGAAGTGACGTCATTTCTAATGACAGGTTTCTTAACGGCGGGACGCATAAGGGTCTTAGCTCGATCTTGCTTGCGAGTTGCCGTTGGGGCAACTTGGTGTGCGGTGCGAGTTTTCTTTCTGGCAAAACCGTCAATGGCAGTTCCAGTTTTTGCTACGGCGTTGGTGGGCATTGGTTTTTTGGCAGGGATATCGCTGATGATTCTGCCACTCCGAGCGTCATACTTTTTGCCGTTTAGTTCGATTGTTGAAGTGTTATTTCCCAACGCTGGTGCCTTAACCCTGTTTAGATTTTTGGTGCGTATTCAATAGTGTAGTCCTATCTGTCAAAAAAATAAAGCAAATTGTGCCCCTTTTCGTGACTGTGAATATTACAAAAAAAATGGTATAACTGAGTGCTGTAGTAACATGGATTTTCTTGACCCAAAAGCAAAAAAAAGACGCGGCGTTCGACTAGGAGTCGGGTATGTCCTAACAGGTATACTCATCTTAATTGCAACCACCATCTTGGTTTTTAATGCCTATGGATTTGATGTCGATAGGAAAACGGGTCAAGTAATTCAGAATGGACTTGCTTATATTGATAGTGCCCCGGACGGTGCAACGATTCGCTTAAATGGCAAAGAGTACAAGGACCGAACGAATACCCGGATAACCTTGCCAAGCGGCGGTTACGACTTATCAATCTACAAGAACGATTATCGGGACTGGGGCCGGGCGTTTTCGCTGGAAGGCGGAGAAGTACAGCGTCTTACGTATCCCCTACTTATTCCAAAGACACTCGATAGGATATCGGTCTTTGGCTATGATTCGGCACCAAGTTTTGTGTCGGAGAGCCCAGATCGTCGATGGGTAATAACCAATGTCTCAAACTCACTCACCAGCTATATTCAGTACGATCTCAATACGTTGAGTGCAAACAAGTTGCCAGCCGAGAAGGCGATCGCCTTTCCTGCAGACCTCTTCACAAAAGCTGACGGTGGTCACACTGTCGAGTTGGTCGAATGGTCCAATGACAACAAACACCTTCTCGTCAAGCACAGTTATGCCAGTGGTCAGGAGTTTATAGTGCTCAATCGTGATGTTCCAGCCGAGTCGACCAACATTAACAAATTACTCAATCAAAGCCCAACCTCAGTGTCTCTTATAGATAAGAAATATGATAAATGGTATTTACTTACAAACCCTGGTGGACAGCTCGAAACGGCGGATGCAAAAACTAAACAAGTTACCCCCTTGCTGTCTGGTATTGGCGTCTATAAGTCCCACGGCGAGGATACATTGGTTTACACGATGCCAGTAGTAAATTCCAACGTTCAAAGAGTTATGCTTCGGCAAGGTAACGACACCTATGCGATTCGTGAGATTTCAGCCGGCACTGCTATGTTGGATATCGCACGTTATGACAGTTCTTGGTATATCGTCATTGGAAGTAACAATGACAAGAAGACCTATGTGTACAAAAACCCACAAACAATTCTGTCAAAACGCGACAAGTCTAGACCGGTTCCTTCGGCCGTGCTCAGAAATCCCGATTCACTTACAAAAGTAGGGTTTTCGCAGAATACGCGCTTTGTTTCGTCGCAAAGCGGACAACACTTTGAGGTGTATGACGCTGAATACAAGAAGCTCTATAGGTTTAATGTCGCAAAGACATTCGATCCTGGAAGCACCGTCACTTGGATGGACGGCCACAGGCTGTCCGCCAAAAGCGGCGGCACATTAATTATTTTTGATTTCGATGGCTCTAATCTCCAAGAACTCGTTGCCTCAATTCCCCAATCGATACCAATGTTTGATAGGGACTATACCCTGCTTTACAGTATTGGCGCTTCAAGTACTCCAAACAAATTTGATTTTGTAAAAACAAATTTACGCGCCAAGGCCGACCAGTAAGTCCTAGTTTGAGAAAACTCTGGTAATACGGTACCAAAGGGTTGGAGAGTTGCTTGGTAGTTTTTCGGGCGCACTCGAGGAGCCAGTGGCGCTGCTTTCCTTGTTGGTTGATGGATCTGGAAATATCTGCTCGGCCTGGACAATTAACCTATTTGTTGATGTGCCAGGAGGGTCGCACGTAATAAGTGTCATGGTGGCTGGCCGGTCGGTACTGTTGAGTACGCTTGTGTCTTTGGGGTCTGTAACAAACTTGTTGTAGACCTTGTAGACATATCGTTTTCCGTCTTTTTGAACGATGAATGTATCGCCGTTTTCAAGGCTTTTCAGCAGTATAAACGCAAATTTGTACTTGCCTTTGTTTAGGATGTTGCTGCTCGAGTGGCCAAATATGACAGAGTTGCCTTTTTCGCCAGGATTGGGGGTTGTAATGTAATGGACAACGCCATTTTCTAGTCCCTTTTGCACATCCTTTTCTTCTATGCTCGGTACATCGTAAATGACGGGCGCCTCAAGGTTAATTTTTGGAATAACTATTTTCGCTTCTGGCCCAACAGGACCACTGTTATTGGGGTCAACAATTATTGGTGTGGCGCTTACATTTTGGCTCGGTCGAATGAACGGCGCAATAAATCGCTCATTGAAAAAACTAAACATTAGGATGACTACCACGAGCGCACCCATGCCTACCCCAAATACCATGGCTCGCACGTGGTGACTGTCTCGGAGCTTTTTTTGGGTGGGTATTTTCTTCAAAAGCTGCTTCTTGATATCTTTCTTTGGCTGGTCGTTGCGCGGATGAGAGCCTGTGTCTCTTTTGGGCAGCTCGGTAACTTGTGGCGTCTCTTTGCTTGGGGTTATAGGTTGTCGTTTTTCGCGGTCATGCTCGGCATAAAATTCTTGCCAAACCTCGTGTTTTTCTACGTCACTCAGATTGACATAATATTCGTGCCAGGCAGTTTGAATCTCGGCAAGCCCTTTCCCGCTACCTGCGAGGCTTTTCATGTATCGTTGATGCTTTGAGGTCGTTTTTCCGAGATGCTCTATTTCTTCAATTTCTTCCGCGGCGCTGGGCTCTTCCGCGTATAGGGCATCAAGCTTGCCGCGAATAAGCTCCACGGCTTTGTCTTGAGCTAAATCTTCTTTGTTCTTGTCGTGTTGAGGGTCCATAAAATAACCAGCTCAAATAGAGCTTGCACTAGCAATTATAGTATACTTACTTCGACAGTCATATGTGCCGGAGTGGCGGAATTGGTATACGCGTGCGACTCAAAATCGCATTCCTTCGGGATTGAGGGTTCGAGTCCCTCCTCCGGCACCACGGTTTAGTTTTTTGTCTCCCAGCAGGCGCACACAAGCGCCTCCTTTGTTTTTGTAGGGTTTTGAAGAGCCCACACTGCTGCCAGTGGCGCAATTGTATCGTTTTTTGATGAACTGGTTGAAATTACTTCACCTTGATGTGCCACCCAAATCGTTTGTTCGTCGACTACTATGAGCTGGCTTCTACACTTGTTCGACACTTCCCTCAGTGACTGGGCAAATTGTGGGGGTGCTTGAGTAGATGTTATTGGTTGCAGTACTTTTAGCTCGCGGGCAGCGTTTTGAATATCGCGGCGGCTAAATAGTACTACTCGTTGATCCGAAGATAAGATCTCCGCGACGCCAAGCGTCAGCGTTGAGAGAGCGTTGGGGGCAATAACCACTATCTTTGGGCAGGCGTTTAGGAATTGTTCAATCAGCAAACTAGTTTCGCTATTTTTTCCAAGATCGCCAGCAATCAAAACGCCGTCTGACCAATTGGCGAGCTCTAAAAGTTCGACCAAAGAGGTCTTTGCAAACCCGCCACTTGGGTTACTCGGAGCGTATTCAATAAAGTCAAAGCCATGCGTTATTTTGCGCAGACTATCCGGGACAACTGCCCGTATATGCCCCGCGCCCACCGAGCTGGATCCTGCAAAGCTTTGGGCAACAACAGAGAATCCCGCCGAACTGCCACCAATAATTAACAGCTTACCTGCTCCACGCTTTGTGACGGGCTTGCTCCAAAGTAAGTCTGGATATAGCGGCTTATCCCTCTGCTGTTTCCAGTAGTCAGCCACTAAAAGATCAACCGGATTAGTGTTTGGTTTACATCATAGTTTGAGCGGTCGGAGCTGGAATGACCCGCAAGGGTCCAATGTAGTTCGCTGTTTGGGAGGGCTTTGTGAAGTGCGTAGGCCGACATTGGCAAGCACACCATGTCATACCGGCCATGCACAATATGAATGGGCATGGTAAGTTTGTCGGCGTTTTTTAGTATGTAGCCGTCTTTGATAAAGCAGTTGTTGCTAATATAGTGGGCAATTATGCGAGCATAGGATATGTCGTAGTCCGCATAATCTCGAGGTTTAAATCGGTGGTCCAAGGGGATAATGCTTCCCTCGCCTTCTGTATAGTGGTAAGCTGCTTTTTTCGAGTTTTTTTCAAGAATTTGTTGGCGTAGGTATGCACCTGGGTGGTCCAAATACTTTTTGGGAATATTCTTTGTATAAAATTTGTACACCTCTGGGTAAAAAATGCGATATCCTGCGTCGTCGAACCAGTCTAGTTCTTCTTTTGTGCCGAGCATGATCCCGGAAATAAGCATTTTGCTGACTCGCTGCGGACAGGAAATTCCGTACATGAGCGCCAGGGTTGAACCCCACGAGCCTCCGTAAAGGGCAAATTTTTCAAGTCCGAGCTTTGAACGGATAAGCTCAATATCATCTATTAAGTGGTCGGTGGTGTTGTGCTGGGTTGACCCTTTTGGGGTGCTATTGCCTGCGCCGCGTTGGTCGAAAAAAATCACGTAGTGTTTTTTGGGGTCAAAATGGTCTCTGTGCTTGTTGGACAGACCAGCTCCAGGTCCACCGTGCAAGAAGATAATTGGGGTTCCTTTATTATTTCCCCACTCCTGTACATATATATTGTGGTGGCCGTCTGCAGTCCTCCATCTGTGCTCATTGATGGTGTGTTCGTCACGAGTAAATTTTTTTTGATCACTCATACGAACAAATTATACCCTCTTAAGACACCGAAAGCCTACGGAGATCTACTGCGTTGGATAGCAGGTTTAGCATCTTTTCTGTCTCCTCAAGGCCAACACACCCATCTGTTATGCTTTGGCCGTAAACCAGGCCTTTTTGGCTATTGAGCGATTGAGATCCCTCTACGAGATTACTCTCGATCATTACACCCTTGATCGCTAGTTCCCCGAGCGCAATTTGCTGTGAAACGTTGCTAATCACTTCAGCTTGTTTTCGGAAATCCTTACTGCTATTTGCGTGCGAAGCGTCAATTAGTATGGCTTCGAGCAAGTTTTTGTCACGAAGAATGTTTTTTGCGACATTGACGTGCGCGGGAAAATAATTTGGTCCTTCTTGGCTGCCCCGAAGAACAATATGAGCCAGAGCATTTCCTGTAGTCGTCACATGCATCGGAGTACCTTGGATATTCATGCCCAAAAAGTCATGTGGTGCGTTGGCAGTTACTACCGCTTCGGCGGCTGCCTGGATGCTGCCTTCGGGAGTGTTTTTGAAGCCAACAGGAGAGGACGTACCAGAAGCGTATTCCCGTGCCTTCTGATCTGTGGTATTTCTGGCTCCAATCGCATCGTACGCAACAAGCCCATTAAAGTATTGTGGCGTATTAGCATTTAATCGCTCCATGGCGATCGGCATGCCTTGATTTGTAATTTGGCACGACAACATTCTGGACAAAACCATTCCGAGGTTAATATCGTTTGAGTCATCTAGTCTAGGGTCGTATTCAAAGCCCTTCCAGCCAAGTTCGGTTCTTGGCTTTGCCATGTAAGCCCGCATGACGATTTCAAGGCTATCTTTGTGTTGTTCGCGCTGTCCATTAAGCCAGTCAGCGTATTCCAGAGCACTTTTGGCATCGTGAATCGAACATGGTCCCACAATCGCCACCAAGCGATCGTCTTTACTCGAAAGTATGGCTTCAATAGAAGAACGACTTTTGTGGGTGGTGTTTGCACTTTCTTCGGTAACCGGCAAAACTTGAGCCAGTGCTCTTGGTGTGAGGACCGGGGTTTTCCCCGCGATTCTGGTATCAACAATATCGTCTTCGCTTATTTTTGTGGTTGGTTTATAGCCAAGCTGTTCTCGAACGTTTTCAAGAAGCTGTAGTTCGGCTTGCTCGGCAACCTCAGCAGCGCTCTGCTGAATGCTCAAGAGAGCCTCCTTTATTCGTTCGGCCTCACGTATTGGGTCTGATTGTGCTATTGATTCTGGTGACATCACTCCTCCTGCAAAGATAATAAAAAACCGCCTGCTTAAGGCGGTGTATGGGTCGTTTTCTTAGTTATTTATTGATCAAACGAACTACTACCGCCTCGCTTTGGGCTCGTAAACCAAAAGAAACTGTAGTATGCGTTACTCATGACTTTGGTGATGATACCCTAAGATCCCCTTACATGGCAAGCATAAGATGTGGATAAGAGGGGTTGACGCATAAGCGGCTTATGGTACCATCAGAGCTAGTAGTTAAAAAACTAAAAAATAAAAAGGTTAAAGATGTCAAAAAGCAAATTAGTAAACTCTGAGCATGGTGTTGCCCATCTTGGATTAATCCTAGTTGCCCTTGTCGTTATTGGGGTGGCGGGCTTTGCGGCGTATCGCGTAACGAGCCAAAACAACAAAAGTGATAGCGTTGCAACAACTCAAAAGGCTGCATCAGACGAAGATTCTGACAAGTCATACGACGATAGCTCGAAAGCACTCGAAAAGAGTATCGAAAATTCAGATAAAGACGTAAGTGCACAAAGTGACGCGTCGACAAACGCTTCGGAGGCCAGCAATGAATAAGAATCACTTAAAGCAAATTAGTTTATTTGGTATAGGCACGGTATTTTCTTTGTCCGTTTTGGCGGTTCCAGTAACTGTTCGCGCGGCTACAACTGGCGGCACTGCTGCCCCAAGTTCGACCGATCAAGGGATTTCAGTAACATTCAAAAGTGAGGCCGACTGCGTTGCTGGCGTGCAAACCGCGTCACTCGAAAAAATTAAGGCATATGGCGAAAACCGAATCAAGGGACGTCTTAGTAGTATTAATTTCAAAAGCAAATCGGGTGAAGGCAGTAAGTTTGGTAACGATGTATCAATAGAAAAATTTTATAAAGTTAAAATTGATGCACTTAACAAGCATAAAGCCGAAGCCGATAAGCTGATCAAACAAGAAACAGCCAAAGTTCCTCAGCCAACAGGTGGTGTCGCTGCTCCAGCAACTGTCGACGTTTCAAACTATGTCACTCGACTCGAAACCGACAAGAAAGACATGAAGGCCGTAGTAGCAAATGCAAAAACTGTACTTACAAAAAGCCAGGCTGATTTAAAAGCTGCAGACTCACAGCAAAAGGCCGCCGAAGCAGCCTGTGCTGCAGTTTGGAAAACGAGAATGCAGACCTATCAGTGGCAGCGTTGGCTCAACCAGCAGAGTATTGACAACTCATACCTAAACCTTGCGCTTGTCGATGTAAGCAACCAAGTTGCGACCAAGCTTTCGGTATTGACTAAGGCTAATCAAGTAGCCAACAAAGCGGCGATGGCACAAGTGAAGAATCTGCCCGACGTCACGCCAGTACTGAAAAGTCTCGACACAACCAATGGTGTACTTAAGGCGATAACCATTGACGAAATTAACCAAATTCCATCAACTGCAAGCCCGGCTGCTACAAAAGCTTACTTTGCAACTAAAGTTGGCAACCTTAAGGCTACCAAAGCCCAGATAAAGCAAATGTATGAGGCGTCCAAGAAGGTCAAAGAAGCAGTCCGCGCCGAAGTAAAGAAGAGTTACAAAGGAACGGCTCAAGCAAAAAAAGTCGAAACGAAGCAAGGTGTTGATCTGAAGAAGAACAACAGCTCATCGACGCGTCAAGGAGGAACACAGGCCCCTAGCCGATAGCAAAAGACCAGTTTTTAACAAAGACCTCTCCCATGGGTGGGCGAGGTCTTTTCTTTTTTGCGAGTAAAGCTAGATGCTTTGGCAAAAAGTACTACATTATTAAGCGATCGCTTAATAATGTAGTACTAATTCTGATGATGGATTATATTTACTACTCTAAAACTGTGTTCACTCTAAAAACAAATCTAGGAGAGTTCGATGCTGACTGGGCAGTGGTCTGACCCCATCACATTTGGGTGGATTTGAGCAGACTTGATGTTATCTTTGATTGATTTTGACACCATAACGTAATCTATGCGCCAACCAACGTTCCGAGCCCTGGCATTCGCCCAGTGGGTCCACCAGGTGTAGTGACCGTTACCTTTAGTAAATTGCCGAAAGGTATCGACAAACCCAGTATCAATAAGGTTTTGGAACCCCTCCCGTTCCTCTTTGGTAAAGCCATGCTTTCCTACGTTGGGTTTTGGGTTTGCAAGGTCGTCTTCGGTGTGCGCAACATTCAGATCTCCCATGAAAATAACCGGCTTTTTTTGTTCGAGTTGCTTCATGTAGTCTAGGAAGGCCTTGTCCCAAGCCTCATGCCGCAGCTTAAGGCGGCCCAAGTCACCTTTTGAGTTAGGAGTGTACACACTTACAACATAAAAGTTGGGAAATTCGGCAGCAATGATTCGCCCTTCCTTGGTTGGGTCGCCGTATGAATCGCCCATGTCTCCGTATTTTTTTGTGATTGACTCTGGAAAATCGTTGATCACGGACAGGGGCTTTATTTTTGTAAATATGGCCGTTCCAGAATAGCCGCGCTTTTCGGCGCTGTTCCAATATTCAATATAGTCTGGCAGGTCCACTTCTGATTGGTCTGCAAGGGCTTTGGTTTCTTGCAAGCACAAAATATCTGGCTGATGATCGCTAATAAATGGTAAAAACAGCCCTTTGTTGTGAACTGCCCGAATGCCATTAACGTTCCAGGAGTATATTTTCATTAGCTCTCACCTCTTTGCTGCGATTGTAGCACGATACTGGGTTTGCTACACTAACCCGTTAGATATGCCTTATAAACGAGTACTGTTAAAGCTGTCGGGCGAACAGCTTGCCGGAAAATATGACAATGGTATTGACCCAGAGCGTGCCAAATACTTTGCTCACGAAGTAAAAAAAGTTGCCGAAGCCGGCGCTGAGGTTTTGATAATGATCGGTGGCGGAAATTTTGTTCGTGGCGCTCAAACTGCGGGACATGGCATTCGTCGGGTCACTGCTGACCAGATGGGCATGTTGGCAACTTTAATCAATGCGCTCGCACTGACAGATATATTTGAAAACGAGGGCGTAAAAACTCGCTGTCTTAGTAGTATTTTTGCGCAGCAGGTTGCTGAGCCGTTTGTATATCGCCTCGCTAATAAACATTTGGAAAAAGGTCGAGTCGTGATTGCTGCAGGAGGAACTGGCAGGCCATACATGACTACCGACACAGCAGCGGTATCTCTTGCACTCGAACTAGACTGCGAGGTGGTTCTCAAGGCAACAAAAGTCGACGGAGTATACGATAAGGACCCAAAGAAATACTCAGAGGCCAAGCGTTTCGAAGCGCTCACCTACCAACAGGCGGTTGAGGATTCGAACATTAAAGTAATGGATAAAGCTGCGATGGGTCTCGCCATGGAACAAGGAATGAAGCTTATCATCTTTAACGCAATGCAAGAGGGCGCAATTTCCCGGGCGGTGTCTGGAGGCGAAGTCGGCACGACAATACGCTAGCCACCTTTTGGAGATTGTTGTATGAAAAAGATACTGATTGTTCAAGTTCGACCAGAAGACGAGGCTGCTGACAACGAGCTCGAGGCGTTTTTGAAATTTGGCCAATTATCTGGTGATGATATTCACAGAGCACAAGCCGATAGAGAGGCTGTTGAGGATATTGATCTTGGCAACTACGCTGGCGTCATTGTTGGCGGTGGCCCCCTCAACATAAGCGATGCACAAAAATCTAAACAGGCTATTCAAGTAGAGCAAGGCATATTCTCGTTGCTTGATAAAATCGTTGAGTACGACATTCCGTTTTTGGGGGCGTGTTATGGTTTTGGGGCGCTGATAGCACACCAGCGGGCTGTGGTGTCAAAGGAGCAGTATAGTGAAGATGTCGGTGCTGCAACGATTGTACGAACCCAAGACGGTAACGGCGACCCACTATTAAAAAATCTACCTTCAGAATTTCGGGCATTTGGTGGACACAAAGAAGCTTGCCAGACCCTTCCCCACAATGCAACATTGCTTGCTGGGTCAAAGAACTGCCCCGTACAGATGATTCGAATTAAAAATAATATTTATGCGACGCAGTTTCACCCCGAGCTCGATACCGACGGAATTATCTTGAGAATTAATGTCTACCGTCATGCCGGCTATTTTCCTCCAGAAGAGGCAGATAAACTTATTGAGACGGTGAAGAAAGAGGTTGTCAGCTTCCCGCCCGTTATCTTGCAAAACTTTGTGGCTCGCTACCGAAAATAAAATTCGAAATTTGTAGGCAAACTCTAAACGCTTGTCTTTGAGGCAATCCAGCAATTCAATTTTTTGGCGGAGAGAGAGGGATTCGAACCCTCGGTACGTATTGCTACGCACACACGCTTTCCAAGCGTGCTCCTTCAACCACTCGGACACCTCTCCTCGTCGGAGCAATCTAAAAAGCTCGTTCGTTTTGGCTGATATTTCATGCAAGCCAAAACATACTGAGCTTATCGACGCTTCTCCTCTAAAAATTGTAAACAGACTGGTCTTGGTTTACAATTCTTTATTTTTATAACCCAAGAATCGCATAAGAACAGGTGGGATCTCAAAATATTACAAAACCATAAACGGATAAAAATTACCACATTATCTTCTTGCGAGAGGTGTTCGAATCAGCGTAGACTAGTAAGTAGCAGATAAATCAAAAATTATGGCTACAATTCAACTTAAAGACGTATCAAAACTATACGGCTTCGGCGACGCAACTACCATCGCGCTTGAAGACGTAACTCTTGAAGTGAACAAGGGTGAGTTTGTTGCGATCATGGGCCCTAGCGGCTCTGGAAAATCAACACTTATGAATACGATCGGTTTGCTCGATAGACCCACTCACGGTATATATAGGCTTGATGGTCGCTCGGTAGAGAAGCTTCGTTCCAATGCCCGAGCCAAAGCCAGACGAGACAAAATTGGCTTTGTGTTCCAGTCTCCCAGCCTCTTGCCTGGCTTAAGCGTGCTCGAGAATGTTGCCTTGCCCCTTGCCTACCGCGGCAAGTCGCTGACGAGAAGAAACCGTTTGGCGTTTGAAATGCTGGATAGAGTTGGACTTGCAAACCGAGCCTATTTTTTCCCAAGACAGCTTAGTGGGGGGCAGTTTCAAAGAGCGGTGATTGCTCGAGCGCTCATTAACGGTCCCCAAGTAATTATTGCTGATGAACCAACTGGAAACCTCGATAGTCTTTCCTCGAGATTGGTCATGGAGCTCTTGCGCGAGATACATCAAATGGGCAACACAATATTGATGGTGACGCATAACCCCGAATTGACTCGATATGCAACAAGAGTTCTTTATATGAATGATGGAAACATTATTCGAGACGAGGAAACGCGTCTTGGTGAAGTTTCTAAAGTGCCGAAGGAAGAAGAAAAGAAAGAAGTGATGGATCTAGAGGAAGATGATCTCGCCAACGTGTCAGCCATAATGAGCGAAATACCGGATGCACCGCCACAATCTCCCCAGCGGAAAAAGCCGATGAAAAAGGCCAGAAGTCTACCAAAAAGAAAGCGTAATCGCAAAGCTAAAGGTGTTGTTAGGCGATGATGATTTCTGAAAATGTTAAAATGGCGCTTGCGTCAATTCGAGCCGCCAGGCTGAGAAGTTTTTTTACCATGCTTGGCATCATTATTGCGGTGGTGAGTGTGGTAACGATTGTCAGTTTAGGTGAAGGAGTAAAAAAACGGGTTCTTAGCCAGATCAGCCACGCTGGCAACAGTGTGATTACCGTGAAACCTGGGAAGTTAGTAAACCGTGGCGTAAACGGCGAAATCCAGAGCATTAATTTGCTCGCTCCACAGACAACATCCACCATTACCGATAAAGACATCGAATCAATTACTAATACTGACGGTGTGCAAGCGGTGGCACCAATGAGTTTTGTCAGCGGCATACCAAAAGCGAATAACGCAGCCTTTAATGACGGCGTAGTTATCGCCACCAGCAATCAATATCCCCACGTCACCTCTCAAAAAGTAGAATTTGGGTCGTTTTTCACGAGTGATGAAAACGACAATCGTTCGGTTGTGGTTGGGGCTGGTGTTGCAGAGAAATTATTTAAGGAGTTTGTGCCCATAGGCAGTACGGTGAAGATCAGAGACCAGTCATTTATTGTCAAGGGCGTATTTGAAAGACTACCGAGCGATCCCACCGCCGGGGGCATAAACTATAACAATGCTCTGTTTATTACCAGAGACGCGGCCAAGACAATTTCTGAGAATCAACCCCCAACCTACCAAGTTCTTGTGCAGCCGAGTCCTGCCGCCAATGTTTCTGAGTTGACTTCTAGGGTCAACCAGCGACTTATGAGTAACCACGATGGTGCGGTTGATTTTACTGTGCTGAGTCCAGAGGAAACGGTTGCTGTGACAAACAATGTATTAGAAATCATTACCACTGCAACCGCCGTGATAGCAATAATCTCACTTCTTGTCGGCGGTGTAAGCATAATGAATGTCATGCTAGTTTCTGTGAGTGAGCGGTCGAGAGAAATTGGAATACGAAAAGCGATTGGGGCGACTGATAGACAGATTAGGCAGCAATTCTTGGTTGAATCTGCCGTCTTGTCGATCTGGGGTGCATTGATAGGAATATTGGTTGCAATAGCGATCAATATAACGTTGCTCGTTTCTACGAATTTACAACCAGTAATCACGTGGCAACCAGTGGTTATTGCGGTGTTTGTGTCAGTTTCGGTCGGAATCGTATTTGGGGTTGTGCCGGCAATAAAGGCCTCGAAAAAAGACCCAATCGAAGCACTTCGGCCTAATTAGCGTCGGCTAGTTTTAGTTAGCAGCTACGCACGAAGACCTATCGTATTAGCTGTTTTTTACGAGCAAGCAAAGTAGTTGCCAGCGATACAACGAGTGCTAATAGTGCGCTCGCGGGGCCAATGCCGGCGGCAGTGAATCCAATGCTGAGGGCTACAAAAATAACGATCGTTAGCAGTACAAACGTGCGAGAGAAGCGATATCGTATAAACTCACTCCCGAGATAGTAGTACGGGAACACCGTAATTACCAAGAAGGTACTTGATAGTAAGCCACCAATGAGTACCACCGCAAGTCCCTCCCAGAACGGGCTCATTATTGCCAAAGGCACCAATGATCCGACTGCGGTAAGACTGGTTGCGATCAGTGGGCGGAATCGCTCGGCAAGCGCTTCGTGTGCGGCATCAACGGCGCCCATCCCTGCCGCTCTCGATTGGTTCGCGTAATCAGTGAGCAGGATGGTATTTTTTATACTTAACCCGATTAGGGCAAAGAATCCGAGCATCGCGAAGAAACTAAAGGCGTTGTCTGTGAGATACAGTCCAAGAGTGATACCAAAGAGGCTAAATGGTATCGCCAAAAAGATAAGTAGCGGCTGGAACAAGCTTTTGAACTGGAATGACAGTAGTAGGTATATCACAAAGAGCAGCGCCGGGAATGCAATTGCCAGTGTCTTGAAGCTATCCTGGTTCTCTTCCTCTTGGCCGATACTAAAACTGATCGCGTCTTTATTGAGGCCATAACCTGCCACTCGATTTTCGTTGAATTCTTTCTCGATTGCGTTTTGGGCGAGCGTCACAAGTGTCGTGGTGTCGTCGTCGACAAATTTTGCTTGAACTTCAACAAATTGTTTTCCGTCGTCTCTAGTGTAGATACTTGGGTTGACTACCGATACCGATTCTATCTTTGCTTCACTCCCATCAACACGCTCAAGTTTTACCTTATTGAGATAGGTTGCAATGTCCTCAGCAAGCTTTAATGCGGCAGTGCGATCCTTTGTACTTTCAATTCGCACTCCAAACGGTGAAGCGGGTGGGCCAGCACTTAACTGATCAACGCTCACCTTTGCCTCATTGAAATTGCGAAGGCTATTCTCGAGTTGCTCCACAATTTCGGGTGACTTGATATCTCTTTTATTGTAGTCAATTAATTCGACTTGCAGGAGAGCGCTTTGTACATTGGCTTGACCGAAGTAGGATGCTTTTACAAAATTTGCGTCTAACTCTTTGCCAACAATTGTGTCAGCTTTATCGGTGATGTTCTGTGCTTGCTCAATGGTTGTATTGGGCGGGAATGTTAAGGTGACACTGATTTGCGTCGAATCTTTATCTGGAGGGAAAATATTAAAAGTTACTTTTTGAAACAGAAAACCACCGGCCATAATAAAACCTAAGCCAATAAATACAGCTCCCATTCCAACACCGACAAGTTTCTTTCTCGAGCCCTTTGCCCAGAGCATTGGTGTTGAAATGATGCGGGCAAATTTTTCCTCTATGCCCGCAGACACTTCGCGAACGTTTTCCCCCATTTGTTTTTCCCCGAGCAGTAAGAATCGGGCAAATAGAGGAATAAATATTAGCGCCACAAAGAGACTTATTGTTAGCGCCATAATAATTGTGATGGGTATAGCTCGAATAAATCCACCCAGAATCCCGCCGACGAATATGAGGGGCGCAAAACTTAATGCTGCAGTTGAGGTTGCGGCAACCATTGCGCGACTTATTTTCCTGGTTGCGATCGACACGGCTTTTCTGCCCGATTTTTGTTTCTTTCTTTCAGCATCTATCGCCTCGACCATAATGATGGTGTCATCAACGATAAGTGCGAGTCCCAAGATCAGTGCGAAAAGTGTAATGGTATTTAGCGAATAACCGATTAAATACATAATGCCATTCACGGCCGCGAGTACCGTAATCATGGCGATAACTGTGATGAATGAAGCGCGGATAGCAATAACGATTGAGCCAACTACCAATACTGCAATTAAGCCCTCGAGTAAGGCCTTCTGAAGTTCATTTACCTGCATAACAATTCCAGGAGCGTAACTGGCGCTTATTGTTGCTTGAAAGCCCTTAAACTCTGGGTTCGCGTTTAGCGCATCAACTGCTGTCTGTACTTGCTTGTCCAGGGCGATGTTGTCAGCACCCTGCTTGGCTTGAATGCCTATGACCGCCGAGTTATAGAAGCGATTGTTTTCGTCCTGTCTTTGTCCGAATCTGTCAAAACTGTTTTGGGCGGACTCAGTCTGGCCGGTAGCTGGATTTGTAGCTGTTTCAAACTGATCAATAACCGATATGCTTTCGACTAAGTCAAGATTCTTGCTGTTTAGGAATTCACTTGCCTTTTTTGCTTTTTCAACAATGGTGGCGGTCGGAACGTTGGGGTCTTGTGAATAGAATGATACGACCATATCATCGCCACGTTGAGTGAAACCAAACTTGAACGCTTCAACTTTCGCTGTTGCTTGATCTGGAATGACGTTTGCCGCGTCAAGATTTTTTTGTATCTCTTGACTCTTGCTTTCGGCGTTCTTCACGTCGTCCTTGTACGACACAATTGCATTGTAGAAGTTGTCAAAGCTTTGAGTTTGTACTGACTTAACGCCGTCTTGTTTTAGTAAAAAATCACTCAAAGGTTTTGCAACTTCCCTGTCGACCTTTACAGGATCATTTACCAGGTAAGTGCCTTGCGTAACGGCGAACGGAGAGTTGACGCTCGGAAAGCCTTCGCGCTGCAGAAGCGTCGTGTAGCTTAAGGCGCCGAAGACGGTAATTATGAGCCAAATAAGTGCGGTTGTTCTCGGTCGATCAAAAAAGAAAAGACTCAGTCGCTGAAGTGGTTTTAGCTTTGTATTCTTTTCGGATGTTTTCGTTGAATTACCGCGTTTAGGTTTTTTCGCCACAATACCGCTCCCCAATTATCTTTCTTGTTGAAATGATAGCAGAGATTACTTCATATTCTCAACTAATAGTTATGAGGCTCTCTTATCTATACTCTGGATTTTCAAAATCAAACCGCGCCCCGGCATCCCACTCACTTCTCTGATTCCCATATGCAGGCACACCACCATTGTCCTTAAGAAGCTTTGCGAGGTGCATGAGGTTCCAGGTCATGAAGGTAGTGTTTCGATTGGTAAAGTCGTTCCTTAATCCCCCGCCCTTAGGATCTAAGTAGCTTGGTCCAGGGCCGGCTTCGCCAATCCACCCCGCGTCGGCCTGCGGCGGGACAGTGTAGCCTAGGTGCTGCAGGCTGTAGAGTATGTTCATCGCGCAGTGCTTAATGCCATCCTCGTTTCCAGTAATAAGACAACCCCCGACTCGTCCATAGTACGCGTATTGCCCATGAGCATTTAGTATTGATGAGTTTGCGTAGAGCCGCTCGATAACTTTCTTCATTTCGCTACTGTTATCTCCAAGCCAAATCGGGCCTGCAAGCACTAAAATGTCCGCTGCCATTACTTCTGATTGAATTTTTGGCCACGCATCTTTTTTAAAGCCATGTCCTGTCATATCTGGGTACACGCCGGGAGCAATAGCGTGATCAATTGATCGAATAACGGTGGTTTTTACACCGCTTTTTTCCATGATTGACTTGCTTATTCGGATAAGCCCATCAGTGTTGCTTACCTGCGGAGAGGGTTTTAGAGTCGCATTGATAAAAACTGCTGACAGACTACTGAAATCATACTTTTTGCCCATGACTATTCTCCCCTCGCGCCTTACGTCTGATGCTAATTCTCTTCCTTTTAGCTTGCTGAGTCAATCAAGCTACGCAGGATACGGGTTTGGCGGAAATTTAATAACTATGCTATAATATGTTTTTATGACTTTCGCAAACCATGAAACTCTCGGCTTATCAAACACGTTTGGCGGCCCCGAACCTTACGATGTTGACAGAGGTACCGAGCTTGCTATGCAGTCACTCGGTAGCCTTGGGCTACTACCCAGCCTCAGCCTTGTTCGTAGGCTAAGAGATATCGAGGGGCAAATACGCTATCAGTTATGCGAGCTTAGTGTGGCACTTCAAAAAGACTTTGATGGTTTAAATTCTCAAGTGCTGCCGATGGTAGTTCCGCAAATTTCACGTAAGCTGCCTTTCTTTGGGCAGGATGGTTTGGTTGACAGATTTGATACACAAAAAAGTGGGTATCAATCGTATGCAACCACAGCAAATAGCCAAAAACTTGCACACCTTTCTGCTGGTGAGCTAAATAGTCAAATGCGAAGGGCGCCACTGGGCACTGTCGCCGCCGATAAAATTAAACGTGTTGGGTATCAAGCAACCGCGCTTGTCGTTGGAGGCAAAAATACAGGCTTGGTATACAGAGGAAAGTCACTTCATGAACAACGAGCATTGGTGAGGCAGGCCCAAAGCGAGCATGCTTTGCGGACGCAGGCCAGAACTGTCCTTGGGGTAGCAAGCCTTCCAGCCTATATTATGACCCAAACAATGGCGCGTGAATCAAATTCAGAGTTTCTTGACCAAAATTCAACCAAGACTAGCTTTGTGCAGTACCGAGGAACTGCAAACTCGAATGGAAACTACGAGGTCCCGGTTGCGCACTTCAACTTTCCAGGCTTGCTTTTGTCGGTGAAAGATGAGAGCGCTGATCCAGATGTTGGTGTTCGTTTGACGGTGTCAAAAGTACGAACTAATCCATATTTTGAATAAACTTCCAGCCAAAATATAGGCCAGCAACTCCACCTAAAGCGCCGAATAGTAGGGACCAACCCGACAACATGTTGGTGTCTCCCCAGAGGGTCGGCGCGTAGCTTCCAGCAAAAGTGCCAATACTCACGAAAACGATTAACAGACCCTTCATACTATTTAGCATACCCTACTTCGCAAGGGCGTGCTCTGTTCCCCACTGCTGTGCGAGACGATCAAGTGAACCTTGTTCGATCGCCGTTTGTATTGATTCCATAAGACGCAGGATGAAGTGTAGGTTGTGGATGGTTGCAAGCCGCATTGCGAGTAGTTCTCCGCTTGCAAACAGGTGTCGTATATATGCCCGAGAATAACTCTGACAGGTTGGGCACCTGCATCCTGGATCTAATGGCAGCGAATCATCCGCAAATTTCTGCGCCCGTACATTGATGTGAAACTTGTTTTTGATTGTCCCGCCGTTCTTAGGATGAAGGTAGGTTCCGCCGTTTCGTGCCATGCGGGTGACCGCAACGCAATCAAACGTATCAATCCCTCTCGAAGACCCACCAAAAAGATCTTCGACTTCTCCTATCCCAAGCAAATGCCGAGGTTTTTCATCGATCAGCCGAGGCAACGTCCAATCCAGTATCTGATACATGTCATGTTTGCTTTTGCCAAGAGAGCCGCCAATAGCGATCCCTGGGGTATCAAGCGCGCTAATAAAGTCAGCGCTTTGGTGTCGTAGGGCTTCGTAGGCGCCGCCTTGAATGATTCCGAATAATGCTTGAGTTTCGCGGTTGGTCCAGGCTTTCATACATCGCTCGGCCCAGGCGTGTGTTCTTTGTAAGGCTTTGGCAGTATAGTGCTCGTCGTGTAGCGGGGATGTGCATTCGTCAAAAGCAAAAATGATATCTGCCCCAATTGCTTGCTGGATGGCGATAGAGTTTTCAGCTGTAAAACGATGTGTCGATCCATCGATGTGTGACACAAAACTTACGCCTTCCTCGTCGACCTTCATAAGTTTTTTCTTTGATTGAATAGGTTTCTTCTGTAGTTGCTCGTCGGGAAAAATGTTGCTCACTTTGCTCACGCCGTGTTCTAATCCAAAACCAAGAGAAAATACCTGGAATCCCCCACTGTCGGTAAAGGTCGGTCCGTCCCAATTCATAAACTTGCCAAGTCCACCATGTTTTTGTATTAGTTTTTCTCCCGGCTTGAGATAGAGGTGGTAGGTATTTGCAAGCACCGCAGGGACCTTTAGGTTTTCAAGATCCGCTCTATCAAGTGTCTTCACTGAGGCTTTGGTGCCAACAGGAATAAATGCCGGGGTTTTTATGGTCCCATGTGGTGTACGCAACAGTCCTGTTCTGGCGCGTCCAGCCGTGGCTTGTATCTGGAATGAGATGGCTGACATTTATTTACGTATGATATCACTCATGGCAGACTTGAGCGCCTTGATCGATTGGAGTGTTATTCTCGGGCAAAAATTTCCAGTTGTAGCTGGTGTCATGCAACATTAACCGTAACACTCCGTATTGATTATCACTTCTCACGAGGCTATTTGGCCTAACGTCTTTCACCTTGGTCAAATTTTTGCCACCAGTGCCCACCGTGAATTGGGTTATACCTTGTGGATCGGACTGCGCTTGAGGGTTTTGCGGCGCAAACCGCTCGTAGAGGTGATCGTGGCCGTTTAGGATCACATCAACCTTGTTTTGGTACAAAATCTTCCAAAAGTCCTGCGTAATTGGATCGTCTCCGTGATCACCCGACGAAAATCTTGGGTGATGCCAGAAGGCCAGCGTGCACGTCGAAGGGTGGGCAGTTAAGTCTTCGACCAGCCATTTATATTGAGGAGAACCTTCGTTGCAGCCGCCTACCATAGCACAGTTTGAATTGAGGGCAATTATATGCCACTTTCCGAGATCAAAACTGTAGTAGCCGCTGGTGTCTTGGTGGGCACTTGCCCCAAAGTATTGAAAGTAACCGCTGGCGCCTGGAGTGTAGTACTCGTGGTTTCCCGGTACTGGTCGAACAAGCCCCTTAAACACGCCCCATGTCGGATCGAACGAAGCCATATAATTTCCGTACTCCCCCTTCTCATACTGATTGTCTCCCAGTAGAAATACCGAATCGGGATTTATTTTGGTGGTAATTTTTGCAGTTTGATTCATGTGGCAATTCGTCGCGTCACCAAGGGTTGTGTTAAACGATGGAGATTTTGGGTCGCAGGCAATATCTCCAGCTGCTACCACAAGCGGGTCATCGGTCTGCTCGACCTTAATGTTGATCAGCGGCCGAGATGTATTCTGTGAGCTTCGCACCGTTGTCACAATAATGCCGATCAGTAAAAAAATGAGGACAAATCCAATTACTTTCGAGGTGCGGGAGTGCGTCCAGGTTTTGGGCGTTATGGCCGTCACCTTGTGCTGTACGTTTTCAAAAAATTCCTTATCTTTGGGGTGCGTGAGCAGTTCGGGAACGTGCTTTTGGGCAACCCAACGCGCCTCGGGGTTTTCTGGGTCAGTTGGCTTCAAGCTCTTTTGGCGAGTTGTGTATAGGAACATTGTAATCGACTTTTGCTCGCTTGGAACTTCGCCGACCCCACCCTTCCCGATTCGCGCTCGAGAGTACGTGCCTAGTTCTTCGACGAACTCGAGCTGCTGTACTCCAGTCTCTTCTTCAATTTCACGAGCCGCGGCCTGCCGGGGACTCTCTCCTTCCTCGACGTGTCCTTTTGGCAGCGACCATGAATCGCCGTGCTGATTGGTTACTAGCACCTTGCCAAATTGATTTACAACAACTCCACCAGCGCTCTTTGTTTTTTTCATCTACATTTAAGTATAAGCAACTACCGTTCGGCCAGCAATTCCTGCACCGTATCCCACATCTGCGGCGCCTTCTTTGTTCGTAGCCAGAACCACCACTCTAGTCCCCATAAATCAATCGGACTCATACCAGTTTTTATGCCGTAGCGCAGATTGCTCTTGAGTATCTGTGGATTCATGAGCTCCAGCTGCTTGTTGACGGGAATGTGTGCTATTTCCTGGTCGAGCCACGGTTCGGCTTGCAGTTCGTGTATGAACGGCTTTGAGCCGGAAAAGAGCTTGATTAATGCCGCTCGAAGTTGGTAAAACTGCGGTGGTCTACGCGATTGCACGTTTTTTCCGCCTCGGGCTGTGTTTCTATAAAGTGACATGGCGTACTGATCGGCTTTTGGTTTTCGAATGGGTAGGCCATAACTATCTGATAGCGTCATAATGACTCGGTGATCTGGATCAAGTTTCCTAACTAAGCCGAGTTCTTCCGTGAGTCGTGTGCGGTCAAAATCTTGATCAACGCAGTAGCCAAAACTTTTTAATAATGCTTCATTTTCTAGCTGGTAGCTTTCTAAGGCGGGGTGGTTTTTGTAGCGGTTTACCGTTGCTTCAATATAGGAATAGAGCGCACTCCTCCAATCGCTTTTTGGCAATGTTTTTGCCCAATTAGGCAAATGGCATTCGGGCCATCTGGGCTGCCGTTTTCCAATACAGAGACTTATCGAACCTCCATAGGTGCCAATTAGCTCAAATTGCCAGTCAAGCTCAGAGAAATCATATCGTCCTTGCTCCGCTTCGTGTATGTTCCAATAACTCATCAGTCGAAATCGACGAAAGCCAAGTTCTTGAAGGGCGGACTCGAGGGTCTCTTGTTTTGGAATTTCGAGTTCTTGGGCTCGATGTAGCGAAAAGCTGGTTCCCAAAATAACGTTAGCCATACCTAAGTAGTGTACAGCTTAAGAGCCGCTCTCGACTCGCAATTTTGGTCAAAACTCACTTTTGGTTATGATAATGGCATGCCATATACAATTTCAGAAGAAAACGATAAGATTTTTAATTTCCTAAAAGTTCACCCCGTTGCTGCGGTGGCAACAGCCACTACTTCTGGGGTGCCCCATATCGCGTCCGTCTATGTCTCGGTCGATGATTCACTTAACCTATACTTCATTACCAAGACAAACACCACCAAGGCAAAAAACATACTTTCTAACCCTAATGTTGCCTTGTCGGTAACTGATGCATCAGCTCTAAAGACGGTTCAAGTGCTTGGTACAGCCCAGAAGATAGAAGACCCCAATCTTACCCACCAGATTCTGACGAAAGTAACGAGCATTGCTCACTCTACGGCGCAGGCCGAGACACCGCCATTAAACAAGTTGGCTGCTGGGGATTACATTGCGTTTGTCGTGCACCCAAGCAGCATGCGACTGGCAGAGTTTATTAAGCCTCTTGCCTCTCAAAGCGAAGGGATATTCGACGAGGCTCAGCTCGGAAGCTAATTCACGTCAAATATTTCGAGCAGAAATTTCATCAAAAGCAAAAACAGACCCGAAGGCCTGTTTTCTAAGTTAAGCGTTGTTAGCTTTCACCTCACACCTAACCTACACTTAATAGTACCGCAATTTTTTGAACGTGCAAGCTTTGGGTTGCGGAAATGTGTATAACTTGTGGATATTTTTGTGGAAAAAACCTATCGCCTAATCTGGTCGACACGTTCTTGAATTTTGCTAAGTGTTTTTTCTGGATCCTCAACTCCCATAAGTGTTATGGTTTCGGTTTTGCCCAGACGGTCCATGTTGACAACGATGTTGCCGTAACCCATCTGAACACCGACAAAAGATTGATCAAGTTCTACAGATGTAACAGAGCTAATTGCATAATACTTTTTCTTGACGGAACCGAGTGTACGCCTTCTCACAATTATCGAATCAGCGGTTGCGCTATATGACAGCTTCTTCTTGTTGCTATGTATTATCAGCAAAGCAGCAATTGTAAGTCCAATAATAATCCAGCGTGCAAGCCGGGTTAAGAAGCTGGTATCAGCTCCCACTAAGTTATCAAAAGCGTTAAATAACTGAGTGGCAAAAATTAACAGTAGTATGCTAAACGCAACCACAATGCCAATTTGATATTGCGCGGGCTGGGTGCTTCGTTTTATCTCTAGTGAGTTGTCCACGTTTAAGTAGATTATACCCTATTCCGAGAGTACTACTTGTGTCGTGGTTGGCTTAGAGTGGTTCGGGGGCTAAAGTTGGCGTGTGCATTTCGGACATTAGTTGATGATTCTGCACCATGCTTTTTTGCCTCAGGAGAAACTGGTTGAGTTAATTTGGAGTGGTATCCACGACTGCTCTTTTCGAGATCAATGGGGTGAGGTTTTTTTGCTTTGCTTCGCTTTTTGTGCGACATATAAAATCCTCCTTACACATTTCATTATGCGCCTTTGCCGCGGCTCAAACAAGATGATCCAGATGTTCATGTGGGGTTTTATGCTGGTATAGTTAGTATGATGCTGGATCAAACGGTTGTAATTCCAAACGCCACACCCAGAGATATTTATCGGCTTTTGCTCGACAGTAAGCAGCATGCAGACTTGATTGGAGCCAAGGCCGAGATAGACCCACGTATTGGTGGCAGATTCGAGACGTTTGAAGGCTACGCAATTGGTACAACAACAAAATTAGTTCCCTATCGCTGCATCGAACAGACGTGGCGAGCTAGCGATTGGCCAAAGGAACACTTTTCGACAATTACTTTTAATTTTGAGGAAACGGATAACGCAACTGTTTTACGCTTCCAGCAAACGCGCCTACCGAGTGGTACCCGAAAAGAGTTTGAAAAGGGTTGGCAAGACAATTATTGGCAACCGCTCATTGACTACTTTTCTTCTGACAAGAAGCAATAACGAGGTATCCCCTCATGAACACTTGTATCGCCTTCGGTGTAGCTGGTTGCAAGGTTTTCGGAGACCAGTCGTTGCCACGCTTTCACTGCGGCTCGGTGACAAAAGGCTGTGCTGGAGTGCAGAGTGAGCCCGTGAATTGAAATAGCCGCCTCGTTCATCGTTATTAGCCGTTCTTTGGCACGGCCCTCTTTTCGGTAGTCATCGTACGTTTCGGTCCATCCGACGTAAGGTTTTTGTTTGTGGTAGCTCCGCTTCGAATTGCAAAAATATAACATCTCCCCCACACCGACAACTTCGCTTTGCTCAATGACATCAACAAAGTACGTTTCGAGCTCAGTATCTTCTATGTTGGCCGAGCCATATCGCTTCTCGTGATGAGCGATATAGGTTTCAACTTCGTTTTTCTCAACCCTCAATAACAGCGGAAAGTCCGAGGGCTCCATACCTTCTTTATTCTTTGTGTATTGTATGCTGCGATGCCAAAACACATCTGCAGCGTTGTCTGGCACTTCTCGTGCATGGATCTGAATAAGCTCGGGCGACAACACACTTCTCATAAACTCACAATAAAACAAAAGTTACTATTCTACAAATTGAGGAAATTTTTTGAGTGATCACTTATATCTTCAAGCCTTGATATAGTAGTTATATTATGAGCGGCTATTCTTCAACTCCTTTGGTGAAAAAACTCGGTATCAAATCTGAGCAATCAAAATTAATCATCAGAGCGCCATCAGAGTATTGCCGGACTGTCGGCCTTAAAAGTATTGCGAGTGTCCCCAAAGAAGAGGCTGTAGATTTCGTCCATGCGTTTTATGCGGAGCGTGCAGAACTCGAAGCAGACGCCCCAGAACTTGTTTGGCTCACAAAAAGGGGCGGCATGCTTTGGATAAGTTGGCCAAAAAAGTCTGCCAGAAAAGTGCAGCCGTCCGATATCTCAGAACAGGATTTGCGAGATATATTTTTGCCCTTGGGCGTTGTAGACGTGAAGGTCTGCGCGGTCACTGATGTGTGGTCCGGACTCAAGTTTGTCTGGCGAAAAAACAATCTCGACTGAGCTATCGACAGCTCTTCCTTGTGCCTGGTCCCCTATTAGTGTTCGTTATTGTTTTGGCACTAGTTTTTGTTCTAGCTCAATTAGATTGAGTATGTCTCTTTCGACGAGATATGTTTGGACATTTTTGTCCCAGCCAGTTGCCACGAATATCCCAACGAGAATAAACATGATTCCGATTGTGCGCTGAAACCATCCCCTTGGGTCACTTGCCCATCTAACCTTCAAAAGCAGTTTTTGGCCAAGAAGCGCGATTGCCAACAAGGAAGTTGCTACTCCAAGACAGTAAACCACGAGATAGAAAATGCCCTTTTGAGTATTCGCAGGCACTACCGTTGCGACAACCCAAGCGTATGTTGGGCTGCAGCTGCTAAAGACAGGGCCCAAAGCCGCACCAGTTAGAACTGCGGACAAAGTTCGATTCTTTTTTTGAAAAGCTCGTGTGAGCAGATTTTGAGAACGATGCTCTGTTCCAGTTCTTATAATAATTTTTGCCCACAAATCTGGGAAAATCATAAAAAAACCAAGAGCGATAATTAGTATGCCAGCACCAATATTCCAAACTTTTGGATCAATGCCTACAAATGCGGTACTTATTTTAAGGAGCAATGTGAATAGGACGAGCGAAACAACAAGACTGGCCGTGATGATGTACGGCCGTCTTCTATCTCTATCCCTGGCATCTAGGCTCCCGCCCAAGATAATTGGTAGCAGCGGGAGCACGCAGGGTGCGAGTACAGTCAATAGCCCCGCTACGTACGAGAGCAGTGTGGTTGCGGCCATTGGTGCTCGTTTATGATTTTATGCCGCTCACGGCGTCAGAAAGTGATGTTGCTGACCACTGGGAAATCTCATTGCCCGCATTATCAACCTGCACGAAGGTGTATTGCGTAGTCACTCCGTATTTCTTTCGAAGGTCTGGTGTGTCATCAAAGTCAGCCTTAATTATCAGAGTGTCACTAGGAACGCTGTCGGCGCTCCTCGTGAGGTCTTTGTCGATTTTTTGGCAAATTGGGCACCAGCTGGCGTGAAAAAAGTAGACTTTTTTGTAATTGAAGTATCGACTTGGATCAGTGTTGTACGTCGCAAGCGTGATGTAGCGTGTACCTGTGTCTTTGTTGCTGGTTGCCGACGAAGAGGGTTGTTTATCGGTTGTTGTTGCCGAGTTGTTAGCCGGGTCATCACTTGAACTATTTTGAGTGTTTAAGAAAATTATTGTCGCAATCCCAATCGCCAATATTGGTACTACTATCAAAATCAACCTTCTGTTCATGAGTTTCATTATACTTGATTTGTCGCAATACCCCGCGCCGCTTGATTAGAAATCGTCTGCCAGAGTAGAATACGTTTTATGAGCAACAAAGGAATTGCCGCGGGCGTGGCGCACACAGTGCCTGCTGATCTGTATAGCGTTCTAACGTCCGATGAATCTGTGTTAGAGCGGTGGAACGACCTCACGCCGCTAGCGCGCAATGAGTGGATTTGCTGGGTGATAACAAATAAAAAGCCAGGGACTCGGCAAAAACACATCGAGCGAACAGCGACAGAACTGTTAGCTGGTAAGCGACGCCCTTGCTGTTGGGCGGGCTGTCCTCACCGCAAATAGCGTTTTAGTTTATCGGCACTACCACAAGTGGCGTTGGTATACTTGTTTTATGCCGTTTAACCACTATGCCAGAATAAAAAGAATTCTTGACCAGCAACCCGACGGCTGGACAATTAGACGCATTGATAAGCCAACGAGTGCCAAGAATTTTAAGGGCGAAACGATTAAGTTCACTCACTATTATCTTATTTACGGTAGCGGAGGCGAGCCTATAAAATACTGTAAATTCCAACAAATTGACCGTTTGGCCAAAGTGCTTCAAGTGCCGGTAGAGACTTTGCCCATAGTTGGTTGATAGTGACTCGTCTGAATCATCAACTTCATGCGCCTAATTTGCATAGCTCAGCAAGTTTCTTTGCGGTGTTAGCGTTTCGTATAGTCACCGATTGATATGCCTTGGTGCCGACAATTTTGCTATATCGTGTTCTGCTAAAGGTATTTATGGGTGCCGACCAAAATATTATCGGCTCAAATGCTACGGCTTTCTCGTACTCGACTTTTGCGCTCCCAACTTCATTCATTATTTCCTTTGCGCTGTTGGGGGCGATAACAAAAATTGCATTATGTTTTGACTCGGGTTCATTGTCCCACCAACTTGGAGCGTTCTCGAGGGCTGCTATCAGTTCATCTGCCGAGACGACCGAACAAATGACACGAAATCCAAATTGCTTTTCTATCGCAACTTCGCATAGTTGCACAAGCTTGGTCTTGTTCGTTTCCGTCGACTCAAAGATAACATTGCCAGAATTAATGTAGGTAAGAACATTTTTGAATCCTATTTTTTCAAAGCAGTCTTTTAGCTCTGGCATTGGCACCTTTTTATTGCCACCAACATTTATACCTCGAAGCAATGCGATGTATTTCATAATTATCTGTAATTATAACGGAAATGGACTCCCGTAATCCCGCTCCCTAAAATTACAAAGGCTACTTCCTCATTATGAACTGACTATTGCCTTCGTCGGGTATGGACTTTTTGATACTTTCGGCAAACTGCTTGGGGTTTGGCACCTCCGAAAACACCAAGTTTGTTCCCAGCGTTGGAACGAATACAGATACTGTTCCAGCCCCCACCAGCCTCTCCACGATCGACTGCCGAACAATAACGGACTGCATATTTCTATATGGATAGCCTTTCTCTGTTCGTTTAAGAACACCGGCTCTCATAATCAGCTCCTCGTCTTGTATCTCATACGTTTCGCCACTCCACTTGAGTAGCATGAATACAAGTACACCAATTTGCACAGGTAACAACAGCAACTGAGTGAATGGCGAGATAAGCCTTAGGTCGTAGCCGAGCTGCTCTCCAAGTACTTGAGCGGTACTTACAATAAGCAAGTACGCAAGCTCAATGAGTAGTTCTAGAACAATTATCTTAAAGGCTAATAAGATGGGGCTTTTGTGTATTATGAGATTCATGCTCTAGCCCATCCCTTTAGGATTTGTTCTTCTCGCAAATCTATTTGCATAATAAAACCTATCTGCTATACTAGTTAATATTATTAACTAGTAAATAAAGTATACTAATGCGCACTGCTTACAGTCAAGCACAAATTATTAAAACCAAAAGCATCGCCAAGGTCATCGGTGATGCGAGTAATGTTCTCATTCTTTACGAGCTAATGAATTTTGGAGAAAAATCGTTTAACGAGTTAAAAAGAATGACCGACATTAACGCCGTTACCCTTTCTAAAAAGCTAACGATACTCAAAGCGGAGGGACTAGTGGATAGTCGAAAGTGCGGAATTGAGAATCGTTATTTTGTCACGGAAAAGTCTGAAGAATTTAGGCCCCTAATTAGAGATATAGAAAGCTTAGTAATTAGTAAATAAGGAGGCAATATGGGATTGTTTGACGAAATACAAAATATCATAGGCGGAGCTACAGAGTCAGCGCAGGGATCTATCGAAGATGCTGTTGGAGGCATTGCCGATAACCAAGTCGTACAGGACTTGCAAGATCAAGCAACAACTATTACCGATGGTGCATCAGAGACTGTAACTTCGGTCACCGAGCAAGGTCAAACTGTGGTTGAAGATATCACTCAGAATTTGGGTCTGTAACAGCCGGGACCGCGAGCGCGGGATGTCTCGTTAGCCATTTATTTAATTATTGTAATGAGAATCTAAAAATCAACAAGAACAAGCCCAGAAACGTGACTACTAAGAAAAAAGGAATTGCTTTTTTGGCCATAGATTTGGGTAGGATTAACTCAAAAAAAGGTGTTTCGTCTCCTATTTTTCTTTGGACGTGAATCAACGGACAATCACCGTGATTGAGTAAAAACACGAGTGCGCCTTCGATAACGAGGCTCGCGATGGCGATTCCTAAGAATAGATTAAATTGTAGTGTGACAGCGGAATAATATATAAAAAAAATACAAAAAATAAAGTAGAGCGCAAACAGTCCATGTACTAGCCTTAGCGCAATGACTTTAATCATGAGTGGAGTATAGCAAAAGTTCGGAGAGTCATATTAGCCCTCCCGAAGTATTTGAAAATTAACTTTGCATTTTTATCCAGCTGAGGATGACTCCTTCCAGGGCTGACTTCTTCTTAGCAAGGTCTTCTTGATCGAAGAAACGAGCAACTCTAGATGTATCCCCGTCGCCCTCTAGTAGCTTGCTAGGATCGCTGATAGAAGCGCCCTTATGAAACATGAGGCTTACATTTTTCTTTGCTTTTGGGAAAAAAGAAGCGATGTTTCCCCGATAGATAAAAGTTGGTGCCTGCCACTTGATGTCTTCGGTTACTCTGTCGTCAACCGATAGAACGATGTCTCTCACCGCCAGAACAAGCTCTTTCTGGGGATTATCATATTTTTCAAACCACTTATCAACCTTGGGGTTTCTGTTGTTCATCTCAAGCTAAATTATACCAGGCCTAATTTGTTCTTCTCATCTCTAAACCATTTCCAAATTAGACACGAAGGTCTACTAAACATCCAATGGCGCGGAAGCTGTCATTCCCCCAAGAACCCAAAAACACTAGTCGAACGGTTAGTGCTGACCCCCCTAAGCGTGATGTCGGTATGATAGAGGATCTATTAGTTATTGCTTAGTCTGCAACTACGACATTTTTCGCAAGAGTTTTGAACCGTATTCCACTCGCTTGTAGTACCGTTATTGTTACGGCGCCTGTCTTGCTAGTCTTCATATCTTGGACAATGCCAGACTTTCCAGCGTGAGTACCACTTATCACCTTGCACTTATCACCATCTTTTATCGCCTGCATATACCTTCATAATATCATGGCAGGAATGTCCATTCTTATGGTTATTCTTTGGTCGCTATATGAGATTACTGTACCCGACTATGACAAATGTGTAATGAAGTGTAAGACTGATATGGAAGAGCTTGAGCGTAAGGTAGAGTTGAGTACACCAACAACGATAAATTATTTGAGCCAACGCCTTCATATCTGTTGCAACTGGCTTTTAGGGTTAAAGAAATCTTTGAAAGTTCACAACCAGAGCGAAAGAACAAGATTTTGAGAATGCTACTTGCGAACTGTGCTTTGAAAGCAAAAAGCTTCAACTACCCCTGTTGAAGTTTTTTGCTTGTATCCTTGAAAACCGTAATTCTCTAAAATGACTCTCCGTAGTGAAGAAAGTCAGAACTGTTACTCCGGCTGTTCAAGGACGACTTGCGACATGAAGCTAGCCCTCAAGAGACGAGCACCATCTTCATTAAAGAGTGATGCAGTCAATAATTGTCCACACGTCTTTATGCACTCACCATTAAGTGGACCATCGCATTTATACACGGCGACCACTCTATGAACATCCTCTTGATTAAAACCGACCTCGTTTCTTTTTGTTTCTACTAAATCCATTAGTTCATCCAGCGCAGTAGCTGAACGTTCATAAGGACTACATTCGCAACTTAGTGCAGAGATACCGGAGATACTTACTTCGTATGACATTTAACCATTTTACCGCATCCACGAAGTTAAACCTTGACCCTAATGTGTAATTAGCATTATCCCAAAGTGGAAAGGGGCTACTTGGCTTCCATTATTTCAATTCTAACTTTATGGCTCCGGGGAAAGGATTCGAACCTTCGACCTAGTGGTTACACGATCTCCATACTTTCGTAATGGCGTGGACTATTTCATCATCCGCGTGGGATGCAGGGCGCTCATTTGAAGGATTATTGCTGAGGTCTCACCTTCTAGTCTCTGAACCTTCCAAGCGTCGTTGCCTCTAGCTTGGCTTGGCTGCAGATTGCCTTAGCGTGTTTGCCTTAGGGTTTCTGCAATTCACCCTGTTTTCACTGACTGGTTGCCCAGACAGGCTGCCTTTGACAGCCACCCGCTCTACCGCTGAGCTACCCCGGAATATTGCACCTAGCTATTTTAACTGTTTGATCTAGGGATGTAAATATTGGGTTAAATCCTCAGTTGTTAGTCCAAGTTCGATCTCGCGGTGACAATTTGCGCATACTAGGACGCACTTTTTTGATTCTGCTTCTATAGACTTCCATGACCTTGAGAATCCCCCGCTACCGAGACCGAACGACTTAAGCTTTGGGTCTATGTGGTGAAAATCGAGTACGCCGGAATGCTTATCATATCCGCACAGTACACATACACCTCCTAGTAGCTTGACCGCTTTTATTTTGAGATTGCGCCTGCGCTTAGACACTGCTCGAATCAAATATTCTCTACGATCACTATACTTTCGTTTGTCTGCCATACTCTTACGGTAGAACAATACGTGATCTACCGCAATGTGCGGGCAATGTCGCGGTTGGTGTCGCGTTTTTTGATAACTTGGCGTTTATCGTGCTGCTTTCGGCCTACTCCTACGCCTATGCGAAGCTTTATGTAGCGCCCATTGGTAAGAAGCTCGGTCGGTATGATTGATTTACCTTGTTTTTTGGCTTCAAGTAAAGTTTTGATCTCTCTCTTTTTTAGTAGAAGCTTTCGGCTTCTAGTCTGCTCTGATTCGGTAAGTTTTACGCCGCTGAATCCAGTAATTGTGGCATTAAGAAGGTAAAGTTCATCGCCTTTAACGGTTACATAGGCACCTTTTAGGTGGCCATGTCCAAGACGTAGCGCCTTTGTTTCTGCCCCAGTTAAAACCAAACCAGCCATATAGTCGTCACTAAGTTCGTAGTCAAACATGGCTCGCTTGTTTTGGATTCGTGTGGTGGTTCGCGCCGGTTTCTTTGGCATAACAGTTATCAAGTATGGAGGATATTGCTAAAAATTACAATATGTGCTATAATAGATATCACTATGGTGCAAGAAACTATTGTCTCTCAACTCGAGGGGTTGGTAGATCCCATTGAGCTTGCGAGTCCAGCTGAGATGCATGAAACAATGCATAAACTTTCTGGTCTCAACAGCAAAAATGTGATTTGGCAACTACCAAAAAGATGGGCAGACTACGGAGCTCCTGTTTACTATGGGCTTCGAGCGTCAGACCCAAAAGCGGAGAGTCGGGTACTATATATTCCAGACATTGGCTCGCACCTATCCGTACATACATCTCTGACGATGCTCGCTCTGGACAGCTTAAATAACGGCGACACTGATATTATTGGCGTGCAGATTCCTCAAAGTCATGATCATTTTAACTATAGTTCGTATTTAAATAAAGACAAGGGATTGACGCCAGGTAAGGTAGAGGAGGAACTTAAATCGGGAAGTTTTACGCATGTGGCTCAAACAATTGCGAAAGTCGTTCAAAACCAAGAAGCTTCTCCATCGCGTCTACATGTAGTTGGTGTAGGCGCTGGAGCAGCTATTGCGGCGTCAGTAGCCCAGCTATCGTTATTTATGCATGACAATAATCAGCTCATGGCGCAACCGAGGTCGCTGACACTGATTGATCCTCCAAATACAATTAAAAGGGGTGGGTCTGATGTTGAATCGGATATGAGGCAGTCGCTTGGGAGTCTGCAAAGGGCTGCCAGGGAAGAAAATCTTGGATACTTGAACAGGCACTATCAACATCATTTTGGAGGACGTGGTTTGCTCGGCAAGGCAATAAATCTGTCAGTCCACAATAAACAATACGCACTACCAATGAATCAAGCGCTATTTCGAGGCTTTGGCGAAGGAAAGCTTAGTAATGATCTAGAGTGTACGTCCCGGGTTGAGAAGTTGATTGCCCGCAGCGTGGGTCATACGGTATGCAGAAGCCTTGAGACGGTAAAGATTACTCCAGACTCGCATGTCAACGAGCGGCGTACGCTAGTCGAGATTGAAGGGTTAGACTACCCAATTGGTATGAGCCCAATTGCGGTGGCAGTTATCGCCAAAGCCGGCATTCAGATGAGCGAGCGGTCTTAGGCCAGCTGCTATTTTCCCCGCAAACTGTCTTCGAGTTGAATTCGGGTTATTTCGTCCTTGGCTGCGTTCCACAAGCTTGAGTCGCCGGCTTTAACCTTGCGCCAATACCACCACTCCCCTCCCCAAAGGTCGAAGGTTCGCATCCCCGTTGCCCGGCCGTATTCGATCCGATCTCTTAGGCGTTCTGGGTTAAGTGACTTATTTTGCTCGTCGATTGACGCGATGCTGTTCATCTTGAAATTGCCATTATCTGGTAGCCAGGCCTCTGTCTGAAGCTCGTGAATAAATGAATTTTTACCACGAGTTAGCTCGACCCAGCCAGCCCTAAAACCGTAGTACCACGCTGGGATTGGGTACTCGAAATAGCGCTTGGTGATGGTTTTGTCCCAAACCCTTTTGTACACCGAGATTGCCCACATATCAGGTGTGGGTTCTCCGATTGGCGTGCCGATGGCATTGTTGCTCATGCTCACAATCAGCGGTCGGTTTGGATCAAGCGATTTCACAAGATTATATTCACTAATTAGTCTGTCTCTGCTAAAGTCTGTACATTCCCCAAATACGTCTAGAAAATACTCGTTTTCTAGCTGATAGCTTTGAAGCGCAGAGCTATCTTTGTAGCGATTGACTACCGCCTCTATGTATTTATTGAGCTGGGGGGACCATTCGTCAACCGATTGGCCTGCGGCCCATTTTGGGAGGTGACATTCTGGCCACCGAGGTTGCCTTAACCCAATGGCAAGACTTACCTTCACATCGTTTGCTTCGGCTAATTTCATCTGCCAGTCCAGGTCGTTGAAGTTGTAGGTTCCGGGCGTGGGTTCCCCCTTGTCCCAGTAGCTGACGAGCCGCAACCTTTTGATGCCCAAGTCGTCAATAATTGCTTGCATGGTTTCTTTTGGATCGAGTCCATAGTAGCGGGCATAAGACGGCACAAAGGTCATGCCGATTTGGAGTGGGTCGTTGCGGTGTTTGGCAATATACCACTGGGAAATGCCGTACATAACCGAGACAAAAAAGAAGACCACACACACAACAAGTAATGCGAGCTTATGCCAAATAGATGCACGCTGAAACCGAGCCTTTAAAGATGCCGCATGCTTCTTTTTTCTGGCCCTCAGCCGCCTACCCACCGGTTTTCTAGTTTTTGCTGACATCTGTTATGATCTGCTTGTATGGTAAAAAAGATTAAACCATTAACGTTATCCATAATCATACCAGTTTATAATGACGCACGCTACCTAAGAGTATGCTTGGAATCGATACAGAAACAATCTGTTGCTCCGGATGAAGTTATTGTCGTCGACAACAATTCTACTGATGACAGCGCAGAGGTTGCGCTTGAGTATGGGTTCGTAACGCTTCTTAAAGAGAAAAAACAAGGTGTTTTTTATGCGAGGAATAAGGGCTTCAACAGCGCCCGTAGCCAAATACTTGGCAGAATAGATTCTGATACAATCTTGCCAAAAAATTGGGTGGCATTTGTCAAAAAGTTCTACAGCGATCCCGACCATCAAGATGACGCGCTTACGGGAAGTGGCTATTTTTATAACGTTCCACTCCGACGCCTTCATCAATTCATTGTGGGACAAATTACGTTTCGAATGAATCGTTTTTTGCTTGGCCACTATATTGTCTGGGGTTCGAACATGGCCGTGCCTAGGAAAGTATGGTTTGCAGTGCGCGGTGATGTGTGTGAGAGAGATGATATTCATGAGGATTTAGACCTTGCGATTCATATGCATCGGCATGCGTTTCAGATAACCTATCGCTCTAAGTTGGTCGTTGGGGTCGTTATGAGGAGGGTTCTAACCGATTTTCGCAGCCTACGCCCCCGAATGCTTATGTGGCCAAATACCCTAAAAGCGCATAGCAATCCCAAATGGGTGTTTGGATGGCTGGGAGCATACGCGCTTTTTATCTTTAGTCCACTAATAATTGTTGCCAACAAAATAAGGGGCAACTAGAGGCTGTTGCTCGTAAACCCACCAAAATCGTTGGTCTGTGGCTCGCATGTGCTCCATAGGCCACGGTTTTGTTCTTGGGCTTGCCGCTGGAGTTCGCGGAATTCTTCGAGCTTTTGAAAAGGAAAGCTGGTGTATGCAAAGCCGTAACCCTGCTTGATAAGCTCGCTGTTGACTAGTGTTCCGTTCGGGAGGTAGGCATATCGGAGTAGTCTGTTGTAGCGATCACGGTTTTGATTTGTCGGGTCAGCTTCAAGACGCACGGGGTTATTGCCGATAAGATTTTTGGTGAATTCACTGGCTTGTTTTCCGTAGCACTGCACACTTTTTCGAGGATCATGCGTTTCGGGGGTATCAACCCCAATTAGTCTAATTTTCTCGCTTACCCCGTTCATGTCCACCGCAATTGTGTCACCGTCAAAAAACTCCACAACTCTGTAGTAGCCGGGCTGAATGTTGATCAGCTTAGGTGCGGCATCGGGGCTTAGCTGAGATGCGCCCACTGCCAGCAATAGAATCATTGCGATAAGCCAGGGGATAAATTGTTTTGGAGTCCGGGGGAGCGAAAGCGGAGCGCGTTTTTTTGGCATGCGGTTTTGGGTTAGTAGTCAATGCCTGGGTTAGCTAAAAATTTGTCGTCGAAATGGTGCTTGATTTTGGTCATATCAGTGGCAATATCAACCAGGTCAAGTAGCTGTTTTGGAAAATTCCTCCCAGTGAGGCACAAGCTGGTTGTAGGATGTCGCGCTGCTAGCAGTTGT
Source organism: Saccharimonadales bacterium (SeqCode) (assembly GCA_041906505.1). GTDB lineage: Bacteria > Patescibacteriota > Saccharimonadia > Saccharimonadales > 2-12-FULL-41-12 > JAYRJB01. The sequence goes on along the minus strand of JAYRJB010000008.1, from coordinate 169,704 downwards.
TCAAGCTGCTTCACGGTCAGTAGTCCATCATGCACCGCGTTGTTAATCTCGTCGCAAATAACCAGTTGGTAGTCCCCGCTTTTCACTGCCTCCAGCGCGGTATCATAGGTTTCCCTAGCGGCAGTTTTGTGCTGTTTTTTGGTTATCTTTTGCGCGCTAAGTTCCCCGGCATCATAAAAGCCCTTGCCGCCCTTGTAAAAGTACAGTTTGTTTCCATATAGGGGTTGGATATCTCTGATAAATGTGTGCTCGCTTACCCCCCAGTATTTTATGAATTGAATAAAGGCAACCGACCAGCGATTTCCAAGCGCTCGAGCCATAAGTCCCAAGGAAGCACTAGTTTTGCCTTTGCCATCACCGGTATAGACAACAACTACGGAGCTTTTTGTTTTATAGTCCTCAAACACCATATCCCCCCATTCTACCGACAAGTCTCACACAAAACAGTACTACAATATTAATCGATCGCTTAAATTTGTAGTACTATTTTGTTATGAGCAGGTTTCGCAATGAGACAACACTGTCATTCATCATCAAGGGGCTTATACCCTACACGAGGCCGAATATGCTATTAGCCTTTAAGCCGGGTGCGTTTTTTGCAGAGCTCGAAAAAGTATCCAATAAGAATAATCAGACTATTAAGAACGAATATTATAAAGCGATAAAACGAGGCTATGTTGAACTTACCGATGACGGCTCACCGCTCGTAACCTCAAAAGGACTAGCAAAGCTTCAGAAATATTCACCGACTAAGCTAAAGGGTTCGCAGCTCTTAGTAGTTTTTGATATACCAGAAGTTGATAAAAATAAAAGGCAGCAATTCCGCCTTCTTCTGAAACAGCTTAAGTTCCGACAGGTTCAGCGGAGCGTCTGGATAACGAGGTATGACAGCCGAGATTATTTGAGGCAAGAAATACGGCGGCTCAAGCTCGCCGATAATATTGTTATCTATGAAGCTCACGACCTAAAGCTATGAACGTAGTACTATTTTTATGCGCGATCGCTTAATAAAGTAGTACTGCTGTGTGAATTTTTGGGAGGTTGAGCGGGCGCGGGGTATGAATTAGCCGGGGTGGTTTTTATGAAGTTATGCGAGGCTATGCTATGAAGCTATGTTTTTTTCGCGCAAGGCGCCGTCTAATTGTTCGCGGTTAAAGCCAACAATTATCTCGCCATCAACGTCAATCACAGGCACGCCAAGTTGCCCAGATTTTTGCAGCAGTGTTTGTGGGCCGTCCGGTGCCTCGTCTACCTTTACTTCCTTGAACGAAATCCCCTTGCCTTCAAGGTATTGCTTTGCAGCGTGACAAAACGCACAGGTTCTTGTGCTATAAATCGTTACCATATATCTATTTTATCCCAAATAAGTCTCGAACGTAAGGAACAATCTCGCCCGCGCCGTGGACGACGTGGTCGGCACCAGCCTTCCATAACGACTGGACATTTTCGTCGTGAACGTCGTGGTCAATACCGAGTGCATAGGTACCCGCAGCCTTGCCAGCTTGCATATCAACAGTTTGGTCGCCAATCATAAGCGCGTTCTTTGGCTGTATCGATAGCTGGGAGAGAGCCAGCAATACTGGTTCGGGGTGTGGCTTGTGATTGTCGGTATCATCTCGATTGACCACGACATCGATGTGGTCGCCAATGCCAGACTTTATGACAATGTTGGTTGCCGAAGCGGCATTACGGTCGATATTGCCTCTGGTCGTAACAATCGCCTGTTTTAGGCCCAGTTCCCCAAGCTCGGCGATGACCTCGAGCATACCTTCGAAAAGCGTGATTTCTTGACGGTAGCGACGGTCTTGTTCTTCTAAAAAACGGTCTAGTATTTTTGGGTGGTTGGGGTGGTTGTCGCTCAAATGAGCTACAAAGTCCTCCAGTTTTAGGCCAAAGGCGTTGTGGATATCCTTTTTTGAGGGCGAACGAACACCAAATTCTGGCAGAACTACTTCAAGGACTTCCTTGGTCAGTTCTTTGCTTGGAAGCAAGGTATTGTCAAGGTCCCAAAGGACTGCGTTGTGTTCACTCATAGGCTTTGTGACAGTGTAGCACTTAGCAGACGGAAAGTTGATAGGCATTGATGTTCGGTTTTGGAGGAAAAGATAGCCTAGCGAATAGATAAAACTAGGGCCTGTCAAACCAACAACCAGCTATTCATGATAATAACCCAGGCTTAATTACCCCTTGAATACCTCGGTGTTTTCGTTGTACACTTAAGCAAGGAATGACGACAAAACCCGCCGATATATCGACGAGTGATCAACAATTAACACGCCGCGCCAGGCGTGCATTTTTTGTAGGTCTGTTTGATCTTACCTGGAGGCTATCTGGCGCAATGCTCTCGCCGCTATTTGTGGGCATGCTTATCGACTCAAAAATCAGAGGCAGCGGCCAGGCATTTTCAACCGCGGGGTTCTTTTTGGGGATGATATTCGGCGTATTGGTAATACGAAATATTGTGAAAAAGATAGGAGTGAATGAAAAACAATGATGACGCTATTTGCTGCTGAGGAGGGTCCACACATTGCGATAGCGCCCGAAAAGCTGTTTGAGATTGGAGGCGCTGCAATCACCAATTCGATGCTGTACGGTTGGCTAGTGGCTACTGTGCTGATTATTATGTTCGTTCTTGCCATGAAACGAGTTAAGATTACAGGTTCGAGAGGAATTGGCGCTTTGCTAGAGGTTGGCAGTGAGTTTATTGTGAATCTTTTGCAGGGAACGCTTGGAAGTCGACGGCTTGCAGTTCGACTCGCGCCAATCTTTGCCACGATGTTTTTCTTTATTATGCTTAACAACTGGCTTGGGTTATTGCCAGGAGTGGGACCGGCTATAGAGTACAACGGTAGCCCTCTGCTTCGTCCGTTCACTGCAGACTTAAATGGTACTGTCGCAATGGCAGTATTTGGTATGGTTCTGGTGCAGATCATTGCCATAAAAGAGCAAGGTCCCAGGGCGCACCTAAAGCATTATTTTCCACTCAAACCAACGAATCCCCTCACCTACCTAATCGGCGCTTTCGAGATATTCACAGAATTTACGCGTTTGTTGAGTCTGGGGCTTCGACTTTTTCTCAATGTGGCGATTGGTGAAATTCTGATTTCAGTGGCAGCATATTTGGGAGGAACTTTTGCGGCTCCGATTGCGGCCCTTCCTTTTACGTTGCTCGAGATCTTTGTTGGTGCCCTACAGGCCTATATCTTTGTTGTTTTGTGTGCGGCTTACCTTTCGGCAACGCTTGCGGGGCACGGCAAAGAGGAGCACGCGTAGGCTATAATGGTAATTAAGAAGTTCTAACAACTAAAAAGGAGTACTATGGAACTACTAGCAGAAGCAGTTAATACGGCAGTGATTGCAAAAGGCATCATCATTGGATTTGGTGGTCTTGGACCGGCAATCGCCCTTGGTTTAATGGGATCGGCATACATGAGTGCCGTAAGCCGAAATCCAGAGTCAGCAAAATTTTTGAGCACCCTGTTCATATTTGTTGGTATGGCTGAGTTCTTTGGAATTGTTGCGATTGGCGCATTCTTTATTGTTAAGTAAGTTGTTTAATAAGGATTAGACGAACATTTTTGAAGAATTAGTTTGAAAAAGAGACAATGATACATACATTTATTGGACAATTTGCGAGCGAGACTGCTGACAAGGAGGGTTTTGCTGCTCTTGGGTTTGACCCCGGGGCGTTCATAATTCAGCTCATAACGTTTTTGTTTGTGTTTTATATTCTTTACAAGTTCGTGTTTCGTAGGATTGTAACGATGCTTGAAGCGCGGCGAGATGCCATCGATGAGGGCCTAAGGCTTACCACGCAAATGCAAGCCGAGCGCGATAAGCTGGAGCAAGAAGTGACAGAAGCACGAAAAAATGCCAGAAAAGAGGCCGACGAAGTACTTGCGTTAACCCACGAACGAGCAGGCGTGATCATTAAAGAGGCTGAGGATAGGGCACAAGCCAAGGTTGATGGCATGATGAAAGATGCGAAAAAGCGCATCACAGAAGAGTCCGCTCGTGCCAGACGCAAACTCGAGGCCGAGGTTGTTGATCTTGTAATTGAGGCAACCGAAGTGGTTGCCGGCGAGAAGCTTGACGCGAAAAAGGATGCAAAACTACTAGAGAGTGCACTCAAGGGACAGGTGTGATCGCTGTTGTGAATGATAAGTACTCACAAACTGCAACCGCGCGACATATTGCCAATCAATTGGCTGAGAAATTCGATGAGCAGGATCTCGCAATTGGTGTGGCGGCCTACTTAATTGACGAAGGAAAGACCGCAAACCTTGATTCCCTGCTCAGAGATGTTATGGAATTGCGGGCACAAGAAGGTATAGTGGAGCTTACGGCAAAAAGTGCATTCCCTCTTACTGCAGACGAAAAGGCACACATCAAACTGGTTGCTAAAAAGCAGTACCCGAATGCACGCAAAGTTATTATTCACGAAGTGATTGACGCGAGTGTGATTGGTGGTGCGACCTTGTCGTTGGCGAACGCAAACCTCGATCTGACAATTAAGACCAAGTTAAATCAGCTAAAAGAAGCAATTACCTAAAAGAGCAAGGATACAAAAGGAGATTCATGAGCGAAGTTAGCATCAAAGTACTATCCGAGGACATTCGTAAAGCGATCCAAGAGCTAAAAGATCAGCCCGAGATAAGCAATGTGGGGGTTGTTACTCGAGTTGGCGATGGAGTTGCGTGGATTTATGGACTCAGAGAGTGTGGCTTTAACGAAGTTCTTGAGATCGAAGGGACCGAGGGACAGACCATTGCTGCGTTCGCACTTAATCTGAGCGAAAACGAAATTGGCGCAGTTTTGCTTGGTAATGATGTGCCCGTTCGGGCTGGAGCGAAAGTAAAACTCACTGGCAGAAGTTTGGAAGTGCCTGTTGGGACTGAGTTGCTTGGCAGAGTTGTTGATCCACTCGGAAATCCCCTTGACGACAAAGGGCCAATTAAAGCAAAGAACACAGGCGCTATTGAACAGACTGCTCCCGGTGTGCTTGATAGAAAAAGCGTTCATGAGCCGCTCATGACCGGTATCGCCGCAATTGACACCATGGTTCCCATTGGGCGTGGACAGCGTGAGCTCATTATTGGTGATCGACAAACTGGTAAGACCGCCGTGGCTCTGGACACTATGATTAATCAGCACCGCCAAAAAACTGGGGTCATCAATATTTACGTTGCTGTCGGCCAGAAAGCGAGTAAGGTTGCGCGTCTGGTTGAACGTCTTCGCCGCGAGGGTGTAATGGAGCAGACTATCGTCATTGCCACCTCGGCAGCCGATCCCGCCTCTTTGCAATATCTTGCACCTTACGCCGGGACTGCGATGGGTGAATACTTTCGAGACAATAAACAACACGCCTTAATAATTCACGACGATCTATCGAAGCACGCGAACGCGTATAGACAGATGAGTTTGTTGCTGCGGCGCCCGCCAGGTCGTGAGGCTTTTCCTGGTGATGTGTTTTATCTTCACTCCCGCTTGCTTGAGAGGGCTGCAAAATTATCTGACCGGCTTGGAGCCGGCAGCCTCACTGCCTTGCCCATTATCGAAACCCAAGCTGGCGACATTAGTGCGTACATTCCTACAAACGTTATTTCGATCACCGATGGACAGATTTTCTTAGAAACGGATTTGTTCTATCAAGGAATTCGCCCCGCTATTGCGGTGGGTACAAGTGTTTCTCGGGTTGGCGGATCGGCGCAAACAAAGGCTGTAAAGAGCGTGGCTGGTTCGCTTCGAATAAATCTGGCTCAGTTCCGAGAACTCGCTGCCTTTGCGCAATTTTCGACCGATCTTGATGCAGACACCAGACATCGAATAGAAAGAGGTCAACGACTTACCGAGCTGCTAAAACAGCCGCAATATTCCCCGCTTTCAATTTGGGAGCAAACTTCCCTGCTGCTGGTCGCGACTGAGGGAGTTTTTGACACAGTGCCAATACAAGAGGTGCGTCACGCTGGCGAGGCATTGTTTACTGAGCTTCGAAGAAGTCATAAGAAGCTGATTGACGTACTGAACGAAGGAGATAAGCCGAGTGAAGAAACAAAGCAAACAATTTTGGGCGTCGGCAAGAAAATAGCAAAAGAGTATGAGGTGAAGTAAGTAGACACTAATGGCGAATACAACAGTTCTTAAGCGACGAATACATAGCGTCAAAAATACCAGGCAAATAACCAAGGCCATGGAGCTAGTTGCTGCAAGTAAAATGCGTCGTGCGCAAGAGCAAGCCCTTTCTTCTCGGGCCTATCGGGAAGCGGCGCACAATATTCTTAAAAGACTGGGCGGGGTGAGCGATGTGTCGGTGCATCCATTATTTAATGCTCGACCAATAAAGAGCCACCTTATTGTTGTTGTCACAAGCGATAGAGGTTTGGCGGGAGCCTATAACAGCAACGTTATCAAGGAGCTACTTCGTGTGGTGCAGCAAAACCAGGACAATAAAGTCCAAACAAAAATAATTACGATTGGCCGTATTGGTTCTCAGTTTGTCGCCCGGATTGACGGAGTGGAGCTACTTTCAGCCTATTCTATGTTTTCTGGGCAGCCACATGGTTCGGAGGTTCGGCCAATTGTGAGGAGCATTCTCGAATACTACGTTGATAAGAAAGTTGACTCGGTATCTATCATCTATACAAGTTTTGTATCAAATTTGACTCAACAAGTCCAAAAAACTGACATTCTTCCAACCAAACTGGATGGCGAAAATGAAGTGTCAAAACTTGAGGTGGCGATCTTCGAGCCATCAATTGAGGATATTGTTGAGAGTACAGTCTCTCGGCTTATCGAGGTGCAGATTTGGCAAGCTATACTGGAAAGTCTTGCGAGTGAGCACTCTATGCGAATGCTGGCCATGAAGAATGCGACCGACAATGCCGGCGATATTATTGACGACTTAACGCTCGAATTCAATACGGCCCGCCAAGCGGCCATCACGCAAGAAATTGCTGAAATTGTCGGTGGTGCGGAGGCGGTAAAGTCATGATACAGCACGAAAACCTAACCATTGCTCCCACCGAAAGTAGCTTTGAGTTTGCTGTACAGGCCTTTGTTGCACTAAGCAGCTACTCAAGTGGCCCATCGAGAATAAGCATTGTACATTTTAGCAATAACGAAAACGAGTACCGTGCACGGCTCGAAGCATTGGATAACCCCGCAATTTTGCTTGTCGACAGACCGCAAAAGCCGACGGCCAAGCATGTTGCCAGGCAGACAGTGCAAATTGCCCAAACTGTTTTAGGGCTGAGACAAGACCGCAAAGAGGCTTACCGAAGCGTGATCATGCCAAGAGACGCCGAATCATACCATTTTCGAGATGCTTCGGAAGAAAATCTTTTTCGTGACCTTGGAGCCATGAGCATGCAAGACGTGTATGGACTTAGTTCGCGGGAGCTATTTCGTGTTGATGAGCCACTTGTGTACATGAGGGCACACGCACTTGCAGCTTGAATAATTTATCTGGAAAATAAGGAAGGAAGACAATAATGACAACAAGCACCAAAGAACAAGTAAAAGGCTGGGTTACCCAAGTAGTGGGCGTGGTGGTAGATGTGGAATTTGAGCCGGGCAAATTGCCAGCAATTTACGATGCTATCCAACTTAATTTGCACGATGAAGTACTGATGCTTGAAACCGCTCAGCACTTAAGCGAAACAAGCGTTCGAGCTGTTGCGCTTGGGTCGACAGATGGGTTAAAGCGAGGCGCATCCGCAACAGCGCTCGGTGCTCCAATTAGCGTGCCAATCGGCAGGGACACACTGGGGAGAATGTTTAATGTTACTGGAGATCCGATCGACAGCAAAAAGGGCGATTTTAAGCGGCGTGCACCAATTCACCGTGACCCACCAACCCTTGCAGAGCAATCTGGAAAAACCGAAATCTTAGAGACTGGAATTAAGGTGATTGATCTTATTGCACCGATTGCGAAAGGTGGCAAAGTTGGTCTTTTTGGTGGCGCCGGTGTTGGCAAAACAGTGTTAATTACAGAACTCATCAACAATATCGCCAAAGAGCACGGCGGAACGTCGGTGTTTGCGGGAGTTGGCGAACGAACGCGCGAAGGTAATGACCTATACTACGAAATGGAAGAATCGGGCGTTCTTGACAAGACATCCCTCGTTTTTGGACAGATGAACGAGCCGCCAGGAGCCCGCTTGCGAGTAGCGCTATCTGGGTTAACAATTGCGGAAGGCTTTCGCGACGAGGGCAAAGACGTACTTTTGTTTATCGATAATATTTTCCGCTTTACCCAGGCTGGCTCAGAGGTATCAGCACTACTTGGTCGCCTGCCAAGTGCGGTAGGATATCAGCCAAACTTGGCGCAAGAAATGGGCGCACTTCAAGAGAGAATTACCTCTACCAAAGCTGGTTCTGTTACGTCTGTACAGGCAGTTTACGTGCCAGCTGATGACCTCACTGACCCAGCTCCTGCTACCACGTTTTCGCATCTTGACAGTACAATTGTGCTCAACCGAGCGCTGACCGAGTTAGGGCTATATCCAGCCGTTGACCCGCTGGACAGTTCTTCGACACTACTTGATCCAGAGGTGGTTGGTGAGGAGCATTATCGAGTTGCTAGAGAGCTGCAGCGTGTCTTGCAGCGCTACAAAGACCTACAAGACATAATTGCAATTCTTGGTATGGAGGAGCTTTCTGAAGAAGATAAGCAAACAGTGTCACGTGCGCGTCGCATACAGCGTTTCTTAACACAGCCGTTTCATGTTGCTGAGGTGTTCATTGGCAAGCCCGGAAAATATGTACCGCTAAAGGACACGATCGCTGGATTTGCCGAGATTCTTGATGGGAAACACGATGATAAGCCCGAAAGTGCATTTTATATGAAGGGTGCAATTTCGGAAGTTAAGGAATAGGCTTTTATGCACCTCAATTTTATTACCCTATCTGGTCAGCTTGTAAACCAAGACGTGTACGAAGTTATTGTGCCAACAATTGCTGGCGATATAGCAATTAATGACGGGCATGCTCCCCTGCTCGGGTCTGTCGCTCCAGGGATTATGAGTGTCCGACAAAATAGAGGCGACAAGGATGATAATCGTGCAGAGTACGGTGTCTATGAGGGTACTGTTGAAGTGCTGGACAATACTGTTCATGTTTTGGTAGACGACGTTGATCAGCCAGGCGATGTGAGCGAAATGGAAGCTCAAGCTGCATATGACAGAGCTCGAAAGCTTATTGATAACGCCAAAGACGCGGTTTCCCTTTCTGAAGCCCAAGCTGTTATGGATCGCCAAGCAGTCCGCCTCAAGCTTGCCACCATCAAGAAGCGAAGCAAGAAGAATCGATATTAGTAATTTGTTGCAGAATAGTGCAACCTAGATCACCTAAAAGTAAAAATCACTCTCCATGCCGGAGGGTATTGCAAACCGTCGACGAGAGGTGTATAGTGCTTCTTTGTTGATTAATTTTTAGACACACAATTTCGCGAAAAAACAAAGTTAATTTGATGGCTTTGAGAGCGACAGTAAAGTTGTAAACAGCCGGTTTCAATGTACGGAGAAAAATACCCTATGCCAAGTAATACCACTCAACAGGACACTCTTATCCCCCAAGAGATTGATGAGAGCTATGTTGAGGTCGCTATTCGTGAGCTGCAGGAAAAATCGAGAGAGCAAGGAGTGGTTTCTATAGTTGCACCACTTTCGGCTCTAGCACCACATGCAATTTGGATGGGAAATATTTCCCGCGACAAAAGAGTGCAGAGTGGTGAGTTCTCTAGTGCAGAGCTTCGAGATTTTAAGCTAAATACTTTGCCGGGTCTTTACGTAAATACGACGCTAGGGGCACCCATTCGCTGTGTTGACGGGAGGGCGTTGGTTGGATCGGATGATGAAATTGAAATGCTCTTTCGGCCTTTGGGGCCACAACTTGCAGGTGGAACTCCTGGTGTTGCCGCAGCCTTGCGACTAGCGCTCGGCGGAATTCAAGAACTCAAAGAGGAAGGCACGACGATATTGCATGATGTGCGTCGAGCAAATCAGCTGTCTATTTCGGCTGGGTTTGGACCTGGAGCACACACTGACTACAAAAATGCTCGGCTTGAAAATAACAAAACTGGCTGTGGGGCAATCGATAGTTTAGATATGCAGCTTGAGCGATTTAAAGAGCCGTATGTGCAAGGTGTCATTGAACTGACAAAAGCCATACTGCAAGACGACTACTCCGAAGATGTGATGCAGGAAGTGATACAGAACGCTCGAGTTCTAAACGAAACAAAGGGTGCCTATACGGGAAACAGACACAAAGCACTTGAAGTTGTGAAGGGCGATAATCCTGGTGCCATTGAGACTCTTGGAAACGAGCATCGAGAACTTGTTGCTCTATTAAATTATGTATCGGGCACAACCCTGCATAGGGATTTACTGGTTTATGCGACTGGTGACAAGCTACAGGCGTTCAGTGTCGATATATGGGCAACCAAATTGCTTGCAGAAGAGGTTTCAGATGATCCGCGTATGCGCTCGCACTTCTCGCACGCAAAAACTGCACTTGACGCCGCTACCCTAATGGGGCTTACTGACGGCACGCCAAAAGTTCTACTACGAAAGCCAGCGTAGCCAACAAAGCTCAAGTTGTGGTTTTTAGTTAGGATTGTTACCCTATGGCTAGGCAGTGACAAAAAGGAGGTGTTTTTACTATGTTAGACAAGATAACAACGCAAAAGGCAGTTGCAGAGTTCTTGGGTACAGCGACATTAACGGCGGTGGTGCTTAGCGTGCTTGCGAGAACAACGTTTCCGTTTTTTGTCGCATTGGGCGCAGGGCTAAGCGTTGGATTAATGACGGTGGTCGTCGGAAAAATATCCGGCGCACATGTGAATCCAGCAATTACGCTCGGGTTTTTAAGTAAGAAAATGATCGAAGTTACGGATGCGATTCTGTATATCGCTGCACAATTGCTTGGAGCATTTCTGGCGCTTGGTCTTTATCAGTACCTCAGCGACAGAGTGATTGCATCTTCGTACGATGACTTTGATTGGAGGACGTTAATGGCTGAGGCTGCGGGAGCGTTCGTGTTTGGTCTGGGGGTTATGGCTGCGGTTCGACAAAAACTAAGCCAAGTTGCGCTTGGTTCGGTTATCGGACTGTCGTTGTTGCTTGGGCTGTTGGTTGCATCTGCGGGCTCGAGCGGCATATTGAACCCCGCAGTCGCTCTTGGATTGAAGTCATTTACTTTTGCGTATATTGTGGGTCCAGTTGTCGGTGTGATAGTAGGTATGTTTACCTATGACTATCTCACCTCTGGTATCTCAAAGAAAAAATAGTTGCTAGTTTTTCAATAAGTCTTCTTGAAACGCGACTATTCCCTGGTAATCTTTACTGTATTTCTGCACACTGGGAAGCTTGTAAGACATAATTGCACGCCAAATCTTTTGAATTAACACCTCGAGGTGATCTATTTCTGTATCGGTTGGTTGGTATTGCTTGTACATTGCGTGCTTGGTTTCAGCATCAAGGTAGATCATCTGACCAACAACTGGCAGGTGACGATATTTACGGTATTGTGGACTTTGCTTTATCAACAAGGCGTAGTAAATCAGCTGCGTTCTTTGTTTCCAGGCTCTAATTTGCTGGGTAGCATCCTTGGTTTCGAAGTTTGAAAGCGGCCGACCGGTTTTATAGTCCGAAACCACTATTTTTTCGTCACTAATACTTAGTAGGTCAATTTTGCCATTCAGTTTTGCCTCACCGACCCAGACATCGCGCAACTTTTGCTCAGGGATTATACCCTTTTTCAGCGTGATCAATTTTGACTCAAAAAGCTCACGCAAGCGAAGCTCACCAGCTTTGATGTATCTGGTAGTCTCCTTTGCCGGGAGGTGTTGTCTGTGTATTGATTCGATATACTGATTAATCACTTTTGTAAGATCAAAACTGTCTTGATTCACAAGTTTTTGTGCCAGCTCCAGAGCATCATGCATAGCGGTTCCGTGAGCGAGGGTTGCGGTTTTTGGCTCTGGTAGCCGAAGCAAATTGCGTTCGTTAAAGTAGTGCGGGCCACCCTTGCTCACATCAAGAAAGTTTAGTAAATGCGTTACGCTTAAACTGTAATTTTCAAGTCGAGACCGAAGAGCGAGTTTCATGTCCGCCGAACTAAGGCTAGGCCAGCGTATGCTGTCTTCGACAATATTAATAATGTCCGTATCAGACCCGGTCATATCAGTAGGAGTACAGACTGATGCGATGAGACTCGAGGGAAGAGTCTCGTTTCCAGCTTGGTCGTGCGTGTAGTAGCAAATAGTAAGGAATCGCTTGGCGCGACTGGCTGCGACAAACATGAGACGGGCATAGTCATCCATCTCATCGCCGGGAGGTTGAAGCGGTAGATTGGCTGGCGGTTTCCTCCCCTCCGCGCGTGGTGTCCAGTTCTTTTCAATAGCGTCAATTAGATAAACACTATCAAATTCAAGCCCTTTGGCTTTATGTACCGTCAAAAGCGAAACGGCTGTGGAGCCTGTCACAAATGCCGACTGGTCGGTAACGATTTTATTATTCTCCTTTTCGATCGTTACAAAATTAATAAAATCTTGAAGAGTTGTTGCCTGCGTTCCGCTGTATTCATTGGCCATGTGCCTAAGATACGAGATGGCCGATAAGCCCGATAGGTAGTCGTGAGCATCTGGCGTATTTTTTGTGTAGTAGTCTCTCAGTGGACTCACTCCAGTCTCGAGTTCTCTTAGGCCCAGTACGTACTCTAATACTAGGCTGAGCGGCGAGTCTGCGCTTTGTCGACTGATGTCCTTTAGCCAATCCGCGATCCATTTGTGTGAGGAGTTATCTGATGTCTCGAGATTTTTTAGCCAGTCTGCATGTCGATAATTCTTAACCGCAATTTCCCATAATTCTTTCGGGCTGATGTTCCACATTGGGTGTTGGAGTACATTAGACACGGCAATATTTACAGCTGCTTTGTCGCCAGCACGTACCGCCTCAATAGCTCGAGAAATCCAGATCACTTGATTGACCACCGGGTGGTCGAGCACATTCCTTTGCTGCTCGTAGTGCACAGGTACTGCGAGCATATGTAGCCTTGATGCCAGCTCCCTAAGGCTTTCATGACCCCGGGCAATTACCGCTACCGAACTCTTGCCATCAAAAGTTTTCTTTATCTCTTTTGCAACAGATGAAAGCTGGTGATCTCGTGACGGAAACTCGAGTAGGCGCACTTTTCCCTTAGGAACTTTTGCTTTCGCCAGTAATATTTTCTTTAAGCTTGGGTCTCTTTTTGTCAGTCGGTCTTCTGCCTTATTGATTATTTTTTGGGCTGTATCCAAAATCTCTTGAGTGGACCGGTAGTTTTCTACAAGAACAACGGTTTTAGTTTTTGGATAGGTGCGTCGAAACGTCAACATATTACCGAGTTCGGCTCCATTAAATTTGAATATTGATTGGTCGTCGTCGCCAACAGCCATTAGGTTAGGACTCCCGTTGCTCAAATGATGGTCTGCAATGAGATGCGCGAGCCGTAGTTGGGCGGCATTAGTGTCTTGGAACTCATCAATCATTACGTAGATAAATCGTTCTTGTAAATCAGCTCGAATTTCTGGGTGGGCTTCGATTTGAGAAATAACCTCAACCACCATGTCTGAATAGTCATAATAGCCTCGTTGGTGGAGAGAGGTGCGGTACTGATCGTACACTTCAGCCAGTGCTTGCCACCATTGGTTTCGTTTTCTTTCTTGGTGCATACCGAGAGTGCCATTCACCGTTTGGATCCATCTTTTTTTCCATTTTCCCGAGTGATAAGTAGTTTTTAGAGCTGCGTCTTGTTCGACTGCTGTAAGGAGGCTTTCTTTTAGCACGGTTGATAGTGAGATTAACGGTGCCAGAGCCGTGTCTGCTGACTGGTCCGGAACTCTACTGATCTTCTGTTGCAGATCAGCCAGTTTTTTATAAGCGAGGCGACTACTCAGTGCATCGACAATGATCGGTTCAATCTCATCAATATATGCAATGTTGTGCTCAATGATCGCGGCCAGCTTTTGTGGGGTGAGGCCGGCCTCTTTCGTCAGCTTTAAGCCGCTTAGCACATCCTCTGTAAGCGTATACGTTCCCATGAACTTTAGTGCCAAGGGATTGTCCAAGGGCAGGCTAGCCAATATCTCCTGCACAATCTCGAGTTGCAGTGCGTCCGGCGCCAGGGATAGCTTGGCGCCGCTCCAGAAATGATCTGGGTAGGTGTTCATGATTTCGCTTGCAAAACTATGGAAGGTTTTCACAACCACGTCACTTGCTGTTTGATTTGTGAGTTCAAGGATTCGGCTGCGCATATTAGTACTCGCTTTGTTGGTAAATGTCAGACACAAGATGCCGCTGGCGTCGGTGTCGGTACGGCGAAGGATGTTCGCAACACGCATTGCTAGTAATTGTGTTTTCCCTGTACCAGGACCTGCAACAACCAAAAGCGGACCATCGATGGTGTCGACTGCAAACCTTTGCCCCTTATTCAAGCGCAATAACTCTTTATCAAAGCTCATGTATGACTTTATTTTACCCTCGAAGCCGAGGTAGTCCTAGACCATTGATAATTCTTCAGTGCTCAGATGTTTTTTTGCTAAATCGACAAACACACCGTTTGTCCAGCCAAACCCTAGTTGCGGAGGATATACGCCAGCCTTTGGTTCTTTGTCGTGATCAACCACATTGTAGGCCTCCCTAAAAACGCCGTGTCGCTCGTAGTAGCGTAAGTTTGTTTCTAGCCATTTTCGCACAATTGCATTTGCCTCGGAAGTAAAGCCATATTTTTGCAACCCCTCAATAACAATCCAGTGGAGTGGGGCCCATCCATTTGGATAGGCCCATTGATGCGGAACGTCGCTGTGAGGAAGTTCATTTGGTCTTGCGGTGGCTGTAAGTCCGCCCAAATTTGTAAACTTATCGAGGTGGGCTGCAATCTGCTTTGCCTCGTCCGGGTTTGCAAGTTTCGCCCACAATGCGTAGTAGCCAGCGAGTGACCAAATTTTCGACTTTTTCCCGTTGGTATAGTCGAGATCAAAAAAGAAACCCTTCTCTTGATCCCAAAGCTCAGCTCGAACAGTGCGAGCACGCTTGGCGGCTCTTCCCTTCCATATGACAACTGCCTCCGAGTCCTCAAATATTTCATACGCCCTTACAAAATCGGTTTCGTATTTGTAAAGTAAGCAGTTGAGATCGATGGGAATGTGGGATAAACACTGTCTGTTAAATCGGGTTGTCATGTCCCAGCCACTCTCAGCCTCGGCTAGATCATCAAGAACGTTTATATCGTAGTAGCGGCTGAGCCCTTTATATACTTGTCTCCAGTTTGGTTGTGCGTCACCAAGCCAAACGGCATGATACTCGTTTTCGGCGACCCAAATATGCTCTTTCAGCCAGGCCTTGCTCTTGTTTAGCTTTTCATAAATGTCAAAAATTAAACTTGTTAAAAATGGTGGCTGTGAACGACTGGTAAAATAATATCTGCTGCCATTTGGGATCATATGAAATCGCTTGGCCATAAATATCATGTTGTCGAGCATGCCCTCGGCGAGTTCGTATTGGTCAGTCGCAAGCAGGCCTTGAATAATAAAGTAGCTGTCCCAGTAGTACATCTCATTAAATGCAAATCCAGACTCTGGATCGTTGCTAGGTACCACATACGGATAAGGCAGCCCAATAAGCGTTGCCTCGTCAGCTGGTTTGTCGACGGTAAGGTCTGCCCATTTTTGTTCAATATGAGCAAAAGCGTTGGCAACTCTTAGGGGTTCAAATGTAATAGATGGTTTTGTGTAGGTGTTTGTTTTGCCCATGACTCATCCTATTGTAAAAACCGGGATGTACTTTCGTCAAATAGGTTTATATTTGTATTGGGTAAGTCGTGATTTTTCAGCTTGAATCACCCTTTCGATTATCCAAGGTTCATATGATGCAGTCTGCGTAATCCTTGTTTTTTGCCATTCATGGTATCTTATATAACTATGAACTCAACAGATACAGCTGCGGTCGTACAGTCTATTCGTGCTGGTAAAGTTGGAGTGATGCCTACAGATACGGTATATGGTTTGGTGGCAAGTGCGCTTAATTCATCGGCTGTTGAGGAAGTGTATCGAATAAAAAATCGGCCCTCGACCAAACCGTGCGTTGTGTTGATAGCTGACGTCAGTCAACTTGACAGTCTGGCAGTCGAGCTTGAGTACGAGCTGCGTGAAGCGCTCGAAAATGTATGGCCTGGTCCGAATAGCGTTATTCTTCCTAGTAGCGGGCCACACTACCTCCATCGTGATACCTGGAGTCTGGCCGTGCGTTTACCTGCTCTTGAATGGCTCAATAGTATAGTAGAATTAACTGGACCAATTATTGCAACCAGCGCAAATCCCAGTGGCGTTGCCGCAGTTCAAGATTTGGGTTGGATAAGAGAACAACTACCGAATCTTGATTTTTATTACGAGGGTCACGTTCGAACGCAACCCTCAACCCTGTATAGATACGACAACGGAATTCTCGTTGAAGCTCCTCGTCAGTGACGGTGCTTGGCTTTTATTACAGCCCACTGGACGCTGGCAAGCAAGAATAGCAACACGCAATAAAACAGCACCTCGCCGTAAAGTTCCAGCTTGTAGCCTTCGTTGAAGTAATGCACGAAATAGGCATTGGTGGTCAAAATGTACGCAATAATACTGAGACCCGCCGTGAGGTAGATAGCCCCTTTTCTTATAAGTATGGCCGACGAAATGATCGGTAGCAGGTAGAAGAGCACTGCTTTGCTGGCCATACCTCTCTCTAAATACACATACCAAGACGCGAACGCAATATCAGTGATAATAAGGAGCCAAAAGAGCCTCTTAAGTCGGCGGTTGTCTTCTCGGGTTCGCGCTTGAAACCAACAAATGCCGGCCACTGCTGCAAGTATCCCTACTCCCAACCAGCGCTTTAGTACCACATCGGGTGTTATGAGCTTTCCCGCATCGAATATGATTATTTGTATCGCCAAAATTGCGGCGAGCAAAAGATGAATCCTTGAAACCCTGGCCAACGAGGGGCCGAATGTGTTTGTTTTGCGGATAGGCATATATGGATGTATTAAAGCATGAGCATATTCAAGCGTCCAGTAGTGAAAGGATGAATTTAGCTGAGCGACGTGAGATACCGTGCATATCTGCCACGGAGTGGAATGTAATATTCGGCTTATCCTTGAGTAGCTCATCGATATTGGCTCGAGACACAACCAAATCGAACCGCCCGTAAATAATGTCGATAGGGATTGTTAGTTGACGCAACTCCTCTAATGACTCTTGGCTAAGGATAGTGTTTTTTAGTGAGCGCTCAAACGACACCCAGACCTGGTCGTTTATGCTTGCATGGCTGAGGCCACGAATCATGTTGCTGCCAAGCTTTCCATAAAACAAGGCGAGCTTTGGGTTATTCATTATGTGCTCGTAGACGGTAAAATACAGCCGTTTTCGATTTTTTATCGAAGTGTCTGTTGATTCTTGACTAAAAAATGCTGGCTCATAAAGAATAAGTTTATTGACTTTTGTTGGGTAGGTTTTTGCAAAGTGTGTCGCAATAATACAGCCCATAGAGTGTCCAATAAGTGTAATTTTTTGCCGTGGCCTTAGGCGTAGTGTCCTATGTATTGCCCGTACGTGCTCATTTACATCATACGTGCTCCAGCTTGGCTTGGGTGATTTCCCGAAACCCAGTAAGTCGATACCAACAACTGTCCAGCGGGCTTTATTGATTAGCTTAACAAGTGGATTCCAGGTTTCAGCGTTGTCGGCAATGCCGTGCAGAAGAACAAGAGTTTTCTTGCCGTGCCCTACCCGTATTCGTTTTTTTAATTTTATTGGTCGCTTGAGCCAACGATACCAAAATGTTTCAAATAGATGCATTGTTATTCCACATTATAGAGCATCTACTCTGTCAATGTGTCCGATCCCACCCACACATACTCCCACGATTCGGGTTCTGGACCTTGTTTTGTGGCACCGACCGGGTAGCTTGGTATCCAGCCGAACGTTTTTGCGTTCTTGTAGTTTTCTGTACTCAGCCACTGATAGCAGCTTGATCTATCAAAAGAGACAAACGGATCGCTTTTGCAAGAAATGTCTATTGTGTAGCCGCTATGGTGGCGAGAGTAGCCTGGAGGTGCGGTCGATGCCAGGACTCTTAGGATTTGTGCATCATAGCCTCCATTGCCGATCAACGAAGAAACAACACCTTGAGCTTGCAGGCGATTTAGAAAAAGCTGTTTTTGATCTTCCGCTGAACGATACGCGGCAGTCAGCTCTAATAACTGACCAGATTGTTTGGCGCTGGCTTGCATTGACAGCCATGGTTGCGCAGCTCGTTCTTGCAACTGCATACCTGGAGCAACACTTCTAAAGGTGTCGGTTACAGGTGCAGATCTGATGATATAACCGCGAGTCGCTGCGAGCGACTTAATTCGTTCGTCGGACGCGGGAAACCCGGTAATCGGTGTATGTTCATCTATTCTTTGGGTGTTGGGATAGGCGAATCGTTCGTAGAGTTCTCTAAATTGATCACCAGTATATGCTTTGATACTACCTGTCTTTTGCGGTGCTTGGGAGCTAGTTGACGAGATAGGTGCATTGGTTGAGGGTGATGAACTATTCGCGGTAAAGGCTCTATAGGCAAAAAACCAGATGACGCCTAGCAGTATAAGCAATCCAACTGCTGCCACCACACTATCACCTTCGTGGTGACTGCGTGATTTTTTGTGCTGTTGCCTTGATTTGGGCTCAATAACTCTCATAATGTGCTTATGATTATCATAGCACCAGAAAATAGTAACGGATATACGCTAGATATGGTGTGGTGGCGAGTCAATAAATGTGCCACCTTGGGAGCCAAGATCTTCGATTGTGATAACGCTTCCCTCTCGCCGAATAAGTGCGTGCACCTGCGAAACCGCTTGAGAAAATTCAAATCGCCCATAATCGAAGTCCTTGCCAAGATAGACTTGTTCGCCGTCGCCCAAGCCCTTAAAGCCAATATTTTCATAGCTATCAAATGAGTCTGGGTCAATTATTAGGCAGTCGCGCGTAAATTTACATCCCAGGTCACGTTCGGGCTGCACAACTTGCAAATGATGGTCGCCAAGGTACACGTCAACAGGACCTAGGCCTATGTCCACTCTTTCTGCTAGTATCTCTCGTTTTTGTTCGTATGACGGATAACCGTTGCGTTCAAAACCCATATTTTAATAGAAAACACAGTAACATATTTTGCTGAGTTGGTGAATATTTGGTTGAAAATAATGCAACACAAAGCGGTTACGCCACGGTCACGTGCGCGAATCATGCGTCCACGTTTCTGCTTGACCTTTGCAACTAACCGTACCATATACTAGCTGGAGTAAATATGAGTAACAATTCACAAATACTTACAGTAAATACCGGCTCTTCAAGCCTAAAGTTGCTTCTGTTCGAGGCATCTGAAGTACTTGTACCAAGGGTAAAGATAGTAGTTGATGGCCTTGGGCTACCGTCGAGCAGGCTCGAGCTTACTGTCCGCAACGATGATTCATCGACTTTTTCCAAGCACTACGACCCATTAGACCATGTTGGTGCTTTGCGTGCTGCACTCGACGAGTTAAACGAAAGAGGTATGCTAAACGATATTGCAGCGGTTGGCTACAGAGTCGTGTTCGGAGGTCCCCATCTTAGAAGTTCACAATTAATTAACGATGATGTTTTAGGGCAGCTAGAGAGCTATGCACAGTTTGATCCAGACCATATGCCCTTTACTATCCAGATCGTCAAGCAACTCATGGCGCGTTTTAGTGCGCAAGCGCATGTGGCATGCTTTGACACTGCATTCTTTTCCGAGCTGCCAAGTGTTGCCCAGACATTACCGCTTCCAAAGAGTATTCGAGACAGAGGAGTCCTTAAATATGGGTATCACGGACTTTCGTATACGTATCTACTTTCTCGGCTTGAAGAACTGGGCGCCGCGCAAGATAAAAAAATTATTATGGCACACCTCGGCAGTGGTGCAAGCCTTGCAGCGATCAAAAATGGTAAGCCGATCGACACAACCATGAGTTTTAGCCCGACCTCTGGTATTCCAATGAGTTCTCGAAGTGGTGATCTTGACCCATCAATTGCGAGCTTTCTTATCAAACAAGTTGGCATGGATATTGAGACTTTTTCGCACACAACAAACAAACAGTCTGGGTTATTGGGAATCTCCGAAACCACGGCTGACATGTATACTTTATTGCAACAAGAGAGTGATGATCCTAGGTCAAAGGCGGCTGTTGATAGCTTTTGCTACCATGTTCGAAAGGCGATCGGGGCGCTTTCGGCAAGCCTAGATGGACTTGATCTGATCGTATTTTCGGGCGGGATTGGCGAGCAGTCTGCACCGATCAGAGCTCGAGTTTGCGAAGGACTAAGCTACCTCGGTCTAGAAGTGGATAGTGAAAAAAACCATCAAAATAGTGAAATTATTTCAAAAGAGGGTACAATAACCATAAGAGTAATACACACAGAAGAGGAGCATATAATAGCACGCGATACAGCTCGTTTTATTTAGGTGAGTAGTTTCGATCAGCGCTAGACAAGGTGGGATATGTTTGAGGAAGATAAGCCATTATCAGATGAAATGCTGCGCAAAATTCATGCGTATTGGCGGGCCACCAACTATGTGTCGGTTGGGCAAATATATCTAAAAGACAATCCCCTCCTTCGAGAGTCGTTGCAGCTCGAGCATGTCAAGAAAATCTTGCTCGGTCACTGGGGCACCACACCAGGCCAAAACTTTATCTATGTGCACCTAAATCGAATTATTAACAAGCACAAAACAAATATGATTTATTTGTCTGGTCCGGGACACGGCGGGCCTGCACTAGTGGGAAATGTGTATTTAGAAGGCACTTTTTCAGAATATTACCCCGAGGTACCTCAAAATGAGGAGGGCCTAAGAAACTTATTTAAGATGTTCTCTTTTCCAGGTGGACTGTCAAGCCATGTGTCGCCTCAAGTACCCGGTTCGATTCACGAAGGTGGCGAGCTCGGCTATTCGCTTAGTCACGCATATGGTGCGGTGTTTGATAACCCAGACCTTATTTCGGTGTGTGTGGTTGGCGACGGCGAAGCCGAAACTGGGCCGCTCGCGACCGCCTGGCATTCAAACAAGTTTCTAAATCCGATTCACGACGGGGCTGTTCTACCTATTTTGCACCTCAATGGCTATAAGATCAGTAACCCAACCGTACTTGCCAGAATTGAGCGCGAAGAGCTAGAGCAACTTTTCCGAGGCTACGGTTATACGCCATATTTTGTCGAGGGAGATGATCCGATGGAAATGCACCAGCTTATGGCATTTCAGTTAGAGTCAGCTGTTTTGGAAATTCAACGAATCCAGGAGAACGCGCGGCAGCACAACAACACCACTCGCCCAAGGTGGCCAATGATAATTCTTAACACTCCAAAAGGTTGGACTGGGCCACAGGTAGTTGACGGCCACAAAGTTGAGAGCAATTTTCGCTCTCACCAAGTACCAATACTGATCGACGAAGAAAATCGGGCAAATTTAACGTTGCTCGAAGAGTGGATGAGAAGCTATAAGCCAGAGGAATTGTTTGACGAAGATGGCCGGCTTATTCCCGAACTGGCAGAGTTGGCGCCAAAGGGTCATCATCGGATGGGGGCGAACAAGCACGCTAACGGTGGCAGCTTACTTCGGGAGCTGCACCTCCCCGACTTCCGAGATTATGCGGTCGGAGTTCCCTATCCCAGCGGCGGGAAGGTTGGTAATGTCCATGCGCTGGGTCCATATTTGCGTGATGTAATAAAGCTTAATCAAGAACATCGTAATTTTCGGTTGTTCGGCCCCGACGAGACGGTGTCAAATAGGCTTGAGGCAGTTTTTGAGGCCACAAATCGTCAGTGGGACGCTCGAATTCGAGAATCTGATGAGTTTTTAGCTCCCGACGGTGCGGTGTTGGACTCAATGTTGAGCGAACACCAGTCTCAAGGCTGGCTCGAGGGCTATTTGCTGACCGGTAGGCACGGCATATTAAACAGTTACGAGGCGTTTATCCGTATTGTCGACTCGATGGTAAACCAGCACGCGAAGTGGATCAAAATGTCTTCCGAACTCCCCTGGAGAGAGCCTATTTCTTCGCTCAACTATCTACTAACCTCTCATGTGTGGCGCCAAGATCATAATGGGTTTACCCACCAAGACCCCGGTTTTATTGATCATTTGGTAAATAAAAAAGCTGCCACGGTGCGAATTTATTTGCCACCGGATGCCAATACCTTACTCTCTGTCACTGAACATTGTTTGCGTAGTCGTAACTACATTAATCTGACAATTTGTGGCAAGCACGATGGGCCGCAGTGGCTCAATATCGAAGAAGCAACCATGCATTGCACGGTTGGTGTCGGGGTCTGGGACTGGGCCAGCACCGACCAAGGCGGAGAGCCGGACGTGGTTATGGCGAGCGCAGGAGATGTGCCAACCCTCGAGCTTATTGCTGCAGTTTCGATTCTACGTAAAGCCTTGCCCCACCTCAAAATACGTGTGGTAAACGTAGTGGATCTAATGAGGCTAGAGCCCGACACTGAACATCCACATGGTCTGAGCGACGTGGAGTACAACGAAATATTTACCCAAGACAAGAACATCATTTTTGCCTTTCATGGTTATCCATGGTTGATCCATCGGCTTACCTACAGGAGAAAAAATCCCAACATGCACGTTCGCGGATACGTAGAAGAAGGCACAATTACGACTGCGTTTGACATGACTGTAATGAATAAGCTTGATAGATTTCATTTGGTGATGGATGTTATTGATCGAGTGCCACATCTTGGAGAAGCTGGCGATAGTTTGCGCGAAGAGATGGAAAAAAAGCTGATAGAACACAAAAACTACATTGCTCACCACGGAGTTGACATGCCAGAAGTACGTGATTGGCAATGGGATTTGTAGCTCAGTCACCTCTCTCTTTCAAACCAACTAGATAGTTGCTACAATTACATCTGTTAATCGCAAATCGATGGGGAGTGGCCAAGTGGTAAGGCACCAGGTTTTGGTCCTGGCATTCGGGGGTTCGAATCCCTCCTCCCCAGCCAGATGTGACGGCAGAATTTTGAGACCCGTGTCTATATTCTGCTCGGGCTTATGAAAAAGTACGACAAACCATATATTGAACAGTGGAACCGACTTGTTAGGTTGCGTAAAAAACTTGATGATTACTCTGTAGCAACAGATGATAACTATGAAGAGGCGCTTGATGTCTTTACCAGTTTTATCATTCAGTGCTATCACCTGCGCGACTGGCTAATAAGATCAGGATACAACAAAGAAGGTGTTGACCATATTATACAAAACGACGCCTTCCTATCACTATGTAGAGACCTTGCGAATACACAAAAGCATCAGAAAATTGATAGATATACACCGAAAAATAGCTTTGTTGAGAATGATTTTGGAATTACCACCCCCATTTCTAGGAGCTATGATCCAATAAAGCGGCGAAGTTTCTTTGGCGTAATGGTTTGGGAATTTGGAATGCCAATAGATATCCTTGAAGTTGGCGACGGGTGCCTAAAAACATGGAAAAATTTTATTGACAAACAGCATCCTGTGGACTAGGCGCGTGTACTTAGCTAAGATATACGCCAGGGAGACCATGGTGGCTGAAAAAATGAGCAATGATATGAGCAAGGTTTGGCAAGGTCTACTTGCAGATAAGTATAAAGATAAAGAAGCCGAGGTGTTGGCAGCCTTAATCGCAACTTTGTTCGGAAAAGGTATGATTACTCGAGAAGAGCTTGATAATTTGCAAGGCATGCTAGATAAAAGGTCCAGGAGCTCTTAACTGATAATCCTAACTATAAAAAGACCGTTATTTTGAACATTCCTTTTATGGCATGAGGTCACGCTTCATTATTTAAGATTTCCAAGGCGAAGATTTAAATTGCTTTTTGTTATTATGTAGGGGTGAACTTGGAGCTACTTACACTCAGTGAAGCTGTAGATAATTTTAATGTTATTGTTGCGCTTGGGCTCTTTATTTTTTATTTCTTGGTGGAAATGCTGGACTCGTCGTTGACTTTTTCTTTGGTGCAACACAAGTCGCTGCGGTCGGCTTTGGTCACATTTATTTTGTACACGACACTGGCTATTGAAGTAATCGCAATAATCTCTAACTACCTATACATAGTTCCTGTTGCGGTGGGCGCTGCGCTTGGAGCGTACGTGGTTGTTGAATACGAAAAAAAGAAACGCCCACTAAAAAGTTAATTGTTATTGTGAAAATACAACTTGGCCTGGCCGAAATAAAATAAGCCATACATTTTAGTGCTGCCGTCGTATACACTTGAATAGTGCGCCACAGTAAACAAGAACTATTTCGAAGTATGATTTTGGGAGTGCTGCTGTACTCTGTTGTGCTTGGATTTTTTAACGACTACACTGATATTTTGGATACGGGATCGTACTCGACTACATTTGCCGTAGCAGTTGTCATGCAGCTACTCACGTTTGCTACATTTGAGTTTAAGCAGAGAGCTATAACTACCCTTCGAAGCAAAGATAAGACCAGCAAAGTGACACTAGCCTTTTTTGTGTGGTTGATTATGTTTGTGTCGAAGTTTGTCTTTTTGGCGGTGATTGATGTGATTTTTGGAAATAATGTAAATATTAGCGGATTCATTGGCTTGTTGCTGATAATTGCCTGTCTCACACTTGTTCAAAGCCTGGTTGAGCGCATAGACAAAAATCTTGCCAATTAAGACTCAAGTTTTGCGAGTTGATGGGCTCGCCATGTGATTCGTATCGGCTTTGCTTATGCTTGCTTAAACTGTTACTGCACCTCTATAATCCTTTGAACCAGGAGACGAAATGGACGAAAAAGCAATCAGAACCTGTTTTGAGTACCAAAAACTTGTTGAGCAGGATACATCGGGCGGCTACTACTCAGAAGACGTGAGAAGAAAGAGCGAGATAGTTAACTCCTTAGATGTTGAGTCTAAATTGGAGGTTTATAAATCTGCTTTTGGACAGGCCTATAAGATGGCTAGAGAGCTCTGTGACCACAGCCTAAGCGGTGATAGTTTGCGTGGTTGGCGCTTTGATCTTACGCCACAGAATCTTGGTGTTGTGCGAATAAACTATGGGTCGTACGACACGCACGGCATTCGTGAAGATGGGTTTGACGGAGACGGCCTTAAGGTGGTTAGTGTTAATATTGAGTCGTTTAATCCCGGGTCACTCGAAGAAAGCGGCTCTTCGCACTATTGGTCTAGCCTTTCAATGTATGAACCTAAGGCTTTTGAGGATGGGAGTAGTTCTGATACGGATATCGACCAACAAATACTCGATGTGCTAGATACGCTAGAGAGTTTGCAGGTCGTAAAAGATCACATGTGAGGATTCTTAAGGCATCGTCTGCTGTCTTACTTTTGCGCTATAATTAGCAACAATGAGCTCAAAAAGCACGAAGTCCGTGAGTAAGACAGTTATTATTACTGGCGCTTCTTCGGGCATCGGCAAAGCAACGACCCTATATTTTGCATATCACGGCTGGAATGTTGTTGCAACGTCAAGAAGTGGTAAAAAGCTCGAGGAGTTTCGGGCATACTCTAATATTTCTTGCGAGAAGCTCGATGTTATCAAGCAAGATTCAATTCGTGATGTGATCGAGAAAACACTTAAGAAATATACATCAATTGACGTGGTTGTGAATAACGCTGGATATGGAACGCTTGGGGCGTTTGAAGCGTCAACTCCTAGTCAAGTGAAGGCTCAGTTTGACGTAAACGTGTTTGGGCTTATGGACGTTACCAGAGAGATTGTACCCGTTTTTCGAAAGCAAGAAAGCGGAGTAATAATCAACATCTCTTCAATGGGCGGCCGAATCACCTTCCCTCTATATAGTGTGTACCACGCCACGAAATGGGCTATAGAGGGTTTTAGCGAATCTCTTGCGTACGAGCTGCGACCATTTGGCATTCGTGTAAAACTAATTGAGCCAGGAACTATCAAAACGGAATTTATTGGCAGATCCGAGGTGAGATTTTCTAAACCTGGCCTAAAGGACTATGACCAATACGAAAAAACTGTTATCAGCAACTTTCATAAGTCATACAAATCTGCTACCAGCCCGATTGTGGTTGCAGAAAAGGTATATCAAGCCAGTACGGATGGCAAAAATAAACTTCGCTATCCTGTGGCAAAGCCGGCCTTATCTCTCATATTGCTCAAAAAACTACTTCCCGAGTCATTTTACTTCTGGTTTGTACGTTCTCAGCTGAAGTAATTTTGCGCTACTTCGAAAACAAGTCTAAGTTCTTAAGTTCGGATGGCAAAAAACCTTTTTCATGCACAAATCCGGCTTCCCACTTTGTCCCTTGGCTGTAGCCAAGGTTTTTCATTAGCTGGGTTGGGGAGTTTCTTAGATGAAGTGGCACAGCTGTATCTGGGTTTTCGGAGGCGGCTTTTTTTGCCTTATTCATGGCGTCTGTTACCACACGTGACTTTTTGCATTTTGCCAATACGGTCGCGCAGTGGTAAAGATTATATTCGCATTCGGGCATTCCTATCCTCTCGACAGCCAAAAATGTCGACACAACAACATTTAACGCTGCCGAAGCCTCGAGTCCAATATCTTCGCTGGCAAAGACTACCATTCGTCTTGCGACAAACTTTGGGTCTTCTCCGGCCTGCAGCATTCTGGCAAGATAGTAGAGCGCTGCATTTGCGTCGCTTCCACGCAAAGATTTAATAAAGGCGCTTATCACGTTATAGTGGTGTTCGCCCTTTTTGTCGTAGCTAGGTAGTTTCTTTTGGGCTGCGGCCTCTATTTTTTTCTTGGATAACGAGGTAGAGTCGAGTGTCAAAGCAAGCTCTAGGTTCCCTAGGGCCACCCGCGCATCGCCACTTGCTAATTCGGCCAGGTATTCCATACTGTCTTTGGGGAAAATAGCCGGGGAAATACTTAAGTGTTTGGCTGCTTGATTGAGTATTTTAACTATCTCTTTTTTACCTAAGGGCTCCAAAACAAGCACCTTACTTCGACTGAGAAGCGGATTGATCACCTCAAAGCTTGGGTTTTCTGTGGTCGCACCGATAAGAATTATTGTTCCATTTTCGACGTGTGGTAAAAAGGCGTCCTGCTGCGCTTTGTTAAACCTATGGATTTCATCTACAAACAGAGTGGTTCTCTGCTGCAAGCGCAGGTTCTGTTTGGCGTGCTCAATTACCTTCGAAACGTCTGCTTTGCCGGACGTAACTGCACTAAGTTCGACAAAATCGGTTTTTGTTTCTTGGGCGATTATTCGAGCAAGGGTTGTCTTGCCGCTGCCAGGAGGACCCCATAGGATGAGACTTACGGGTTGCTTGCTTTTTATTATTTCCCGCACAATCTGTCCCTTGCCGGTGAGGTGTGTCTGTCCAACAAACTCCTTGAGGCTTTGGGGGCGCATTCTTTCTGCAAGTGGCAACGACATACTACCCATTATACGCAGTTGTTTTGCTTGTGCTTGCAAATACTACCCCAGTTACGCATAGTTGAGGCATGAACTTTAATCGAACGGTCCAGATCATCGGCTTTGGAATCGTTGGACTGATTATTATTGTTTTTTCTGTATTTGCGCTCAGTCGTTTTCGGAGTAGCCCTTCCCCATCCACCCAGAAACCCCAGGAGCAAACCGCAAAGAAGTTGCCAGACTACTCTACAACAAACGCGACGGTAAGTTTTATTGTCGAAGGTAAGATTAACGGCGGAGATCAACATCGAGAAGTAAGGATCAACGCCGATCGGTTTAGCCGCTCGCTTCTGATATTTGAGGGCTACCAAGGGAAAATTATTCGCCAAGAGAATTTTCCTAATTCGCAGCAAGGCTACAAGGAGTTTTTGGCAGCACTGCAAGATGCTGGGTTCTCAGTGCGGCGAGAAGGTGCAAAAACCCTAAGTCCTAACGGTCAGTGTCCTTTAGGAAAACGATACTACTATCAAGCCACTGAAGTCGCTGGCTTTCCATCGGACTTGTGGAGTTCGTCTTGCGGACGAGCTGTTGGCACATTTGGCGGTAATTTTTCTGTTGTAGAGCAGCTATTTCAGCTTCAGATACCAGGGTACTCAAAACTCACGCAAGATGTGAAGTTTTAGCTGGAACAGTGCAATCCACTTTTGCTTTGTTGACAATTGCTAGTTTAGCGCGTATAAAAATAAGCAAGAAGGGGTGGGACTAACAAAATAAGGAGGAACACCCTATGGCTAAAAACATAGAACGTCCGTTTTCAGTAACATTAGTAATGGTCTACGCAGCCTTCATTGGTCTGCTGAATATTGCGCTGGGAATATTCACGCTCGTGGATAGAAACGACTCGGCGTTTGTCAGTGAGTCACTTCATTCGCCGGCTCAGCTTACTGCTGCAGGGATTGTCGCGATCGTGCTTGGATCAATTCAGTTGCTGCTTGCTGCGGCACTTGGCCAAGGCAATAACCTTGTAAGAATGTTGTTTGCTGTTATCGCTGCATTTAACCTAGCGGTTGGGGCATGGGGTGCGCTTGCACTTTCTGGCGAACAGAGAGTAACTGGTGTATTTGCGGTTGTATTTGCAGTTCTTACGCTGTTTCTGCTGTTCAACAAGAAGGCAGATGATTACTTTGAACAAGCGAATTCCTAGCTTTTCGACTATAGCAAAAAGAGCGCCATTGATCGGCGCTCTTTTTAGTTGTAATTGATTGTTAAAGGTGCTCTCGGGCTTAAGCAGCAGCAAAGTGCGCGTCGTCTAGATACGCAGTAATGCCAGATCCCTTCGTAACTATTACTTGAATACTCGCGTTCTTTACGTTTGAGGAGGTCGGTTTGTAGGCAAAACTGATGGTCTGTACCCCTTTGTTTCTTTTCTCATAGATGTACTTTCCAGAAATCCAGTTTCCGAAAGCATCATATTCATCAACGTAAAACGCTAAGGCCCCACTGGTACGGGTTTTTACGTTCGTGTATGCCTTAAAGTTGTATGT
The DNA here is from genome assembly GCA_041906505.1 of Saccharimonadales bacterium (SeqCode). Classification (GTDB taxonomy): domain Bacteria; phylum Patescibacteriota; class Saccharimonadia; order Saccharimonadales; family 2-12-FULL-41-12; genus JAYRJB01. The sequence goes on along the minus strand of JAYRJB010000008.1, from coordinate 140,712 downwards.
TTTTGTGGCGTCTACAGTAACCTTTGGCGAGAGTAGGTGAACATTCTTCGTTGTTGATGAAGTCAGCTTGATGGAGTTTTGCTTTGTAGTGCCACCGTTGTTTAGCTGATCAAGTACTACGTTGGTAGCTGAGTCTGTAGTCCAACCTTGCGTGATTCCGGCGTCGAACGATGCGTTTGGTAAAAGATTTGGACTTGGTGCCGGTGGTGCTGGCGGTGGTGTCGGTGAGTTGGCTGACGTCGAAAACCACCTTACGTTATCAATGTACAGTTTCGCATTTGAATTTGCGGTAATAATCACTTGAAGGCTTGAGGTATATACGCCAACACTACTTGGCTTGTATGCGACATTGAGGCTTTTTGTGTAGTCGTTTGTTACTGCGCCCAGATATATGCCGGATATCCAAGAACCACTTAGATTGTACTCATCAATATAGAACGCAACTTCTCCACCCTGGATAGTGCTCGCGTTTAAAAACCCCTTCAGAACGTAGGTTTCGGTTGGCTTTACCGACACTTGATCAGAGTGGATATGAATATTCTGTGTTGTTGAGGTAACAGCCAAGCTGTTCGTCGCGTCTGGTGAGCTTCCCTTTGACTGCGTATTAACACTTACGTTGCTTGGCGCGTCAGTCGTCCACCCGGCTTGTCCTTGATTAAAGGTCGAATTTGGTAGCAAGTTTGTGTCGTTATTTACAAGTCCAGCGGTCACATTCGGGGTGGGCATATTGAGTGACTTCACATACTGCGCTATGGATCTTAGATCATTGGTGCTGTATTCATAATCTTGTGGGTCAGAACTTGGTACATCTTTTATGTCATGGAATACCAAGATGAGCCATGTGTTATTTTGCTTTGCTGAATCAACGTAACTCTTTACAGTTTGGACACTAACGCCAGACTGCACCTGTTGAACTTGTAGTAGATAGTCTGAATAGGGCCAGACATTGTAACCCTTGTCATGAAAAGGCCTATGAGAGGTGTAATGTCGAGCGATTGCCTCAATAACCTGGCCGTTGTAGTCACCAAACGGCGTTGCATAGCTGGTCGGTGTAAAGCCATGCTGAATAAGAGTCTGCTTGCAGTTTGCAGCTTCAAGCTCAATTTGTTGGGGCGTAATCTGTGTTGATAGTGGATGCGTTACGCTATGCCCGCCAATTTCCCAGCCATATGTAGTAGAAAGTTGCGCTACATCTGCCCACGTCATGTATTCTGCCGAACTGCCAATAAAGTTGGTAGTCACATAGCTTGTGCCGCTAATGCCGCTCTCGTTTAGAGTGGGTGCAGCCTTTGTGAGCGCGCTTTTATAACCGTCGTCAAAGGTAAAACTCACCTTCCCTTGCGCACTAAGGCTTGTTGACGCCGCCTCAGCCTTAGGGCTGTAACATAGTATGCTCATAGCTATAACAGCACCCACAACAATCACAGTGTGTTTTTGCCAAGTGTTTAGCATTCTCATTAACGACATAAGCTTCTTTGGAACTCCTTATAAATTATCTATACAATCTATTTGAATAATAGACTAGCATATTTTAGAGTGAATAAAAATTGCTTGTGCTTAATGTTGGTCATCTAATAGAATCCAAGCTCAAGCGTTAATAGTATAAAATATACTTTACAAACGTACATGATTAGTGTATATTTGCTACTGATAGATTTTAAGAGAGGGTACTTCGGGTCTAACCCGGGGCCTCTCTTTTTATCTTTAAGGTAACAGAGGAGTTAATATGTACGAAGGCGGACGTGGTGCAGGTTTTGTGCCAGTGGCAAGTACTTCAGCAGGCGTGCTCATTCTTCCCAACACGGGTGGAAGCATTGCCTTGACGGTCCTTTCTGTTCTACTCATCGCAGTAGGTGGATTAGTGATTGTTTCTACAGCTGCAAGATTTCTTGCAAAGAAAATATTTAAGGCTTAGAGATAAGAAACTAAACACATCAGCTAAAGAGGGTGAGCATTTAATGAAAATTTAAGTGTTCGTCCTCTTTTTAACGTCTTTGGCGAGGTGGATATTTATGAATATTAGATTCAATCTGAGTATCGGTGTACTGTTTATAGCGGCCGGGCTATTGGTTGGTCAAGGTTCTGTTGTGGAGCTTGCAAAAGGGTTAGTTGAAAAAGATCAAGTTTCTGTAACGCAAGAAAACAATACCAAGACCCAATTTGCAAAGCAGAATTCTGCATCGGAGCCAGCCATTGAAGGACGTCCCGTTCGTATCGTGATTCCATCATTAGGAATAGACCTTCAAGTCATCGATGGCACCTATCGGCAACCAAACTTCGAATGGACACTTAGTAAAGATAAGGCACAGTTTGCTACAAACACCCAAAAGCCAAACAATACAGCTGGCAATACATTTATTTACGGACACAATAACAAATACGTATTTTCCAAATTGCCAGCCATAAAGCCTGGCGAGCAAGCTATAGTTTACACCGATAATGGCCACAGATTCACCTATTCATATATAAGCGTTCAGACCGTTAAGCCTCAAACAACTGAGATCTTTAATTATCAAGGAAGTCCACGGCTAACACTTCAAACCTGCACTGGATTTTGGTATGAGAATCGAAGTCTGTATCGATTTGATCTTGTCGGGGCGCAATAAATGATCTACGATTTCTTATTTTACCTATTTGTAACAGTGAGCGTGGTCAATATTGCTCATTTAGGCATGTATTTGGTAGGTGCCAATATCTACGATATTAAATCCTATAGAGACAGGCAAAAACTGAACCATAGAAACCGCAAGAAACTTGCGCCGCTTGTAAGTGTACTAATACCAGCTCACAACGAGGAAAAGTCGATTATTCGATGTATCGATTCTGTTCGAAGAAATACCTATCGAAAAATTGAGATTATAGTTATCGATGACGCTTCCACTGACAGGACCAGGAAGCTTGTGAAGAAGTACATTTCGAAATATCCAAATAGATCAATAACCCTAACCTTCCGACGCAAGAATCAAGGCAAGGCCAAAGCACTAAACTATGCGTTAAAAAGAAAAGCCCGCGGCGAACTGGTAATGACGCTCGACGGAGACTCTGTGTTGGATAGGTTTGCTATAAAGCGAGCAGTTAACTACTTTTCAGATCCAAAAGTCGTCGGTGTTGCGGCAAACGTTAGGGTGATGGAAAGCATGACTGTCCTTGGATTACTACAAAGGTTCGAACATATGGTTGGTTATCGTTCGAAGAAATTTTATTCGGTTTCGAACAGCGAGTATATTATTGGTGGGGTTGCATCTACCTATCGACGTGAAGTAATAAAAAAAGTTCGGTACTATGACCATGACACCCTTACTGAAGATATTGGTCTAAGTCTTAAGGTGGCTGCTCTTGGAAATAAAGCCAACAGACTTGTGTATGGGGTTGATGTTATGGCCTCAACCGAAGGCGTTCACTCATTTAAAGCGCTTCTTAATCAACGCTACAGATGGAAAATGGGTGGCTTACAAAATATCGTGAAACATCGCCAGCTGGCTCTACGTACACCCAGAACACATAGTATGGGCTTGAGTTACTATCGCATACCAATGGCATTTATTGGAGAAGCAATGCTGCTTGCAGAACCATTGCTGCTTGCATACGTCATTTATTTGAGTATTATTAGTGGCAATTTTGCGATGTTTGTAGGTGCGTATATGATAGTTTCGCTCTACATCATGTTAGTACTAGCACATGATGAGCATACGAAGCTTCGGGATAAAACAAGACTAGTTGGCTACATACCCATCCTATACTTTGTGTTTTTTATTATGAACTTAGTGCAGCTCATTTCAATTCTTCGCTGTGCAGCCAACTACAAGCTTATTAGCGGAAAAAGAAAAGTATCTGGTACGTGGATTTCTCCAGAGAGACTCAGAACGACGTAGCTATTGCCTTCAACATCTGGGTGGCAAAAAATACACAGTCGCTATTTTTTGAACCGGCCTAAAATATTGGCAAGCGTAGTTAGTGGGGTTGCAACTTTTTTGGCTGACTCGCTTATGCTTTGAAAGTTTCGGGCAGCTTGTTCAACATGGTCAACTGCTCTACTGATCTTTTTTATTATGGCTATAACCAGGCTCAACGCAACGATGCCAAGAAGTAAAAATACTCCCAGAAATATTGAGAGAATGATCACTAGAGTTTCGTAGGCGTCCATTATTAAGCTTATTATATAACATAAAGTTGTTCTATTGCAAACTTTTGTTTGATTGTTTCTTTGCAAACAAGACCGCTACGACTCCCCCAGCGTTGATTGTCCAGTGCAGAAGCCAAGGGGCGATAATAGTATTTGAGATAATTCGCAAATGACAGAACACGACACCCGCGAAGGCCGTTGCCATAACAGTTGCGGCAACAAAGGCCGCCTGGTTTTTGAGATTTTTGCTACTCCGTCGATAACTATTCACGTTCATGCCGTTGATAGCTGGAAATATATGCCACAAACCGAAAACCAACGAGCATAATGCGACTGCTATGCTGGTTTGGTGGTAGGTCAAGAAAACGGCCAGCAAAAACCCGCGAAACAAAAATTCTTCAAATAGCGCCGTTGTTAGGGGTATTCGGAAAAGCGTTTCATATAAAATTCGGCTTGTCTTTGTTTTAAGAATTGAAGTCTGCGACAGAAAGTAGCCATGAAGAAATGGCAGATGCGCAAGTCCAATCGCGATGATAAGCAATACCAGCGATGCCGTAGCTGCAATCAGCACTCCTTTTGGAACGTAGGCAAGCCCAAGCCCCAGCTCGCTCACACTTAATCCGAGTGGCTGGGCGATCGTGAAGACAATAAGAGCAAAGGCGCCGTTAGTTAGCCAGTGAATTTTTGAGGGAATAACTCGCGAAAGGAGAATGCCATAACCGAGCACAAAAATCGACAGCCCAAGTTGTGTTATCAACGCACTACCCAACATAGGCGCTAGTATAAACTATTTATTGCTTCCGAACTTTGTCTTCGATAATACCCAACTCGATTTTATCTGCTCTGTCTATTTCATTTTGGCGGAGCTGTTTTTCGATTGACGTTAGTTGTGTGGGTGATACGTTAAATCGGTAGGTGAACTTAATGAAACGCGCCAGATCGGCTCGATAATCGTGTCCGTCTGCTACAAACTTACCTGGTATTGGACGAAGAGCGTTTTTCATTCCAAAAAGCATCTGAACAAAAAGTGTCGGAGTCCGATACGTCAACTTCCCGTGTATTTCTGCAGGACGCTTATTGGGGTCGTCAATCCAGTCGGGCTGCTTTAAAAGTAAATCTAAGCTAAATTGAGGTATCGGGTCATTATGGTGCGTAAGTAAGACGTAGCGTATGCGTGAACGTTCCGATGCCCGTAGACTTTTAGTATCGTTGATGTTATCAAAACTACCGACGAGACTTGATTCGACGTTGAGCATTTTTCCGGACAGAACCTGCTTCTTCCATTTGCTGCCAGCAGGTGTCCCAATCCAGAGAGCACTGTCGATTGCCAGATACTGAAGGCCGTCGGTACCCTCGTTTACGAATGCATTTTGTGATGTCCATGCACCCAGACTTTCACCAAAAAGAATGATCTTTGGACGTTTTTTTGCAGGTATGGTGTCAAGTTTGCGCTTGATGCCGTTCAATAGCATTCTGTATTGGCGAAACCCTTCATCGACTCTATCAAGCGACATAGGCGACGGTCGTTTTGAATATTGAATAGCAACGGAGGCGACACTCCCTCTCGTCATGTATTCTATTGATTCGCTCATAACGTAGTTTATGTAGCCCGTTCCTGTCGGTGATACCACCACAATGTAGGAACGACTAAAGGCCTGCGTTCTGTCCAGCTCGTGCAATGCAAGGGCTACCCGTTCTTCCTCGGACGCAGCACTATCCAGTCCAACAAAAATTCTTATCGGCTCAACCGCATTTTCTTTCATCACGTCTGAAATCTGGGCCGAAGATAACTTGGAGCCAATATGACGGCGGCCTTGGATGGTGAGGGTTTGCCAGTTTACTGCACTGCCCTTGCCGCCACTTGATAATCTAGTTTTTGGTTGGGTGTGAAATCCCTCTTCAATATTCTCAGAGTTATTCTCTATTCGCTTATACGTACTTTCTACTGCCTTCGCTAGACCAAAGACCATTAGTCCTGCGGTGAGTACATGCCCCACCGGCAACCAGCTACGCTTTGCGAACGGTGCATATTCCTCCATGGTTGAGTCAACTACTTTTGCCACTTTTCTTTCGACATGTGCAAACCCAAAGAGTGCTGCAGTTACTACAGAGCCGAGCGCGACAATTTTAATTGGTCTGGTATCTTTGAGAGTCCTTTTTAGGACAGCCCTTCGATCTTGGTCTGTTCGCCTAAGATCATCGAGGAGGCTAAAAATAAGGCCCGCGCCAATCAAATATGGCAACAAATTTCTTTCTTGCGCTCGAGCCTTAGACCTACTTAGTTTATTGTTTATTGCTTCGATACAACCGTATACCAAATTGGCCAAGCCAATGTTTTTTAGCCAGTAGCCCCCCGTTCTTTTGGCCGAAACCGTAAGTCTTTCTTCGGATTCATAAGGAAATTTTGATTGTAGCCAGTAGCCAAAAGCAAGCGCCATGGATCCAATTACCGATGAATCATTTAGCCGCGTGTCATTAATTTGAATATTTTTTCGGTGTTCACCCTCAATCACCGAATCAAGACCAAGCTCAGTTACGTCCTGCAGTACGGTGGAGAGCATGTAGACAAGGGCGATGGTTATACCGGTAATAAGCGCTTGATCAACATCGCTCCGGGGCATTAAAGATCGCTGAAAAGTTTTGGGTATCGAAGCTGACGCAAGTAGTAGTCCAACTGCTTGAGCTCTATTTCTCTTATTCTGAATCGTTTCTTTGTGTGGCAAAATCTAGCATTCTCCAAAATTGATACCGTTAGGATATATATTCTAATAGAATAGTTACAGTCATGCAATAACATTGCCTAAATAATCCAAGTGATGTTTTGCAGTGTGTGGATAGAGCTACCTTTTCGACAGCTGCGAGTCGAGTAAATTACCTAACTAGTTTTTTGATGGCTTCTACCAAAACCTTACGAGGAAGGTCCACCGAGCACAAATAACACCAAGATAATTGCAAGAGAGATAAGGCTAGCTAAAATTACTGACGACAGACTTATAGAAATAAACAGTAAGGATAATAAAAAACCCAACAGCACAAGGCTCATAAGTAGCATTCTTTGTTGACGTATCCACTTGCTAAAGGGTGGGTCTTGATTATTAAAAATTGCTTTGTGGGCATTTCCCTCGACCAGCACTTGAAGTCTCGATCGTGTTTTGGTTGCAGTTTTTGAGTTACCACCAATCCAACTAACGAAAGAGAGGCTAAGTCCGAGCACTACTTGCCCCCATAAAATTTGGGAGTAGGGTTGAAAAACAATTTTCCAGGTTTCAGAGGCGGCCTGTCGAAATGAGGCTTGCGTGCTATTGACCAAAACTTCCTGGCCAATTCTAAGAGAAACAAGCAAGAAAACCGAAAGTGCTGCAACTAATATTCCTATGTGGATTATGGTTTTTCGCCGGTTATCACTTAGATATATCGAGAGCGAAAAAAGACCAAGAACAAGAACGATTGAGATGACGCGGGCGATCGACATGTTACTGACAACAGTGTGAGCAACCGGCAAATAGTCGGCTTGAACCACTACAATCTCGCCAATATTGCTCGGTAATTGCTTTCCGGTTAGAAAATTTAGTTTTGTGGTTTCAAGTTGGGCCGAGAGCTGGTTGTACACATCATTTACCGATATGGTTCCATTGCCTTTGTATGACCTTAGATTATTTACAAGGTTCTGATGGGCTGTTCGAAGTGTCTTATCCCAGACACCTTGGAAAGAAGGTGAGGCAAGAATTTTTTGTGCTTCATTTGTTGATGCGTTTTGGATTTCTCGCGCAACTTGCGGCGCCAAGAAGTCTATCTTATCTGGGAGAACTTCAGTAGCGAGCTGTACAGTGTCTATTTGAGCAAACAGCGCATCGGTGGTCTTTTTCGCAACCGCTTCTTGAATCGCAGGCTGCTGGATTAACGGCCCCACGGACCTCATAAACCTATCTGTATTTGTGAGTGTCATGCCCACATAAAAGATTGCGCTTGCTGCCACAAAGACTGCCCCGGCAAGGCCAAAGCTTGCCCATTTAAGAGCTCTCCTGCCGCCACCTTTTAGGATTCTTGTTTTACTGCGTAACCTGGACACCTCTTTTTTCAATTGCCTATTTTCTTGCTGTAGTTCAATAATCTTTTTTTCCTGCTTTGTAGTCATGTCGATATCCACATCGTTTAGTAAAAATAATAGCATAACAATTTGACTGATCCAGCAATTAATCTACAGAACGATTACTTTATATTTTGAGTTTTTATGATATAATTAATAAAAATTTATTATGAAAAAATTAATCAAAGTTGATAAATCGCAGCGCATTGCCCTCGCGGTTGCCATGGCAACAGCCGCGGTTGTAGCGGTATTTTTTCTGCAGCGATACATATTACTTATCGTTGTTGCAGCTATCGTCGCCTTCATTTTCAATCCAGTCTACAAAATGTTGCTGGCAAAAGGACGGAGCCCTTCCAGTGCAGCTTCGATTACTTTGCTCGTGACAATTCTATCATTCGTTATTCCTGTATCGTTATTGGTTGCTATCACGAGCGTTCAAGTTGTGACGCTGCTTGATACCATAAGGCAGAATGCGAATAGCTTCGATCTTGGAAATATTGGTCAGCGGGCTATAGACTCTGCGAACGATATTTTTACAAGTCTTGGTTTAAATATTCACATTACTTCTCAAAGCATTACGTCAGCGGCGACAAAAGCGGTCGAAGGTTTGGGCGAAACTCTGTTAAAAAATGCCTGGTCATCAATCAACGGCGTAATTGGATTTATTACAATTGCAATTATCTATATATACGTTTTTATATCTATGCTTAAGAACCAAGATGCAATAATTCGGATTTTCCATAAGATTAACCCATTAGGAAGGCAAATTAGTGAACTTTATGTTGCAAGAATGGGCAGCATGACAAAAGCCATGGTCAGAGGCCAGTTCATTATCGCGACGCTACAAGGACTCACCGATGCTGTGCTGTTGTATATTGGCGGCATTCACACTGCGTTTTTCTTTTTTGCGGTAGTGCTCATCGCTCTATCTATTATTCCGCTCGGTGGTGGAATTTTAGTGTTGCCAATCGGTGTCGTGATGCTTTTGACTGGGAATATTGTGGGAGGACTGATTGTTATCTTGGGGCATATTTTGATTGTGACAAATATTGATAATATCATGCGTCCAAGGCTAGTGCCAAGAGAGGCTAGACTTGACCCAGCCCTTACTTTGCTGGCTGTATTTTCTGGGGTAGCACTTTTTGGTTTTATTGGCATTATTCTTGGCCCCGTATTAATGATTGTGCTGGTGACTACGCTACAAGTTTATCTCGAAGTCTTTAAGGGAGAAGATGCTGTCCAGGACAGTGAACCTCAAGCAAAAGTGCGTTTATCTAAGCGGTTTGGTAAAATTTTTGCAGGTAAATAAAGGCAAAAAATTTGCGATCATGTAGCTTGTTAGCTACATTACTTTAACGATGGTAGCCTCACACAAAATAAAAAATCACATTGCACCCCTCCATGTGAACGGCCTAAATGGAAGGCTTTTAAGACTTCCGGCGCCCAAAAATAAAAATCGAGAAATTTTGTTGCTTTATGGCCACCATTCAAGCTTAGAAAGAATGTCTGGATTTGCTGAGGTCATGAACCGATACGGCGCAGTGACGATGCCAGATTTACCGGGTTTTGGAGGAATGGACAGCTTTTATAAGATTGGCGAAAAACCGACATTAGATAATTATGCGGACTACTTGGCATCTATTATCAAGCTACGATACAAGCGCCGACGCGTCACAATTGTTGGAATGTCTTTTGCGTTTCCAATTATTGTGAGGACCCTCCAAAAATATCCAGAGCTGGAGTCAAAAGTTGACATATTGGTAAGTACAGTTGGGTTTGTGCATTATCAAGACTTCAAGTTTGGTCCGATTAATTACTGGGCACTACGGGGTATTGGATGGCTTGGTTCGTTTCGGTCGACTTCGTACGTGATCAAGAAGTTGCTATTGCGTGGTCCTTTCATTAGAGCCACGTATAACATGGTAAAAGATAAGCACTCGAAGCTTTTTGATGCAAATGAGACAGAACGAAAAAAAAGAATTGATTTTGAGGTGCAGCTTTGGAAAATGAATGATCTTCGAACCAGAATGTTTACGATTCACATGATGATGAAGCTAGACGTCTGTACAGCGCAATTACCGACAAAAACATATCACGTGGCTCCAGACTATGACCGCTATTTTGACAATCACACCGTAGAACAACACATGCGTGTGATTTTTGAAAATTTTGAGGTGGTGCCTACAAAAATGCCAGCCCACGCGCCAAGCATTATTGCGAGCGCAAAGGACGCAATGCCTTACGTCCCTCTTCGGCTTAGAAGACTACTGTCCTAGATTAAGCTGATATAATTAGAAGTAAAGAGATTGTATGAAAATTGGAATTGTTTGCCCCTATAACATATTCATCGGTGGTGGCGTACAGGAAGTGGCGCTGGCGCTTCGAGACGGAGCTGAAAAAAGAGGACATGAAGCCTACATCATCACACCTCAACCAAAAGAGATACCTCAGCGCATTCCCAAAAATGTCTTAATTGTGGGCGGGAGCAGACCTGTGCGAACCTTTGCAACAGTTTCTCAATTTTCAGCGAGTGTCGACACAGACCGATTAGATGAGATGCTAGATGAACACAACTTCGATATTATTCATTTTCATGAACCATGGGTTCCGATTTTATCTAGACAAATAATGATCCGGTCAAATGCCATCCATATTGGAACGTTTCATGCAGCCATGTCCGAGAGAGCTTCTGTGCGAACAATAGAAAGAGTGATTACCCCTTATACAAAATCAATATTAAAGTATCTTGATGTAATGACGGCCGTATCTCCTGCTGCCACAAACTATGTAAAGACGATCTCAAAAAGGCAGCTATTAATAGTTCCCAACGGTATTGACTTGTCGAAGTACAAAGTGGGTAACGGCCCTCATGATGCGAACCGTGTCACAATTCTGTACGTTGGACGCTTGGAGAAAAGAAAGGCTGTGAAATACTTGATTGCGGCATTCTCTGAAGTGAAACAAAGGCACCCAAATTACCGATTACTCATTGCTGGAAATGGTCCAGATAGAGAAAAACTAGAAGAACTAGTCAACGAACTTAAAGTAAAAGATGTTGAGTTCCTTGGATTCATATCGGAAGAGGAAAAACTGAGGCTATTGCAGCGTTCAGATTTATTTTGTTCTCCTGCCATGTATGGAGAAAGTTTTGGAATCGTACTTCTTGAGGCGATGGCCAGTGGTTGTGTAACCGTTGCTGGCAATAACTCTGGCTACGAAGGCGTTCTAACTGGTACGGGACAAATATCACTCATTGACCCAAAGGATACGAAGGAATTTGCCCGAAGACTGGTATTGCTGGCAACTGATGAGAAAATTCGAGCCGCATGGTTGGATTGGGCAAAAGAAAACGTAAAGAAGTACGAGTACAGTAAGGTAATAGATCAATACTTGGCAATCTATAAGGCGGCCTATGCCAAAAAAAATTCAAAGACTTAAGATTGGGTATGTGCTTGACGATGGTCTTGATCGTCTTGACGGCGTTCAGCAATATGTGCTCACAATCAGTCGGTGGATGAAACAACAGGGTCATGAAGTGCATTACTTGTGCGGCGAAACATCAACAACCAAGTTTGAGAACCTACACTCATTATCGAGAAACTTAAAGGTTCAATTTAACGGAAATGGACTCACGTCACCGCTACCTGCTTCGAATAAGAGAATAAAATCGCTCCTCGGGCGCGAAAATTTTGATGTATTGCACATCCAAGTGCCGTACAGCCCATTTATGGCGGCAAAGGTAATAAAGTTTGCGCCAAAGCGCACCGCGATCGTCGGCACATTTCACATCCTTCCCTATAATTTTTTGAGTAAGTACGGCAATAGAGTCCTGGGTTTTATGCTTCGTAGCAGCCTAAGGCTTTTTGACGCACATCTTGCAGTTTCAAAGCCTGCACAGAGTTTTGCAAAGGAATCTTTTGGCATTCAAACTACGGTTTTACCGAACGCTGTTGATATTTTATCCTTCTCTAATAATCAACTAAGTCCCAATAAATCTACGATTGTCCATTTACTATTTCTAGGTCGATTGGTTGAACGAAAGGGGTGTAGGCAGCTATTGCTTGCGATTGAGCGGTTGCGAGATATGGGCATTGAAAACTTCAGCTTATCGATTTGTGGCGATGGGCCCCAACGACAAAGTCTAGAGCACTACGTAAACAGCAATAACTTAGAGGGGTTTGTGAGCTTCAAAGGATTTATTGATGAAGTGGATAAGCCTCGCACTCTTGCCGGGGCTGACATTGCAGTATTTCCATCAATCTCTGGTGAAAGCTTTGGCATTGTGCTGATCGAGGCAATGGCTGCGGGAGCTGGAGTCGTCATTGGGGGTAGCAATCCGGGCTATGCATCGGTGTTAGAAAACGAAAAAACCATCTTTGATCCACTGAACATTGAAGAGCTGACTTCCCTGCTTGTGAAGCTAATTACAGATGAGGGGTTAAGAGCTCAGCTTCACAGCCAACAACAAAAGCTAATAAAGAATTACGATGTTCATAACGTGGCGCCAAAAATATTAAAAGTATATACAGATTGCATTGAGTCAAAAGAGTAGCGATAATATGAACACAACATGAAAAAAACAACCGATAACCATATTGATATACGTATAGATTCAAGGACTATTATCCGCATCCTTGTATTGGTGGTTATTGCACTTTTGGCCTTGGCTTTTTTACGGAATATTTCTAAGCCCCTCATACTGATCCTTATCTCGACGTTTTTGGCTCTGGCTCTGAACCCTGCTGTGTCGTGGATTGCCTCAAAACTAAAAAGTAAAAACAGAGCCGTCGCGACTGGCGCAGCATATATTATCGTAATCGCGTTTCTGGTTGGGTTTGTGTCATTTATTACTCCGCCCTTGATCCGACAAAGTGCTGATTTTGTAAAAGAAGTTCCCAGCAAGATAAATAATCTTACTTCTGAGGGCTCATCGACACAGCGCTTTATTGAGCGCTATCAACTGCAAGACGAACTCAAGAACGTGTCTGATGGCTTTAAGAATAGATTTTCCGATGTCAGCCAACCTGCCCTATCTACGGCGAATGCAGTACTGACCGCAATCTTAAGCGCGATAATCGTGTTTGTGCTTACATTTATGATGCTCATTGAGGGTCCTATGTGGCTAGAAAGAATTCTTTCAATAATGCCCGAAGAAAAACGTGAACATCGGCGGCGCCTAGCGAGAAAGATGTATAGGGTTGTGGTTGGTTACGTAAACGGACAGGTAGTTGTAGCCGTGCTTGGGGGTATTTTTGCCACAATTGCTCTTTTTATCATGAGTCAAATCTTTAACGCCCCAATTAACCCGATTGCCTTGGGTGGTATTATCGGGCTATTCTCTCTGCTCCCGCTGATCGGGTCATTTATTGGCTCGACAATTGTCGTTTTGGCTTGCCTACTCGTATCCCCGCCTCTTGCTCTTGCTGCAATTGTCTATTTTATTGTTTATCAGCAAATCGAGAATGTAACCATTCAGCCAATAATACAAGCAAAGACGAATGACCTTACCCCTTTGATTGTGTTTGTTGCGGCCTTACTTGGGGTTGGTTTTGGTGGCTTTCTTGGGGCGTTCTTGGCAATTCCCACAGCTGGTTGCATAAAAGTATTGATAGAAGATCACTTTCAAAACAAGCAACAAGCATCGGGAAGTTAGAGGCTATACCCTCCGCCATAGTGGGCCGATTGCGGTGTCGTTGATAGCAATATTTTCTGACAATAACTCTTTACGGTATTGATCTGCTGATTTCCAATCATTGCGTTGACGAGCCTCTTCACGTTTCGCAATAATCTTTTTTTGGACGGGTGTTATGTCGCGTGAAGCACGCAACTCTAGTCCCAGTAGGTCGTCCACAGTGGCAAGGAATGTCTCGAACTGTGTAGCATTGTCGAGCATAATCGGCATGGTTGCTTCATCAACGAGCTTTGATAGCGCAGTAAGTGCACTCGGAGAGTTTATGTCGTCCTGTAAACTATACACAATCGAACTACCAACTTCCTCAAGAAGGCTCGTTATATCCTTTCCTCTCTTATCGAATTGAAAGCGCAAATCTGCCATTGCTTGTAGTGCGATCCGCCGGTGTTTTGCAGATTCGAGGCCAGCCCACGTAAAATTTGTTTCTGAATGATACGAACTTTGTAGTACAAATAGACGAAAATCTAGGGGTGAGAAACCTTTTTCGTGGAGATTAGCAAGCGTATAGCCGTTTCCTAAACTTTTTGAGATTTTTTGACCGTTGACCTTCATAAAATTACTGTGCACCCAGTAACGAACAAACTTCTTCCCTGTTGCGGACTCACTTTGCGCAATCTCATTCGTGTGATGAATTGGAATATGGTCTATGCCGCCGGTGTGAATATCGATAGTTTCACCCAAGTACTTTGTTGCCATGGCAGAACACTCGATATGCCACCCAGGAAACCCTTTTCCCCAGGGACTATCCCATTCCATGTCTCTTTGCTCATTGTGAACTGAGAATTTCCATAGCGCAAAATCGGTTGGGTGTCGCTTTTCTCCCATTCCTACTCTCGCGCCAGCCATTAATCCAGAGACATCAAGTTGAGCAAGCTTACCGTAATCTGGAAATGTTGAGCTGTCAAAGTACACTCCATCCGCGGTTAAGTATGTGTGGCCGCCTCGTTCTAGCGTCTCAATAAGGGCTATTTGTTCTGGAATATTGTCAGTGGCTTTTACCAAATGAGTTGGGTCCAGCGTAATGTTGAGTTGTCGTAAACCATCTTCAAATTCGGCCGTGTATTTACTGGCTATTGCCCAAGCAGTGGTATTTTCTCGCCTGGCACCCTTTTGCAGCTTATCTTCTCCGCTGTCCTCATCGCTAGTGAGGTGTCCAACATCCGTAATATTCATATACCACACCAAGTCATAGTGTAGATAGACAAGTATTCTCGCAAGCGTATCCCATCGAATGTAGGCAGTCCAGTTGCCTATAGTTTGCGAATCATAGACTGTCGGGCCACACGAGTACATCGTGACCTTGTTGTCGTCGGAAGAAGTAAACTTTTCGACATGTCGTGTGAGGGTGTTTGAAAGGTTCATGTTTTGCTTGATCTCAAAAGTTCTACTGCAATTTTAGTACAGTTAGCTTGTAGCTCATTAATGTTAGGGCCATCTAACAGCTTGAATCCAGCCGCGTACTTATGTCCACCTCCATTAAAATGTTCTGCGAGCTTATCCGCAACCCCAAACCCGTAATTTGCTCTTATTTTCCCAGTAACTTTGCCGCCAGGATATGACTTTAGGACGATCGCGAGCTTAACTTTTTCAACCATCCTCATCTCATCAATTACCAGCATTGCTGGATTATACTGGTGGGAATACTTTTCAATTTCTTCCCACGGTATATGTATAAATGCTATAGACTCGTCTGGACTGTAAGTAATTCGTGACAACAACTGACCTTTGTAGCGCACGATTTCTGGAGACTTTTTTTGCAGGGCTTTTCGTTTATCGTCGAGCGCTGCAAGCGAAACACCACCGTCGACTAATTCAGCAATCATGCGAATTGTATTAGACGTAGTTGCCTCACTCATGAGTCCCAAGCTGTCAGACAGGACAGAGATTGCAAGTAGCTCTGACGTGACCTTAGAGATTGGCCAATTACTCTCTTTTGACAAAGAATATAGTATTTCCCCGGTTGCCACCGCAGGCCGAACGATAACTTCCTTCGCAAAATCTATCGTGGGCTCGGTTTGGTGATGGTCGATCACTACACACGGCTTTGATTTTAACCAAGCCAACTCCCCGCTTTTAGACAGCGACTCTAGTAAAATTATTGCGCTCGTATCGACCACAATTGACATGTCAAAATTCCGTGGCAATGAATGCACCACCCGATCCCAGCCGTCAATATATCGAAGGTAGCTGGGCACCTCGACCCCAGAATACATAATCACGCTCTTGCCCATGTCTTCAAGAATACTTTCGAGCGCAAGTGCTGAGGCCAGGCTATCGCCGTCAAGATTATCGGCCTGGATCACCACAATTGTGGTCGACGATTCAACTAAACTTTTTAGGGCGTGGCTCATTACAACATCCTTCTGCCCTCTAAAGCTCGACCCAGCGTAATTTGGTCAGCGTATTCCAGGTCTAGTCCTATAGGGAGGCCTTGGGCGAGTCTGGTTATGTTTGTAGACGAATGTTCGAGCAGTTTTGCAATATGCAATGCGGTAGACTCGCCTTCGACGCTGGCGTTTGTCGCAATGATGACCTCGGAAACCTTGTCCTCCTTGACGCGTTGCGAGAGTTCTCTAAGGTGTAGCTGTTCGGGACCAACACCATCAATAGGAGATATTAATCCACCGAGTACATGGTATGTGCCGTCGAACTTGCCAGTTCTCTCGAGAGCAAGTATGTCAAATGGGTCCTCGACAACGGCTACCAGCTTCTTATTGCGCCTAGGGTCTTCATACAGTGGAGATACGGCTAGATTAGCATCAATAAGTGCAAATGTTTTCGGACAATACTTAACCTTGTTGTGCAAATCTTCAAGCGTCTTTGCAATGTGAAGCGACTTGGCTGCAGGTGCGCGCAGCAAATAGTATGCATATCGCTCAGCGCTTCTGGGACCAACGCCCGGAAGAACACCGAGCGCATCCATAGCCGATATGAGTGCTTTGGGAAGTACGCGCATACTAAAATGACTGCCTAAAGACCGAGATTACCCAGCATGCCCATCATGGGTTGCATTTTTTCGGCAGCAACTTTCTGGCTTTCAGAGATCGCTTGTTTTACTGCTTCCTCTACGTATTTTTCGGTTGGTCGCATGTCTTCAAGATCGACTCGCTCGGGGTCAATATGTATTCGCTTAATTTTTTGATCAGCCGTAATCTCTACAATAACCGCCTCATCGCCTGCCGATACCGTGATCACTTGTTTCTGCAGCTCTTTCTGCATTTTTTTAACTTTCATTAACATTTTTGCTTGATCAAATTTACTCATTATTTCTCCTCTTTCAAGTACTTCTATTGTACCACTGATAGCGCTGATTGAGTCGCCTCAATGCTCGGCCAAGCGTCATAGTACCGGATTACGTGGTATCGGGCAGTCAGAATTACCGCAGCTATAATAATTACTAGCCCAATATTTCTTGCAATCGGATTGCGAGGAAATACAACAAACCAACTCTGTAGCATATTGGCTATGCCGTTTGCGGCAAATATGTAGATAACTGGCAGGATGAGCCCTAGGGTTGCTACACCCAGCGCAACGAGTAATGAGGACAGTACCAAGTAGCCAACTAAGAGACGCATGCGTAGTGGATGATGACCCCTTATATAGGCAACGAACCCAAGTAGAAACATTGTGGCAGTAAATATGTCTAGTATCGGCGTACCCACGACCCAAGTGCTAGGCGTATTTGGGCCGTTAATAAATACGTCTACAGGAATACTAGCCAGATTCTTGCAGAACTGTAAAAGCGTCAAGTCGCTCGAGTACCCCGCCAGTGCTACAACTTGGTTTGGGTATTTGAAAACAGCATAAAGAAGCGGAAGTAATGGCGCGGAAAACATTACTATGGTCGCTATCTGTAATCGTGCACCCACAAACCTCCACGCAAGTACAAGGCGTTTTCTGAACACAACTGCGGAAACGCCAACAAGCAACCACACCCCTGGGCTATAGAGCAAAAGTGCGACAAGAAGCGCAGCAATCGGTAGTTTTTTGACATTTCTTTTTGATTTTAGCCAAGTACCAATAAGTAAAAGAAATGGAATCGCTGCAAGATACGCGACTTCTTGGTTGGCAGATCGTGCGTCGTGAAGTACATAACTCGACGTGATGAACAAAAAACAACTAAGAAATGCGACACGTTTTGTGTGCCATTTTGACAAAACAGAGAACAAAGCCAACAAGCTCACAGCAACAATTAGCACCGACGAAGCTCGAAGCAGTGTAACATTTCCTTCGTCAAGCTTATGTAACCCAACTTGAACAATTTTTTGCGGGAAAAATGCTATGTTTTCCAGCAGCTGCTCCCGGCTATTAACTCCTATGACTTTTGCCTGTTCGGAGGCAGTGGGCACAAGGCCGCCAAGCTTTGGCAAAACAATTAGCCCAACGATCAATAAAGTCACCAAAACAGTCAAGGTCGCCACTCCATATTGAGCAGCAAACTTCTTAAACTTGCGTATCATATAGCTGATAGTTTAACAGAAACCAAAAGACTGTTTAAGCATCAAATGGTGTTGTGTGCTTTGTCTCTAAGCTCCTAAATCGCTGCTTCTCTCGATCAAAATATAGCTCGACAGCACCAGTTGGGCCGTTTCGATGCTTCTTAATAAATATATCTGTAATATTTTTCCTCTGGGTGTCGGGGTTATAATACTCCTCGCGGTACAAGAAGGCCACCACATCTGCATCCTGTTCAATCGAACCAGATTCTCTTAGATCAGCCAGCTGGGGTATTTGTGGGTTTCTACTTTCCACAGATCTACTTAACTGACTTAAGGCAATCAGTGGCACGTTTAGTTCTCTCGCAATGCCTTTTAGCCCACGAGATATCTCCGATATTTCTTGCACTCGGTTCCCCTCACCACCGTATCTTGTTCCTCCGCTCATTAACTGAAGATAATCAACAATAATGAGACCAATTGGTCGCAGATGAGCTTCTCGACGTGCTTTTGTTCTCATATCAGCTACCGTTATTCCAGGACTATCATCAATGTAAATTGGTGCCTCGCTTAGCGTGCCCATGGCGTGGGCAATTTTCTCAAAATCCGAATCGGTAAGGTTTCCAGTTCGTAGACTCCAGGCATCAACACCGGATTCCATCGCAAGAAGCCTATCAACCAATTGCTCCTTACTCATTTCAAGGCTAAATAATAGTACCGATTGTCCAGATTTGATAGAGATGTTGTGCGCCAAATTAAGCGAAAAGGCCGTTTTGCCCATACTTGGGCGGGCAGCGACAATAAACAGATCGCTCCTCTGTAAACCTGCGAGCACATTGTCAAGATCCTTAAAACCCGTAGGAATGCCTCGAATGGTTCCCTTGTCTTTATGGAGTTCATCAAGTCGCTCAAAACTTTCATTTAATATTTTCTCAAGACTTATTACATCTTGACGGATATGGCGGTTACTTACATCAAAAAGCCTCGCCTCTGCTTGTTCAATAATAGATTGCAGACTTTCGGCCTCGTCATATCCGATCTTAGTGATGTCACGACTGGCCTTAATCAGCCTTCGACGCATTGCTTTGGTTGCAACAATATCTGCGTATTCATTCACATGTGATGCGGTGGGAACGAAGTTAGTAAGCTCGGTTAGATATGCAGCACCCCCGACCGTCTCAAGCAGGTCATCATTCTTTAACTGGTCACTTAGTGTAAGTACGTCAACTGGACTATGTTTGTTATAGAGCTTCTGTATGGCGGCGTAGATGTGGGTGTGTTTGGGGTCATAAAAATCATCCGCAGAAACCGTATCTGCAACTTTTACTATTGCATCAGCGTCAATTAGCAGCGCACCAAGTAGACTAGCTTCTGCCTCGATATTTTGTGGCGGCACTTTTGTGTTGTCGCTTATATCATCCATGTAATTAAGATTCTAACATCTCTGGTGCGCCAAATATATTGGTAATGGTTGATATTTCAGCAGTGCTCTCATTTTCCGCTTGATGCTTTTTCTGGGAGATTCTTGGCGGCGCGACTGAAGTGTCAAGCGCGACTTCAATTTCTATATGTGCATAGCCAAGATCATGGAGCACCAAGCGCATAATTTCTTTGCTCTTGGCATCGTCCATTTTTTTATAATGAAACGGAAACCGGAATGCCATACGTAGTGTCGTGCTGGTACACTCCGCGCTTGCCATTCTAGCAACACCATATAAGGTGTTGTGCTTGGCCTTCAACTGGTTGAGCACTTGCTCCCAAATCTCATTATTCGCCGACAGTTTGTCTCGGGTTTGCTCCCTTTTTGCGGTTTTGG
The DNA here is from genome assembly GCA_041906505.1 of Saccharimonadales bacterium (SeqCode). Classification (GTDB taxonomy): domain Bacteria; phylum Patescibacteriota; class Saccharimonadia; order Saccharimonadales; family 2-12-FULL-41-12; genus JAYRJB01. Next base: position 120,558 of record JAYRJB010000008.1, on the reverse strand, counting down.
GCTTGGTGACGGTGTGGTGTTCTTGAATGCTGTCGACAGGAACTTGGCTTTCGTTGCTTTTTTCGTTTTTATCTTGAACATGCGCAGGATTTTGTGGTTTTGGGTTCTTATCCGAAGTATTTTCAATGCACGCGCCAAATAAAGCTAACTCTAGCTTTGCTGATGGCATATACGCGCTGGGTACATCTAAAAGGCTACTAAGAACGTTTAGGGCTTGCTCTGTTGTTAGAACCGATTGATTGGGGCTTAGAAGACCGTTCCGAATAGCTTGACCAATTTGGGAGGCAAGAATAATATCGCTGACACCAAACACTTTTGCATTTGTCAGAGTTTCGCTGAGACGCCGCAAATCACCGTTGGCAATAGACAGCAATAGTCCGCTAATTATGTCATCGGACGCAAGGCCCATCATACGCTCCACGTCAATGATTGTCACACTGTCATTCACGTTTTTTACTTGATCAAGCAATGAGATGGCATCTCTCACGCTGCCACCGCTATGCTCAGAAATCAGACGCAAAGCGTCATCATCAATTGAAAGTTTCTCTTTTTTTGCAATGTCAGCAAGATGTTTTTGAATTTGCTCAGCTTGTATTGGTTTGAAGGAAAACCTTACGCAACGACTGACGATAGTTTCGGGAAGCTTACCCACTTCCGTTGTTGCAAGAATAAATATAACGTGGGCTGGTGGTTCTTCTAGTGTTTTTAACAAGGCATTAAATGCTTCTTTCGTCAGCATATGCACCTCATCAACTATATACACTTTGTAGGTAGCAGACACTGGAGAAATATTAACAGTATCTCTTAGCGACCGTATCTCCTCGATGCGCCGATTCGAAGCTGCATCAATTTCTATTATGTCAAGGTGTTGAACGTCTTCTGTATAGTCAAGCTTATTAACCCCGAACGCAAGTAGCCGAGCAACGCTCGTTTTTCCAACCCCCCGTGGACCCGTAAGAAGATAGGCGTGCGAAATAGACCCTTTTTTTAGGCTATTCTTTAACGTCGTCGTAACGTGTTCTTGGCCCAGTATCTCGTCAAATGATTTTGACCTATATGTGCGATATAATGCTTTCCCCATTCATCTTGTCATTATAGTGACTAGACTACACAAGCGCGAATGTATTAATTACGTCAAGACACTTCCGCAGAAACGCGCAGATACGTCAAAAGTTGTCTTGTGTTATGGTGTGCGCTAGAGCGCGGCCTCCAGGGCTGCCCACTCGGCATCAACTTCATCTTGCGGAATATTGACGCTCACTTGATCGCCAGGTTTTGCCTTGAAGTAAGTAACGCTCGCAAGTAGTACACGATATTTTTTATCGCCCACATGCACAAAATAATGTCCGTCAACAAGCTCTAGAGATCCTACAACCTGCTTACGTGGTATTGGACCGATCTGCTTATATAGAAATGTGCCGTCATCGGCAATTGTAAGTTTTAGAATATCACCCTGCACAAGCTTTGACTTGCTGGCGTAGTTGGCAGGAACAGGGTAGGTTTTACTGTCGCTCCCGACCATATTTTGACCGTCAAACACACCTTCAATTACTTTACCGATGTTTTCTTCCTTGACGATCGTAGTCGCAATCGGGTCGTCGCCCAAAAGGCTCATCAATAGCTCTTTTGCAGCCGCAAGAGACGTCTCCGCTTCTGCAATTAGAGATCTAAGTCGCTTTATCTGTTTGTCTGGAACATCTGCCATTTGTATCGTCTCTGTTGAAGTGTTTGTTGTACATTACACTTATCGCAAGCGTAGCACGAAAAATATAAGAAGTAAATATTAGCTGTGGATAAAAAACCCACCAAATTTACTTCTGGTGGGTTCTTTCGCAAGAAACTTTGTTGACACAGATTAACTTAGCTAAGTTCTACCGTGGCTCCTGCTTCTTCTAGGGTTTTCTTTGCAGCTTCAGCCTCTTCCTTTGGTGCCTTCTCTTTGATTGTTCCTGGAGCGCCATCGACTAAAGCCTTCGCTTCGCCAAGACCCAAGCCCGTAATATCCTTTACCGCTTTAATAACAGCAACCTTCTGAGCACCTGGATCCTTAAGAACGACATCGTACTCGCTCTTAGCTTCCTCTGCTGGTGCATCTCCCGCACCTGCCGGTGCCGCAGCAACCGCGACGGCTGGAGCGGCGGCACTCACACCCCAGTACTCCTCTAGAAACTTCACGAATTTGCTAATCTCAATGGCACTCAGCTTATCAAGCTCAGCCACCAGTTTTTCAAATTCTTTTGGTACGGCTACCTTTTCATTATCAGACATATTTCTTCTCCTTATTATAAACTTTCTGCTCGAGCATTTAAGACATTTAATACACCGCGCACATTACCGCTCATTACGTTGATAAACCCACTCAGTGGAGCGGCGATAGTACCAACTAGCTGCGCACGTAGCTGATCTTTGCTTGGTAGATTTGCAAGCATTGTTACGTCTTCAGCTGACATAAATGACCCGTCAGTAGAGTACGCACCCACAAACTTGATATTGGGGTTGGTCTTTGCAAACGAGGCGAGTACTTGCGCTGGCGCCACTTCATCATGTGCATTGAACACGTAGAGTAACTGACCAGACAACGCTGAGGTATCAGCGTCCTTAAAGACATCATTAGTTGCAAGAGCTTGCTTTACGAGCCTATTCTTAACAACTTTGACTATCGTATCCTGCTCTTTAGCAGATGCTCTTAGGCCTTGCATGGCTTTCACGCTGGTGCCTTGATACTCCGCAACAACTGTTAATTTCGACGTCGATAACAACGCACCGACTTCGCCCACAACCTCTTGTTTTTTTACTTTTGTTAAAGCCATATTTTGACCTTCATTACATGTGTTACATTGATTCCAGAAGCGATGTATCGACCATAAAAAAGCCTCTGGATGAAACCAAAGACTAATATAAGCGTGCTGCTAAATATTTACTCCTCGGTAGCATTCTTAATCTCAATTGTCTCGAGACGCTACTGTCTTCGGTAACTAACGACATATTTTAGCAGAATATGGCAATCAGAGCAACTACTCTAACGGCGCAAGTATCGCGTATCTATCTGGAGAGAAAACCCCAGAAATATTTAGTGATGTTTCACCAACCCTTACGACTACCTCTTGCACAGAATTACCTTTATCAATAGTCTCGTCTGGCTCTTGTGTAGGCTCAAGGCCTGCTGTCGGTTCTCCGGCTGTAAAAGGTTCACGGATTACAGCTGAATTCTGTTGAGCTCCCTCCCCGTAGTTCGAGACTTGCCGTATCTCACCATTTGTAAATGACTGGATTATAGTTTTGCCCAATCTGTCATTCTCAACTTTTGTCGCAAGCGCACGGGTTTCGCGCAGCATTTGCTCTGGTGATTTTTCTTTCATTTTTACTCACTCCTTCTCATACAATTAAAAACTCCCGCTTAGTTGCGGGAGCTTGTCGCGATAATGCACAACAACAAATCACCCGCTCGGTCTGTCGAGCAGAATCAGTGCGAGTGAAATTACGCTGTTCACAGACACAATATTGCCACTGCACTCGACGTGTGTCAATATTTTTTTGCAAATCACATATATTGACACAAAAAATAATCAGTATATAATCGCATATTGTGAAAACTCCTATTTCGTATTTGGCTAAGCCATCCCGCGTAGATATCTCTATTGTGTGCATGGTGAAGTGCCGAAGTTAGCGATCAGAGGAGTTTTGCTAGGTAAAGGCTAAAAAGTGAAGCTCCAGATGCCGTCAAAGGGTTTGGAGTATTATTTTTTAAGAGATATGTGATGTATGACCTTATCAAACAAGCAAAATTGACTGCCAAATGTGGTTGGCAAGTAATTGACAGAGACCGGGACTCTGAGTCTCTCAAGTCAATTATGGAAAGAAATCCAGACCGAACAGCTCGTATCAATGAGTTATATATACCTCAAGTGAAAGCTGCATTTGAAAACGGCTTTCAGCGCCATCAGATCCACTTACAACAGGACGACGTGCGGGGACGGTTCATTCTGCACACTATTGCGGGGCTAGTCTTTCGAGAGTACGGTTTGGGTGTAATTGGTAGCCTTGAGCTAAGAAAATCAATTAAGTCAACAGATTGTACGCAAGCGACAGTAAAGAATTTGGGTGCGAGTGCCCTTGAGCTTATGCTTGTCGATGCACGGCTTAGTACAAATCTGGGCGTTGTTGAACAAGATCGACTACAAGAAATTGATTACGCTCTCCAAGAAGCAAGCCAAAAGTCACACATCGTAGCCATGCAAGATAACGAGTCTGTTGTTGCGACAAATCGGGCAATGATTTTACCAGGCGTTACAGCTACTGCAAGTTCTTTAGCTTAAACTGCGTGTAGCGCTCTGCTGCCAAACGCGCCAGCTCTGGGTCCTCACCTTGATTTACAAACTTCATTGCGCCAGCAATGAGAGGATGTGCTTCCTTGAGCTTTTCATAAATTTTTTGCGTCAACAACCTGTAGCCAGGATGTCCTTGTGGGGTCGTGCGTAGCTCAATAAAGTGGAATGCCTCGCGAGCATTAAATGTCATTTTCCAGCGCATTCTGTGCCCAAGTAGCGTGGCGTATTGCGCCTCGTACCCGTAGCCCCCTGCTTGCAACACACTGTACAGTTTCAGACTTAGGTCAAAGCAAGTTTCAAACTTTTCTGTCAAACCAGCCTCTTCAACTAACGCTGGAACCTCATAACCATAGCGTGGGGTAAGCTGTTGCCAAGCCATATCGTCAACCATTCTATGACGCTGCAGGTCCCGAAATATACCGTAATCGCACACGATGTCCCAGCTGTAGTGAGCGTTTTCGATTGCTCGACCTGGACGCTGTCTTCGATTTAGACGCTCACCCATATATGAGTTGAAGGCTTCAAGCTTTCTTTCGTATGGCCATTTTGAAACTTCAGCTTCTAGCTCTTGGAGAGAATGAGAACTGTATTCGTAGAGCATATTGGGAACTAGGTCCATCTCATTTCTTGGCCAGACATTCGTGAGGGTAACGGCCTCGTACGCCGTGCTATAGGTATCGGGAACATGTTTATTCGCAAAATTGGCTACTTGCTTTGCTGTTTCCGCGCGGTAGGCAACCATCGCACCACCTCTATCTGGCTTATCAGCTCTTTCAAGGAACATTGGAACGGTTTTTCGAGTTTCGGCTAAAATCTTCTTTCCTGTTTCGTTCGCCTCAACTAATTCGTCTGATAGTAGGTGCATGATAAGGCTTTCAAGGGCTTGTCCAGATGCGAATATTCCAACTGTTGACTTGGTCGCGACCGGCAAAACCGGACGTACCGCATCACAGGCTTGAGCTCTAGTAGCACCATTCCAAGCAACATCTTGCTCGGCTTTTGGTACCGAAGAAGTGTTACGAACATAAGCTGTTAAATCATGCACCATACTCGAGTATAGATCAAAGATTTTATCGTTTGTTTTTATGTACAGCGCTTTCGTCTCTTGGTCTAAGGTTGTCGGAATAAAGTACTTGTAGCGGCCAGCGGCGTCCTTCTGGTCAAAATATATGTAGCGGGTTGACTGTTCGAGATATGCCGCCAATCGTCCCCACTCGAGCTTCTTCGTAAGCAGGTTGCTTGCTCCCTCTACGACCACATGCTGTCCGGCGAGTTGCTGGACAGAATCATCGCCATACGCAGTAATGACTCTTTTGAGTAGCTGCTCATCTTTTCCTGCTGCGCCCAGAAATTCGTCAAGTAAGGTTATCCTCATGTCGTCGCCACGGCGGCTAAGTCTGGCCATAGCTGCAGCGATCGTAATAGGACTAATACTGTCATAGAAGCCGTACACATCACTCTTCGTGTTTGTAACAACCGACTTTAGGGCTTCTTCGCCCGCCTCAGTTATTGCGTAGCGATCATCAATTTTCTTTATCAATTGATTCTGTGAAATTGCAGAATTATGAGCGTCTGTGAGCTTAGTAGTTTTGGACGATTTGCTTGGTAGTAACGGCATTATTGTCTCCCAAATAATATTATGTATTGTTTCAATGTCGAGAAGTTGATTGTTGCGCACACAGTCAAGTTGCTTAAAGTCTTTTGGAAATAGCTGACATAAGCTGTCATATACTTCAACCGACTTTTTCATATGCTCAAGATCCATCTCATGTAGATCCCTTTTTTTATCCGTGTAACCTCGGGCTGCCTTCTTATCAACTAACCTTTGGGCAATTTCGGCGGGTACTCTAAGTACCAGAGAAAGATCTGGCCTTGGTATGTTCAAAGTCCGAAATTCAATTGCATCCAGCCACAAGAAATAGCCTTTTCGCTCCTCGACGTGATCAAATTTAGTACCTTGATGCGCCATGTTCGAGCCGGTAAATCGATTGGCTAAAACAATTTTCCCTGCTTGGAGAGCTTCTTTGATTTTGGGAGCTGCCTGGTACCTATCAAGTGCATAAAATAATGAACCAGTGTACGGCCCGACTTCTTCAGATGTGCCATACTTGCCGTTCAAATACTGCTTTACAAAATAGCTTGACTCTTGGTCATACTGAGGAAAGTCGAAGGTTACTACATCGTAACCCTCTAAGGCAAGTTTGTGGGCTAAAAGGTTGAATTGCGTGCCTTTGCCGGATCCGTCGGTCCCTTCAAGCACAATAAATATTCCTCTTTGCGTCATGACACTCCCCCCACCCCATAATCTATGGAATAGAGAGGTTCAATCATAGTCCGATAGACCCTCGACTTTCAGTGGCTTACGACGAACATCCTTGTAGGCTTTAGGAAGCATTTGCTCTGGGTTCCAATTCGCGATAATCGTATCCAAATCAGCACTTTTGTCCGACTGATATTTTCCGCTTAAACTCTTATACTCAGCTTCGACTGGTCCGGTCTCGTAAAAAACAAGCTGGGCGATTCGTTCGCCAACCGGCAAGACAACACTTTCGTGCTGGTTCATATTGTAGATTTCCATTGTCCAGCGATTGATATAGCCTGGATCACCCCAGCCCGCGTCGAGACAAACCGAAATCCCGTTTCTTCCCCAAGTGCTTCGAGCTTGCATTGTGGTCGTTCCTGGAGCTCGAATACCGATAAATTCGTGTGTATGGGCCAGGATTCGCTCGTGAGGTCTTAGCACAATAATTGGCTGGGACAGAGGGATGTTCTTAAAAGGAACCCTGCCGTGGGTTTTGGCCCATTTATTGTGAATTTCAGCCTTCATAGCACCAGAAAAGTACTGTTCAACAGCTTTTTCGTCAAATGGATTATAAAAACCACCTTCACTTGGTCTTTCTGTTCGATAGTAATAATGGCCGAGCGTGACGTCGACACTACTACCAGCCACATGTTCTTCAACATATGGATGGATGACGATGTGTTGATTGTTTAACGCCTGTCGAATCTGCGTGTTACTGTAAACCGTCAACGAGGACCTCCGCTGTTACTCACCCAATTGTAGCCGGGTTTTGGGGTGGGAGGCAAGAGAATGGACTATACAACAACAAATATGAGATATAAGCCAAAGATTAGTTAAGTGCTGAGGGTTGAATTTTTATTCCCGGTCCCATGGTGGTAGAAATGGTAACAGAGCGCACATAAGAACTCTTGAGGCTAGCTGGTTTATTTTGCTTTATGCTTGCCAGAAGCGCGTCAACGTTTTGCCCAATTTTGTCGGGCCCAAAACTAACTTTTCCTACCCCAACGTGTACTATGCCGGTGCTGTCCACCCTATATTCCACCCGCCCAGCTTTTGCAGCCGAAATAGCTTTGTTCACGTCTTTCGTGACAGTCCCGCTCTTTGGATTCGGCATTAATCCTTTTGGACCCAAAACACGTGCATACTTACTCAATTTAGCCATAACACTTGGTGTCGCGATCAGTACATCAAAATCGATCACTTCTTTATCGAGTTGCGCCAAGAAGTCCGCTTCGCCCGCCACATCGGCACCTGCCTTTAGAGCGGCGCTTGCAACATCCTCTTCGGCGAACACTGCAACACGAACCTTTTTTCCCGTTCCTGCGGGCAATACTAGATTATCTCGAATATTTTGATCAGCTTGCCTTGGGTCAACATTTAAGCGAATATGCAGCTCAACTGTTGAGTCAAACTTGGTGGTCGACGTTTTAAGTGCAAGTGCGACCGCCTCATTGACTTCGTAAAGTTTTTGGGCATCAACCAGCTTTGCGAGCGTTCGATACTTCTTCGCTCGTCGTTCTGCCCGGCTTCGAGTTGGCTTTATTGGTGCTTTCGGTTTTGGTTGTGATTCCTGCCCGGCTGCTGTCTTTTTCCGCGCTTCTTTCTCAGCTGTCTTCTGCTTCTCGGCAACTGCCTTTGCGCTGCGCTTTCCAGCTTTCGCCGTTGACTTTACAACTACAGCTTCGTCGTCAATTTGATGCTCGACTTCAACTATTGCCTCTGCGATTGCTTCGGTCTCAACCAGCTCTGCGATCTTCTCCGTAACTTGCTCTTCTACAATTGCCTCGGCCTTTTTTAGTATCTTGTTATCGGCCGGGGTTGCCTTAGAAGGCTTTTTGGCTTTTTTTGAATCTGACATGATTTTGTCCTTTCGTGGTAATTACGGCGGGCATCGCAAATGCCCTGCCTCCCACAAGTTAATTAATTCTTACGAAACCTAATAATTGCTGCCAACACGGGTCCAACAGTTCTCTCTTCAGAGTCTGGTCGCAAACGTTCCTGTACAGCCTCCACACTGAGTGGCGTACGTTCAAGCGGGGGAGCAACGCCAGTAGCTTGCGTAGCTTCTTGCGCATCATTTGGCCTTTGTTCGTCATAGCCATTTTGATTACTCACATGCCCTTCCGGCAACGCAACTTCTTTGCGAACGAACAGTTCAAGATTTTCAGTATCTAGAGCCATAAGCACTCTTTTTTGGATCATTGCTCAACTTCAACACCCATACTTCGCGCGGTTCCGGCAACCATCTTTTTCACTGAGGCAATATCCTCGGTATTCATGTCGCCAGCTTTTGCTTCGGCAATCGAAGTAAGATCAGCATCAGATAGTTTTTTTTCAATTTTTTCAGTATTTGGTCGTCCCGAACCTTTCTGTATTCCTAGTTTGGCGCGAATTAAATCATCGGCAGGCGCTCCAACGGTTCGAAAGTCCATCGAGCGGTCATCATAGATAGTTATATGCGCCGTTACGGTTACATTTCCGAGATCCCTGGTTGCATCATTAAACGGCCCAATGAAATCCATCATATTTACTCCGTATTGACCAAGCGTGCTCCCCACAGGAGGCGCCGCACTTGCTTTACCAGCTGGAATTTTCATTTTAAGATTTGCTTTGACTTTTTTGGCATCGGCCATAGTTCTTTTCGAGCGAAGAATTACTTCAACACTCTCCTTCCCTTTCTCTTACATTTAGACAGAAGTGCGTAACAGTGTAATTATATCAGATAGCTACCCCTGTTGTCTAGACGCGTTTTACCTGCAAGCTGTCGAGCTCGACAGGCGTTTCTCTTCCAAACATATTCACTAACACTTTTATCTTGCCCTTGGTTAGGTCAATTTCGCTAATTGATCCATCAAAGCCCTTAAAAGGCCCGTCGGTGATATTCACAACTTCACCTACATTAAAGTCAATTTTGTGCTTTGGCTGCTCGAGCCCCATCCGCTTATTTATCTTTTCCATTTCGTCATCAGATATCGGTGAAGGATCGATTCCTGTACCCACAAAACCTGTCACATTTGGCGTGTTGCGAACAATGTACCACGCGTCTTCTGAAAGTTTCATATGAACAAGAACGTATCCTTGAAAAATACGCTTTTCGACAACTTTTCGCTTGCCATTTTTTATTTCAATCATTTTTTCCTTAGGAACAAGCACTTCAAATATCTTGTCTGCCATATCTAAGCTATCAGCTCTTTGTCGAATACTTTCAGCAACCTTCTCCTCATAACCACTATAAGTGTGAATTGCGTACCATTGCTTGTGTGAGTCGTATCGTTTACTCATAATTTACAAAATTATCCTTCTAAATATTTTATCTAGTATTAAATCGAGGATTCCAACAAACACGGCGAAGATAAAAGCAAAAACAAAAACCGCAATCGTCAGTCGAATTGTTTCTTTCCTCGTCGGCCATGTGACAAGTTTGATTTCCGCCCATGCTTCTCGCAAGAATCTTGGAACCAATCTTACTCGGGTACCCAAAATTTTACCCACTTTATTGTCTGGAAGGGGTAGATTGTATTCTTTTTTTCCCGTTTTGTGGGCTTTTTTAATGGGCGAAACGATGGATGAAGCCGTCGCCTTTAGTCGCCTAGGCTTTGCAGACCGTTGGGTTTTGGTCCTTTCGCGAACAGTGGGCGTTCGCCGTATTTTTGCTTTCTTCTTCGACTCTTCAGCCTCGCCCATTCCTTAAACTCTCCCGATCCATTAAATAAACCTACTCATAGCGTGAGTAGGTCTTCTTTGTCAAGAATAGCGCATCTGGTAGCTTTATTCAAGTGTTGTATCATACGTAGTAGTAGTCATTTGTTGTGGTGGGCAGAATAAACATGGAAAAATTCTTTATCGAAAACAATATCGAAACAACAAAGCTGGTGCTTTTTGCGCTAACTACGTTGCTGTCGTTGTTGCCGCTTACCAAAATATTGTGGAATTACAGACGATTTTTTGCCTATATTAATTGCGCAATTATCGGGGTTCTTGTTGGTATATTTATCACTTCTGAACCGGTAATAATTGGTTTTTTGTTCATTTTTACCCAAGCGTACCGTGTGATCATTTCGCTTAGGATAGCTCAAAATAGGATTAACACGATCCAGCTCAGACAGATAACCCTAAGGAGTGAAGCAATCTTACTCACAGCAACAGGCGCAATATTGATTTTGAGCAAGGTTGAGGCAGCAGTGAACTTCGTAGACGCATTGTTATGTTTTGCTATCGTCCAACTCATTGTCGCGGTTGTTTTATATCGCCAAAGCGCACACATGTTTGGCATTACAGCAGCACCTACTCTGCACAGACATCTTGCCGATGAGGAGCTTCCGACATTAACTGTCGCAATACCTGCAAGAAACGAAACGAGCGAACTTACAGACTGCTTAGAAAACATTTTAGAGAGCAATTACCCAAAACTTGAAATACTTGTCCTTGATGACTGTTCCCAGGACAAGACTTCGGATATTATTCGTAGCTTTGCACATAGAGGCGTTCGCTTTTTGAAAGGTGTCCCTCCTCCCGTTCCGTGGATTGCAAAAACGTATGCGTACCAGCAACTACTTGATAATTCGAGTGGTGATGTGTTGCTTTTTTGCGGGACCGACGTTCGAATGGATAATGCCTTTTTGAGACAACTTGTCGAGATCATGTCTAAGAAAAAACTGAGGATGCTCAGCGTACTCCCAAAGCGAAATGACAGAGTGAACGGAAGTTATTTACTTCAGCCAATGCGATACTGGCGAGAACTTGCTATACCCAGAACTACCCATAAAAGCCCCCCGGTGTTGAGCACTTGCTGGATAATCGAGAAACAACACCTCGAAGAGCTGGGTGGATTTCATGGACTTCGGCAAAATATTAGACCAGAGAGAGCTATCGCTTTGGCAACAAAAATGCATTATTTGTTTTTGAGGGCCTCGAATGAGCTTACCCTTTTCAGTGTAAAAAGTTTGGAGGCGCAGTGGAATACGGCAATCCGAACTAGATATCCTGAACTTCACCGCAGACCAGAAACCATCGCCTTCACTACCGCATGGTACTTCCTGTTCTTATTTGGCCCAGTACTCACTCTGCTGGGTGGTTTATCAACGCTCAACGTCGCGATTATCGGTCTTTCAGCAACCTCCTCGCTCTTACTAATACTCACGCAGTTGCGAGTCTATAAAATGATTACCGACAGAAACGAATTGCTTGCAGCCTTGCTGTTGCCGTATAACGTAGTTCTGGAAATAGTTGCAATCAATTATTCGATGTGGGCATATGAATTTGGCAGCGTTATATGGAGAGGAAGAAACATCTGTTTGCCTGTGGTTAATATTGTGCCAAAACTGCCAAAAACTTAACTCTTGTCAAGATTACTATCTTCTAGGCTTGGTATAAAGATCGAAAACGTCGAACCCTTATTTAGTTCGCTTTCAAGATCAATCTCTGCATGAATTATTCGTGCTAATTTTATTGTCACATATAATCCAAGCCCCGTTCCGCTATTGGCCCTCGTTCTATAATCTTCACTTCTGAAAAACTTGTCAAAGACTCTTTCTTGGTCGGATTTGCTAATACCAATCCCGGTGTCACTTACCTCAAATCTAACGCCATTTTCTTCTTGCTTGGCAGCAATAGAAACACTGCCCTCCTCGGTGTACTTAATCGAGTTGGTAACAAAATTCTGCAGAATTTCCTTCACATACAACTGGCTGGAGTGTAGCAATTCTAGGCCAGGGTCACTCTTGGTATTGAGCTGTAGGTTCTTTTTTTCAGCGTCTGGAGTATAGGTACTTGCTAAGTCTTCAATTAATTCATAGACATTTATTGGCTCCACAATCAAGGTAAGTTTTCCGCGTTCGGCACGGGAGAGCGTTGCAAGGTCATTTATCATGCCACTCAAAAAGATAATTTGTTCGTGGGCAACCTTTAGCGCATCCTTGATCTTCGCATCTCCTCCAGACTTGTCGACAATGAACTCTGCATTGCCAATATTACCCTCAGCAATCGCGATTGGTGTCCGAAGCTCATGGCTTACCACGCTAATAAATTCATCTCGTTCTTCCTCAAGCGACTTTTCCCTCGTAATATCCCTCAGAAGCACGACAAAGCCTTTTGTGCCCTCTTTTCCAAACCCAAGCCGCACTGGCGCAACACTGATGTAGAGATTGCTGTAGCTCTCGTCTGGATACTTTATGCGCAAATCTCTGTCAGTAATCTGTGTCTTTACTTTTGTAACAAAGTCGCTGACATTTACAACTTGGTTATTTCGATCCACAATAGTCGCCAGCTCATCTATCGATTTGTTTTGTAAATTTGCATTAATGTCAAGTATGTTAAGTGCGGCGCCGTTGTACAGCATAATCTTGCCATATTCGTCGGTTGCGATTACTGCGTCGGCCATACTGTTAATAAGACTTAGGAGTCGTTCTCGCTCAAAAGCGGCTGATGCGGGAGAGTCTGCTTGCTGCTCTCTAATTAGAGCCTGTAGCTCACTGGGTTGCGAAGCATCACTTGAAGTTGACATAAAGCTATTATGCCTTATAACTCGCTTGAGCTAAAACGATCGTATAGTCGTGGACGAAATGCTTTTAGTTCTTTTCTTAGTCTTTTGTACTCTGGGCAAGTCTGAGATACCTGGCTCCAAAACCTAGAACTATGGTTCATGTGCGCGGTGTGGGCGAGTTCATGCAAAAGCACATAATCGACAAGGTCTTGGTTTAGTTGCACCAGAAATGCATTGATTGTAATGTTTTTTGACTGATCGCAGCTCGCCCAACGGCTTTTTAGCTTTTTGACTCGAGCTTGATGAAAATGGTAATTGTGCTGCGTGGAAAGCTCGAGCAATCTTGGCAGCAAAGTAGCTTCGGTTTCGTTCTTTAAGTACGTAATTATCGCGTCAGAAATCTTGGTTTGGAAGTCATTGATCCCCAAACCAACAGGTAGGTACACAACTACTCCCTCGGCGTGCGTTTTTGCCTTGAAGGTTTTTGCACCCTGCTCAACGTTGAGTACCCCACGTGAACCAAGCCCCATTCCGTCATATAGCGTCAACTGCGAACCAGCTTGATTCTTGGTGATCCACTCTATCTTATCGTCAACAAATTTCATAATGGAGCGATTTGAGACAAACCAAGGAGACGATACTAACACTTCGTTGCTGTTGCCAATTCTGATGCGCATCAACTTCATGCCTTTTTTCTTGGCAATAACTACTTTCCCGATTTTGGGGTGCTCAATCTCTGTTTTGCGCATGAATTATCGAACTGATATGTTTCGTCGCGGAACTTCCTGGGATCCACCAAGAGATAATTGCGGGACAATATTTACAAGCTCTGGCTTGACCATTCCTTGGGTTGCTTCCTCTGGCGTTACAATTCCTTGCTCGTAAAGCTTCTTCATAACTGCATTTCTCTGGGTATGAAACGTATGTTTCCCACTGATCACCACATAATCTTCATGAGAGGGATTCTGCATTGCTCCAAGCACAGACTGAAAAACAGCCGGTGTATACGCTTTGGCATATTTATCCTCGGCTTTGCGCCGGTCTCTTCCTTGAGTTCTGGCAAATGCAGTCTCAGCATCAACTTGAAGCCATACCAGCACAGCTCCAGCTTTGTGTTGTTTGGCAATTTCCCTTAACTCTCTGCGGTCTTGTAGTCTTGGCACGTCAGCGTTATACACCACTGGAACACCTGCTCGCAAAAACTCTTTTGTTACATAATGCATCATTCGCTTCAGCGCAGGGTCATCACCAGGTTGACGTTCACCAAACAGCTCAGAGGCAATCCGATCTTCTTGAAGATGAGCAATACCGAGAGTTTCCGCAAATTGCTTTGCAAAGCCTGTTTTCCCAGACCCGGGAAAGCCAAAAAGCATAATTATAAAGGGCTTGGTTAGGGTATTTTTTACCGACATTGTTCTACTATGTATACCAGAGTTTTGCCCTTTAGGGAAGTGTTTCTTGTTTGGTTCCCATCTGTTAAACTAGTTCAACGTAGAGGGGCATAGTACAACGGCTAGTATAAGGGTCTCCAAAACCCTAGATCGTGGTTCGATTCCACGTGCCCCTGCCAGGCATACAGCTATGAAAGTTTTTAATAAACGAAATGCACTCCACCTTATCACGGTCCCCTTTATTTGGCTGCCGTTTATACCGACACTTTTTGTGCATGCGCTAATGGCGTTATACCAAGTTATCGCATTCCCAATTTACGGAATTGAAAAAGTCCGTTTGCGGGACTATGTCAACCTCGATAGACGAAAGCTTAGCTACATTAATCCAATCGATAAGCTTAATTGCGCGTACTGCGCCTATGCGAACGGCGTGTTCATGTACTTCACCGAAATTGCCCATCGGACTGAATATTACTGGTGTGGTGTAAAGCATAATAATCAACCAGACAACCCAGCCTTTGCGTACCAAGAAAAATTTGCGCCATACGGCGACAAAAACTCTTACGAAAAAATACTCCGAGAAACCCGTCATCGTAAGTGAGATTAAGACTTGCGAAAGATGATGTTTATGCTTGCATGGTAAAAGTTTCGCGCCTAGACTTAAAACCACTGCATTAATCAAGGACCCTAGAATGAGCAATACGCGACCAATTCATGAGTTGATCAGAGGTGAATTGTTTGACTTTCCTGGTCTTGCTGCAAATCCGGCTGACAACTATGGCCACGCCCAACAAAGAGATGCATGGTACAACTACAGATTGCACGACGCAGAAGTTGCCGGAAACGAAGCCGCGCAAAGTCTGGCAATTCTAACTGTTGCTTCGGAGATCGACTTTAACGTCTTAGAGGTGCTCGATACCACTACGCAAGATGCAATTTTAGCGGTTCGCGACGCAAGTCCTCAAGGCCTACTTGCCGAACTTGCCGTAAGGCAGTACAGAGTCGCCAGGCGCAAATAGGCTCATACGCTTTTTCAGAAAATTTGTCGAAAAAATATACGCAATTGACATCCGTAAAGCGCTTGCGCTTACACCGTTGCGGGGTTTATAATAATGGTATCTAGGTGGTTTAACTTAAAAAGCAAGACAAAAAAAGGAAAAGGCTCTTTCGATGAAAGTTCTTATGCTCGGGTGGGAATTGCCTCCACATAACAGTGGTGGCCTTGGAGTAGCATGCTACCAGCTCACCAAGACGCTCGCAAAAAAAGGTGCAGATATTACTTTCGTGGTTCCATATACTGCAACTCATGAATGTGCACATATGCGAGTGATTTCTGCCAAGATCGCATCGCCCCGCACATTTCTTGGCATCTACGATTCGGTGGATCGCGTTGTTCCTGCTGGCACACACGAAGGAAGTTCAATATTTGAACTCCAAGACATTTATGCAGATCGCGTTGCGCGTATTGAACAATTAGACGAGTATGATGTAATCCACGCTCATGACTGGCTCACTTTTCGGGCAGGTTTGCGCGCCAAGGAGTTAAGTGGCAGACCATTGATAGTACATATCCACTCTATAGAGTCCGATCGCGCCGGCAACAAGAGTGGTCACCCGCATGTCCACGAGATTGAAGAGATGGGCCTGCACCTGGCGGATCAAATTGTCGCTGTGAGCGAGTTCACAAAACGAAAAATTGTACAAGAGTATGGGATTTCTGCTGAAAAGATTCATGTTGCCCATAACAGCATTGATGCATATTCTATGCCCGCGCTGGACAATGACAACGCCTATCGATATCTTTCGAGACTAAAATCAAATGGCTACACAATTGTCTCAAACGTGGGGCGCCATACCGTACAAAAAGGACTAAGCAATCTGCTCTTTACGGCCCAGCAGGTCTTGGAATTTGAGCCAAAAACCATCTTCTTATTGGTTGGCGCGGGTGACCAGCATCATGAACTCATTGAGCTCAGTGCAAAGCTCGGAATTTCTAAAAACGTTCTTTTTGTGGGATTTCAGCGCGGAAAACAATGGAGGGATGCGTTTGGCATTGCTGATCTTTTTGTCATGCCTTCTGTCTCTGAGCCGTTCGGACTCACACCCCTTGAGGCAATTGTGTATGACACTCCCTCGCTAATCAGCAAGCAATCAGGTGTCTCAGAAGTCCTTGGCAATTGTTTGAAAGCTGACTTTTGGGACATAGACAAAATGACCGATCAAATTGTGGCCGTTATCAGAAACCAAAGCCTTTCGTCGGCGCTGATTAATAATGCTCGCGGGGAGCTGTCAAAGCACTCTTGGGACAAGGCCGCACACATATTTATGGATATTTACAAACAGAAAACACAGCTTGCACTATGAGCAAAAAAGCGATTGTACTATATCTTCATGTCCACCAACCGTTTCGAGTGCGGGACTATACTGTTTACTCTGTAGGACACGATCATAATTACTTTGACGGTGCATACGATCATCGAACGAGCAACCAGCGTATTCTGCACAAGGTCACCGAAAAGTCCTATCTGCAAACCAATGCTCGGCTTCTGCGACTTCTCCGTGAATACCCAGCGTTTAAGCTTAGTCTATCTATCTCTGGAACAGCGATCGAGCAGATGCAGCGCTGGTCGCCTGCCGCCCTCCAGTCGTTTCAGGCCCTTTGCGAGACAGGTAAAGTTGAAATTGTGGGCGAAACATATCACCACAGCCTGGCATTTTTTTATGACAAGGAAGAATTTGAACATCAAGTTAATCGCCACAAGCAATTAATCGCGGAGGTTTTCGGCCAAACCCCTAAGTGTTTCAGAAACACCGAGCTTGCCTACAACAATGATCTAGCGTGGTGGGCAGACAAAGCGGGCTATAAAGCCATTCTGGCGGAAGGGTGGGATCCAATATTGGGATGGAGAAGTCCAAATTTTGTCTATCGCCCAACCTATGTCGAGGGCGACATAAAGCTGCTACTTAAAAACTACAGACTGAGCGATGATGTTGCGTTTCGTTTTGGCGATAGGCACTGGGCTGAATGGCCGCTGACTGCCAGCAAGTTTGCCCATTGGCTTCATGCGTCTGGAGAAGCCTCGATCTTTAATCTTTTCATGGATTATGAAACATTTGGGGAACACCAATGGCAAGAATCCGGTATTTTTGACTTCTTGGAGCATCTCCCCAAAGAATGGTTGTCAACCCACGAAAACACTTTTATGACTGTCACTGAGGCAGCTGAAAGCTATGAGGCGGTTGATCAAGTTGACATGCCAAATATAGTGACCTGGGCAGACACCGAGAGAGACCTTTCCGCATGGACAGGAAATGACATGCAGAAAGAAGCGCTACGTGCAATATACGAAATCAAGGATGCGGTTATGCATTCTGGCGACCACAACCTCATCGAAGATTGGCGTCGGCTCCAAACCTCAGATCATTTTTATTACATGTGCACAAAATGGTTTAACGACGGAGATATTCACGCCTACTTCAGTCCTTACGAAAATCCCTATGACGCGTTTATTTACTACATGAATGCCTGGCACGATGTGCGGCTACGTGCAGGGGCAATCTAGTGGCAAGATCGGCTATCTTAAGCAATGGCCGCCTAGCAGTCGGACTCAACGAGCGTGGTCATGTGCATGACTTCTACTTTCCATATGTTGGGCTCGAAAATCTTACCACCGCTCGGAGTCTACACCACAAAATTGGTATTTGGATTGGTGGCGCATTTAGCTGGACGGACGATGATGCCTGGGATTGCAGTGTCGACCTCTCATCGGACGCACTTACCGCAACCTGCATTATGACAAACAAGGTCTTGGGGGTCTCGCTGCGCACCATTGATTTTGTCGATCACGAATATGACACTTGGTGCAGAAGAATCTATGTAAAAAACTTGACTGATTCACTGCAAGAGATACGTTTGTTCATGCACCAGGTCTTTCAAATCTCTAGTGCAGGACGCGGCGACACCGCATTATATGAGCCAGATGGAAACTATATCCTGGATTACAAGGGTCGAGTTTGCTTACTCATTGGCGGACGTAGCGGCAGCCAGGAATTTGACCAATACGCCGTTGGAAACTATGGGATTGAGGGCAAAGCAGGAACCTATGTTGATGCTGAGGACGGAGAATTATCAAACCACCCAGTCGAACACGCCGGCGTAGACTCAGTTATTCGTTTTTGCTATCAAATACAGCCAGGTGACGAAGCCCAGACAGACTATTGGGTTGTTGCGGACGATTCTCAATATGCCTGCGACAACACTCACGAAGTTATGAGAAAGGGCCTCGATAAGCGTCAAAAAATTCATGAACAATATTGGCAAGAGTGGTTAGCCATAAGTGATGCTCGACTCTCGGTACTACCAGGAAAAGAGCGATTCCTTGCCCGCAAGTCTCTCATGACCATAAAAGCCCACATCGACAGTCGCGGAGGTGTTATCGCCTCGTGCGACAGTAGTATTTATAACTACGGAAGAGACTATTATAGCTATGTATGGCCAAGAGACGGCGCCTACGCAATTTGGCCGTTAATTCGTTTGGGCTACACAGAAGAGCCAAAAGCCTTTATCAAGTTTTGCCGAGATCTTGTAACAAAAGATGGCTACTTAATGCATAAATACCAGCCAGACCGCGCCATAGGAAGCACCTGGCACCCTTTAGTCCATGGAAAGCGCCGAGAACTGGCCATACAAGAAGACGAAACTGCGACCCTACTTATCGCGTTAGGCGAATATTACGATTACAGTAAGGATGCAGATTTTGTAAAAGAACTCTACGAAAGTCTTGTAGTCAAATGCGCTGATTTCCTCAGCAGCTTTATTGACCCTGGCACAGATTTGCCTCATGCAAGTTATGATTTGTGGGAGGAAAAATTTCTTACCACGACGTATACAACCGCAACCGTATTTGCGGGGTTACAGGTTGCGAGTGAGCTGGCAGAAAAATTTGGAACGTCTGAACAAAAAGAAAAGTGGACTGCTGCGTGCGATAAACTAGTTGATCGCTTTCCAGTATTTGTTAATCCTGACAATCAAACTTTTCGGAAAGGGTTTTTATACAACCAAGAAACTGATTCTCTCGACTTTGACAATACTGTCGACATATCAAGTATGTACGGAGTTATGACATTCGGCTTCTCGCCGAAAGATGTAAATCCGTCTCATGCCATAGAGCAAACAATAAGCAGTCTCCGTAGCTCGCTCGAGTCGGGGGGGTGGCCCAGGTACGAAGGCGATAACTATTTCCGCGTTTCCGACAACGTTTCTAACCCCTGGATAATTGCCACTCTGTGGGTAGCTCAATACTTCATTCGAGCCGGTCAGTTTGATTCAGCCAAGAAGCTCATCCACTGGGTGGAAGAGCGAGCGCTTCCTAGCGGAATGTTTCCAGAGCAAGTGAATCCCCTAGACGGCACACCAAAGTCAGTCACACCACTTGTGTGGAGTCATGCCGAATACATAAACACTTTGCTTGACCTACAACACAGACAAGGTGACACAGAAAGCCTAGACCTAAAGCTCGAATAGTAATTAAATTTACTTTTTGCGGGCTTTTACTTCGTTTCGGCCAAGATTTTTCTTGGTTTCAACATATAAGACATGCCGACGGGCAATTGGGTCATACTTTCTGAGCTCTAGTTTATCCGGGGTGTTCTGAAGGTTCTTTTTCGTATAATAGGTCCTATGCCCCGTTTCTTCAGAAACAAGACCAACCAATTTTCTTTTGTTACTCTTTGTCGCCATTTGTATTACTCTAACAGATTGTAAGCTATATGTAAACTTGGAGCCATCTTCGGGATTTGAACCCGAGACCCCTTCCTTACCATGGAAGTGCTCTACCCCTGAGCTAAGATGGCACGAGACGAACGAATAGGATCAATTATAGCAAACATACCTAAGCAAATCTTGTGCAAAAACTACCCTACCACGCCTTCTTGCTATTAGATGGTTTAATCTGTTAAAATTCCTGGGTCTATGCCGACGTAGCTCAGTGGCTAGAGCGGCTGTTTTGTAAACAGCGGGTCGCCGGTTCGAATCCGGCCGTCGGCTCCAAGCCAAGTACATTTTGCAGGGTTAGTGAAGCGGTCAAACACGTCAGACTGTAAATCTGATGGCTTATGCCTTCGTAGGTTCGAATCCTACACCCTGCACCAAAAGATGAACCCTTTAGCAGGGTTTTTCTTTTGGCATGGTGGGTCAAGCCTACGACTACAACTTGTTGGAGCAGTCTTCGAACCCAACACCCTGCACCAAATTTACATATTCTAGAATGGGTATTATAATTTGCTTTATGAGTGAGGTAATCCCTAGCGGTGAACAAAATTTATCACCAGATGTTCTTGAAAGATTTCTTAGCTTTACGTTGAGCCGTTCAGAAGAAGTCGAGAGCCGAATTCCCAATAGGCAGCAGTATGTGGGTAATTACGCAGTCAAAGCAACGGCACAAATAGTACCAGTACGGGCAATCGACTATGAGTATTTCAGCGAAGATCAAACTTCGGAAGAAGATCCTTTGCCGTCTGCAAGCATGGGGTTATACGACGCACATAATTACAAGATACTTAGTTTATCTGCGAATATGGAAGGTGCGTTCGGTTCGTACGGCAATATGGCATTTGGCAACAGACTTACTGATGTAGCGAGCCTAAATCAAGTCTTAGATACTATTGAAAATTTGGAACGAGACGGACTTATTTATCCAAAATTCATGGCTGAGACAGTAGGGCGCGGTGTAGATGAAGTACATGAAGTAAGGGTACCAAACGAAATTAGCCGAGTTTGGCTTCAGGAATTCAACGAACAATATGCTGGAAAAGACTTCACAGCAACTGTTACCGTTGAGGAGTGGCTTGAACTGCCTAAAGCGAGTGGATCGGTTTACTATAGACTGGACGATCCAATGGGCAGGGATATGTGGTGGCAAACTATTTCTGGTAAAGTCGATGGTGTAGAATATAAGGATGCCCGTCACTTTCATGACAAGGGCTTTAGAAATGTATTGGCCCTTACGGACGCGAGTTTGCACCAGTCAGATGGAACTTTACGTCCACTCGACGAAGCTAGACTTGTTCTAGTGAGGCTGGACAGATTGAAAGGAAACCCGCAAATATCCCTCAGTAGGGAATAAGTTAACTGCAACTTCAGCAGTGACGATAGACGACTGATAAAAATATTGCGAGCTTAGAACTTTCTCCGAAAATGCGCTAGAGTATAGCTATGCTGAAGTTTCAGTTCAAAAAGCTTGTGAGAGACAAAATTGTTGATCAACAAATTGCTTCTGGGGCAAAACCTCATTACCGAGAATTGACAGAAAACGAGCTTGTAAAAGAGTTGGTCAAAAAGATCCAAGAAGAATCGCGTGAAATTTATGATGCAGATAATGACAATATCGCTTCTGAAATCGCAGATGTACAGCAGGCCATTGATGACCTCGTAGTAGCCTATGGCCTAACGAAAACCGAAGTTGCTGCCCAAAAAAATCTCAAAAACAAGAGAAGTGGCTCTTTTAGCAAGGGTTACTACATCGAATATGTTGAAGTCGATGAAAATGATAAATGGGTTGATTATTATAGAGAAAATGCTGATAGATACCCACAAATTCAATGAAATTTTGTCGTACAGTATCGCAAAGAAAAAGAAATTGGGCACTGTGTTCGCTAATATAGTGAAGTAAGTCTTATGAAAAACGCAATCCTTCTTCACGGTAAGCCAACGAGGGAGCGCTACGAAGACCCAAGTGAGCCTAAGCCACACGAAGCTAATTGGTTCCCGTGGCTTGGCCGCCAGTTGGCAGCGAGGAATGTCGATGTAACGATCCCTGCCCTACCGCAGCCCTACTTCCCAATATACCAAGCTTGGAAGGAAGTTTTCGAAGCAAACCACGTTGATCAGCACACCTGCCTCGTAGGTCACAGCGCGGGAGCCGAATTCATTCTTAGGTGGCTGTCGGAGAATAAGAGCATATCTGTTGAAAAAACCATACTAGTGGCACCATACCGTGATTTTGACGGAAAATATGGCGATTTCTCGCAATATAAACCAGACAACAACATCGCCGAACGTGCAGGGTGCATAGCTATACTTAACTCCCTAGATGACGATATTGCAATTCACAGAAATGTTGAGCGGATAGCCACTACTATTCCTCAAGCTCAAATTATTGAATTAGATGGCTATGGACACTTTAGAATTGGCCACAACATGAAAAATGAAGAACTCCCTATATTATTAGACATACTGGAAAGGAAGTAGGGCTATGCAGAGGCCAAAGCAATTTAGAGACCCAGAATTAGATACATCTGGCAACGTCATTGGTTTTTATCCCCGTGAGTTTTACCCTTTCAACAACTTCTCGTCGTTTCAAGTCGACTATGCCAATAGACGGTGGCCAACATCCGAACACGCCTATCAAGCCTCACATTTTTTTGAAACCGCGCCAGAATTGGTAGAAGAAATTTTTGACGCTCGTTCAGCCCACGACGCATATAAAATTGCCAAAGCAAATAGCCATAGGGCTCCAGAAAATTGGGATGACGTCAAAGTAGACATTATGTACGAAATATGTAGACTCAAGCTACTCCAGAATCCATATGTACAACAAAAGCTTGAGCTTAGTGGTGACTTGGACATAGTTGAAGACTCTCCAAAAGACGATTTTTGGGGTTGGGGTCCAAACCGCGATGGACGAAACGAGCTCGGCAAAATTTGGATGCGACTAAGAAGCGAGCTACGCAACAAGACAATCGCCGTTTCTTAGTAACCTTACCTCTTGGCTAATGCGGCGTGAATATGAGAAAAGGAACGAAGCTATACGACGACGCGTTTTGAGGGACGACGAATACGAGATTTTCGCTTGCCAGATGGAACTTTCATCTTTTTTAGCTTATCTTCTATTAAGTCGGCTTTGTCTTCTATCCCCATAGAGCGATACGTTCTCTCAAGCATTGCAAACACCTCGTGGGTCGGCTCTATCTCACTAGCTTTTTCAAGTTCTTCTAGCATTTGTTTTTCATTTCCAAGGCGCTCCAAGGCTTTTGCAAGTGCAATGTGTCTTGCTGCCATTGTGTCCTCTAATTTTAGGGCCTCCTCGAATGCCGTCACTGCCTTTTCGTAGTTTTCGGTTTCGTAATAAATAAGCCCCAAATTGTGCAAGCTTGAGGCGGTTGGCTCAATACTACAGGCTATTTCGAAACAATCAATTGCGTCCTTGTATTCTTTTTGCTTTGCATACAAAATACCTAATCTATTGTAGGCGGCAGCATTTTTTTCATCGATTTTTAAAATAGTAAGCAGTGCCTTTTCAGCCCTTAGCAAACGGTTTTCTCGCATGCCTTGATGCACAACACCCCAAAGCCTCCCAATTCGTTCGCCAATTCGGTGGGGAATGTCGGGTTCTTCTTCTGAGTGTTTTGAAAACGCCCGAAAAGTGAGGGCGCCTAGCCCAGCAATAAGTACAAGTTCATACATATATTCAGAACATTATAGCATTAGAGCGCTGCGAAAAGGCGAGACAAGGTTAGTTTTTGGTTCGCGCCCTTTTGGTTGTCTTGAATTGCATCGTACACTCGACTTAACCTGTGCAGGGAGGCGCTTTGTTGCGATATGTTTGCCCCCTTTATTGAGTTCTGAAATGCTGCACTTAATATGATTCGAATTGACTCAAGCAGGTCAGATGTGGGAATTTCTGGCTTCTTTGTTAACACGTCAACCATGCAAAGCCTCTCGTATTTAGTCTTCTTTAATATCTCCTTCGCGAGCGTTATTGCATGAATCGTTTGCTGATCATCAGACTCTCCGAGTAATGCCATCATAAGACCAGCCCGTCCGCCACTTATTGCGTATGCTTGTTCTAGTTCGATTGTCTTGTAGGAAGATAGTGTCGCTTTTGCGTCAGCCTCAGAAACCGGTAAAACTTGGATTTCTTGAAGCCGAGACCTAACGGTTTCTAATACTGACGCAGGATGATTAAACGTGACAATAATTGAAGTATATGAAGGTGGTTCCTCAAGTGTCTTAAGTAGCGCACTTTGTGCTTCATGCCCCAGCGAATGAATATGCTCCAAAATAACAACTCGATTAATGTTCGTCTGGCGGGGCACCTTTATACTGAGTGCTTTTTGGAGATCTCGAATTTCATCAATACCAAATTTCTCACTTTCGACGTCATAGCGAAGACAATATGGGTATTTTGACAGATCCGACAGTTCTAGGCCCAAAAGCTTGGCCGCAACATACTTTGCGACAAACCCTTTGCCGCTTTTTGGTTCTCCAATAATACCCACGGCTTGCGGGGGATCATTCAGCAATAGGTTTATCTTCTTTTGCGTTATTGGATGAAACATTGGGGTCTCCATAATCATAAACCCAGTAAGAAGTCCTTAGGAACAGCAGCGATAAACGTTTGCCTTGATCGATTCGGTAGGGTTATTTCTAAGCTATAGGCGTGCAAATAAAGTCGACTCGCTGGCCTACCCCCATAAAAGCTGTCACCTATTATTGGATGTCCTAGATATTTCATATGTACTCGCAACTGATGCGTCCTGCCGGTTGTTGGGCGCAGCTCAAGATAATCAAATTCATCAAGGGACTTTAAGACCCTATATTCTGTTGTTGCTGATTTTCCGTTGGCTCCGACTCTAAATTTTTGGGGTGCTTTTGGGTTTCTTTCAATTGGCAAGTCGAGGATTGCGTGAGGCTGCTTGAGGTGTCCTTGGACCAGCGTACGGTACACTTTCTTAGCCTTTCTTGTCTGGAATTGCTTTTGTAGAGCCCCTAAAGCCTTCTGGTTCTTTGCAACTATCATAACGCCACTTGTAGCCCTATCAAGCCTATGAACTATTCCCGTACGATTTGATTGACTTGGAAAATCAAAGCCGCTCCTCAGTCCGACCCAAGAAGCAACGGTTATTTCTGGGTTGTCTACCCCCTTGCTGTGAGCGAGGATACCTACTGGCTTGTCGATAACCACGCAATCATCGTCTTCGTAGAGCACCGGCAGGTCTAAGTTGCTATTGCTCAAATTTGGTACATTTTTGCGAAAAAGCTCAACAACATCGCCATCAAGTACTGCTTGACTGGCTCTGGTTGCCAGCTTATTGTTCAGCTTTACTTCTCCAGCCTTAATAAATTTCTGAAGCTGCGCGCGACTAAATTCTGGGTAGCGTTCGCTCAAACGCGTGTCCAAGCGAGAAACAGTCTTAGTCACGAGCTCTTAATCCTACCGCCTTCTGAACTCGAAGCAGTGTGTCGTTCGCCACAGTCTTTACCGCCGATTCGCTTTTGTCCAGCGCTTCAACAATCTCTGCCTTATTTGCAACTGCCAGTCTACTCTGATAGTTCGTCAAAAATTCAGCAATCGAATTTGCAACAATTCGTTTAAAATCTCCGTAATTGTCGCCGTCGTGATCGGCAGCCACTTGGTTAGGATTTGACTGTCGCAGCAGCGCTAAAATATCAATAAGATTACTGACGCCCGGCTGATTCTGATGATCATACTGAATACGACCAAGACTATCCGTTGTTGCTGACATGATTTTTTTGGCCGCAACTTCTGGGGCATCATTAAGGAAAATAACCCCCTTGTCACTTTCGGAGCTCTTGCTCATTTTTTTGGCAGGATTTGCTAGGTCCTTTATTCGAACTCCTTGATCTTTGCCAAAAAAGTTGTGCTGCGCCTTTACATCAGCGGGGACAGTGAATAGTTCACCAAACATTGCATTCATGCGCTGCGCGATATCTCGCGTAAACTCCAGATGTTGTGTTTGATCGTCTCCCACCGGCACATATGTAGCGTTATAAAGCAGTATATCCGCCGCCATTAACACCGGGTAGTTGAACAGCCCGACACTCACCCTATCCGAATGACCGGCACTTTTTTCCTTAAACTGAGTCATGCGCTTCATTTCACCAAAACTCGTAAAGCAATCCAGTATCCATGTCATCTCACTATGGGCCGGAATAAAACTCTGCCGATAGACATACACATCAGCCTTATTTATAGGAAAACCAGCCGCAACAAATGCTTGAAGATTTTCAAAAATTTGAGCCTGGAGCTTCGTGTGATCGATAGGTGTAGTAAAACTATGAAGGTCGGGCACAAACAAATTGATCTGATATTGACCCGCACGCTCATTCGCCATATCAATTATTGGCAATAAGCTCCCAAAATAATTTCCTAAGTGCAAATCGTTATTCGCACGAAGTCCAGTCAGAATAACAGGTTTGCTCATTGCTAAATATTATATCCTAGATACCATAGTTTCGTTGAAAGAAATGGCCATACCACGCGGCAATTAATGTCGCCAAGATAGTATTGATTGTCCTATCGTTTTGTAAACTGGCGCTGTTTACGAGCCCCTTTGAGCCCAAACTTTTTCCGTTCTTTTTCGCGGGGGTCACGTCCAAGCAACTCTGCGCGCCGAAGCGTGTTCTTGTAATCTGGATTCAGCTGCACAAGAGCCTTCGCGATTCCAAGCCGAATTGCATCAATTTGGCCTGCATGTCCGCCGCCGTTGACCTTGACGCTTACATCAAATTTTGTGTCGTCAAGCTCCAGTACCAACATTGGTTTCTTTAGTTCGCCTAAAAGTGCTTGGCTGTTTTCAAAATAGTCATTCACCGGTTTGTTGTTTACTAAAAAATTGCCTTTGCCTTTGGTGACTCGAACTCTTGCGGTGGCACTCTTCCTGCGACCAAGTGCGTAAAAATAATTCATTTGTTACCTTTCTTTAATGAAAGCTTCTCTGGTTTTTGGGCAGCGTGCTCGTGCTCTATGCCAACGTAAATTTTGAGACGTGCAAGCCTGTCGTCTCGCAGCTTATTAACCGGCAACATGCCCCGAACCGCTTGGTGTACCACCTTTTTTGGATCCTTTTCTAACTCATATTTGAGAGTCGTCTCTCGAAGTCCTCCAGGATAGTGGCTATGCTTATAGTACTTCTTATCCTCAACTTTTTTCCCTGTCACTACTAGGTTTTCGGCGTTTACGACCACGACGTAATCTCCGCAATCTATATGCTTCGTAAAGATTGGCTTGCCTTTGCCTATGAGCAATTCGGCAACACGAGTACTAAGTCTACCGAGAGGCACTTCACTCGCATCAACAACATACCACTTGCGGACGACGTCGCTAGGTTTTGCAGAATAAGTTTTCATTACTTCTTTACCACTTCTTTCTTCTTGGCAGTCGGTTTCTTTGTTGTAGGCGTAGGTTTGGTTGCCGGTTGTGCCTTTTTCTTGAGCTCCACCGAAAGATCGTCTACAAAGCTGACTCGAGCAAGCTGTGCATTATCGCCTCGGCGTGTTGTCGTTCTTTCGATTCTTAGGTGGCCACTTGATCGACTTTGTAGTTTTGGAGCAATTTCATCAACGAGCTTATGGGCACTCTCTAGTGTTTGAAGCCGTGCAATAATCTGTCTACGGCTATGAAGGTCGCCTTTTTTAGCCTTTGTGATGAGCCGTTCAGTATAGGGCACAATTTCCTTTGCTTTTGGTAGTGTTGTCTCGATCGACTCATACTTTATTAGCGAATCCGCGAGTCCCTTTATTAGCGCTCGACGCTGGTCTCGCTCTCGCCCAAACTTACGACCTTTATATGCGTGACGATGCATCGACTAAAACTCCATCTCCGCCATTTTTTCTTTTACCTCATCCAGCGCCTTACTCCCAAAGCCTTTTAGGTCACGGAGTTCGGCATCGCTGAGCGAGAAAAGATCCTTTAAGGTGTGGATATCGTTGTTTACCAGGGCATTGGTTGTCCTCGCAGAAAGATTTAGATCTTCAATTGATGTCATTAATGCCGGTGAGTCATCCCCTTCACCGCTCGCAGAGCTGTCTACATTGCTGGCTGTCAGTGGCGCAGAAGCTTCGACTTTTGTCTGACCAGCCAACGCCGTGTACTGGTTTACTAAAATCGCAGAAGCCTCTTCGAATGCATCTTTTGGTGTAATTGTACCGTCAGTATCAACGGTAATAACCAGCTTGTCTAGGTCGGTCATCTGTCCGACGCGGGTGTTTTCGACTTTATATCGCACTCTTTGCACGGGGCTAAAGATAGCGTCAACGGCGATCATATCTGAATAGACTTTTCTGTTGGAAACCTCTTCTACAGTCCGATAGCCACGACCAACTTCGACGATAACGTCAAATGCAACGTTCGCACTGGCATCATCAAGAGTGGCAATCGCGTGATCTGGATTCACCACCTCTACGTTGGCATTCACTTGTATATCTTTTGCTGTTAGTGTGCCTTTTCCCTTTTTACTCACACGAAGCGTCTGTGGCTCGTCATTGAAAATGCGAAACTTAACTCCTTTTAAGTTAAGTATGATCTCTACCAAGTCTTCTTTCACGCCTGGAAGAGTTGTAAACTCGTGGCTTGCACCTTCGAATTTGACTCCTGTAATAGCTGCACCAGCAATCGAAGACAATAGCACTCTGCGCAAGCTGTTCCCAAGCGTCATTCCATAGCCACTATGGAGCGGTTCAATACTAAACGTTGTGCTTGTATCGTCGTGTTCATTTATGTGTACTACTCCTGGGGTGTGAATCATTTTAGACATTTTGTTTAGCCTCCTATTTAGCTAGCGTGAGTAATACTCAACAATTAATTGCTCATTGATATCTGGTTCAACTTCTTCTCTCGATGGAATGCCGGTAACTGTGATTGTAAATTTTTTGCGGTCAACTTTAATCCAAGATGGCAGGTCGCTACCCGCAGGGCTAACGTCGTCAAGTCGTTTAAAGTAATCAGTCTTCTGTGAAGTTGGCCGAACAACAAGTGTGTCACCTGGGTTAAGTCGTATGGAAGGAATGTCCACTCGTCGTCCATTAAGCTCGAAGTGACCGTGGGTAACCAATTGTCGAGATGCGCGTCGGCTCACCGCAAAACCGGCCCGGTATACCGCATTGTCGGCGCGCTGTTCCAAAAAACGTAGAAGTATTTCACCCGACTGACCTTCGGTACGATTGGCTTCTTTCATCAAGTTCGAAAATTGCTTTTCTAGTAATCCATAGAGTCTCTTCACTTTTTGCTTTTCTCGGAGCTGCAAAGAATACTGGCTAGCCTTAGTTCTGAACGAACGTTGTGCCTGGCCAGGAGGTGTTGGCCGCTTCACGAGTGCCTTATGCGCCTTTGGATGCAACGCATACCCCTCACGACGGCTCATTTTTACAATTGAATGCGTGTCTCGAGCCATCCTATACTCTCCTTGCTTTCTTCGGTCTTACGCCGCCGTGAGCAACTGTTGTCACATCGGTAATTGATTCTACAGAAATGCCTGCGGCTGCGAGCGCTCGAACAGCTGACTCACGCCCAAGTCCAACTCCTTTTATAAACACATCGGCTTTTGCAAGATTATGCTGTTGTTTGGCGGTTGCGATAGCCTTTTCGGAGGCAACTTGGGCAGCATAGGCTGTGCCTTTTTTGCTTCCTCGAAATCCGCAGCCACCCGCACTTGCGCTTGCCAGAGCACCACCGCTTGAATCAGTAATTGTTATGATCGTGTTGTTAAAAGAGGCGTATACATGAACTTGCCCTGCTGGAACAGATCGCTTTGCTTTCTTTTTCTTTGGTACCGTTGGTTCAGCCATATTTTAGTCCTATCTTACGTCTTTGACGGTGCTTTCTTTGCAGTACCACCAACCGTTGCCTTTTTGCCACGTCGGGTGCGAGCGTTCGTTTTCGTTCGCTGGCCTCTGCTGGGGAGGTTCGACTTGTGACGTAGTCCCCGATAAGAATTAATATCCTTTAGGCGCTT
This sequence comes from Saccharimonadales bacterium (SeqCode), assembly GCA_041906505.1. Taxonomy (GTDB): domain Bacteria; phylum Patescibacteriota; class Saccharimonadia; order Saccharimonadales; family 2-12-FULL-41-12; genus JAYRJB01. The sequence goes on along the minus strand of JAYRJB010000008.1, from coordinate 90,303 downwards.
GATGTTGCCGGTTACAATTCGTTGCAACTCGCCTTCGACAATATAATCATTGCTTATTGTTTCCGATATTCGACCAATTTCGGCATCGGTGAGATTTTTTACTCTTACTGTTGGCTCGACTTTAGACTTCTTTAAAACGTCTGCTGCATGCTTTGGGCCTATTCCATAAATATATGTGAGCGCCACGTGCACTTGCTTCTCGTTTGGAATTGTTACTCCAGAGATTCGCGCCATAAACTATCCCTGCCTCTGCTTATGCTTTGGCTTAAATTTGTTGATCACGTAGAGACGACCCTTGCGACGCACTATTTTGTCGTCGGGGGAGATCTTCTTTACACTTGCACGTACTTTCATCCAGCGAGATTCCTTTCTGGCTTCATATCACCCAGATCTTTACGAACGGGGAGGTATACGGATCGAGGGCTTTCCCCTGCGACACACTGCGTATTTTTAGTTATTAATGTCGTGGATTCACGATTTGCGATAGGTGATTCTGCCCTTTGTAAGATCATAAGGGGTCAACTCGACCGTAACGCTGTCTCCTGGAACAATGCGAATGTAGTGTTTCCGCATCTTACCAGCGACATGAGCTATGATTTCATGACCGTTTTGAAGCTCTACCCGGAACTGAGTTCCTGGCAGTGTTTCGGTGATAACACCCGAGAGCTCGATAACTTCCTTATTTTTGGCCATAAAATATAACTAGACGTAAATTGTAACAGATTAGTACTGGATTTGTAAAGGGTAGTTTTGGGTTATTTCTTAGATTTATTTTTTCGCAATCGCTTTGGTATGAATCTGCGTCGCTTTTGCTCTGGTTCAACTTCTTGAAAAAAGTCGGTACCGTCGTATTGGTTGTAGGTAATCATTAATGCACGTGATTCGACTTGTCGCAGCGTCTCAAGTGATACTGACACAAGAATCAAGATACTCGTACCGCCAATTGCCAGATTATTCCCTAGGTATGCCTCACCGATAATCGGCAGCACCGCGAGCAGCCCTAGTGCGAGTCCGCCAAAAAGCGTAAGTCGCGTTACCACTTTAGACAAGTACTTTTCTGTCTGTGATCCAGAACGAACGCTCTCAATAAATCCTCCCTGCTTTTGAAGGTTTTCGGCGATTTCTTTTGCATTGAAGGCAATACTGGTATAGAAGAACGTAAACAAAAACACTAGCAGGAAATACACAACGGGGTAAATGTACGCATGCCAATCACCAGAGGTGAGAGATTGAGACGTCGGTGGCTGAAACCACGCCAAAAGGTTTCCACCAATTTCTTGCAGTCTGGCGCTCTGACTACTGCTAAATATTTGCCCAACGAAACTTGGCACGCTTAAAAACGCAACTGCAAAAATTATCGGCACAACTCCGGCCGTAATTAACTTCACGGGCAACATAGTTGTTACACCCCCATACGTTCTATTGCCCTGCACCCTTTTGGCATAATGCACAGTAAGCCGCCTTGCCGCCTCGTTTAAGCGGACGACAATAAGCGTCACAATAAACGCCGCCAAAGCAAGGCCAATAGCAAGCAAGAAGCCTTTTTTATCAATTGGGAGGGTTAGTCCAAATACACTCCATTTTGCATCTCCTGCAACCACAGACGAAAGCAGCGATGCAACCGTCCCTGGCAGCGATGACACGATACCAACGGTTATCAGTAATGAAATACCATTTCCAATATTCTGCTCGGTTATCAACTCACCCAACCACATCAGCATCATTGCCCCCGCGGTCAATGCGGTTATCATCAAAATCCATTGCCCAACACCACTCCCCGCTGTTATGTCTCCAAGGCCCGCAACTTGCGCAGCTTGCTGTTTGACAAGATATATAACTCCAACGGATTGGATGATTGCTAGTGGCAGCGTAAGCATTCTGGTGTACTGATTTATCTTTTTACGCCCAAATTCGCCCTCTTTGTTCAGTGCCTCCAATTTAGGAATTGCCTTGGTGAGCAACTGCATAATAATGCTGGCATTAATGTATGGACCAAGACCCACCAGCATAATGGAAAAATTAGCCAGTGCTCCCCCAGAGAGCACGTTCAAAAAGCTTAAGAACTGTGGTGTGTCGGACGAGGTAAATAGTGTTTCAAGAACTTGGCGTAAGGTTTGAGGGTTTGTGAGTGGAATTGGAATATGCGACAAGACCCGAAAGATAACCAGGATACCCAGAACAATGAGAATACGATTCCTCATATCGCTGTCTGACAGTGATTTCCAAATTACCTTCCAATTCATGAATCGTTCTTATTTACCCTCTTTGTTATCTCGGGCTACACACCTCTCGACTATCAAGTGATATTGTACCCTAGATTTCTCTACTTCTCTACGACTTTTTGCGTGTTGAAGGTCTTTTTAGCTGTTCTGTCTTTTCAAAACTACCCCCAGCCTTTTGCAGCAGCGCAACGGCGGGCGCGCTTGCGTACTGAAGCTTCACAACCATCTTTTTTGTGAGATCGCCCTTGACGATTAGTTTGGTTTTTACATAAGGGTTCTCTATGAGTCCAGCATCTGCCAGCACTGTAGTTGTTACTTCTGTTTTACCAAGTGTCTGAAGGTCGCTGGTGTAGACTTGCCTGGTTTTCGTTCGATGTGACGTAAATCCTCGCAGTTTTGGTATACGCATATAGAGAGGCATTTGCCCACCTTCAAAGCCCGGCCTGACACCCCCACTTTTACGCGAACCTTGGCCTTTTGTGCCTCTTCCAGCAGTTTTACCCCTTCCAGCAGAAATACCACGTCCTACGCGTTTGGGCTTCTTGTTTGGTGTAAGATTTAGCTCATTAAACTTCATTATTTCTTATCCTTAGACACTGCTTTTGTGCCTGTCTTTGTGGTCGTGGATTTTTTCGGTTTTGAGATAGGTCTGTCTATCCGCGTAACCCATTTATCAGCCGACTCCATGCTTTTCAAAGCCTCAAGTGTTGCATATGCAGTGTTAATCTTGTTTGTTGAGCCCAGCGATTTTGAAAGTGCGTTGCTCACACCTGCAACTTCAAGGACTGTGCGCACTACTCCACCAGCAATAAGTCCCGTACCAGCACTTGCTGGCTTGAGCAGGATGTTAGAACCAGCGACTTTTGCCTGTGCTTCGTGGGGAAATGTTCCTTTGTAAAGCTTTAGGGTTGTGAAGTTCTTCTTCGCTGACTCTACCGCTTTTGCGACCGCCGCCGTTACATCAGCGCCCTTTGCAATACCAACAGCAACGCGACCTTTGTGGTCGCCAACTACTACAAGCGCACGGAAACGAAATCTTCGTCCACCTTTTACCACCCGCGCGACACGATCAATGTGCACGACCCTTTCGTCATATTGCTTCTCTTCGGAATGCGCCGGTGCTGGGCGCGTCTTTTGAGGTGTGTCTGCCATAATTAAAACTCCAGTCCTTCCTTACGAGCGCTGTCTGCGAGCGCTTTTATTCGTCCATGATACAGCTTGGCTCCACGATCAAACGCAACTTGTTTGATTTTTTTGGCTTTGGCCTTCTTGGCTATTTCTGACCCAACCCATTCGGCCTTAGATGTCATTGTGCCCTTTACGTCTTTCTGTCCAACGGTTGTCACGCTCACGAGGGTAACTTTTTTGGAGTCATCAATAATCTGAGCGGTAACATGTAGGTTCGTAATATGGACCGATAGCCGTGGTCGCTGCGATGTCCCGATAACAGTTGCTCGGGTTCTGTGAGCTCGTCTTGCGGCATTATCTCTTTTTGATTGCAATCTATTCATAGCTACTTATCCTTACCCGACTTTCCGCTCTTCCTAATGATACGCTCACCAACATATTTGATGCCTTTACCTTTATATGGCTCGGGTTTTTTGAGTGATCGGATTTCGGCGGCCACCTGCCCCACCTGCTGCTTATCAATTCCCGAAATCGTGATGATATTCTGTTCGACAGTGGCAGTGATGCCTTGCGGAAGCGTATACACAACTTCGTGTGAGAATCCGAGATTCATTTTGATCTGATTACCAGCCAGAGCAACCCGAAAACCTACGCCGTTAACCTCGAGCTTCTTTTCGAACCCTTTACTCACCCCAGTGGCCATATTTGCAACTAAAGTACGCATTAAACCATGTTTGGCGCGGTGCTCTGGGATATCACTTTCTCTGCTGACGATCACTTCACTATCCTGCTGCTTCACAACAATGCCGGGCATAGTGAACTGTGACAAGGTTCCTTTGGGACCCGCAACTGTAATCGCATCGTTATCGACAGTAATTGTCACACCGCTTTCTAGCTTGATTGGTAGTTTTCCTACTCGACTCATAATGCTTCCTTAATAAACCTTACAAATTAATTCGCCGCCCAAGTGGGTCTTCCTTGCTTCGTCACCAACCATCATGCCTTTTGACGTCGAAACAATGACAATACCACGGCCGCGTTTTACGACAGGAATCTTATCCGCACTGACATACATACGGCGGCCAGGCTTACTCAAGCGGACAATTTCTGTAATTCGGGCATTTGACGCTTCGTTATTTATTGTGACTATCAACGCTTTATCAATGCCCTCTCCGTCAGCCTCGACTTTATCTATAAATCGGTGTGACTGTAGCAAGGTTGCGACATTATACTTCACCTTAGAATACGGCATGCGAACCTCTGTTTTAGAGACCGCGATTGCGTTGCGAATTCGCGTGAGCATATCTGAAATTGGATCAGTTGAGACCATAATTACCAACTCGCTTTCGTTACACCTGGGATCTCTCCCTTGCTTGCGTGCTCTCTAAAAGAAATTCGACTTAATCCAAACGTCCTCATATAGCCACGAGGTCGTCCAGTTTCGCTGCAGCGATTTTTCTTTCGGGTGGGAGATGAGTTCCTGGGTAGCTTATGCAAGCCTTCCTGGTCACCTACAGCCTTGAGCGCCGCCCGCTTTTGGGCATATTTCTGTATCATTTGTGCACGCTTTTCATCGCGGGCAATAATCGATTTCTTTGCCATTATTTAGTCTCCTTTTGGAACGGCATTCCAAACTTGGTTAATAGTGCTTTTGAGTAGTCTTGATTATCTGTGTCAGTCACGATGGTCACCTGTAACCCATGTGCGGTCGTCGTCTCTTCGAAGCTAAGCTCAGGAAAGATAGATTGCTCTCTGAGCCCGATGGCATAATTACCCTGCTTATCAAATGCTCGGTTACTAACACCGTGAAAATCACGAAGCCTTGGAAGCACCAAATTTATTAATCGGTCTAAAAATTCGTACATTCGATCGCCACGCAACGTCACTTTGAGCCCAATCTTATTGCCTTCTCGAAGCTTAAATGATGCAATTGATAGCTTCGCATAAGTGTCAATTGGTTTTTGGCCAGTTATTTTTGCCAACGTGTTGGCCGCGACTTCAAACATTTTTTTGTCATCCTTTGAACGCCCCAGCCCGACGTTGATAACAATCTTCTCGAGTTTTGGAATCTCATGAACATTCTTAAGCTTTAGTTCTTCCTTAAGCTCATTTGCATAGGTCGTCAAGTAAAGCTGCTTCAATCGCGGCAAAGTAGCTGTGGAGGATGCTTTTGCTGTAGCCATTACTTAATTACCTTTCCTGTCCTTTTATACACGCGGGTTTTTGTACCATCTTTTGCCATCTGATAACCAATCTTGCTTGGTTTTTTTGTAGTTGGCTCAATAACTGCAACTTTACTCACCCACAACGGTTTGGTAATCTCAATAATTCCGCCTTGTGGATATTTATTGTTGGTGCTTGGCTTAATGGCCTTTTTTACGACGTTAATTCCTTCGATCGTAACTTTATTGAGCGTTGGATGCGTCGCAATTACTTTTCCTGTTTTGCCCTTGTACTTTCCAGCAATAACTACAACCTCATCACCCTTCTTGAGTCGGATTTTATACACTGTTTTAGACTTTACTTTCATAGCTAAAGTACCTCTGGAGCAAGACTAATTATTTTGTTATATCCCATATCTCGAAGCTCTCTGGGAACCGGGCCAAAAATGCGCGTTGCGCGCGGCTGTTTATCGTCGCCGATAATTACGGCAGCATTGTCGTCAAATCGTATCGTTGAACCATCTTTGCGCTTAATGACGTTGGTCGTACGAACAACTACCGCACGAACAACGCTTTTCTTCTTCACGGTACCATTGGGATTTGCTTGTTTGACAGTTGCAGTAATAACGTCGCCGACATGTGCGTAACGTCTTCGAGTTCCCCCGAGCACACGAATGCACAAAATCTCCTTGGCGCCACTGTTGTCGCAGACGCTTAGACGCGACTCTTGCTGAATCATGACTTCGCCTCCTCGTCATCCTTTGGCGCCACCTTCGACTCCTTCTCGATCACATCAAGATCTTCTCTGGAAAGCTTGGCCTTACCAATAACCTCTTTAAGGGTATGGCGTTTTCTCGCAGAGAGAGGTCGGGTTTCTTCGATAGCAACTTTGTCACCGACACTGCACTGGTTCTTCTCATCATGGGCAATATATTTCGTCGTAACTGAGTATTGTTTCTTATAAAGTGGGTGCGTTTTCCGTGTATGAACCGTAATGACAATAGTCTTGTCAGCGGAAACAGAAGACACCGTACCGATCAAGGTTTTTGCCATTATATATTCTCCTTTGAGAGCTGTTCACTCATAATTGTTAGCATCCGAGCCAAATCTTTACGCTTACTGCGCAATATACGGACATTTTGGGTTTCTCCCATGTGAATTCGACGACGAAGCTCGACAATCTCAACTCTTAGCGCTGCCACACTATCCATAATTTCGGTCGTTTTCATTTTTCGGATCTCAGCGGTCTTCATTAGTCTGACTCCCTCGTAATGAACTTTGTCTTAACCGGAAGTTTATGGCTCGCAAGTCGCATAGCTTCTCGGGCAACTTCTTCGGATACACCCTGCATCTCAAATAGAATCGTTCCAGGGCGTACTTTTGCAACGAAAAACTCTGGCGAACCTTTCCCGCCACCCATCTTGAGTCCAAGCGCCTTTCTGGTAACGGGGGTATGAGGAAATATTCGAATCCATATTTTGCCTCCGCGCTTTATATAGCGCGTCATGGCTTGTCTGGCCGATTCGATCTGGCGACTACTTATCCGTTCGGTGCCTGTCGATTGCAGCGCAAAATCACCGAATGCAATAGTGTTACCAGACGTTGCCGGTCCCTTGATTCGGCCCTTTCGTACTCGTCGAAACTTGGTCTTATTTGGCATCAACATTAGACCGTCTCCCCCTTGTATATCCAAACCTTCACGCCAATAATCCCGGCAGTTGTATGGGCGCGGGCAGATGAATAATCAATATCGGCCCGAAGTGTATGAAGCGGTACACTCCCTGCAACTTCTTTTTCACGACGCGACATCTCCGCACCGTTTAAGCGTCCCGCGACCTCAATTCGAACACCTTGTGCTCCGGCTCGCATTGTTGCGGCGGCCGCTTGCTTGATCGCGCGCCTAAAGGACATTCTGCGTTCAAGCTGAAAAGCAATATTTTCAGCAACCAGTTTTGCGTACATTTCTGACTTCTTGATTTCCTCAATATTGACTCGCGTCTGCACGCCGTACACTTTTTCAATCCGTGCTTTAAGCTCTTGAGCTCCCGTGCCACCACGTCCGATGACAACCCCCGCCTTCGCAGTAGAGATGGTAACAGTCACGATATTCGGCGACCTTTCGATGTCAACTTTGTTAATAGCTGCTCTTGAGCCAAGCATGTCTTTAATGAGTCGCCTCACCTCAAGATCCTGGGTAAGATATGCTGCGTAATCGCGTTTGCTTGCAAACCACTTGCTTCGCCAATCTTTATTGACCTGGAGGCGCATACTAATTGGGTTAACTTTTTGGCCCATTACTTTGCTTCCTTTTTCGCTGCTGTTTTACTACTTGACTTGGCAGATGCCTTTTTGGCTGCTCGCACCTCGCCGTCAACTTGAACAAAGATGTGGCTGGTTTTTCGCTGAAACGGCAGAGCACGTCCGTGCGCTGCGGGGCGATATCGCTTCAACCGAGGTCCAGGGGTGACGCTAATGTAGGTAATTTTTAGAGTCTCGGGCTTTAGGGAGTGGTTATTATCGGCGTTCGCCTTGGCACTTTCTATCACTTTTCTCACCGGTAGCGCTGAGCGCCGGGGAGTATTTGAGAGTATCGTGAGCGCCTCCTCAACTGTTCTACCGCGCACCAACGCAGCAACCACCCCAACTTTACGTGGGCTCATACGAACACCCTTTGCCGTTGCCTTAACGCTCATTAACTTTTTCCTTTCGCGAGCTTCCCGCCATGTGTTCGGAACTTACGTGTAGGCGAAAACTCTCCCAGCTTATGGCCAACCATGTTCTCTGTAATAAACACCGGGACGTGTACCTTGCCGTTATGGACAGCCACTGTTTTGCCAACAAACTCTGGCGGAATAGCGCTTGAACGAGCCCACGTTTTGATAATGGTTCGGTCTTCGCTACCCAAGGCGGCAACCTTTTTCGCAAGTTTTGGGTCTACAAATGGTCCTTTTTTTAACGATCTACTCATGATTATTTCCTTTTCGCTTGATGACGGCTTCTTATGATGTACTTGGTGGTGCTTTTGCGACGTCGAGTCTTAAAGCCCAATGTTTTCTGTCCCCAAGGGGTGCGCGGATCTTTACCCATCCCGTGACGCCCACCGTCACCACCACCGTGCGGATGGTCAGCGGCGTTCATCACCACACCACGAACAGTTGGCCTCACACCCATTCGCCTACGGCGACCAGCTTTTCCGATCTTAATGTTTTGGTGTTGCTCATTTCCCACGACGCCAATACTAGCCATACAATCAATACTCACTTGTCGAACTTCGCCGCTTGGCAGTCGAATCTGCGCATACTCACCCTCTTTGGCCATCAATTGAGCGCTTGATCCAGCACTTCTGACAATTTGTGCGCCTTTGCCGGGCGTAAGCTCAATCGCGTGAAGCACGCTACCGGTCGGGATACTCTTAAGCGCCAGTCGATTACCGTTTTCGATGGTTGCCTTTTCGCCGGCCACAATCTTTTGACCCGGCTTCATGCCTATGCTGGCAAGAATGTAGTGATACTGTCCGTTGCTGTCAATTATTCTTGCAATGTGTGCCGATCGGTTTGGGTCGTATTCGATGTGCTCAATAGTGGCACTAAGACCAGGCTCAAGATTAAAGTTCATAATGCGATAGCGTCGTTTTGCACCTCCCCCTCGATGTCGAGTGGTAATTCGGCCTTGGTTATTGCGACCACTTTTTTGGCGTTTGGTTGCAACAAGGCTTTTGAGCGGCTTCTTGGCGGTAATAGAATCAAAATCCTGCGAGGTCATACCGCGCCGGCCTGGAGTAGTTGGCTTATACAATTTTATTGCCATTACTTACTCTCCTTTTTGGCCTTTTTTTGGGCCTTTTCCGCCGCCTTGGCTTCTTTCTTTTCTTGCTCTTCAATAGCTGCAAAAATCGGCAGGGAGTCGCCGTCTTTCAGAGTGACATAGGCTTTTTTGAAATTGGAGCGAACGCCAATCACAGATCTACCGCCTCGTCGAACGGTTCGTTTGCGCTTTCCCTTGATAGTTGCAGTGCGCACATTGATTACGTCCACACTGAACTGCGAGGAAACTTGGTTGGCAATTTCGTGTTTGTTGCTCGATGTTGGCACATCAAATACATAGGTGTTGGTCGACTGAGATGAGGCGTATGTTTTTTCGCTCATTCTAGGCTTTAAGATAGTCAGCTTGGTCATTATTTTTCACCTCCAAGCCAATCAGAAATGATGTTGAGCGAATTTTTTGTCACCACGATAGTATCGGCGTTGAGTATGTCAAATGTGTTGAGATACTTCGCTTGAACAAGTATAGTTGCTTCGAGGTTGTTTGTTGCTCGCTTCATCTCTTCGGATTTGTTCTCGACAACGATTAATACGCGACCCTTGGCATTAATTTTGTTCAGCAATTCTAGGGCAGACTTAACCTTGCCATCCTGGACTTCAAAAGCCTCAATAATGCACAGCTTATTGGCCTGCGCCGCCAGTGTCAGTGCCTGTCGTATAGCTGTACGTTTGGCTTTTTGATTTAACTTCTTAGAGTAGTTCTCGTTTCCCGTAGGACCAAAAGTAATTCCTCCGCCTCTCCAAATGGGAACTCTTGAGCTTCCGAATCGAGCCCGGCCTGTGCCTTTTTGCTTCCAGGGTTTTTTCCCGCCACCACGAACCAGACCACGTGTTTTTGTGACCGCAAGATTGTGCCGCCCATTATCAAGGTATGCATGATAGGCGTCCTTGAGCAAGCGGTGGTTCGCAACCTCAACTTCAAACACATTCTTGTCAAGCTTCACGGAACTAGTCGACTTCGCTCCAGATTTTGTAAAGGTAGGGGTGGCCATTATTTCGCTCCTCGCAACACAACAATACTTTTGCGTGGACCTGGTACTGCACCAATCACACCGATGAGACTGTGCTCAGTGTCAACCAGGCCAATAGTTAGATTTTTAATGGTCACCTGCTCGCTACCCATCTGACCGGCCATTTTTTTACCCTTAAATATCCTCTGCGGGTACATTGAGCCGATAGATCCAGCTTTTCGAGTATTGCCCTTTCCACCATGTGTTTTGCGCTGTCGATGAAAATTATGTCGCTTTATGGTGCCGGCCCATCCCTTCCCTTTGCTGGTTCCCGTCGCATGTACGATGTCCCCCACACTAAAAAGATCGGCGCTAAGTTGGTCGCCGACCTTTAGTTCGGTAGTGTCGTCATCGAGGCGAATCTCACGCATAATTTTAGCGTTTGTTTTCGCGGGCTTGAGGTGACCTAGCTGTGGCTTTAGTTGCCGCTTTTCTTCCTCAAAACCGAGTTGTAGCGCATTATAGCCGTCGGTTTCAGTTGACTTTACTTGCGTCACCACATTGTCCGATGCCGAAAGCAAGGTAATAGCCTGCACCACACCTTCACTATCGATGGTGCTTGTCATTCCAACTTTTCGGGTCACAAACGCTTTCAAGCTCTTCTAGCCTTTCTTTACTATTCTTGTTCGCGTATTTAGCGTTACATAAAAACGCTTGGTAATTGCCGGTTTCTACCACTGTAACTCGTAGACCTGTGCAATACACCAAGTACAAGAATTTTAACTACTAGATAACAGATTAACACGTTTGTGTTACCTCTGTCAATACGTTGTATATTCTACAAATTTATATACAGCCCAATGGGCAGCCAAAACGAGATGAACATACTCACAAGAATAATCGCATACTCGATTTTTCGATCAAGCTGAAAATGTTCATGGCTAGCAAATAGCAAGGCAACGACAGCGCCAAAAGGCAAAGGATATACTGCCCCGGCCTTGGTGGTCACTCGAATCCAGGCGCTCCCCACAATCATATACAGTACAATTTTTAAAAAATAAGCTCCGTCGGTTTCAGAAGAAGATGTTTGTGTTTTTTTCTTTGCCATAACTATAAGCAGTATTAAAGCATATGATGAAAAAGTACACCACACAACCGGGCCTCACTACTACCAGAGTTTACAATGTAGCTTTGCCTGTTAGCACTTGTTCGGACGATCCGCTCGAACGGTATCTGTAGAAGTTACCGTGCGCCCATCATCACTGTAGGTTGTTCTTATCAACATCGATGAAAAGATACGGCCGACTTTTTTACATTGTTGCGTTGCTGAGAAGTGGCCAGAAATTGATTCCCTGTCTTTGTTTCTGCCAACCAGAGTCAAGACTGGTGTCACCAGGTGTCGATTTGCTATCCCCGATACACGAACAGTTCGCACCCCATCACACTCGACAATAGACGGTACTTCAATCTGTCCAGTAAATCTCCCGACCGCATTGGTGATCCGGCCGTTTGTTCGGTTTGTGGTTACTCGTGTTCGAAAACTAGCCGTGTGCGCAAGCGCAGCGTTTGCGCAATCAGAAAAACTAACTCCCGACTCGCTTATCGGATTTACCTCGGTTGCCGGTACTTGGCTTGCCTGGGCCTCATTATCAAAATTCTCAGCACCAGGGGCCGCAGCAAACGAAGCCGCAATCACCGCAGCGCCAACTGCAAGTCTTTGCTTAAGATTGTCAATCACTCCCCCAACTCTGTTGGGACTCGCATCAGCATAATGCTCTACATTTGGGCTTATTTCCATGACTCTAACTTACATCTCCTTTTAGTAATTACATATTTTATCACAGATTACTGCTTTGGTCAACAATCATTAGGAGTTGTTCTACACTTTTTGCAGGACGCCTTGAAGGCTGGTTTGCCCCAACGCTTCTGCAACTTCCTCTGCGTGCTGGGCAAGCTTAGCCGGGTCGTTATCAAAAACAACGCTTGGGTATGCGACTATTGTCTCGTCGCTCCAGCGATAGATACGCGAATTCGCACTTTCGTCGACATCGTTATCTGCCACTTGTGCAAGCGGTAAGAGGCCAAGTTCTTCGTCATCGAGTGGCGGCTCAATGCTAAGTAGAAACATCGAGGCAGACTCTTGTAGTCTTATGGTTCTCATAATTGATACGCCTGAGGGTTACATTTTTATTTCGGCGTCGCAGCCAGCAGGAAGAGAAAGGTTCATGAGGGAGTCAATTGTTTTCGGAGTCGGCTCAAGCACATCGATAAGGCGCTTGTGAACTCGCATTTCAAACTGTTCACGACCCTTTTTGTATACATGCGGACTCTTCACAACGGTAAACGTGCTTTTGCGAGTCGGGAGTGGCACCGGCCCCGCTACAGTGGCACCGGTGCGGAGCGCAGTATCAACAATTTGCTTAGCAGATTGATCAATAACTTTATGGTCATAAGCTTTCAAGCGAATTCGAATACGTTGCTTTCCGTCGGCAGCAACGGGCTTCGAACTTGGTGTGACAGTAGGTTTTGTTGTGGGCTTTGATTCCTTAGCTGCGGCTATAACAGTCGGCTTTGCCTTTTTCTCTTTTTGAGATGTTTTGGGTTTCTTGGTTGATTCAGCCATTATAAGGTGTTGTTCCTTTCATTAGAATTCGCTGTAACATCATCTCGCGCTAGAGGAAATGACTTTTAGTCAGCATGCAATAAAGTATGGTTACATTAACAAATTATTTGTTGATAGTCTAGTTTTAAGTATTTCAAAAAATATTAGGAAACTTCTCAAGCCTCTGCGTTTCCGCGAGTAAGGTCATCAATTCTTTGCGATAGCATTTCTTGGGTCATTAAACCTTTGTACCCAACACCAATTTCAGCCATAAAGGCACGTACGGGCCCGAGGCCTATCTCATCAAGATCATTCAAGACGAGAGTCTCACCCGATCGTCGCGTTTGGGTTAGGTACACATTGTCTCGTTCATCACCCCACCAATGCACCACCTTCTCGCCGAGAAGCGCGTCTTTGTAATCCTCTAGGGTCGATTCCACTATTTGGAAATGCGATGTGGTACTTTCTGGCCAAGACTCTGCAGTATTCATAATTAATGATTATTATACTGCATTTAGTTAATTCTTGCAATTATAAAAGCCCCGTTTTCTGGGGCTTTTATTCACACTTGTTTTGGTGCTACTTAACGATTTTTGTCACCACACCCGCGCCGACCGTTCGGCCGCCTTCGCGGATCGCAAATCGAAGCCCTTGCTCCATAGCAATTGGAGCCAGCAACTTGACCTTAAAAGTAACGGTATCGCCAGGCATTACCATTTCTTTGTCGGCTGGCAATTCTACCTCGCCAGTCACGTCAGTGGTTCTGAAGTAAAACTGGGGCTTGTAACCCTTAAAGAATGGCGTGTGTCGTCCACCTTCTTCTTTGGTCAAAATATAAACTTCAGAGTCAAATTCGGTATGAGGAGTGATTGAACCAGGCTTAGCCAGTACTTGTCCGCGCTCGATGTCGTCTCTTTCGATGCCTCTTAGGAGCACTCCGACGTTATCACCGGCTTGACCTTGATCAAGTAGCTTCTTGAACATTTCAACACCGGTAACCACTGACTTTTGGGTGTCACGAATACCAACAATCTCTACTTCGTCGTTGACTTTTACAATACCGGTTTCGATACGACCAGTCGCGACGGTTCCTCGACCTTTGATAGAAAATACATCCTCGACTGGCATAAGAAACGGTTTATCAAGTTCACGCTTTGGCTCTGGAATGTAGTCATCCATTGCCTTCACAAGCTCCATAATGGCATCCATATTTGCCTCGTCGCCTTCAATCGCTTTGGTAGCTGAGCCTTTAATAATTGGCGCGTTCTCGTCGAAGTCATACTTCGCAAGCAGCTCGCGGATGTCCATTTCGACAAGCTCTACCAACTCGGGATCAGCAAGATCCATCTTGTTCATAAAAACTAAGATGCTAGGAACGCCAACTTGTTTTGCAAGCAACACGTGCTCGCGTGTTTGAGGCATTGGACCATCTGCCGCTGAGACAACCAATACTGCGCCATCAATCTGGGCCGCACCGGTAATCATGTTTTTTACGTAGTCGGCGTGCCCGGGCATGTCGACATGGGCGTAGTGCCGCTTCTCGGACTCATACTCTTGGTGTGAGGTCGCGATCGTAATCCCGCGCTGTTTTTCTTCCGGCGCGTTATCAATTTGGTCATAAGCGATCGGCTTATTTACGTCGCTTGGGAGACGCTTTGCAAGCGTCATTGTGATTGCTGCAGTCAAGCTTGTCTTCCCGTGGTCAACATGACCCATCGTTCCAACGTTTACGTGTGGCTTGCTGCGATCAAAGGTATCGGCCATTCTAACTCCTTACATAGTTAATTATCTAAAGTTGTATTTATGAGGGCATAGACATAGCTAGCGAAACACTCATGTTACCGATATATCGTATCTAATCGGAATAGGTTTGTAAACCCCTGTTACGGTTGGGCTAACTATGCGACCAAAACTATGATTATTCTTGTTCGTTCTTGCGAACTATATGCTGCCCAACTGCTTTAATTAATCTGATGGGCATACCTTCCTCAGACACAGGCCTGCTGCGCAACTCTGTTGCTTCAAGCACAGATTTTTCTACTGCTTCTTGGTCAAATAGATCAACTTCTCGCGCATGACGATTCGCCAGCTTTAGTAGCTCAGTTTGCTTGTCCTCTGTCATGAATGTCGCCTGCCTTTCGAGTCGTTATATTTTTGCAGTGCTAAAAGTGCCCACAGACCCACAACCACAGCCGTCACTACTGCGGTGAAATACAATTCTAAGCTAATACCTGCAATCACAAAGAATACTAAAACAAATGCATTAAGAATACTGGTTCTGATGTGTGGCTTGTCAGAGCTCTTAATTGAGGGGATGAGCGCAACGGCGAATAGGACATTACCAACACCGTATACGAGGTCCTGCCAGCTCATTTATTTTGCGCTTTTAGCGACAATTGCCTCAGTCACATGACTTGGCACGTCAGCATAGTGGTCAAGCTCCATACTAGAGCTCGCACGACCTTGACTCATGCTCCTAAGATTGGTCGTATAGCCAAACATTTCACCAAGTGGTACATAGGCAGTTATCTGCTTAATGCCGTTGGCAAGATCATCCATTGACTCGATACGTCCACGTTTGCTGTTAAGGTCACCTATCACGTCACCCATAAAGTCTTCGGGTGTGACTGCAACAACCTTCATGATCGGCTCAAGTAATACTGGGTTTGCATTTTTTACACCACTTTGAAGTGCCATGGATCCTGCGATCTTGAAGGCCATTTCGCTGGAGTCCACATCGTGGTAGCTGCCATCATACAGCTCAGCCTTCACATCGACCACTGGATAACCAGCCAGAACCCCATTATTCATAGCTTCTTTTATGCCTTCTTCTACTGGTTTGATGTACTCACTTGGAACTGCACCACCCTTGATCGAGTTGATGAACTCGAAACCTTTGCCTTGCTCGTTTTGGCTCAGACGAATCCAGACGTGACCATATTGGCCCCGACCGCCGCTTTGTTTGACAAACTTGCCTTCGGATTCAACAGCGTCTTTGCGAATTGTTTCGCGATACGCAACTTGAGGCTGGCCAATGTTGGCTTCGACATTAAATTCTCGCTTCATTCGATCAACAATGATTTCCAGATGAAGTTCGCCCATGCCGCTAATAATGGTTTGGCCAGTTTCGTGGTCAACCTTTATGCGAAAAGTAGGGTCTTCTTCTGCAAGGCGACCCAACGCTAGACTCATCTTTTCTTGGTCGGCTTTGGTTTTTGGCTCGATAGCAATACTCACCGGTGGATCTGGGAAAGAGATGCTCTCCAGCACAATTGGATTATTTGGATCACACAGACTGTTCCCAGTAGTAGTGCTCTTTAATCCGACAACGGCCGCAATGTCGCCGGCAGTTATTTCGTTCACATCCTCGCGTTTATCAGCTTGCATTCGAACAATACGTCCGATGCGTTCTTTCTCGCCAGTAGAACTGTTCAAAATATAGCTGCCGGCTTGAAGTTTTCCAGAGTAAACACGAACAAAACAGAGCTTTCCGACAAATGGATCGGTGGCAATCTTGAAAGCTAGGCCAGCAAATGGTTGGGCAGCATCTGGCTTCCGTTCTATCTCATCCCCAGTTTTTGTATGCTCGCCCCAGGTTGATCCTCGATCAGTAGGACTCGGCAAAAAGTCGACAACTGCGTCGAGGACTTTTTCGACAATAACCCCACGGCCATCACCGCCAGTTACCGCAAAAAACTTACCAGAAAGCACAGCGGTTCGAATTGCTTGTTTGATCTCATCAACACTTAGGCCATCCTCGCCTACTTCAAAGTACTTCTCTAGAATTTTTTCGTCCTCGGCAACAGCATTCTCGATAAGCAAACTCCGATATTTCTTGGCTTCGTCAAGCATGTCGGCTGGTATTTCGCCAACAACGAGTTCCTTATCCTTGAAGTCTTTATAGGTGTAAGCCTTCATGTCGATCAAGTCAACAACGCCGTTCACGGTCTGCTCAAAACCGATCGGAAGATGAATTGGAAACGCACGCTTATTGAGTCGCGCATGGATACTATCCAAAGACTTATAAAAATCCCCGCCGGTTTGGTTTATTTTGTTGATAAAGCAAATTCGCGGTACGCCGTATTTATCGGCTTGGCGCCAGACAGTCTCTGACTGGCTCTCTACACCCATTTTGCCATCAAACACAGTCACAGCCCCATCTAGAACACGTAGGGAGCGTTCGACCTCTACAGTAAAGTCAATATGGCCAGGGGTATCAATAATGTTAATCTGATGATCTTTCCAATAGCAGGTTACGGCAGCAGAGGTGATGGTAATACCGCGTTCGCGCTCTTGCTCCATCCAGTCGGTGGTAGTTTCGCCTTCATGTACGGCACCGATTTTATGCTTTAGGCCTGTTCGAAAAAGAATGCCTTCGGTTGTGGTGGTTTTACCCGCATCAATATGTGCAATTATTCCAATGTTTCTTAGTTTTTCTAATGGTGTCTTAGCCAATTTTTCTCTCCAATTTATCTTCTAGCATTCTGATTCTTACGGTGTTTTCGATCATACCAAATAATGCCATTCCGACAGCTCCACACTGATCGGGAATGCACGTTTTCAAGGAGTATTCTATTGCTTCTTGGGTAGCCCCAGATAGGAGCTCTGCGCTATCAGCAAAGTCTCGATCCTCTGTACCAACAATTTGCGCGAGTGATGCATTGCTGTTCATCTCGTTGATACCGTCTAGGTAAGCGCAATCTCTCAAACCCTTTTCACACCACATGATTTAATACCTCGCAAAGTGCGCAAAGGCTCGGTTTGCCTCTGCCATCTTATGGGTATCCTCACGCTTCTTCACAGCTGTACCCGTGTTATTGTAGGCATCGACTAATTCGAGTGCGATTCGGTCTTCCATGCTCATGCCTTTCCTGGCTCGTGCAGCCGCCACGAACCACATCATCGTGAGATGGTTTTGGCGTTGACCTTTAACTTCGAAGGGAATCTGGTAATTCGCACCGCCAACTCGGCGCGATCGCGTCTCGAGATGAGGCTTTACATTTCCGAGTGCTTGCTCAAAAACATCAAGCGGATTATCGACTTTTAGCTTGTTTGCAGCCTTTTGCATCCCATTGTATACCAACCGCTCAGCAAGCTGTTTCTTGCCATTTAGCATAACTCGATTAATAAGTCGCTGAACTTGCACGCTGTTGTACACTCGGTCGGGCTGAATATCGCGAACAAGGGTTTTGGTAACTTTCCTGGGCATAGCTTACTTGCCTTCCTTCTTCGCGCCATACTTGGATCGGCCTTGCTTTCGATCCGAAACACCCTGTAAGTCAAGGCTGCCCCTCACAATGTGATATCGAACACCTGGAAGATCTTTCACACGACCGCCTCGCACGAGCACGACTGCGTGCTCTTGAAGATTGTGTCCTTCGCCACCGATGTATGCCCATACCTCGTAGCCATTGGTCAAACGAACACGAGCCACTTTTCGCAGTGCCGAATTAGGCTTTTTTGGAGTCTTAGTAGTTACTTTTACGCATACACCACGCTTAAATGGCGCTGGCTTTTCGTAATTCCTGGTTTTTAGGTTATTTACCACCCGCTGCATAGCTGGCGACTTGCTTTTAGAAGTCACGCGAGTGCGTGGTTTTCTCACAAGTTGATTAATTGTTGGCATTTTACTCCTTAGCGTTGCAATCTACTGCTGCATGATGAATGCCTGCACCTGGCTCAGATTGCTTATTTTATATATCTATTCTAACACTTTTACTGATCTTCGACAACTTCTTCGTCTTCTTGAATATTGTGTCCTGTGCCAACGGGAATCCGACGACCAAGTATCACGTTCTCTTTGAGCCCAAACAAATGGTCAACTTTACCGCTGGTAGCTGCCGCAATCAGCACTCTGGTCGTATCTTGGAATGACGCTGCTGAGAGGAATGAATCTGTGCTCAACGACGCCTTAGTGATGCCAAGCAATAACTGGTTGTAAACTGCCGGCTCTTTCTTTTGGGCAACAAGCTTTTCGTTCTCGACAACTACGGCAAGCTTACTGACTATATCCCCCGTCACAAACTCACTGTCGCCGGCGTCCTCGATTTGTACCCTAGAAAACATCTGGCGCACAATTATTTCGAGATGCTTGTCAGCAATATTTTGACCTTGGCTGGCAAAAATACGAAGGATTTCATTCATTATATATCTTTGTGTTGCCTCAACGCCTTGTAATCTCATGAGATCGTGCAAGTTTACTGATCCGTTAGTAAGCTTTTGTCCTGCAACTACCTCTTGACCGTCTTTGACGAGTATTTGCTTATAGCCAGGAATCTCGTACTTGATCACGCTCTGTCCTGCCGGGGTAATGGTGATCACTTTTTTCGTCATCGTGACCTTACCTGCAACAGGGGCAATAAGTGGACTATCGCCGCCCTCAGCGGCCGCCACAACATCTCCAACCGACACTTCGGTCCCTGCCGCAACTTGAGGAGTGCGGTCGCCAATTGTTAGCTGAGCGACTTTTGCTTTGTCATCCGTAATCTGGACGACATAACTATCGCCTTCCTCCCACACTGCAACTTTCCCTGGAATATCCGCAAGAAATGATTTACCCTTTGGTGTTCGATTCTCAAACAATTCCTCTACTCGAGGCAAGCCTTGAGTAATGTCATCTGCAACCGCAGCACCACCGGAGTGGAATGTTTTTAGGGTCAGCTGCGTTCCAGGCTCACCAATTGACTGGGCAGCAATCACACCAATTGGACTATGGTCGGCAACTAGCTCACCAGTCGCGGGATCAAGTCCATAGCTTTTCCTATTAACACCTTTTACCGCACTGCAACTAAGCACGCTCATGATCTTTACGCCATCAAGTGCCGAATCACTCTCAATGGCCTTGGCAATTTCTGGCGTAATAAGCGCACCCTTCTTGACATGAGAGCCAATGTTTTCGGCTGCATATCGTCCAGCTAGGCGAGAAGCGTAGTCAATACCAATCTCTTCTGCGTCGCTTCGGTACATTGCAAAACCAGGATCTGAAGCATCTTCTTCGATAGTGAAGACGTCTTGAGCAACATCGACAAGCCGACGAGTAAGATACCCAGAGTCTGCGGTCTTAAGCGCAGTATCGATCAAGCCTTTTCGCTGCCCACGCGTAGAGGTAAAGTATTCCAGCGGGTTAAGACCATCTCGGTAGTTGCTTTTAATCGGAAGCTCCATAGCCCGGCCAGTTGCGTCCGACAAAATACCAACAGAGCCAATAACTTGCTTTACCTGAACAATCGAACCACGAGCCCCAGATACAACCGCCATTGACATGGCGTTATCTTCGCCGGCAAATTGTTCTGATAGTGCAGTCTGGACATCATTATCTGCATCTGTCCACGTCTCGATCGTAAGCCTATAGCGTTCATCTTCGGTGATAAAGCCCTCATCATACTGACCGCTAATCGCCGTGGCCCGTACCTCTGCCGCCTCCAAAATAGGTTTTAGTTTTTTGATGTCAATAAAGTCACTCATGCCCATGGAAATTCCAGAGCTCGTAGCACTTCTAAACCCACGTGTTTTTAGGTCGTCTGCGATTTTCGCACTTTTGTCCTGTCCGTAACGTTGATATACCTCGGACATGACACTCGCAAGCTTCTTCTTTGTCATTGCATCATCTTGGAACGGAAAATCTTCGGGAAATATTTCATTGAACAAAAATCTACCGAGCGTTGAGGTTCGCTTTTCGCCACGAAACGGAATCGTAATTACGTCTTGAAGTTTAAGAATTCCCCCGTCGTGTGCCATAAGCGCCTCTGCGAGACTGCTGTAGGCAACATTCTTCTTGTTATTCCCCGGTCGTTCGTAAGTTAGGTAGTAACAGCCCAGAACAATGTCTTGTTCGATGTGTAGAATCGGGGTTCCGTCAGCAGGTTTTAGCAAATTCTTATTTGAAGCCATGATGTCGCGAGCTTCGGCTTGAGCCTTTTCGCTTAGAGGAAGGTGGACCGCCATCTGGTCACCGTCGAAATCCGCATTAAACCCTTTACATACCAAAGGATGGAGCTGAATTGCTTTACCCTCAATCAACACTGGCTGAAACGCCTGTATAGAGAGTCGGTGCAAACTCGGTGCGCGATTTAGAAGTACGTACTTATCTTTGATAACCTCGTCCAAGGCGTCCCAAACCGCTGTTTCGGCAGTTTCTATCATGCGTGTAGCACTTCGAATATTGTGCGCAAGCTCATTTTGAATAAGTTGACCTATGACGAATGGCTTAAATAATTCCAAGGCCATCATTTTTGGTAAACCACATTGATGCATCTTTAGTTCTGGACCTGCGACGATCACCGAACGGCCAGAATAGTCGACTCTTTTACCGAGTAGGTTTTGGCGAAATCGGCCTTGCTTACCCTTTAGCATATCGCTCAACGATTTGAGGCGACGTCGTTGGCCTGTGGCGGCAACAGCTCGGCCACTTCGAGCTGAGCTATTATCAATAAGCGCATCGACAGCTTCTTGAAGCATTCGCTGTTCATTTCGACGAATCACCTCTGGTGCATTTAGATCAATAAGCTTCTTTAGTCGGTTATTTCTGTTAATAACTCGACGATACAAATCATTTAGGTCTGAGGTTGCGAATCGCCCACCAGTCAGCTGAACCATCGGTCGAAGATCTGGGGGGATAACCGGCAATACACTCACACACATACTTGAAGGTTTGATGCCAGCCCGCTCCATACTCTCAAGAAGACGAAGTCGTTTCATGATTTTCTTTTTTCGCTGACCCTTTGCTTCGGCGGCCTCGTTTGCAAGATCGTCAATAAGCTTGACCAAATCAATTTCTTCAAGCAGCTCTTTTATGGCTGATCCGCCCATTCCTACCTTTATCATTTTCTGAATGTCATCTGGCAGGGCTCTATAATCGTTTTCGCTGAGAAGGCGAAGCTTTTCGAGTGATTCAAGTTGCTCTTTGAGCATTTCCCACTCAGCCTCTACCTCTTCAAGCTCCTTTGTTTGCATTTCGGCAAGTGCCTTCACATTGGCGCCTTCTTTCGCACCTTCGGCTTCGTATCGAGCTTTTATAGCTTCTTGTGCTGCCGCGAATTCGGCTTCTTTGTCTGCCAACATTTGATCACGTTTCTCAACATCAACGAATTTGATTATGTAGCTTGCAAAATAGGCTACTCTTTCTAAGCTTTTTACCGTCATCCCAAGGAGTAAACCTACTGCGCTTGGAGTGCCTCTAAGGAACCAGATGTGTGCAACCGGGCTGGCCAGTTGAATATGACCCATTCTTTCGCGGCGGACGATCGAGCGAGTAACAAGCTCACCATTTTTATCAACCGCAGCCTCTCTCGAGCGAACACCTTTGTACTTCGCATCATGGGGATTAATGTCTTTGACGGGTCCAAAAATTCGCTCACAGAATAATCCATCACGTTCTGGTTTTTGGGTTCGATAGTTAATGGTCTCTGGCTTTGTAACCTCACCGTAACTCCAGTCCAAAATATCGCTTGGGCTCGCAACCGCAAGTCGAACTGCATCAAAATCGGCAATATTAGTACCACTGTTATAGCGTCTCATTAGAGCTCCTCCTTAACTTCTTCTGCATCCGTGACGACAGTGGTAGCAGGTAAATCATCTTCTAGTTCCATAACCATGTACTCATCAACAGCAGCGTCTTCTGTAACGTCAACGTTACTTGCTTCTGGGGCCGGCACATCAACTGTCGAGAGATTTTCGGCCTCGCCCTTGATGTTTTCTGCAAGCACTTCTTCGGCGTCAACAACATTGTCACTTACAATCAAGTCCACCTTAAGTCCAAGGCCTTGAAGCTCCTTAACAAGCACGTTAAAGCTTTCTGGAACTTTGGGGCCAACTATTTCTGTTTGCTTAATGATTGACTCATACGCCTTGGAGCGACCGTACACATCATCCGATTTGATCGTGAGCATCTCTTGCAAAATATTGCTTGCACCGTAAGCCTCGAGCGCCCATACTTCCATTTCTCCAAAACGTTGACCGCCGTTCTGGGCTTTTCCGCCCAGGGGTTGCTGCGTAACCATAGTGTAAGGACCAGTCGAACGGGCATGTATCTTGTCTGTTACCATGTGAGTCAGCTTCAGCATGTACATGTTTCCAACAACTGTTCTTTCTTGAAATGCTTCGCCAGTTCGGCCGTCATAAAGCTGTTGTTTGCCGTCTTCTGGAAAGCCAGCTTTCTTTAGCAGTTCGCCAATTTTTTGGGTGTCGACACCATCGAAAGACGGAGTCGCTACCTTAATACCAAGCGCTCTTGCGGCCATTCCAAGATGTGTTTCGAAGAGCTGCCCAAGATTCATACGACTCGGCACACCCATTGGGTTGAGAATGATATCTACCACCGTACCATCTTCTGTAAATGGCATATCCTCAACTGGTAGAATTCGGGCAATAACACCCTTGTTTCCATGGCGGCCTGCAAGCTTATCGCCAACTTGGACTTTTCTCATCTGCGCGACGAACACCTGGATCTGCATGATCACACCAGCCTTTAGTTCGTGCCCATTTGCTCGAGAAAAGATTTTAACGCCCACGACTTTTCCGTGCTTGCCGTTACTCATTCGCTGGGAAGTGTCTCGAACTTCCTTGGCTTTCTCACCAAATATTGCTCGGAGTAATCTTTCTTCGCTGGAAAGCTCTTGTTCGCCCTTTGGAGTAATTTTTCCAACCAAAATATCTCCTGGGTGAACTTCTGCGCCTATTCTGACGATGCCGTTCTCGTCCAGGTGACGCAACGCATCTTCGCTGACATTTGGAATGTCGCTGGTGACAATTTCTGGACCAAGCTTTGTTTCTCTTACCTCGGTCATGTAGTCAACAATGTGGATGCTCGTAAGCTGGTCATCCTCAACAAGTTTCCGCGAGATGACCATTGCATCTTCAAAGTTGTAGCCGTTCCACGGCATAAACGCGACCAAAAGATCACGACCAAGCGCGAGTTCGCCAGATTCCATTGACATGCCCTCAATCAACACATCGCCTTTTTTCACCTTGTCACCTGTTTTTACCACAACTCTTTGGTTGATACATGTCCCTTCGTTACTGCGCACATAGTGCATCGGGCGATAGGTAGCTTTGCGTTTTGCATATTCGACAACCACCTCGTCAGCGTTGGCCTTCTTCACAACTCCGCCTTCTTCGGCATATACAATTTGGCCACTATTCGAAGCAACGACTGATTCGAGACCAGTGCCAACAATCGGGGCTTTTGGCTTTACCAGCGGGACCGCTTGTTTTTGTTGGTTTGACCCAACCAATGCGCGGTCAACTCGATCGCGCTCGACAAATGGCACAAGACCGGCAATCGACCCAATTATCTGGTTATGGGCTGCGTCCATGTGCGTGACGTCATCAGCGTCAATTTCACCAACGCTAAGACGAGCTCGGGCACTTACCCTGTCGTCGATAAAGTAGCCGTTGTCATCAATTGGGTTTCCGGCACCGGAAATAATTGCTTTATCTTCGTCCGCCGCACCGAGATACACAATTTCGCTTGTGACTTTTGCTTTCACGGGCCAGGTCACGCGCGACTTCACGCTCGCTAATTTCTTCGCGTCAGCTGCAGTAATTTTGGCACCTTTTTTAACCAGGGTTTTCCCTTTGTCATCTTCTAAATTAACGCTGGCAATATGGCTAACCGCGTCTTTGGCTGTTACGGCATTGATAACTTTTCGATAAGGAGTTTCGACAAACCCGTAGTCGTTAATCCGTGCGTAGTTTGCCATGTTGAGAACGAGTCCAATGTTGGCTCCTTCGGGGGTTTCTACGGCGCAAATTCGGCCATAGTGTGTTGCATGTGCATCGCGAACTTCAAATCCAGCACGCTCCCGCGATAGACCACCGGGACCCATAGAGCTTAAGCGTCGCTTGTGGGCAAGCTCCGAAAGCGGGTTGATCTGATCCATGAACTGAGAAAGCTGAGAGCTCGCAAAGAACTCCCTTACCGCTGCTACAACTGGACGGGCGTTAATAAGCTGGCCTGGAGTTACAGTTTCTATCTCACTCATACTCATGCGATCTTTCGTGTTTCGCTCCATTCGAAGCAAACCAATACGAAATTGGCGCTGGACAAGCTCTCCAACCAATTTCACGCGCCGGTTGGCCAAGCTATCGATGTCGTCCGCAGGTTCTTGTGTGTTATTGAGTCGAACAATCTCACTCACAATTGCAAGCAAGTCTTCGATGCGCATTACACGATTTTCGGCAGTGTTTGGAACGTCGAGATCGAGCCGCTTGTTGATTTTGTAGCGTCCAACTCTCGAGAAATCAAAACGCTTAAAGTTGTAGAACATGTTCTCGAGCAAGCTTCGAGCATTATCAACTGTCGCAAGATCGCCGGGGCGAAGTCGTCTGTAGACCTCAATCAAAGCCTCGCTGGTGGTCTTTGAAGGATCTTTATCCAAAGTTGACTCAAGATAGCTAGATTTTCCTTGATCGACATGCTTCAACTCGTCCTTCATTTGCGCCTCACTGAGTCCGAGAGCCCGAAGTAGGGTTGTAACCGGTATTTTGCGCTTGCGGTCAATTTTTACAAATAGTGCGCCGTTCGCGGCTGTCTCAAACTCTAACCATGCACCGCGCCCAGGAATGACTTTCGCACCATACAGATTTCTGCCACCTACAAGCTCGGAGGTAAAGAACACGCCGGCTGAGCGTATTAGCTGGCTGACCACAACTCGTTCGGCGCCATTGATAACGAATGTTCCACGATCAGTCATCCAGGGAAAATCACCTAAATAAATCTCGTGTTCCTTTACTTCGCCAGTTACTTTATTGGTAAGCTCAACTTTGGCTTTGAGCGGCGCCTCGTAACTGATGTTATTCTCTCTGGCTTCAGCCTCGGTAGTTTTTGGATCCTCAAAATGATAATCCTTAAACCGAAGTGATAGTTTTGTTCCTGTATAGTCATCGATTGGACTAATCTCGGCGAGTAGCTCACCCAGACCTTCGTCTACAAACCACTGCCACGAGCGGTTTTGGTGGTCGACTAGATTAGGCAAATCTATGACTGGTTGATTATTCGTAAAGTACGTGCGTTTTTTAGCCGTTTCGGCTGTGGTGCTTTTTGCCATATAAGGTTGGTCACTCCTTGGTTATATTTGATGGTTGCAAACAATATAAGTAGAATCGTATACCCACGAAACTACTGCTCGATATTTGTATTTATTTTGATTTGGCGCCGAAGATTCCTGCGTACTCAGTTTGCTTTTTTGGCTATGATTTTGTAACCACAGCAAACAAGTCGCCCACTACTTCTTGGTCACAATTATGACTGCCCGGCGTTCGCCTGTCAACATCTTTTGTGTCGTTATTTAGAAACAGCTTCTATGATTTTATCGACAACTCCGTATTTTTTCGCTTCTTCTGAGGTCATCCAAAAGTCTCGCTCCATATCAACGTGTATCTTGCTCAATTTTTGCCCTGTATTTTTTGCCATAATCTCCTCAAGTAATTTTTTAACCCGAAGTGATTCCCGAAGATCTATCTCTTGATCGGTGACTTTTCCACGAGTGCCGCTTGATGGTTGATGAATCATCACGGTTGCGTGTTCAAGCAGATGGCGTTTACCTTTTTTGCCACTGGACAACAAAAATGCAGCTGCGCTTGCTTGAACGCCGATACCGTAGGTTGCGACATCGGGTTGGATGAATTGCATGGTGTCGTATACCGCTAACGCGTCATAGACACTTCCACCAGGACTATTTATGTAGAAAGAGATATCTTTTTTAGGATCCTCATTTGCCAAAAATAATAGCTGAGCAACAATGAGATTTGCGGTATGTTCGTTCACATCAGTTCCCAAAAAAATTATTCTGTCTTTGAGAAGCCGACTATAGATATCGTATGCGCGCTCGATACGACCTTCTTGTTCAATAACTGTTGGAATAAGTACGCTCATAACTAAAGAGTATATCCCCAAAATTAGCACTCGTCAACTTAGAGTGCTAGATTGCCAATTTGGTCTTTATTTTGGCGATCACTTCTTTGCTGTAGCGAGCATGGGGCATCTTGTGGACCATGTCTATTGGTACCCACTCGTAACCAATAATTTCGTTATTGGGCATGATCTGGCCCGACTTGATAGAGCAGTGATACACCAAAAGCAGCACGCGTGGTCGAGACGTTATATGATGCGGTGCGATTGTGGCTGCTAAAAGATCATGAACTTCAGCTTGAATGCCTAACTCTTCTTGGAGTTCTCTTTGTAGTGAATCGTGCAGATTGTGTTCATCTAGATCAACTCGTCCGCCAGGAAAATCATGCAAAATAATTTTGGGGTCACGGGTACTCCGACACGACACCATCAATGCCTCATCGTGCTCATTGATAATTAATGCCTTTTGCCCTAATTGGAACACCGCTTCAGCCATACCTAGAGAAAGTATAGCTCGTTACTGGGTGATTAGCGCAAGGACTTTTTCGCTCAGCATACGAGACGCAATGTCACGTCGATTTTCTTCTTTGTCGAGTTCGGCTTGCATTTTTGGGTCTTGGTATTGACCCTTAAGCAGCTGTAGGCGAACTTCAAGCTCTTCTGGTGTAACCACAAGATGCTCCACATCAGCGATCTCGGCAAGCACCAGGCTTGTTTTGAGCTGATTTTCTGCTTGGGGGCGCACCACTTCATCTCGATACTGTGATTCGCTTTTGGCTTCAAGCTCAAGGAATTCTTCTAATGTTTGTCCACGTTGCGCAAGATTTTGCTTGAGGTCGTTAAAGCTATAGTCAGTTTGCTGCTCAATTAACTCCTTCGGTATGCCGACAGAAGACTTGGAAACCAAAGTGCGCACAATTTCATCCTGCTGTTTTGTCGTTGCCTCACGTTCTCGCTCTATCTTTAGCTGCGCTCTGATGTCGTCCCGCAACTGCGCGAGTGTGGTAAATGGGCCAGCCTTTTTGGCAAATTCATCATCTTCTTTTGGCTCCTCTACAAGCTGAACTTTGCTGAGAGAAACCTCAAAAATAACCTTCTTATTCGCGAGAGCTCGCACGCCGTAGGCTTTTGGAAACGTTAATGGAAAGGTTTTTTTGTCACCGGCTTTCATGCCAATAATGTTTGTTTCGAACCCCGGAATAAATGTATCGCTACCCAACAGTAACGGATACTCCTTGCCGTCTGCTCCTTGGATTGGCTTGCCTTTTTCGTCGGTCCCCTTAAAATCAATCCAGACTTGGTCGCCCTTCTTAGACGCACGATCAACATCGGTCATGTCAGCTAACCTAATCTTTAGCGAATTAATAACTTCTTGAACATCCTTATCGGTCACTTTCACAGCTTCTTTACTGACAGAAATTTTCTTATAATTTGGCAGACCAATCTTGCCAATCACCCCAGTGGTTACTGCAAACTCTAAGTCCGTAAATGGTACAAACTTTTTGATATTTACTTGCGGCCGCGTAACTGGCCGAATTTTTTCCTGCTCGGTTGCTTTCATATACAGAACCGTAAGGGCCTCGTCTAAAAATTCAGTCTGCAGCACCTTTGGATCAATGTTTTTCTCAATAAGGCCGAGCGGGGCTTTGCCTTCCCGAAAACCCTGGAGCTTAACTTTTGGTGCCAGTTTCTGAACAACAACTTGCTTAATTGGCGCAAGGCTTGACTCGCCGGCGGTAATTGTAAGAGTTACTTCTGTTGTGGAATTATCGGTCCTTTGAACATGCATAGACGACTATTCTACCAGAGAAGTTCCCCTTTGTCACTTCTCTGGATGCTGGCTATCCACATGGTCGCGCATATAGCTAGAAAATGATGCGAGACTCATTGTTTGCTCTTCCTTATTATGTAGATTTTTGACCCTATAGCTTCCGCTAGAAAGCTCATTTTCACCCACAAATAGTGCGTGCGAAACTCCCGATTTTTCGGCATGATTCAACTTAGTGGCAATTTTTCGATCGGTTGCATCCACGGCAACGCGCAGGCCAACCTTTCGAAGCTCCGACAGAACCTCTTGCGACCGAGCATACACATCCCCAACAAGCAGCACCACAATATCAACTTTGGGTTGTAGTTGTGGCAGTAAATTATGTGACTCTAAGAAATTCCGCAATGTCACATCTCCCATACCAAACCCAACAGTCGGTACAGGCTCGACCCCAAACAATCCGACCAAGCCGTCGTAGCGACCGCCACCAAACATGCTTCGATTGTTCTCGGGGTTGGTGTCAAAAACCTCAAAGACAATGTCGGTATAGTAATCAAACCCTCTCGCCAAGCTCGGTTTGTAGACGGCATTGATACCGCTTTTCGCACAAAGCTCAAGCAGCTCTTTCTCTGACTCTGAAGGGCCGTCCCGGTGCAGAAAGTCATACAGCTCACCAGGCTTCTCTACCGTCTCCGCCAGTTTCGAAAGAAACTCGTTCTTCTCAAGTTTTTCTAATGCGTCAATAAGGCGCACGACGTCGTTTACATTCTTTGTAGGTTCGGCAGCAGCAATCCTTTTATTTAGTTCTACGCGAGAATTGACGCGTACCTCATACATATCAGACGTTGCCCCAAAGCTTTTTAGAATTTGATCAGCAATCAAAATAACTTCGTGCTCAGCCGCAATGCCAGCTTCGCCAAATATATCAACGTTCAGCTGCCAATGTTCTCGGAGTCTTCCCCGCTGTGGCCTCTCATAGCGCCATAGATTCGGGATAGAAAACCACCGCAAAGGATACGCAAGCTCTTGCCGTTTGGCCGCAACCATCCTGCTTACTGTAGGAGTCATCTCTGGTCGCAACGCTACCTCCCTATTGCCTCTGTCCACAAAACTATAAAGTTGCTCATTTACGATCTCGTCACCCGTTTTGGCTCGATATAGATCAAGGGGTTCAATAATTGGAGCGTCATATTCTTGATAACCAAACGATTGTACAACCCGTCTAATTTTGCCAAACATATAGTCTTGAATACGTTTGTCGCTTGGATAGAAATCACGAGCCCCTTTATACGGTTGTGTGGATAACTTCATTACAAAAAAGTATACCTGGTTTGTATAGCTCTTGACCACCTAGTACTTGAGGGTGTTATATAGCTATAGAAATTAACGGAGGTGCCAAAATGGACGCAAAACAGTTACGTGATGGAGACTTTTTTGAAGTTACCGGGAGTATTTTTAAAAACATCAAAGAGAGCTGGGAGGCGGTAAAACTCAATCTTGTCACTCTGTTGCTGCTCTACCTCATCCCTACAGTGTTGCTTATTCTTGCGACGCCTCTGTTAATCCTTCCAGCAATCACAGGAACCGATGCAGGAACGGCAACAGCGGTAATCTTGATGATTGTTGGGCTTATGGCCGTATTTGTTCTTTGGTTGTTCATCTTGCCAGCCATCGTTCTGGCCCAATTAGCCAGCGTACAAGGGAAAAAGGTTGAATTTCAAGATGCCTTAAAGCAAGGACAAAAATATGTACTGCGTTATATTGGGCTTGGTGTTTTGTCGTGGATTGCGATTGTTGCCGGGTTGATCGTGTTCATTATTCCTGGCCTACTTATTGCATTTTTCCTCAGTGCCGCCCCATACTTGCTCGTCGACAAAAACTTGGGTGTTATTGAATCTATGAAGGCCAGCTATGAACTCACAAAGGAGTACTGGAAGCCAGTAGTTGGTGTATTGTTAGTATTTTTTGTTATCAACTTGCCATCGTACGTTCCCCTCATTGGCAATATTATTACCTTGGCGCTTAGCATTGCGTACCTTTGTCTCCCGGCGTACATTTATAGCGTTGTAACTGGTAAAAAAGTTGCAAAAGTTTCTTAAAAGAAACAACTATCAGCAAAAAACTAACTTGTGAAAAAATCAAAATCAACACCACTGCTTCGCCAACTAAAAAAGAGAGCTGAACGCAACGGCTCTCTTTTTGACGTATGGAGCGTTATCCATCTTATTTCTGGTATTGTGCTGGGTTGGCTACTTGACCCCTTTATTGCTCTGGCAATACTGGTACTCTGGGAACCACTTGAAATTTTCGTCTTGTCGCCCTTGCTGGCAAAAAGAGGTATTGTGTTCGGTTACGAAACTTTACGTAATTCACTCTCCGACATCGTATTTGACGTAATTGGCGTGGCGCTCGGTGCCTGGTTCGTTGTCAAGCTGCTAGAACCACCGTTTTAATACTCCGCATTCGTGTATAAAACAAGAAGGCGACCATGGTGGTCGCCATATTATTTTTGGTGCGCGAGAAAGGACTTGAACCTTCACGCCTTGCGGCACTAGTTCCTAAGACTAGCGTGTCTACCAATTCCACCACTCGCGCAAGAACAAAATTGACTCCACTATTCTACAAGGTATCTCGGGTGAACGCAAAGGGGTAATGCACGACCTAGCGGAGGGTGCGCATAGAAATACGACCAAGCACCACACCAGCGCTTTGCACGCCTAATTCTTCGATCTTGGAGCGCATAGAATACATCAGCCCAAGATCATTCGATTTGGCAATACTGACCGTCGGGTTGGAATGATTACTGAGGCCAATATTTACTCGGCTGAGATCACAAAAAGCCAAAAGCTTCTCAGAGTCGTCTTGCAAGTTTTGTTTAGTTGTCACATCAAGTCTTAGTGCGACCCTATAGTCGTGCGCAGAGTGTGGAGCATTTGGTAGAGTGACCACGTCCACCACTTCGCCGAAGAGCAAAGGTGGTCGAGTGCGAGCACCTACAAGCATATCGATTGGATCAAATCCCACGCCAAACTCTTGGGCTGTCTTTTGAATTGTCTCAAATCGCCCCGCAGTTACGATAGGCACCGTTGGACTACGAAGAACCTCCACGCCTTCGTCTCTTAGGTATTTTTTAGTAATTTTGGCCACTTGACCTCCCAGCCGTCGATAGCCATCATCAAAGCTAACTGGCCGTATCACCTCAAAACGACTGTGTCCATTCCTTGTCTCAATAGCTGCCCCACCGGATTGTTTTGAAGGAAATTCTGGCAAACCAGACAGAAACTTACGGGCATGCCGGAAATTTCTTTGGTTGGGGCGTCTTGATTTTTTACTCGCCATAATAATGCTTGATTAAATACTTTTTATGAGCGATTGTCAATTTTTACGATAAAAGTGTAGTGTCGCATCCCCGTAATTTCCAGACTTTATTAGATTACATTCTTTGATCTTAATCGGTCTTTCGTCTCCAGGCCATGAAAGCACCAGCATCCCGCCAGAATTGACATGTTTAGAAAGTTTTGCAATCAGTTCGACCTGCAAGTAATTGTACGGCGGATCCAGCAGCACTACGTCAAATAATTCTTGGCTTCGTGCTGACCAGCCAGCAATATTTGCCCGCACGACCTTCACTCGAGATTCAACACCAAGCGCACGAACGTTTTTTTTGATCGTCGCGTGAGCTTTTACACTACATTCGACAGCTACCGCGAACTCAGCGCCTCGACTTATCGCTTCAAGGGCAAGTGCGCCGCTGCCAGAAAACCCATCAAGCACTCGAAGCCCAGTAATATCCCCCAGCATCGAGAACAACGCACCCCTTACCTTTTCGCTCATAGGATGGGTTCTGTGTCCTTTTGGCGACTCGATTATTCTGCCGCCAAACTCACCAGTAATTATTCTCATTTCATATTCATCACATCAATTTAGATTTGTAATTCTTCGATATTGATCGACTTGCTTTTTTAACTCTGGATATGCGTCAACCTGGACTTCTTTCTCAACCCACTGCTTAGCTGCCCCTCGGACTCTGGAAATGAGTTTTGCGTCTGTGAGATTGGCAATCTGAAGATCGAGCTGCCCATGCTGAGCCCGACCATAAATAGCGCCCGGTCCCCGAATTTCTAAATCAAGTTCTGCCAACTTGAAGCCGTCCTGGATCGTTTCGAGGGCTTTGATTCTGGCTGGCGGCGCTTGGCTATCGCTCATTACCAAAAAACATGTTCCGCCATGTATGCCTCTCCCCACTCGGCCACGGAGCTGATGCACTTGTGCCAGCCCAAATCGTTCAGCTCCTTCAATTAGCATTATCGTTGCATTTGGAACATCGACACCAACCTCGATAACTGTGGTTGACACCAGTACATCCAAAGCGCCGTCCACAAAATCTTGCATAATTTTTTCTTTTATCGTGCTCTTCTGCTTGCCGTGAAGTAAGCCCACACGAAATTCTGGAAAAACTTTTTTGGACAGATCTTCAAATACGACCTCGGCTGACAATTGCTTCGCTGTTTGCGACTGCGAGATTAGCGGACAGACAACAAATGCTTGTCGCCCGTTTTTTAGCTGTTCACGAACGTGACTGTACATTGGACCCCGAGAGTTCGGCGAAACAATTTTGGTCTTGATTGGCGCCCTGCCAGGTGGCAGTTCATCAATTATTGAAATATCGAGTTCACCGTAGAGTGTTAGCGCAAGTGTTCGCGGAATTGGCGTGGCAGTTAGCGTCAGCACATGGGGCATACGGCCAGCTTTTTTTAGAAGTCTTTCTCGCTGCTCGACGCCAAATCGGTGCTGTTCATCAATAATCACCAAGCCAAGTTTGTGCATATCAACTTTGTCAGCAATAAGGGCATGGGTGCCAATAATCAGCCTCGCCAAGCCGCCAGCGATGCATTTTCTGGCAGTCTTTTTTTGTGGCTCTTTCATGCTACCGATTAGCAAAGCAATCGTGTCCGAAAAGCCAATTGGATCAAGGTAGTCATGCATCGTTTTGGCGTGCTGCCCTGCCAAAATCTCGGTTGGAGCCATTAGTGCAACTTGGTAACCAGCGTGAACTGCCATTGCTGCCGCCATTGCTGCAACTAAGGTCTTTCCAGAACCGACATCCCCCTCAATGAGCCGATTCATGGGTCGGGTTGCCTCGAGATCTTTGTATACCCGCCAAGTAACCTTGCGCTGGGCATCGGTAAGTGAATGGCCAAGCGCTTTCACAAACGACTGCGCAACAGCTTCATTGAATGGAATCGGAACCCCCGAGTAGCTGGCAAATTGCTGCTTATTTAGGAGACCTGCTAGCGACACTGCAAAAAGCTCTTCAAAGCTCAATCGTTCCTTCGCCCGCGCAAGCTGCCTTGCGTCGTTCGGAAAATGAATGGCCATTATTGCCTCACTACGCGACATAAGGCCATTCGATTCAACAAGCTTTTTTGGCAAGGTTTCCGGCAGCTTAGGAATCTCATTCCGAAGACGAGCAAGCAACTTTCTTATTCCCGACGAAGTTAAGCCTTTAGTCTCTTTATAAATTGCCACTATTCGGGCGGTATTTATTGGAAACGCGCTCTCAAGCTCCATGCTAGGGTTCATAATTGCAAGCTTCTGACGGGAGAGTTCAAATGATCCCGAGATAAAGTAGTACTCATGAGGCTTGATTGACGTAGCTCTATAAGGTTGGTTAAACCATACCAACCGGACGCTTCCAGACTCATCCGACGCAATAGCCTCGGTAATGTGCATGCCACGTCGGACATAGCGGCCCTTTATTTGCTTGATAGCGGCTAGAATAGTCACGTTTGTTCCAGGCTTGAGACTTACGGTGTTACGCACCTCAGAATAATCGTCATATTTTCGAGGATAATACTCCAGCAGATCGCCGACTGTTTCTATGCCAAGGCCTTCGAATTTTCGAGCCACATTTTCGCCAACCCCCTTGACTGAGTGAATTGGCGCATCTAATTTCATGCGAGCGGTTATTTCTTTTTCAGTAAAAAGAATACGCTTGGCCCAAAGAAGGTTCTCGCAAAAGTCGGCTGCATCACCTTCTCGACACTCAACATAACGCCTCGAGGTACGATCTTTTTTAACCCAGGCGAGCGCAGGTTTGACACCGAGAGAACTCGCTCGAGCTTGAAACCGGTTGCTTCTAGCTGCTTGATGACTGTTTTGGGATTATGGTTCACGAAAGGAATTTCTTCGGCTCGCTTATTTTTTTCCGAGCGAATATCGACTGGCTCCTTTGGAATCAACTTGCCCTTTAATCCATACTTGAGCCTGTTGCGTGCATGAGCGTTGTTGGCAAGCTCCAACACAAAGTAACCGTCGATTGACAATGTTCGATATATCTCCTTGAGCTCGGTGGTTGGATCTGGCAAATGATGCATCACCCGAATCATGGTGACAAGATCCAGCTCGCCATTTTTAAAATCAAGATTGTCAGCCTGCGTGAGCTTGTAGTCGATATCCTTATAGCCCTTTAGATAGTCGTCGGCAATTTTGAGCTGTGTTTTTGAGGGTTCTGCGAGCGTTACCTTGTCAGCATATTCGTTTAGCAACACGCATAACCGCCCATAACCGCCTCCAATGTCCGCTGCGTGTGAAAAATGCTTACCCCTCAGCAGACGTCGAATAGCCATCTCTTCGGCAGCGTGCTCATAGTCTCGGCCTTGCCAATAATGAAGGTAGTTATAGTTGTCGTTATCGTATTGATCGGCTACTTTTTTAGATTTTGGCATGTAGTTAAGTATAACCTAGTGAGCCTTGACTATGGCAAAGCTGTTTTTACCACGTTTTACGAGATTGAGTCCGCTGACAAACAGCCTTAGGTTTTCTGGTCCTGCTTTTTGGCCGTTTATAACGATAGCTCCAGCCACAAGAAACTCACGCGCTTGTTTCTTTGAACTCGCCAGACCAGCGTCAACCAAGGTCTGAGCCAAATCACCGCTATCCGTTATGACAGTTAGCTCGTCGGCTAGGATTTTCTTTTCATGTTTGTCAAGCTCCACAAAATTGCCATCAGCGAAGAGAACGTCGGTAACTTTCTTTACTTCATCAGCCCGCTTTTCGCCGTGCACCAGCTTAGTAACTTCGTATGCGAGGATCTTTTGGGCCTGCCGATTAGCCCTGTTAGAATTGAATTCTGACATAATATTCTCGATTTGTGATCGCTCGAGCTCGGTATATATCTTTAGGTAAGCTTCAACGTCTTCGTCGTCCGCGTTAAACCAAAATTGGTAGAATTTATAGGCACTCGTCTTCCGCTCATCGAGCCATATAGCCCCATCCTCGGTTTTGCCAAATTTTTTTCCAGTTGCCTTGTTTACCATCAAGGGGTGTGCAATAACGTTGACTTCTTGGCCCCTCACTTTGCGAACCAGCTCCACGCCACTTAGGCAATTGCCCCACTGATCCGAACCGCCAAGTTGTAGCGTGACTCCATATTTGTCATAAAGATGAAGATAATCGTAGCCCTGCAACAAAGTGTAGCTAAATTCTGTATAACTAATACCAGAACCGCCTTCTCCAATTCGCTGGGCGATGTAGTCTCTTTGCACCAAGGGCGTCATGGAAAAATGCTTACCAATATCTCGAAGAAAAGGCAAAAGCCGAACATCGCGCATCCAGTCTAAGTTATTAACCATTTCAAACTTTTGTGGCTGCAAAATTCGCTTAATTTGCTCTTCGGCGCAGTTGATATTACGTTCGATTGTCTTTTCGTCTTGAAGCGGTCGCTCCTTGTCCTTTCCTCCCGGGTCACCGATTAAACTAGTAGCTCCGCCTGCCAAGAGAATGGCCTTGTGGCCATGCCGTAAGAAAAGTTTGTCCATCATCATGGCTGCAAGATTGCCAATCGTTTGTGAGTCGGCAGACGCATCATAACCGTGATAGAACGTTAGCTTCTGCGTATCTAAAACACTAAGGTCTTTTATTGTCGCCTGCTTTATGAATCCACGCCAGATTAGTTCTTCTGATAAAGTCATGTCAAATAACAGTATAGCGAATTCTTTTATTTTCAGCCTATTCTCAGCATGAAAAATGCTATAATGGGTTGAAATCTAACGAGAACCTCACCACTGTTACGTAAGGAGAAATGAAAAGGAATACATGAAAAATCCTCTTAAGCGTCCGAAGTTTGCACGTGGGGGACTTCACACCCAAAGCCGTAACACCTATACAACCAAGGGTGGCAACAAAATAAAACTAAACCGTAACCTTAGCGAGAAGGCGAAGGCTCGCAAGGATGCGCAGCTGCGCAAAAAAGCGGCCTATCTTGCCACCTTGCCACAGGGGCGCATCAAACGAACTCTGTACCGAATGCATCCAAAGCGCATGGCAAAGTACTGGTTTTCCCGCGAGGGTGGCATTATGGCCCTTAAACTTCTGGGTATCGGCACGGTCGCAATGTTTTTGCTACTTATTGCAGTGTTTGCGTTCTTTCGAAAAGACCTCCCAAACTTGCGAGACATTTCGGGGAAAAACATCGGGGGATCTGTCCGCTACTACGATCGAACTGGGCAAGTTCTTCTCTGGGAAGACTATGACGCGGTAAAACGAACACCAGTAAAAGACGAGAACATCTCTCCCTATATCAAGGACGCGACCGTTGCCGTGGAAGATAAAGACTTTTATAACCATGGCGGTTTTGATGTAAAAGGAATTACCCGCGCCGGCGTCAACAATGCCCTCGGAAAGAGCAGCACCCAAGGGGGTTCTACCATCACTCAGCAACTCGTAAAGCTAACGCAAAACTGGAGCAAAGAAAAAACCTATACAAGAAAAGTAAAAGAGCTAATTCTGGCGGTCGAACTTGAGCGCACCTATAGCAAGAAAGAAATCCTTGCCGGCTATCTTAATACTGCCCCATACGGAGATATTACCTACGGCGTTGAGTCCTCGATGCAAGACTACTTCAACAAATCGGCCAAGGATATGACCCTTGATGAGGCGGCGTTCCTCGCGGCCATTCCTAAGTCACCGACCATATATTCCCCCTATGGAGCGCGTTTTAATAAGGAAGCGCTTATTGGACGCCAAGGCTATGTGCTAGATTTGATGGCGGAACAAGGAAAAATTACCCCCCAGCAGCGAGACGAGACGAAAAAAATTGATACTCTTTCAAAAATAAAGCCCCGACAGCCAAAGTATACGGGCATACAAGCTCCATGGTTTGTCCTTACCGCGAAAGAACAGCTCCAAACCGAACGAGGAGCAGAGACCGTCAAAATAGGTGGCCTCAAAGTCACCACAACACTCGACATGAAGGTTCAGAAAATTGCCGAAGAGCAAGTTGCCAAAGGTTTGCCGCAAGTAAAAAGACAAGGTGGTGATTCGATTGCGTTTGCAGCTGAGGATGTCAAAACAGGACAAATGGTGGCTCTCGTTGGTGGGACGGACTTTAATAATAAGGAGTATGGTGAGAATAATTACGCCCGATTAAAGCTACCTCCCGGTTCGAGCTATAAGCCCTATGACTACGCAGCAATGATCGAAAACACCACGAATTCTGGTGCAGGATCGGTGCTTTATGACACTCTTGGACCTTTGGACGGCTATCCTTGCACCACGGGACCCAAAAAAGGCGGTAACTGTGCAGTAGATTATGATTTTCGATTCCCAGGACCACTTACCCTCCGCTACGCGCTTGGTGGTTCAAGAAATATACCAGCCATGAAAGCCATGCTTACAGCCGGCGTTGATAAAACAAGGGAAACATCCAAAAAACTGATGCAGTCACCTGGTACACCAGAGGGTGAGGCAAGAGGTGACTATAACTGCTACCGAGACGATGCGCTGACAAAAGAGTCGCAGTGCTACACAGCCGCCGCCATTGGCGATGGTGCCTACCTCAAACTCGACGAACATGTGCATGGCTTTGCATCGTTGTCCAGAAATGGCCTTAACATACCCCAAACCTATATTCTAAAGATCGAAGATTCGTCGAATAAGGTTATTGATGAGTGGAAAGCAAGTAAGGGCGTGCAGGCAATTCGCCCAGACACCGCGTACATTGTGAGCGATATGGTAAGCGATCCAAAGGCAAGCTATCTTGGCAACAAAACTCATAACTACAAGGGCTGGAAGTTTGGCTTTAAAACGGGAACGACGAACGACTCAAAAGATGGCTGGATGATGGGCATGTCAACCCAATACGCAGCCGGTACATGGGTTGGTTACCATAACCGCCAAAAAGAGTTGGGTGGGTTCATGGAGACTATGACGCAACCAATTGTAGCTGGATTTATGCAAAGAGCACACGAGGGCATAAAGCCCGTTGATAGACCAAAGCCAAGTGGAGTTCAGACACTCCCCGCGTTTGTTGTAAGGAACCATGTTGGAGTTGGTTCTGTAGAACCAAGCCCATCGACAGACCTTTTCCCATCTTGGTACAAGCGCAGCACCGGGAACACCAAGCAGACCATAGACATTGTCTCTAATAAGTTGGCCACAGACTGTACACCCGCACGCGCCAAACAAGATGCCACCAATGCTGCAGCAAACCAATTTTCGAGTGATAAGTTTGTTGGTGGGGCCAACCGAGCTGCAAGCACAACAACCGAAAAGGATGACGTCCACAGATGTGAGGACGCGAAGCCAAGCATTACGCTCACAACCCCCGCAACATGTGACGGATCATGTACCTTTACTGCAACTGCCACGCAGGGCACACACCCGATATCTAGTGATCGGTTCAAAGGCACCATAAACTTTAAGGTTGATGGGCAAGTTATCCAGTCAATCGGCATTGGAAGTAGCCCTTCCACCGTAAGCGCTAATTACACTGTGGCGGTTTCGCCGGGGCCTCATACAGTAAGCGCAGAGGTGATAGACAGTGTGCTATACGACAATGTTGACAGTCGTTCAGTTAACTTCACATCGGCAAGTGTCAGTGCAATAAGCGTGACAAAAGCCCAAATATCTGGACCCAAGACAAAATTTCAGTGGAGCGGCGGAAACGGCTCAGCTTCAATCTACAATGCAAACACCGATGCGCTTATATGTGGCGGGGGTGGTTCGTGTGAAGTGAATGTAGCACAAGCGCCGCTAGGAACTCCAGTCTATGCCCGCGACACATCTGGTGCGCGATCAAGCAATGTTGCTGTCAGTAACTAGGTTCTGTCTCGCACTCGAGTGGCGCGGGGCTTCTTAGTAGTTGCATTTATTTTTGCAAACAGCATTTTTCCGGCGTCTGATTGCAACATTCTTGTTATCTCAACATTCAGCGATTTACCGACCAGACCGGCAGCTCCAGCCACAACCACCATCGTGCCATCATCAAGATAGCCCACTCCTTGATCTTTGCCACTCCCTTTTTGTACGATTACAACGTGTTTTGTTTCGCCAGGAAGCACAACGGCTCGAATCGCATTTGATAATTCGTTTACGTTTAGCACCCTAACTCCCTGTACGGATGCGGCTTTGTTTAAGTTGTAGTCCGTGGTGCACAAATCTGCCGACAATTTTCCTGCAAGCATAACGAGTTTGTCGTCTGTTGTTTTGGCCTCAGAAAAATCAATGTCTGATATCTCTACGTTTGTGTCGGGATTTGCTTGTAGGGTCTGGATCGCGTCGAGACCATACCGCGCCCGCTCTCTTTTTTGAGAATCCTGCCCATCCGCGAGAAGCTGCAATTCGCGAACAATAAACCTTGGGATAATGAGGGAGTCCGGCGTGAACCCAGCATTGACGATATCGATAATACGACCATCGATGAGAGCACAACTATCGAGAATCATTTTTCTTCGCGGTCGAATTTTTGAAAGTGTCGCTTGATAGCTACCCCTTGATTGCCAAATCATCATTATCAGCACGGCTAGTAAGAGTGTCTGGATTATGTCTAGCATTGTTTTTGATACCCGCTCTTCATTACTTTATTTTTTCGTCTCAAGATAATCATTTAGAGCACTCCTCACATCACGAACGGATTTTAGTATCGTATTCTTCTCGGTCTTCTGAGCTCTTGGGCCAATGGCTTGCTTGAATCCCATTTTTTTTGCCTCCGAAAGTCGCTTGTCGACAAATGGTACATGTCGAACCTCACCCGACAAGCCAACTTCGCCAAAAACTACCGCATTTTGCTTTAGTTTCATCCCTTTCGCCGCTGATCCAATCGCCAGACAAATCGCTAAATCTGCTCCTGGATCAGATATTTTTATCCCGCCAACAATATTAATATATATATCTTTGTCGCTGAGCACGAGTTTTGTGCGCCGCTCAAGCATGGCTACCAACAAGTTTAGTCGATTTAACTCCATCCCGCTGCTGGCTCGTTTTGGGTACCCATATGAGGTTTTGTTTACGAGTGCCTGTACTTCAACCAGTATGGCTCGAGTTCCTTCAAGCGTCGCAAGCACAATCGACCCATCTGTCACTTGTCGTTCGGCCAACAGGGCCTCGGAAGGATTGTCGACTTGCAACAACCCGTTATTTTGCATTTCAAAAATACCGGCCTCGTTGGTCGAGCCAAACCGGTTTTTGGTGCTCCTTAATATCTTAAAGCCCCCATATCGATCACCCTCAAGCTGCAACACCGTATCAACAACATGCTCGAGGACTTTTGGGCCAGCAATCGAACCTTCTTTTGTCACATGACCAACCAAGACCACGGCCACCTGCATTTGTTTTGCAACACTCATCAAAAGATTTGCACAATTTGTAATCTGACTAATCGAACCTGGGGCTGTGGCAACAAAACTTGTGCTGAGAGTTTGTATTGAGTCGACAATAATTAATTCATATTCGCCAGTCGCAATCGTCTTCGCAACATCATCTGCATCATTACTTATCGCCAAGCGTAACTGCCCATCCTTGATTCCGAGCCGAGTAGCTCGAAGCCCAACTTGATGGGCAGACTCTTCCCCACTTACATAAAGCGCTTTGTGATGTTTTGCGACACCGGCAGCTACCTGCAGCAATAGTGTACTCTTGCCGATTCCTGGCTGTCCTGCAATGAGGGTCACACTCCCAGGAACAAATCCGCCACCCAAGACCAGGTCAATGTTGCCAATACCGGACACAATTCGAGTATTATCCTTTTCTCTCACTCCACTGTCGATACTCTTCGCTTCAATAACCCGACCACCACTTCTAGCCTTTTGAGAAACCATCGACACAACAATTGCTTCCTCGTTAATGGTGTTCCATTCACCGCAATTACTGCACCGACCTGCCCACGCAGGGTATGAAACGCCACAATTACTACACACAAATTGTGAAGATTTTTTTGCCATTACCTATCAGTGTACCATTTCGTGTCAGAGAGATTTTGGCACAGAATTCGCATCAATCGCTTGAATCAGCCCTTGGTAGATGACTACAGAATTATTGTACTTGTTCACAATTTCCTCTGACTCGGTACTTAAGGCTTTTAGTACCGGTACGAGCGAATTTCTTTGAACCACCAGCTGATTATACTCATCTACGCGATTATTATATTCGTTAATA
The DNA here is from genome assembly GCA_041906505.1 of Saccharimonadales bacterium (SeqCode). Classification (GTDB taxonomy): domain Bacteria; phylum Patescibacteriota; class Saccharimonadia; order Saccharimonadales; family 2-12-FULL-41-12; genus JAYRJB01. The sequence continues at coordinate 48,367 of JAYRJB010000008.1, read as the reverse complement.
CGATCTTGGTTACGCAACGCGTCAAGCTCACTCTTAAATTTTACCCTCTCGGCTTCAAGTCCGTTTAACTGAGCAAGTTTTCCGTTAAATTCAGCTTTTATTTCCTCGAGGCGTGACACATAGCGGTCCTGTTCTCGCTTCAAGTCCGTGAATACTTGCTCATATTGCTCGGAGTAGGCAACCACCTTTTTCCGGTCTCGAAAGTACTTAGAGTAATACGCTTCGAGCTGCGGTGATAGGTCTCGCACCTCAGAGCCCAGTATGGAATGAAGTTCATTTGGAACCACCGATGCATCCTTTTTACGATAATTTTCAACCGTATTCTTTATTCTTTCGTCAGTTATTGTCTTGAAAAACTCAGCTGTCATTTGGTCGACTCGTAGCCGCTCTTCCTTACTAAGCCGATCGTATTGAGCGTGAAGTGTTTCGTGCGCAGATGTAACCTCCATAACGCCAGCCAGGCGGGGGTCCTTAACGTCAAGCAAGAAAATTCCTTGGCGTTCAATGTAACAACCGAGTACAATTGACTGTTCCGTTGTCTTGCATACGCTTTTAAATCTTTCCTTGCCGTCAATTTCTGGTCGATTAACGTAAAAAACCCGACGCGTGCCATCTGTCATAGTAGTATTGTTTGCAAGCTCCACAACACGGTCTGGCGGCTGATAGCCTCTGAGCGCCAGAGAGTCATATATATCTTGGCGATTTACAATACCGTAAACGGAACCCAGTAATACCGCGACGAGAGCCGTTCCTGCAACTGCCTTGAGGAATTTATTCATTATCAAGAGTAGTATACCCTAGGTTTGGCTAAGAATTGGCTGAAAAACTATTCTCTCACGGCTTGATAGTCGAGAACACCACCGCTAAGCCCAACCTTCACAAGATCGCCTTTTTCGTATGTACCCTCAAGTAGCCCGCTCGAAATATGATCTTCGAGAGTGTCTTGCAGGAGTCTGCGCAGTGGTCGTACCCCATTTTTTGGGTCATAACCTTTATCAGCTAAGTATTTCTTAGCACTGGACTGAACCTTTAGCATCAGTCCGTGACGAACAAGCCTCGCCTCAAGATCCCGAAGCTGAATATCCAGAATGTGCATAATCTCTGGACGCGTAAGAGCCCGAAACACGACAATGTTATCAATTCGATTCAACATCTCAGGTCTCATCATCTTCTTTAGGCTGTCGAGTACATGGTCTTTATTTCGTTGATGCAAAGCGTCCAAGTTGGTCTGGTCCTTCTTTGTTTCGGCGCTAAATCCAAGTTGGGCCTCTTTTTGGAGTTTTTCTGCACCAATGTTGCTCGTCATGATGACTATGGTGTTACTAAAATCAATGACTCGACCCTTTCCATCGGTCAGCCGACCATCTTCAAGAATCTGCAGCATCATATTAAACACATCTGGATGAGCTTTCTCTATCTCGTCAAATAGAACTAAGCTGTAGGGTTGTCTGCGGATCTTGTCTGTAAGCTGTCCGCCGTCGTCGTAACCAACATATCCAGCCGGCGCACCCATCAGACGTGACACGTTGTGGTGTTCTCCGAATTCGCTCATGTCGATTTTTACAAGTGCATCATCGCTGCCAAAAAATTCGCGCGCCAATACTCTCGCTAACTCCGTTTTTCCTACACCCGTTGGCCCAAGAAAAACAAGAGATCCTATGGGGCGTCGATTATTGGCGATGCCGCTTCTACTACGCCGAACGGCGCGTGACACAGCTTGAATAGCTTCTTCTTGACCAACAATGTGTTTTGAGAGTGTTTTTTCTAGATTCAGTAAATAATTTGCTTCTGCGCGGATAACTTTTGTAACTGGCACACCCGTAATCCTTGCAACAACGGCGGCCACATCATCACTACTCAAGATAAGCCGTTTGTCATCCTTGTGCTTGCCTTGGAGCTCAGTAATCTCCCTGGAGAGTTGACTCGCCTTAGTCTTATATCGAGCAGCAGCTTCATAATCTTCGGTTGCGGCCGCATCCTCGATACGGACTTGCAAAAGACGAAGCTCTTTTTGGGCTTTTCTAATTGCTGGTGGGGTTTTTCCTTTATCAACCCGCAAATGGGCGCTCGCCTCGTCAAGCAAGTCGATGGCCTTATCCGGCATGAATCTGTCATTAATATATCTTTTGGCAAACCGAACTGTGTCTTCGATCACCTCGTCAGAAATTGCAACATTGTGAAACGATTCATAGTGTTTCTTGAGTCCCTTAAGTATCGAGACGGTCTCTGATTCGGTTGCTTCTGGCACTTGGATGGGCTGGAAGCGGCGCTCCAACGCTGAATCTTTTTCGACATATTTAGTATACTCGTCGGTTGTTGTCGCACCTATGAGCTGAATCTTGCCCCTGGCAAGTGCTGGTTTAAGCATATTTCCAGCATCCAAGGCGCCTTCGGCTGCGCCGGCACCAACGATGAGATGTAGCTCGTCGACAAAAACAATGGTTTTTGTGTCGTTCTCGAGCTCACTCATCACCTTCTTGAGACGCTCCTCAAACTCACCTCGATATTTAGTCCCGGCAATCATTGCGGTAAGATCAAGCATAATTATTCGCTTATCAAGCAAGCTGTCGGGTACATCCTCGGCAACGATTCGGGCTGCAAGACCCTCTACAATTGCCGTTTTACCCACGCCAGGCTCGCCTATGAGAACGGGATTATTTTTTGTCCGACGACTTAAAATTGTAATGACTCGTCTTATTTGATTCTCTCGACCAACTACAGGATCAAGCTTATTCTTCCTAGCAAGGGCAGTTAGATCAGTTCCAAAAAAGTCTAACGCAGTTTTTTTCTGCCGCTTACTTTTCTTCATTTCTTCGAGCGTGCCTCCGCTCTCTTGTTCTCGATTTAGAAATTGTTCGAGCTCGGTCATGAGTGTATCAACCTCGACATCCATATTTTTCAATAGTTCTGTCGCTCGAGCGTTTTTTTGTGTAAGTATGCTGTACAGGATATGTTCGGTGCCACATGAATCTTGCGAAAAATCTTGTGCAACTTCATAAGCCATGCGCAGCGTAAGCTTTGCGACCTCACTTAGGCCTTTGGCGCCTTGCAGGCTGATAGGATTTGCTTGCACGTTGAGTGCCGACTTGGCTTTTTGCATGGTAACCCCCGCTCCTTCAAGCAATTTGGCCCCCATGGAGTTTTCTTGAGCAAGAACACCAAGCAGAAGATGCTCGGTGCCAACGTACGCACTTCCACTGCCTCGCGCAATCGCATCAGCATTGCGCAAGCTGGCAAGCGCATTTTCGCTAAGATGATTTAAAAAGTCTTGAAAATCTGGTGAACTTGGTATCATGTCATACCCTCGTTTCTAGTAACTTTTTATTGCAAAGTCACTTCAGACACTATGATACCAAAACTAGCACTCTAGGGTCAAGAGTGCTAGATAGCTTTAGTCAGTTTTATTGTTGTCTTCGCCGTGTTCTTCAATTGCTTCGAGCAGACTGCTCTCGAGAGCTTCTTTCTTCTTTAGTTTTTGACCACCAAGCGGCTTTGATGTGTTTACTTCAGCAACTTGCGGCACCTCTACCTCCTTTGCCGCGTCGGAAACGATGTCAATCTCGTAGCCGGTTAGCTTACTCGCGAGGCGAACATTTTGACCACTTTTTCCAATAGCAATACTCAACTGATCTTCGGGAACGTTCACGGTCGCCTTTTTGCTCTTTTCGTCGAGCTTTACTGAGGTTACTTTTGTGGGACTTAGGGCGTTCGTAAGAAAAGTGACAGGATTGTCATCCCAGACAACAATGTCAATTTTTTCTTGTTCTCCAACCTCGCTCATAACCGCATTTACCCGCGTTCCGTGCCCACCGACGAAAGTACCAACAGGATCAACACCGGGCACCGTGCTCGTTACCGCTATTTTACTTCGGACGCCGGCTTCTCTTGCAATCGCCTTAATCGCGACTGCGCCACTTTCCATTTCGGGAACTTCTCCTCGAAACAGCCATTCCATAAATTCAGTAGAACCCCTCGAAACCACCAGTTGAGGACCCCGAAAGCCACGCTCGACATCCTTCAAGTAAAACTTGAGTCTTTGACCGGGGTGGTATCGTTCATTTTGAATTTGTTCGCTTGCAGGCATTATGGCTTGAGCCTTGCCCAAATCAACTCGTACAATACGGCCTTCAACACGTGCAACAATACCGTTGACCACTGTACCGATTTTATCTTGGTACTCATTCATGATAATTTCCCGCTCGGCCTCCCTAAGCCGTTGCAGAATCACCTGCTTGGCGGTTTGAGCCGCAACTCTTCCAAAACTATCAGCTTGTTGATGAAATTCGATTAAATCGCCAAGAGCCGCGTCTTTCTTTTTTTTCTTTGCCTCAGAAAGCGAAATCTCAAAACGATCATCTCCGACTTTTTCAACAACTTCTTTACCAACAAACACATCAATTTCGCCGCTGTTAAGGTTCATGTTTACCCTAACTTCTTGTTCTCGATCACCAAAGTCTTTGCGATAAGCTGCCGCAAGTGCTTGTTCGACCACTTCCTTAACCGAATCTTCTGGTAAGTTCTTCTCCTCAGCGATTGTTCGTATCACCACCGCCAATTGCTTTACATCTAAATCCATTATTGTTTCCTTTCAATCAACCGAGCCTGGCATTAAAAAATCCGACCAGACGGCCGGACAACTCTCCTACAGTTTAGCGTATGGTCAAGAGTTATGCAAATTGTGACGCATATCACATTTTCGGTACAATAGAGTAAATGAGCAAAAATGTGCCTCGGCTTTACTATCAGTTTGCCCCAACAAATTATGAGCTAGACCTGTCGTTAGATGCTCAGAATAAAAGTTTCTTTGGAACCGTGACCATCACGGGCAAAAAAACCGGTAGACCAAGTAAAAGAATTACCCTACATCAAAAGGGGCTTTCGATACAGTCCGCAAAAATAATTCGTCACGACAAATCAGCGCCCGACTCGGTTAGCGTCCAAAGAATAAACCAACACAAAAAATTTGACGAGCTCCGCATTCACACAGCTTCAATGCTCTACCCAGGAACGTATAGTGTTGAGATCGCTTTTTCGGGAAAAATTACCGACCCAATGACAGGATTATACCCCTGTACATTTATGAACAACGGGCAGAAGGAATCTCTGCTTGCCACCCAATTTGAGAGCCACCACGCCAGGGAAGTGTTTCCTTGCATTGACGAACCAGAGGCAAAAGCAACCTTTGATTTACGAATTACCGCTCCGAAAGACGATATTGTCTTATCGAACATGCCCCTTAAAAAAGAAGTCGTAAACGAAGACAACCTAAAAACATCTTCGTTCAATACGACACCCATAATGAGCAGCTACTTACTGGCATTTGTTGTCGGGAAGATCCATGCGGTGGAGGGCGTATCTAAGAATGGCATTGAGATACGTACCTGGGGCCACATCAAGCAGCCAAAGAAAATGCTTTCGTACGCGAATGAGCAAGCCATAAAGGTTATCGATTTTTTTGAAGATTATTTTGACACCCCCTTCCCGTTGCCGAAGTGCGATCAAGTGGCTCTACCAGACTTCGAAAGTGGCGCTATGGAAAATTGGGGGTTAATTACTTACCGCGAAGTTGCCTTGCTCACAGATCCTATGAATCGCTCTATCGCCAGCGAACAATACGTGTCAATGGTGATAGCCCACGAACTATCACACCAATGGTTTGGGAATTTAGTAACCATGAAATGGTGGGACGACCTATGGCTCAATGAAAGTTTTGCGAGCCTAATGGAGCATATTGCACTAGACCACCTTCACCCTACATGGCACCAATGGGAACAATATGTCAGCGTAGACGTGATTGCTTCATCCAGTCGAGATGTCCATAAGGATGTGCAGCCAGTTCGGGTTGACGTAACGCACCCAGACGAAATACACACCTTGTTTGATCCCGCAATTGTATACGCCAAGGGTGGACGCCTCCTAAAAATGCTCATGGACTATATTGGAGAGGCTGCCTTTCGTGAAGGCTTAAAAAGTTATTTTTCCACTTATAAATACAAAAACACCACGAGAGACGATTTGTGGACTTCGTTGTCAAAGACGAGTGATAAAAAAGTTCACGATTTCATGAATCCCTGGCTTGAACAATCAGGAATGCCCATAGTTTCTGTTGTGGCAGAGTCTAAAGGTATATTGAGTTTAACCCAATCACGTTTTTTGCTCGATAATGGAACATCTGAGTATCTTTGGCCAATTCCTCTACTTGCAAACCAACCCGTGACACCAGACGTATTTGTTGGTCATTCTTCTGAGGCACATTACAACAAAGGCGATACGCCGCTACTTAACACAAGGGGAAGTGGGCACTATGTCGTCTATTACAAAACACCAGCTCAGTCAAAACACTTATCCGAGGCAATTCGTCGCCGCACAATACCATCGGAAGCTCGAATAAATTCACTTAATGATATGGTGCTCCTAAATAAGCGGGGCGATCTTAGTCTTGTGGATCTCATTGATATCGTTCGTCAATGCAAAGATGAACCTCGAGAAGCAGTGTGGGCGTTATTCGCAAGAATATTGGCGCTGGGAAGTCAACTTGGCGAACACAATCAAGCTATTGAAGACGGAATGAGAGCCATAAAGCACGAGGTGGCCAAAGACTTGTATAGCAAACTGGGCTGGGTTGAAAAAAAAGATGAGGACCCAAATACAAAACTACTGCGCCCAACGGTACTTGGCCTCATGGTTGGCTCCGAGAACAAAACCGTTATTGATGAGGCAATTCAAAAATATCATGACTGTCGGTCTTTAGAGGAGCTACCCTCTGACCTTCGTGGACTCATCCTCGGGGCAACCATACGACACAAAAACGACAAAAGGGATGTTGATAGGCTAATTGAGGTATATACATCAACCAACGACCCTCACTTGCAGCTTTCTATTTCGGCGGCATTGACGCACACAAAAAACAGCGAGGTCGCCAGCAGAATTATAGAAGAGGGACTTGGTGCGAAGGGATTTGTGCGCTCACAGGATATTTTCCGCTGGTATGCGTACCTAATGCGAAATCGATACACTCGAGAACAGGCCTGGGAGTGGCTAACCTCATCCTGGGACATGCTTTCGGCTCGCTTTGGGGGTGGAAAGTCATTCGATCATTTCATTGTTTATTCTTCAGCAAATATCCACACAAAAGATTGGCAAACAAAATTTTTGAAGTTTTTTGAGCCGAGGGAAAACATCGTTTCATTAAAAAGAAACATTGTGATTGCAAAAAGCGAGATACGCTCTCGAGTCGCCTGGCACGATCGAAACGAAAAACCACTTGAGCACTATTTGTCAAATCGGTAACCAAAAGCCTAAGTTGTTGCAGCTCCGCCAAAGAGAACGGTTTATAGCTGCTCAATAAACTCGACTGCAAAATCGGCACCACTCACGCTCGCCCCGCTCAGCACAACTTCTCCCTCCCATCCGTGTCGCGCAATCCAATAGCTTGCAGCAAAGCTCATTTGCTTCATTTTCTTAGGTGTTATGTACTCAAATCCCGAGCCTTGCAGAGAGGTTTTCCGGTATTTGACTTCAACAAAATGTAAACAGTTATTTTTTTGGGCAATAATGTCTACCTCACACTGCGGAGTTTTCCAGTTTCTTGCAACTAGCTTATAGCCTTGATTGACTAAATAGTTGGCAACTTCTTCTTCGGCATATATCCCGCTGTTTGCTTTTTTCATGCGTACATCCGCAACGGCCGAACGCTTGTACGGTGATGTACAGTGATTCCATATTTTTTTATCGCTTCACGATGTTTTTCTGTTCCGTAACCAACATGGGTACCAAAACCGTACTGTTTGTGCTCATTTGCCAACGACAGCATATATTGGTCTCGTGTGACCTTTGCGACAACGCTGGCAGCTGATATTGCAGGTATGATACTGTCACCGTTAACTAGCGTTGTAGTCCCTTTGACATGTTTCAGATAATTAACCGAGCCGTCGATAATGATCTCGCTGTCTAGCGGTGCGTCGACGAGCGAGCGCTGGCAGGCCAAAGTGGTAGCCGCGGTTAAACCTATCGCGTCAACTTCCTTTGGACTTGCCCATCCCATCCCGATAAACTCCGCGCATTCAACTATCTGAACGTATAGCGCACCGCGCTGCCTGGGGTTCAACTTCTTAGAATCGTTCAGTCCATCGATCCGAGCGTCGAGAGAGACGGCTGCAACGACAAGTGGGCCAGCCCACGCACCTCGTCCGACCTCATCAATTCCGATAACCATGGCCGTATTATATCAAGACTAGTTTGATCGGTTGTTTCTGGCTGTTGGGAGAGCTAGCGGTATCGTTTTTTGATAACTTTAGGCGTCTTGTGTCTTTGGGTTTTTTTCTTCGTTTTCTAGGGGAGACTCTGGGGTAGCGGCCGACTCAACTTTCTCTTCGGCAGGCTTTGCTTCAACCGCATTGACCTTATTTCGATCGAACGCAACATTTGCCAAGCGAGCCGACTTTCCTGTTCGAGCACGCATGTATGTCAAGTAGTTGCGCCGAACTTTGCCACGCTTGGTTACCTCAACTTTTACCACGAGTGGACTGTGTAGTAGGTAGGACTTTTCGACACCAACCCCGCTCGCAATACGTCGAACAGTAATACTGCTGGTGTGGCTCCCTTTTCGATCAGTTCTAATCACCAACCCTTCAAACACTTGAACGCGCTCTTTGTTGCCCTCACGAATCTTTTGGTGAACTCTCACCGTATCTCCGCTCTGAACATTCACCACGTCGTGTTTCTTGTACTTGTCTTCGATTTTCTGAATCACTGATTGCATAGAAATATAACTCTTACTTGTGCCTAACTCTTTAAATCTTTCATCTACCATAACATATCCACGCAAATAATGAAACTGGTACGCGAAGGCAACATTGGGCATAGACTACCTTATCGTTTACAATTATTTGCAATGGATTACGCACAAGAGGCGCTTAAGCAACACAGGCAGCTTAGGGGCAAGGTAGGAATACGCTTAAAAGACACCCTGGACACCAAGGATAAGTTGAGCACTTACTATACTCCAGGCGTTGGTGCAGTGAGCAGCTATGTTGCCACACACCCCAACGAAGCTCGTGAGTATACGTGGACCAACAACTCGGTGGCAATCGTAAGCGACGGTTCTGCTGTACTCGGTCTCGGTAATATTGGGCCCCTCGGCGCACTGCCTGTCATGGAAGGAAAGGCGATGCTTTTTAAGCATTTTGCCGATATAGATGCAGTGCCAATAGTAATTAATGCCCACACCGCCGACGAAATTGTTGCGACCGTTCAAGCTATTGCCCCTACTTTTGGCGGCATTAACCTCGAAGATATCGCTGCACCAATTTGTTTTGAGGTTGAAGAACGATTAATATCGGAGCTTAACATTCCTGTCTTTCACGATGACCAGCATGGAACGGCAGTTGTTGTACTGGCTGGGCTAATCAACTCTATGAAAGTCGTAGGCCGCTCGCTCGCGGACGCAAAGATAGTCGTTGCTGGGGCGGGAGCAGCCGGTGTAGCCATCATGAAGCTCTTGCATCAATACGCCAAACCGTCAATGTTTGTGGTTGACAGTAAGGGGGTTATCAGCAAGAACCGAACCGATCTCAATGAAGAAAAGAAGCGACTGCTCAACTTCAGTAACATGTCGAATATTGATGGCTCTCTTGAAGACGTTATAGAGGGCGCCGATGTGTTTATCGGCGTCTCCAAAGCGGGGCTGCTCAGTCAAGCAATGGTCAAGTCGATGAACAAAGATCCCATTATTTTTGCAATGGCAAACCCGGTCCCAGAGATTATGCCAGATGAAGCCAAACAAGCTGGAGTGGCAATAATGGCCACGGGGCGCAGCGACTTCCCCAATCAAGTCAATAACGCGCTGGCCTTCCCTGGTATCTTTCGCGGTGCGCTAGACAATAAGCTTACCGCCATAACCGACGACCACAAGATAGCTGCCGCCGAAGCGATTGCAGCTCTCGTCAAGAACCCCACTCCTCAAGAAATCATTCCCTCAGTTCTTGATGATAGGTTAGTGCCCACGATCGCAAGAGTTGTAACCTAAATAGAAAGCACCAATCTAACTAACGACTCGATACACCTCTTCGAGCGTAGTTTCGCCGCGAATCGCCTTTAACACGCCGTCGTGCAGCATCGTAATCATGCCGTCCTCAACGGCCTTTGCTTGCAGCATGTCAGAAGTAAGTTGATTTGCTGGTTTTCTAAGAAGTTGCTGTATCCCCGGCGTCATCTCAAGCTGTTCTCGAATTGCAATTTGCCCCTTATAGCCAAACGGATTTTCATCAGACTTCCCGGGCTTATAGAGCGTAATCTCGTCAATATTGGGACGTTCCAATTCTGGTGGCAGGGTGTCAATTACGCTTTTAAGTTGAGCCTTTAGGTCGTCGTCTGGTTGATATGGCTGTTTGGTTTCATCATCAAGACGCCGAATTAGTCGCTGCGCCATGACTAAATGCATCGCACTTGCAAAAAGCGGATTGATTCCGATGGCGTCAAGCATTCTCATGATTGCTGCCGAAGCCGAGGCGGCATGGAACGTGGATAGTACGAGATGTCCAGTAAGCGCTGCTTGAAGGGCTGTTTTGGCCGTATCTTGATCACGAATTTCGCCAACCATGACTATATCTGGGTCGAGACGAAGCACCGCACGAAGTTTTTCGGCAAATCCGAGTTGGTTTTTGTCACCTTGAACCGGAATCTGCACAACTCCAGGAAGAAAATATTCAATTGGATCCTCTAGCGTAATAATCTTTCGTTCGGGCGAGTTAAGTGTATTGATCAGCGAATATAAGGTGGTCGTTTTTCCAGAACCAGTTGGACCGACGACGAGCACCATGCCCGATGGGTGCCGAATAATATCGTCAACAACAGCTCGTTCTTTTTCGCTTAAACCAAGACTGTCGAGGTTTAGCAATTCCATTTTTAGATTAAACAAACGCATTACCACGTCAGTGCCATAGGCGGTTGGAACGGTTTCGACACGCAAATTCACGTTTACCTCTTCGCCGGTTGCGAGTGTATAGACCTTGTTTATGTGTCCTGTCTCAGGATCTGGATTATTCGTACTGACATTTGCAGCTATTGCGATTGAAGACAGCACTTGGTGATACTTATCGTGCGCTATATGAGCAATCGGATGTAAAACTCCGTCAACTCGAACACGTACACGCACATGATCTTTCTGGCATTCGAGATGAATATCAGAACCTTTCAGTTGATAGGTTTGCTTCACAAGATAGGCGAGGATGTCGTCGGCCAAAACCCTGCCTAGCGTAGCAGTCACCTCATCTATTAGGGCATCATTTTGTTGATCGCTAAACTTAACGTCTTGGTATTCAATTTTTTCCGGAGGATTATAGAGCCGCATGTATTCCATAAAACCGTTATCAGAGATGAGTGAAAATGCCACTCTCTGGTCCAGAAATCTTCCACGAATGGTTTGCATGGTTTGCTGCGAAGTGTTATTCGTAACGCCAAACAGTATGTTGTGTTCGTCGGCCTGCAATGGCACCACCTTTAAGTCCTTCAACTCTTGGACCGCGAGAAGATCATGATAGAGTGTTTTTTCAGCAGCAGTAGAAGTATCAAAATAAGCCATGCCCAATATTTGGGAACGTCGTTGGGTGGACTGTTCTTCGGAACGCCTTGCATCTTGGCTCATTACCGTCTATTTAACCACAAGGGTTATCCATCGGTCCACGAATAAATGTATACTTCAAAACATGGATAGAGATATTGCGGTTGTTGCCCACAACATAAGAAGCGCCCACAACATCGGTGCGCTTTTTCGAACGTGCGAAGGATTGGGCGTCAAGAAGCTTTATCTCTCGGGGTATTCACCCCACCCTAAACGAACTATTGAGGATCGCTTACCGCACAACTACCAAAAACTTACGGCGCAAATTCAGAAGGTCTCCCTTGGGGCTGAGAAAACCCTCAATTGGGAGTATGTGCAAAGTGTAGAATCGGTTCTTGAAACACTTGCGCGAGAAAAATATATACTTGCTGCACTCGAACAAACTCAGCGCAGTCAAAACATACAAAATTATTTGCCACCGAAGAAAGTTGCACTCATTATCGGCTCGGAGGTTTTGGGCGTCGACCCATCTCTGCTCAAGAAAAGTTCACTACATCTCGAAATTCCAATGCTCGGAAAAAAAGAGTCATTTAACGTTGTGGAGGCTGCCGCAATGGCTTTGTTCCACCTTCGTTTCGCGAAATAGTTCATTTTGTGGTAATATTTCTCCATAAATAAGTGGCTTACTTAGAAAAAGTACCTATGGCCAGAAAACCAAAAACACCAAAACCCCATCATGCGACTCACAAGAAAGAGAAGCGAACAAAGCGATTCCTTAAGGTATATGCACCTTATATTCCCTTGTTAGTAATAGTAGGGCTCGGGCTATTTCTATCAAACTTTAATGATTTCAAGCAACGCAAAGATCAGACTGTTTTAAGCTATGCGACAAACGTTAGCGATGAGGGGCTATTGGAGGCCACGAATCGATCAAGAACTGAAAATAATCTTCCTGTTCTTACAATAAATTCGCGGCTCGATAAGGCCGCGCAGGCCAAGGCAAACGACATGGCGCAACGTAATTACTGGTCGCATAATACGCCCGACGGTAAAGAGCCGTGGTACTTCATTGAGCAAGCAGGGTATGGATACTATCGAGCGGCAGAAAACCTCGCATATGGATTTGATACAAGTAAATTAACGGTGGTGGGTTGGATGAACAGCCCAAGTCACCGGGCAAATGTGCTTGATCCAGCACTCAGTGAGGTAGGGTTTGGGATAGCAAATGTCGCAAACTATCAAGACAAGGGTGCACAAACTATCGTAGTTGCAATGTATGGTAAACCTATCTTGCTTCCAAGCGCCGCTCAAAATGCAAAGAGACCCGCCGAGATACCAATCAATAAACCAATTACCTCAACACCCCCAAAAGAAGAAACAAAAATTAGTTACATCCAAACACTGACGAACGGCCAAGCTCCATGGAGTAGCTTTGCACTTGGTTTATTGGTTGGTGTCATCATGGCCTACTTGTTAATAAAACATGGACGTGGACTTCACAAGCGCCTCCGAAGAGAAGAGGAATTTATTCTTCGGCATCCATTAGTTGACGCCACACTACTTGCACTGCTTGCACTTGTAGCCATCGTGAGTCAAACGGCCGGAACAATTTATTGATATTTTACTGACGCTTCGCCAAAAATTTCTGATAGTTGCAGAAAAAATGACTCATTCGGCTCAACCGCGGTTGGAAGTTTAATTATTTTTTTGTCACTATCCTCACCAACTACTAGCACAATCGGAGTGCCTCCAACCCGTGCATCAATTAACCGCTTAAGTTGTGTCAATTTTTCGTGATCGTCGGTGTTTAAAAGTCGTATGTACAGTCTTTTCTCGACATCAGTATTGGTGCGGTCTTGGGCTATTGGCTTTTTTATTGCTACTTTTGGAGCCTTTGGCTTTTTCCCAACCGGCTCATAGGCCCTGGCTTGGGCTTCTGTTATTGTCCGTGCATCATCAACCAGTATTTTAACCTCTTCATTCGTGTTACCGTTTTTGTCAGTTGATGATATCTTGCCTTTGACCAGCACAACCTCATCCCGCTCCCACATGCCAAGAGTTTTTTGGTACGCGTTTGGGAAAAGCACAAGTTCAATTTCTTTTGATAAGTCTGCTAACGTCGCGAAGGCCATTTTTTGGCCATTTTTTGTGGTAATTTCTTTAATTTCTACTACAGAACCACCCACCTCAACCGTCTTACCGTCCATATCAGACTTTATTTCGCCAATCGGTATGCACTGTTCACTTAGAATAGTTTCAAATTCTTGCAATGGGTGCTGACTTAGATATAGTCCCAATAAATCTCTTTCCCAAGAGAGCAGAGTCCGATTATCAATCGAGTCGGAAACTTCGTTCAATGCAAGTTTTGGCGCAATATGAGTATCGTCCTCAAGGTCACCGAACAAGTCAGTTTGACCCGTGTTACTGTCCTTCTGGACACGATTCGCATAGGCAATGAGCGTATCAATATTGTGGACAAGGGTACTCCGATCACCAAATCCATCAAGTGCTCCGGACTTCGCAAGGCTTTCAAGCGCTTTTCGATTGACCACCCGAACGCTCGTTTTTGATAGGAAATCTTCGAGGCTAGAAAACCCCCCATCCATCTCTCGAGCTCTTAGAATTTCCTCAACCGCGCCGGCACCAACATTTTTTATGGCTCTCATCCCAAAGCGAATCTGGTCGTTACCCTCTTTGTCTTTAATGACCGCAAATTCCAAAAACGACTCTTGAACATCTGGTGGAAGCACCGTAATTCCCATGTGCTTACACTCATTGATCTCGATAGCGAGTCGATCAATATCGTCATAATCACTGGTCATGAGGGCTGCCATAAATGCCGCGGGATAGTTCGCCTTCAGATACGCGGTTTGATATGCGATAGTCGCGTAGCAAGACGAGTGCGACTTGGGAAAACAATAGGCAGCGAAGGCTTCAAGTGAAACCCAAAATTCTTCAATTTTTGACCGGCTAATATCAGAGTTCTTGAGTGCACCTTCAATAAAGTCTTTCTTCAGTGCCGCCAGAACCTCGGGTCTTTTTTTGGCAACTCCTTTACGCAACGTATCGGCTTGACCACCAGTGAATCCACAGAGATCTTTTGCAATTTGCATGACCTGTTCTTGATACACCAATACGCCATAGGTGTTTTTTAGTGCGCCCTCAGTTTTCTTGTGCAAGTAGTCAATCTTGGTCTTGCCATGCTTGCGATCAATGAAGTCACCTATCCATTGCATCGGTCCGGGCCTATACAGTGCGTTCATTGCGATTAGGTCATCAAAAACCGTAGGTTTTAATTGCTTAAGATAACGCTTCATTCCCGCCGACTCAAACTGAAATACGCCGGTAGTGTCGCCCCCTTGAAACAACTCAAATGTCTTTTTGTCGTCAAGAGGAATGTCACTTATATTAATCGTTACACCGTAGACTTTCCGAATAATGCGCATCGCGTTTTTTATTATTGTGAGGTTTGACAAGCCCAAAAAATCTATTTTAAGCAGACCTAGTTCTTCTATCGGTCCCATTGAATACTGAGTTGCAATCACACCTTTTTGAGCCATTTCCAAAGGCACGTATTGAATAATTTCTCCTGGTGCAATTACGACGCCTGCAGCATGAACCCCGTGACTACGAATTGTACCCTCCAATTTTACCGCCAAGTCAAAAACCGCTTGAGCCTGCTCATTTGTTTTATACTCATTTCTCAGTTCATTATTCTCTCGGAGCGACGCTTCAAGAGGAATATGCCGACCTTGAATCGGCGGTGGAATCATCTTGGCGATTCGATCAGATTCAGAATAAGGAACTTGCAAAACACGTGCTACGTCGCGGACGGCATTCCTAGCAGCCATACGGCCAAATGTGACAATATTGGCCACACGGTCATCGCCGTATTTATCGATGCAATACTGAATAACCTCGTCGCGTCGAGTGTCTTGAATATCAATATCGATATCAGGCATACTGATTCGATCTGGGTTCAGAAACCGCTCAAAGAGCAGATCATATTCCAAGGGGTCAAGCTCAGTAATATTAAGCGCATAGGAAATAATCGAACCAGCAGCACTTCCTCGCCCTGGACCGAAAACAATACCTTGCAGTTTTCCCCAATTAACAAAGTCAGCAATAATCAAAAAATATCCATTAAATCCCATATCGTTGATGACCGAGAGCTCATACTTAGCCCGTTCGAGAATATTTTTGCTAAGGGTGTTTTTGGCTTGGTCAATGGTCATTTTTTTGGCAGCGTCTTTTTTTGTACTTCCATAGCGCCATGCCAAGCCTTGATAGACGAGTGTTTCTAGTAGTGATTTCTCGGTCTGGTTTTTCGGAACCGGAAATTTGGGAATGAGTATTTTCCCGAGTTCAATATCGACATTGCAACGATCTGCGATTTTGCGCGTGTTTCGTATCGCCTGCGGATACTCACTGCCCCAACGACTTATAACTTCTTTTGGATCAGCAACATGAAGCTCAAAATCCTTTAAACTCATTCGCTTTTCGTCGGATAAAAATGAACCCGTTTGAACACAGAGCAATATTTCGTGCGCCTCTTGATCTGAATGCTTTAAATAATGCGCATCGCCAGTTACAACGAGAGGAATGTCCAGCTCCGCCGAAAGCCTCGCGGCTTGTTGATTGACCTTTATCTGCTCATCCCAAGAGCTCGTGTGCTCAACGTGTCCGTGATCTTGAAGTTCAATATAGTAACGGTCACCAAAAACCTCTTTATACCACGTTGCTATCTTTTTGGCGTTGTCGTATTGTTCTTGCCTCAGAGCATCCCCAACCTCGCCGTTAATGCAGCCCGACAACACGATAATCCCCTCGTTATATTTTTTGAGTAGCTCGTGATCTATCCGGGGCTTGTAGTAAAAGCCATCCAAATTTGCGATCGTAGAAAGCCGCATTAGATTTTGATAGCCTTTGTTGTTCATTGCCAACAATATCAAGTGATAGTACTGCTTATCGTACGCTGGATCTTTGTCAGTGTGCTTCCTAGGAGAGACATAGGCCTCAATACCAATTATTGGTTTCACACCTTTTTCTTTGCATGTTTTATAAAACTCTATCGCACCAGACAGTGTGCCATGATCAGTCATTGCAACCGAATCCATGCCCATGGCTTTCACCTCATCAACCAGAGCCGGTATTTTTGTAAGGCCGTCGAGTAAACTGTACTGCGTGTGGTTATGTAGGTGAACGTAATCGCTCGAACGAAACGATTCAGAAACAGTCGCTACCTTGTTCTTGTCTACTTTTTTATTAATAACAAACCTCTCCCTGCCAAAAAGCCTATTACACTACTGCACTACTCTAGACACGTCTTATTATAGCGCGTAAAAGAAACTCTTTTCTTGGAATTACTTCTTGATAAAACGACCGAGGTTTTGTTTTGCAAGCTTAACTTCATCTATGACAGCTTGAAGATGGGGATCATCAGCGTCCCCATGATGAATCGCACTAAGAAGCAGCTTGGCTTTTCCGCGGGCAATTTTTGCTTGTTCAAGGGCCTCTGCATACTCCTTGCTGACCTTCGATCTTGCGTTCTTTACTTTTTCGTCCCCTTGCTTAATAAGATCCCCGAGGTCGCTGTGGAGTTTTTTTAACTGCTTGTCGGCCTTGGCTCTTGCGCTACTAACTCCGCCCGCAATATCTTGCCGCGTTTCCTTGCCGCTTTTTGGGGCGGTTAGAATGCCCGTAACATAGCCAATTCCGGCGGCAATAACTGCCCCCAAAGCAATCGTTCTGCCTTTGCTAATTTTTGTCATTTCTTCTTCTCCTTGCCTTGTAGCATTTCGCTCACATTTGAGAGTAGTTTTACCACCGCAACCGGTGTGGCAGTTTTGGCAAAAAACTCACTCACATGCTCAGCTTGATCTGCAACTTTTTCAGCGTGTTCCGTGATGCGTTTGGCGGTGTTAGCTATTTGGATTAGCTTCACGGTCAAAACAATAAACAAAATCAAAAATAGCGCGAGTGCTGCCCCAAGAATAATAACTAAAGCTTCGTACCAACTGGAGTCCATAGTTGTATTATTTTACCACCTTTTTGAGATATTCAAAGAAGTCGTCTTTGATTTCCGGGTTGCGAAGCGCAAAGTCTACGACGGTCTTCAGATATTCAAGTTTATTGCCGGTGTCGTAGTATCTGCTATTTTCTATCTGATAGGCAAGAAGTTCCCGGCCGTCATCAATCATCTTTCTCATTGCGGGTTGTATGGTAAACTCTTGACCATCTTCTACCTCGTTTTGTGTCTGCCTTAAATACTCAAAAATTTCCGGCGTTAATAGGTAGCCACTCACACTTGCAAGGCTGCTTGGAGCTCGAGATTTTCCTGGTTTCTCAACTATTGTAGACATTTGTATAAGGCCTTCGCCAATTGCGTTGCCCGCCAAAATCCCATACTGGTCAAAGTCCTTTTCTTTAGTTATTTCTATGCACGGTAAAACGCATGATCCGTGAGCATTATATATGTCAATCATCTGCGCAAAGCTGCTTGGTTCAGACACAATAAAGTCATCGGCGAAGGTATAGATAAATGGCTCATCTCCAATCAAGTGCTCGGCATTTAGGACTGGCGTGGCGTTTCCATATAGTCCCTTTTGACGAATATATGCAAAATTTGCGAGTTGTGAAATCTTGCGCGTCTCTTCAAGGAGCTTTAACTTTCCGGCCTTGCGAAGATTTGCGCGTAGTTCGGCACTGGTGTGGTCAAAATGGTCTTCGATCGAACGCTTGTGGTAGCCGGTAACAATCACAATATCTTCAATGCCAGCATCGGTCAGCTCCTCGACAATATATTGTATGATCGGTTTGTCAACGAGAGGAAGCATTTCTTTTGGCATTGCTTTCGTCTGTGGTAAAAATCTGGTACCAAAACCAGCCGCCGCAATTACTGCTTTTCTAACTTTTTTTCTAGAACTCACGAAAGTCTCTCTCGTATGAGTTGTTGCACGATTGACGGGTTGGCTTTTCCTTTAGACTGCTTCATAACTTGCCCAACTAAAAAGCCGATTGCTTTTACTTCCCCGCGCCTCACATCTTCGACCGCAGCTGCATTATTTTGAAGCACTTCGTCCACAATTAACGAAATTTCATCAATATCAGAAACTTGAATAAGTCCTTTTGTTTTTGCATAATCTTCGATACTCGGAGGCAAGTTGTCTACCATGAGTAGCTCAGTTAATAACTTTTTAGCATTTGTGGAACTCAACTTGTTTTCCTTTAATAATTCGTACACGGCCTTTTCTAGTTCAATGTGAGCTGAACCTGCAAGCTTTAGTTGCTGCTCCCTCAATAGTGGAACAATAATGTTAACCGTCCAATTTGCAATCTGTCTGGCCAGCTCTTGGTTTTGAAGATTCTCTTGAATCAGTGGCAAAAAGCTCAGCTCCTCAAATTCGACCTCCGAGTCAATAAGGCTTTCAGTGTGATGAGAATCAAGACCCAGATCGTGCAGAATTTTCCTCCACTCGTCTGGCATAAGCGGAAAATCGCCTGGCTGGTGGGTGAGCTGTTCGTCATCAAGCACCGTGGGTGGAATATCTGGATCGGGCATGTATCGATAGTCGTGAGACTCTTCTTTGCTGCGCTGCGAAAAAGTCTTTTGCTTTGCATCATCCCACCCTCTCGTCTCCTGTGGAACGGATTTTCCAGCCTCAAGCAGATCTATTTGTCGCTTAATTTCGTACTCGACAGCCTTTTCAACAGCCCGAAAGCTGTTTAGGTTTTTGGTTTCGGTTCTAATTCCGAGCTTTTTTGGGTCGCCACTTACACTCACGTTTACGTCAAAGCGCATATTGCCTTGAAACAAATCTGCAGCACTTACTCCCGCGTATTTCATAAGCAGGTACAATTCCCTCGCGTAAGCCTTGGCTTCGGCAGGACTCTGAATATCCGGCTCGCTCACAATTTCAAGCAGCGGCGTTCCTGCTCGATTTAAATCAACCAAACTGTAATTTTTTCCCTGTGGATGAGTGTTTTTTCCCGCATCCTCCTCTAGGTGCGCCCTGGTGATGCCAACACGCTTGCGCGTACCATCAACAACAATATTGACACACCCCCCAACAATAATTGGGTGATTAAACTGAGATATTTGGTAACCTTTCGGAAGATCTGGATAAAAGTAGTGCTTGCGATCAAAAGAGCTGAATTTTTGGGGCGGTGTATTTAGTGCGTACGAGGCTCGTATTGCCAGCTGCACTGCCTGCTGGTTTAACACAGGAAGCGCACCAGGCATACCCATACACACATGGCTAATTAAGCTGTTTGGTTCGGCGCTCGAGGCGTCATTTCCTACAGCAACAAAAAGCTTGGTTTTCGTTTTTAGTTGCACATGGCACTCTATTCCAATAGTCGGTAGATAGCTGACGCTCATAGTGCCCTAAGATCCTTTAAGCCTTGACGAATGCCAAACAGCGCATCCTTGACTTCGGTTTTCTTCAGCTTGATCGACGGTTCAGCTTCGATTTTTTTTCTGAGCTTGTGAGCATACCAAACACTATCGTTATCGGTGAATACTTTTTGGGCTTCCACAAGTCTTTCTCCCATTGAGCTACCCTTGTATCGCCTTTTCTTTAGCACATCATCCAGCAAATTATCGGCTTCAATGACTGCTTGAGGCCACGTCTCTTTGCTTGGACATAGTTTTTGAATGTCTTTCCATCGCTTTGAGTAGTGCCGAATCTTTACGCGCTTTGGTCTTTTTTTGTTAAACACAAAGCCGAGCGCACATACCGCCAGCACCCCCACGGCACTCGCAACAATAGCTTCAAAACTCATACGAGAATCTCCTCGACAGACCTGGCCACTGACAACACTTCTCGATCGGCTGTCTGAGCGCCGATAATTTGAAGCCCTACCGGCAAACCGTCAATACGGGCACAAGGAATCGAGATAGCAGGATTCCCTGCAAGATTAACGGCAGCTGTCATAATATCCACCAAATACATCTCGAGGGGATCGTTGCTGTGCTCACCCACCTTAAATGGAACTGTGGGTGCGGTTGGCCCTACTAAAATGTCATATTTTTGAAATGCTGTCTTGAAGTCGTTAATAATCTTTGTTCGCACTAGTTGAGCCTGCTGGTAATAAGCATCATAGTAGCCGCTGCTCAGTACGTATGTGCCGATCATTATTCTTCTCTTCGCCTCATCGCCAAAACCAATTGACCTGCTTTTTATATAACTTTCTTCAAGCGTCTTGGCGTTCGGATCAGAATATCCATAACGCTGTCCGTCATAGCGACTCAGATTACTGCTTACTTCAGCTGGACAGAGTACGTAGTAGCAAGCGAGCGCCAGAGACAGGCTTGGTAGGCTCGTATACTCTATGTCCGCCCCTGCCTCTTTGATTTTTGTGATTGCAGCCTCAACCGCGTTCTTCACACCTGGCTCAAGCCCTTCCCCAAAATACTCCTTGATGATACCAACCTTTAGCCCATCTAAATTTTTTGGCTTAGAAACATAGCTATGAGCATCCCGTTCGATAGTTGTGCCGTCTAGTTCGTCTTTTCCAGCAATGCAGTCAAGCACAATTGCGACATCTTCTACGTTCCGCGCGAGTGGCCCGATAACATCTGTGCTGCTCGCCATTGCGACCACACCACTTCTCGACACGAGCCCGTAGGTCGGCTTGTAGCCTACAACACCACAAAAGCTCGCCGGTAGTCGAATTGAGCCACCCGTGTCGCTCCCCAGCGCAAACGGCACGATATCCAAGGCAACTGCGGCCGCTGACCCGCCCGAACTGCCACCTGCAACCCTATGAGAGTCATGCGGGTTGAGTGTTGTCATGAAATCGCTGTTCTCGGTGCTGCTACCATGCGCGAACGCATCAAGGTTGGCCTTCGCTATACAAATAGCTCCTTCAGCTTCAAGAAGCTCAATTGCCGTTGATTGATAAGGGGCATCAAAACCCTTAAGTATGTTGCTGGCAGCTGTGGTGTCTGCACCAAATACTAAAAAATTATCTTTTGCCACAAAAGGAACCCCAGCAAGCTTACCGGGGTTTTCACCCTTTTTGACTTGCGCATCTATCATTTTTGCCCGGCTTTTTGCCCGATCCTTCACAACCGAAATAATCGGTCGATACGATTCAACCTCACCAATTCTTTTCAGCGAGACATCAACCAAATGCTCAGCTGTGGTTTTGCCACTTCGAACGTCTTCGGCAATTTGAGAAATACTTTTCAAGTGACTCATAAAACCCGTCGCACCTTAATAAGGTTCCCATCCGTTGCGGGGACGTTTTTGAGTAGTTGCGTCGTTGACTCAAAGGGCCTTATTTCGTCTACCCGCGTCACATTCTGAAGACCAGTAACTTGAAAGGTTGGCTCAAGGCCTTCGACATTCACAGATTGTAACTGCTCGACATATTGGACAATTTCATCCAACTCTTTCGTAAATCGAACTAGCTGGTCTTCTGAAAGCTCAATCATACTGAGCTTGGCCAACTTTAATACATCATCTCGGGATATTTTTGCCATAGGTATTAATAAGTAGTATATCGAAAATTATTAGTGGTAGCTATAAATGATCTTTACAACACCCAAAAATAGGCATAGGATTAAGCCATAATAATAATGTTGTCTGCAAATCATGAATCTTAATCACCTATCGCCCGAAGGTCGAAGCCCGCAGCACGAGGACAACACGCACGTCACCCCTCTCGAAAATGAGGGGTTTTTTGCGACAAATGATACTGCGTTACTACCAAGTTTTGACACCGAACTGATTGCAATTCACACACAAAAGACTGATACGTTCTCGAGGGGATCGGTCTACGAAGAAGTTGCTGAAATGGATGACGGAACGCTCTATCCAGTTGTGACTGGCCTTCCAAATTATCCAAGAAGCGATACGGCAGCTGTATTCACTACTGCGTGGCTTACTTCGTCCAAGGGGCATAATCGACACACGCTGTTTCGAATGATGAAAGCTGGTTACCCGACAATTATGATCGGACCTGAGAGTGAAATTCCAAACCCCTCCTTGAGTTTTGAGCGACGAATGAAATTAGCTCTGAGCTCAACACAATTTAAAGTCGCTCATGACCTCAATCGCATCCTTGACGAAGCACTGCCAAGTATCGGCCACGTGCGAGAAAATGAGGTAATTGCACTTGGGGAGTCACGCGGTGCAATGTTGGCGTCCGGATTTTTTACCCCACAATATAGCGGAGAGCGGAAAATCGCCTATGGGGACACTGTCGCTCCCTGCTTCGCGCGGGCAGCCAAAAAACGAGAGCTTGGAGCAATTGCACTTCAACTTGCCCCAGAGACACTCACACTTGTAAAGCACGGCGTGAATCTCCTTACTCGCCCGGCAGGAAAACACTATATCGACACACTTCATAAGGACCCCGAGTACTATGCCCACCAACCCTTCAAAATTCCCTACTTGCTCAACGGTGATGCAGGGATATTGGCTCGGGCAGCAATGTCGGCGCACCCCACCACAAAACAGCACATTGTTATTTTCAAGGGGGACGGTTGGTCACAGGCAAAGGATTATCAAAAATTATATCAACCCTACGACGGAGTTACCCTTGAATTTTCAAAAGGCTATCACCTTGACATAGCTCGAAAAGATACCTTAGATAATCAAGAGCTGCGCCTCTCAATGATTGCTGAAATGCGAGGAGTCGATGGAAGTTTTAATGCAGTTGATTTTAAGGCTGTCACCCGCGCCCATCTAGAACCCGCCTATAGAGTGGTAGGTAAAGCCGCACTCAACCAAGCTGCCTAAGGTCAACTAGAGCTTGGCTTTAATCTCGGCAATAAAGTCTCTGAGTTCAGCAGCCCGCTCAAACTGCAAATTTGCAGAAGCCATCTCCATCTGAGCCGTCAGATCACGTATTAAGTGTTTGTATTCGTCTTTTGGCACCTTTCTCAGATCAAGTTTTGGCTTCTCGCTATCTGGAATGTCTGGACGTAAGCCCTTTTCAATGTTCTTGGTAATGCTCGAGGGTATGATGTTGTGCGTCTTGTTATATGTTTCTTGTATCTTGCGCCGTCGGTTGGTTTCATGTATAGCGCGCTTCATACTGCCGGTTTCCGTATTTGCATACATGATAACCCTGCCTTCTTGGTGCCGAGCGGCCCGTCCAATGGTTTGCACAAGCGCCTGTTCGCTTCGAAGAAAGCCCTCCTTGTCGGCGTCGAGAATAGCTACGAGACTGACCTCAGGAAGATCAAGCCCTTCTCGAAGTAGATTTATCCCAACAACGACATCATAAACACCCAGTCTAAGATCTCTAAGAATATCTGTCCTATCAAGGGTATCAACTTCGCTATGAAGATAGGTTACTTTAATATTTATTTCTTGTAGGTACTCGGTGAGGTCTTCTGCCATTCTTTTGGTAAGTGTTGTCACCAGCACCCGTTGGCTCTTTGCAGTAACTGACCTAATTTCGGCAATCAGATCGTCAACTTGGTGATCGACGGGACGAATTTCGATGCGGGGATCAAGCAATCCGGTCGGCCGTATTACCTGTTCAATCGGCTTCGGACTCCTTGACAACTCGTATTCCGAGGGAGTCGCACTTACATAGATAACTTGGTTAATGTGCTGCTCAAATTCAGAAAAAGTAAGTGGTCGATTGTCCAAGGCGCTTGGCAACCGAAAACCATGCTCAACCAATACTTCTTTTCGTGCCCTATCACCGTTGTACATGCCCCGAACTTGAGGAATTGTCATGTGGCTCTCGTCAATAAGCAATAGATAGTCGTCTGGAAAATAATCCATAAGCGTCGCTGGTTGTTCACCCGGTTCGCGGTTCGTGAGGTACCTACTATAATTCTCAATACCCTTTACAAACCCGGTTTCTTCAAGCATCTCAAGATCAAAGTTGGTGCGCTGTTCTAGTCGTTGCGCTTCAAGGAGCTGGCCATTTTTTTTGAAGGTCGCAAGACGCTCCTCAAGTTCATTTCTGATTTTTCCAAGTGCGCTCTTTAGCTTTTGCTCTGGTGTAACATAGTGGCTTCCTGGGTAGATCTTTAGTGATGACAAGTTTTTTAAAATTTCCCCCGTCAGCGGGTCTATCTTGGTAATTTTTTCTACTTCATCACCAAAAAAGTCAACCTTATACGCACACTCTTCGCTCGCAGGAAATACATCAACCACATCGCCACGAACCCTAAACGTGCCACGATGAAAATCGATATCGTTCCTTTGATACTGAATATCGGTTAGATGACGCATAAATTTATCGCGCTTTTTCATCTCCCCAACAGCTACCTGGACTGCCATTTCTCCATAATCTTCGACTGAGCCGATACCATAAATACAGCTTACGCTCGCGACGATAATTACATCTCTTCGACTGAGCAATGAAGCGGTGGCGGCGTGGCGAAGCCGATCAATCTCTTCATTAATCTGACTATCTTTTTCGATGTAGGTATCAGAACGAGCAATGTACGCCTCGGGCTGGTAGTAATCAAAGTAGCTCACAAAATAATGAACCGCATTGTCTGGAAAAAACTGTTTGAACTCGCTGTAAAGCTGCGCAGCTAACGTTTTGTTGTGACACAGAACAAGCGTTGGCTTCTGGGTATTTTGAATAACGTTTGCCATAGTAAACGTTTTGCCAGATCCAGTAACGCCTAACAGTGTCTGCTCTTTCACATGTTGGTCAAGATTTTTTGTCAGCTCAGCAATCGCGCCTGGTTGGTCACCAGTCGGTGTATAGTCGGATTTTAGCACCAAGGCACTCACGTCTATCATTGTAGCAACCACTGGTTGAGATCAAGAATAAATGTCGCGATATTCTTTATGGCGTTCGTCAAGAAGTTTGGTAAGCTGCCGAATCAAATCTTCGGGATCTTCGCTGAACACTACATTTTCGCTTTGCAGCTCACCGGCGGCGTGCAAAATATCCATTATCTGTGAGCTCACCCCTCCAGCACCCTGCAAGAAGCCAATAGGCGTTTTTGTCTCCATGGCAATGGTGAACTCATGAAGTGTCCCCAGTCGACCACCAATACTTACCACCGCATCGCTCGAGTTTATTAAAAGAGAATCTCGGCCGACGTAGTGAAGCCCCGTATACAAGATACTGTCGTAGGCTTTGGTGGGAAGGCGGTATTTACGCACGTGTTCAATCTTGCTCGAAGCTGGACTTATACCAAGACTCATTACGCCACCAGCCTTCTTGTAGCCCTCGGCTGCAAAATTCGGTAACCCAATTGTCGCCCCAGTTAGAAGTGCATGATGAGCTTTCGCAATGGCAGCACCAGCGCGCACGGCAAGCTGCCGACCCTCTTCAACGCTGTGGCCTTTCGCAGCGCCGCTTACACAAATTTGATACACTTAATTTTCCCACCTGTTTTGTTGTTATATACGTGCCACATTATAGTTTGTTCTGGTCAAAAAATGAACCGACGATTTCATCGTGTAGCGCCTGGTGCGAAAGATAGTTCGCCCACAGCTCCTCCCAAAGTTGATTCTTCGCATACACCGACAACGATTCTTCAAATCTACTATTATTACTGGCGTTTATTGCTGCATCAGCGACATGCAAGGAAACTGCTGGGTGTGGCGCAGTGGCAAATAACACATATTCACTGCCTTGCCAGAATTTAAATCGCTCATTGCCTCGAGCTAAGACCTCAGCACTACTGGAAGTCCTTAGGTCAGTGTGCGTAAGATGTGGTTGCTCTATCCGATTCATATACTCACTGTTCCCTAAAAGGTGTCTATGAATTGGATTCCAATGAAAGTTATAGTGCATCGCGGAAGATCGATTCAATCCAAAGTTGCAGACATCAGCCACTTTTGAACCAAACTTGCTTTCGGTACTAATAAGTCGAAAATATGCGCTATATCTCCTCATATCCCGCGTTGTTTCAATAAGTGAAGTTGCCACACTCAATACATCAGAGGAGAATCTTTTGGAGGGTGGCACTACCACAATGGCCCCTGTTTCGTAGCATGGAGACACGATACGTGATGTTCGAAATCCAGTTCGCTCTAGTTTGCGTCGCTGCTCACCTACCACAACATGGACTCGCGCCCTAAGAGCGCGAAAATCAATAGGTTTTAATCTCTTATATTCGCTCCGAAACTTTATTTGCCATTCTGGTCGTTCGATTAACTTCGACAGTGCAATAATTATGCTTGGGTCGCAACGTTTCAACATAGAATCTACCGAACGGAACCCAAGAGCCTTCATGATCTGCTTGGGGCTAGTCTTTTTAAGACACGCTTTTATGGTGCTCTCCTTTATAACCCACAGTTCCTTTTCTAGCTCAAGACTGTCATACCACGCCGCAACCTTTTGAACCATTTGTTCGGCACTATCTTCCTCAGAAACGCCAATCTGTTTTGCGAGATCAGCACTATCTTGATTCACCCTGTCGAGCAGTGCGTAATATAGCTCCTTAGGTGTTGTATCGTCTTCATCGAGTCCAAGCTCCGCAATTACTCGTTTTGCACGAACACTCACTTCAGCCACAAGTTGAATATCGTGACCCTTTTTGCCAACTTTCGTTTCCCACTCTCTTATGAGATGTGAAAATTCTGGTTCTTTTGCTTCAAGCAACAATGAAAGTGCACGACTCAAAAGACAGCTCCTTTGCTATATTCTGGTTGGTGCGTACCACTCTGGTGCCTTTTGAAGATATTCCGCAAGTTTTCGCTCTGGCAAAAGACCAGCCTGTGCACCAACGTGCTGCACAACGTTCATCGAACTAATCGGCGCCCATTGAAGCGCACCCTCAACTGTGTTCCCTTTAATTATTGCCGCGACGAAGGTTGAGGTAAACGCATCGCCTGCACCAGTTCGCTCCACTGGAGGACCGATATCTGGATAAATTGGCATCTGATATCGATTTTCACCATCGCTTGCGTAGCTACCTTTCGGGCCATCACTAATGACAATAACCTTTGGCCCAAGGGCATGAATCTTGTTAAAAAGATCATGTAGGTCGTCGTAGTTGCCACCGCTCACAAATACTGCCTCTTCTCGGTTGCATGCAAAAACCTCAGTGCGAGCATAAATCCTCTTGAGCCTTTCTACTCCAGCTTCCATTTGAAACGTGCCAGGTTGAAAGGCAAGCTTTACTTCATCATGTTTTTCCAGCCAATCAGCTAAGTCGTCATGAAACTCCATCGCACCTTGACTGATAGAGCTAAAGTAAATCCACCTTGGTACTTCCTTGGGCTTTAGGTGTGGCCAATGGTAATCATAGTCCTCGTGCTTTATCAAAATTGTTCGCTCATTTTTATACCACAACACATAGTGATAGTTGCTCATTTTTTTAGAATTTATATGCACGAAACGAGTATCAACATCAGCCTTCTGTAGTGTTGCGATTATATCCCGGCCTGCGGAGTCCCCGCCAACATTTGCAGCAAGCGCACTCTCAAGTCCAAGTTTTGCAAAGTTAACAGCGGCATTTGGTGCATTACCCACACCGTTTAAAACCTCACTGTGATCAAATGGTATCTTTGTTGCAAATGGCATCGCCAACATTGGTCCATGATCAGATTCATGAACTTCTGCTCGATCGTCAAGAAGCTTGATAAACGCATCCGTTACTACATCGCCGACACTAAGTACATCAATCTGCGCCACTTTATTCCACCCTTTTGTTTATGCTTATGCTCTGTATTCTACAGATCAACAACATCTGTTGCAATAGCCCATTGTCATGCGCTCTGCGCCTTACCAACACTACCGAACGCGTCCATTTTTGTTTCAACCACACCTTGGACAGAGTCAATGACTCTGTCCATTAGCTTTATCACCGCAAATTCGTCTGGATTTTCCTCAAGAACTTTCTCGAGGGTGTTTCGGAACGCAACGCGCATATCAGAATTAATATTAATCTTGCTCACCCCTATCTTGGCCGCACTCTCGAAATAGTGGAGAGGCGTGCCACTCCCCCCATGAAGACTAATATTGCAGTCAACTGCGTGCCGTATATCACGAAGTAAATCAAGATCAATTTTTTTTGGAACTGGATACTTGCCATGAAGATTTCCGACTGCTGCTGCGAAGGTGTCGATACCAGTTGCGTCCACAAAAGCCCTCGCCCCCTCGGGGGTGCTGAAGGTTTTTCTTATTAAGGCGTAGTCGATTTTCTCTTTGTGTACATTAGAACTACCTCCAAAATAGTGAGGTTCGCTTTCAACCAAGGCACCTGTCAGCTTGGCATACTCTACCACTTCTTTGGTTTTTTCGATTATTACCTCGTCACTGGCATCGTGGTCAGCTTGAGATATGTCAATATGAATAAATTCAAACCCTGCTTCAATGCCCGCAACTGCTTTTTCTACACTGGGACTGTGATCCAAATTAATATACATTTCAATCCCAAACTCTTCTTTGTAGTTGTCAACCAGATCACGGATATTCTCTATTCCTAGGGACGTTACTTCACCGTCACTGACCTCGACAAGTACGGGAGATTTTTTGACGAGCGCTGCCCGCACAACCGCTTTAAGGGTTTCTTGATTATCCAGATTGAACGCACCAACTGCAAAGCGTTCAGTTCTTGCTCGCTGCATAAGCGCCCGAGCTTGTGTCGAATTTTCTCTCATTTGCCGAAGCGTAAGCGACATAATGATCATTAGTATAGCAAAGAAACTGACGCGTTTCGTAGATTTACTGAAATGACAGCCACTATCGGCAAGATGGCGCTCAGTACTGTGGTAAGCATGGTAAGAAAAAGGCGAGTTAGAGGCTATTAAGTAGGTGATGTGCTTGGAGAATGATGTGTTTGGCAGTCAGACCGAAGTGCTCAAGCAACTCATCTGGGCTTCCTGACTCACCAAACCTATCTTTCATGCCCATGCGTACGATTTTTGTTGGGTGATGTTCACTGAGGAGTTCGCTAATTGCACCTCCGAGACCGCCAATTACTTGGCCCTCTTCAATGGTGATCACAGCCTTCGTTTTTTGCACACTCTTCAGAATAGTGATAGCGTCAAGCGGCTTGATCGTTGGTGCATGTACGACCTCAACATCAATTCCTTGTGTAAATAATTTCTCGGCAGCAACCAAAGCTTGAAACGTCATAGTTCCAGTAGCAATAATGGTAAGGTCATTGCCGTGGACAAGTTCATATGCCTTACCGATTTCAAACGGCGTATCGGCAGTAGTAAAAACCGGGGTCGGCTCCCTCGCGAGTCGCAGGTAGGCAGGTCTTGGGTCTTTTGCAAGTACCAAAGTAGCTTTTTCAGCTTCAACACTATCACCAGGAGCAATCACAACCATGTTTGGGAGTACTCTCATTAATGCAATGTCTTCAAGCATTTGGTGAGTTGCACCATCCGGCCCAACGCTTATGCCCGCATGTGAGCCAACAACCTTAACGGGCATATCATTAAGGCAAATTGTTGTTCTTATCTGCTCCCAGTTACGCCCGGGACTAAATGCCGCGTAGCTACTCACAAAAGGAATTTTTCCCATAGCTGCCATGCCTGAACCGACAGTCACTAAGTTTTGTTCCGCCACACCAATCTCGACAAATCTGTCGGGAAATTCTGCCTTAAATAAACTCATTTGGGTGCTGTCAGTTAGATCTGCACACGCTGCGACCACCTCTTGGTTTTGCTTACCCGCTTCTAGCAAGCCTCTCCCGAAGCCTTTTCTGACAGGCTCCTTTAGAATGTTAGTATCCAAGACATTCTGAACTAAATGCAGGCTACTCATTCGTGCTCTCCGCGTATTTTGCCTTGAAGCGTCCGGATGTCGTGCAGCGCTTTCTTGGCCTGCTCGTGGTTCGGTGGCATGCCATGCCAATGAAAATCATACTCCATGAAGCGCACACCCTTGCCGGGTATAGTGTGCGCAATAATGACGACCGGTTTGTCGACAATAGCCCTTGCGAGCGAGCAGGCTTCGATAACTGCTTCAATGTCGTTTCCATCAATCTCAAGCACGTGCCAACCGAACGACTCCCACTTTGCGCGCAAATCTTCAAGCGGCATTACGTGTTCTGTTTGTCCGTCAATCTGTATGTTATTTCTGTCAACAATCCCGATCAAATTTCCGAGCTTATATTTTCCAGCCAACATTGCGGCCTCCCATATATTCCCCTCGTCCAATTCACCATCACCCATAACAACATATACCCACCGGTGGACGTCATTGTTCATTCTCATAGCAAGCGCCATGCCTGCGCCTTGACTAAGACCCGATCCGAGCGGGCCACTAGTTGTTTCGAGTCCAGGAAGTTTTGTCCGTTCAGGGTGCCCTTGAAGCCGGGACCCCAGCTTCCGGAGTGTCATGAGCTCCTTTTTTTCAAAGTACCCAGCGTGCGCCATGGCAACATAGCGAACTGGGACACAGTGACCATTGCTAAGAAGTAAGATATCTCGTTGATCCCAATCTGGTTTCTTGGGGTCGTGCTTTAGCACGTCGAAGTACAACGCCGTGAAAACATCAGCCAACCCAAGTGGACCAGCGCTGTGCCCACTGCCAGCCTCCTCGAGACTTCGAATAATATCAACTCGAAGGGTTGTTGCTATCTCTTGAAGTTGTTTTAGAGTGTGTGTTTTTAACATCTTGCTTACGATTATAGCAACTCGAGATAAATTATCTAATTTGTTGCCGTATGCGCTCAAAGGCGAACTCTGGTTTTTCGGCTTTCTGGATGTAGCCGCCAACATTTAGAACATCAATGCCGCCATCGATAAGGGGTTTTGCGTTCTGATCATTAATCCCTCCGTCCCATCCAATCTCTAAATCTTTGTGATGAGCTTTGGCCTCGGCGGCCTTTGGCAGTTGCTGCATATCAGCCTCGCCGCCGAAATGGCCTAAATGTCCCCCAAAGATAAGTAAATGATCAAAACTGTGGAGTATCTGCTCAATGTTTTTTATTGGTGTCTCTGGTAGAACCGCCAGCCCTGCCTTAATCCCCTCTTTGTGCAACTCTGCGGCAAAGTGCATATGATGGACCATTGCTTCAACATGAATAATTGCCATTTGTGGCTTTATAAGGATGACTTGTTCGATAACTTCGAAAGGATTCTGGTACATAAGGTGCAGATCAACAACGAGCGACGGTGGCCACCAGACGTCTTTGGGTGCGATTGTTTTTGGGGTAGTAAATATTCCGTCAGTGAGATCAACCTGTATTCGGGTGGCAAATGGCGTTATCTTTTTGATCTGAGAGTTGTATTCTTCGACAGTGTGCGCAAGCACCGTAGGGCAAACTATGCTCATGTCGCCTCTATTGATCAAGTTCGTTTAAGCGCCGAACAAACCTAGCAGCATTGGCGAATGGCGTATTGAGCCACGTTTCCACAATTACATCTGCTTCTTTCTCTTCGATAATTCTGGCCGGCAAGCAAAGCACATTGCTGTTGTCGTCATTTCGGACTTCTTTTGCGGACTGACGATCCCAGCACAAACCAGCGCGTATACCTTTATGTCTATTCGCCGCCATACACATGCCCTGGCCACTACCACACAACAATATGCCCCGGGGATCTGGGTCATCTGAGCTGCGAATCGCATTCACCACTTTTGCCGCAAATAGCGGAAAATCATCTTCGGGATCGAGATGATCATCGCCCTCATCAACAACTTTGTAACCGGCGCGAGTGAGGTACTCAACTAGTTTGTACTTTAGGGCAAATCCATTATGGTCTGCGCCAATATAGATAATCATGATCTAAATTACTATTCCTTCTTGATTGTCTTGCCCACATCGGCAACCAATTCGACTAAACGATTACTGTATCCCCATTCGTTGTCATACCAGACGACAACCTTTGCGAGGTTACCGCCCACTACGTTTGTCAGCAGCAGGTCCACAACACCACTGTGGCTATTACCGACATAGTCTTTACTCACCAAAGGTTCTTCGCTGACATCAAGTATTCCTTGGTAGTACGGTTCTTTCACGGCTTTTTTAAACACCGAGTTAATCTCTTGGATCGTTGCATCTTTTTTCAGCACCATTGTTACATCACTAATGCTCACAACAGGACTCGGAACGCGTATACTGAGTCCATCAAATTTCCCTTTTAGCTCTGGCACCGCGAGCGTCACTGCGATTGCAGCGCCGGTCGTAGTCGGCACAATATTTTCGGCTGCAGCTCGAGATTCTCGTAAATCCTTTGCGGGCGCATCTTGCAATGCTTGGGTTGCAGTATAGCTATGAACAGTGGTAAGCATTGCGTTTTCAATCCCAAAAGCCTCACTCATAATGGACATAATTGCTGCGACTGAGTTCGTCGTACAGCTCGCATTGCTCACAATATCACCAGCGCGTTCAAGCGCATCTTCATTTGCACCAATCACCAGCGTATCGACATCAGCGCTTTTCGTAGGCGCAGAAATAACTACTTTCTTGGCACCTGCTGCAAGATGTTGGCTGGCATCTTCCTTTTTCGTAAAGCGTCCTGTCGACTCAATCACCACATCAACGCCATATTTACCCCAAGGAAGTTTTGTTGGATCCTTCTCGGCACTTACTGGAATCTTGTGTCCATCGACAATAATATGAGATTCATCAGAAGACACTTCGTGATCATAAGCACCATAGCTGCTGTCATGCTTAAGAAGGTAGCCCAAAGTTGATGTCGCAGTAAGATCATTGATTGCGACTATCTCTAGATCCGTTCGATCAAATGCAATTTTGAAGGCATTTCTTCCAATTCTTCCAAAACCGTTAATAGCCACCTTTGTCTTCATTTTTCCACCTCTTTAGTTTAGCTAATGGTTATTTTAGCCTTACACTGTCAGCTTACGCAAGTGAATGATTGTCTTTGACCCACTCCAAGCAAAGGCGAATCTTTGCAGGCCCTCGCTATAAACTTCGTGTATTACGAACCAAACCGCGCAACACACTCTTGAATAACTTTACGGGCCTCGCTCGCATCACCCCATCCCAACACTTTGGTTGACCCTGGTTTTTTTAGGTCTTTGTAGTGGTTGAAGTGATGTTCTATTTTTTGCTTCCACTGTGCGTGCAGATCACCAAGCGCTACGATTGCGTCGCCAGTATTTCGGTCATCCGCTGGCACGCATACAATCTTATGATCAGCTTCACCATCATCCTCAAAATTTAGGATGCCCACAACCTTGGCCTTTAGATATACTCCTGTGGGTATTGGGTCGTTGGTCAAGATTAATGTGTCCAACTCGTCCCCATCCTCATCAAGAGTACGGGGAATAAACCCATAGTTTGTCGGCTTAGCAAAGATACTGGGTTCAACCCTATCAAGCTCAAAACAGGCGAGGTCGCGGTTCCACTCAATCTTGAGCGTCGACCATTTAGGTATTTCAACTACGGTATTAATAATCCCTCCTGCAACATCACCGGCATCAAGAATTTTGTTAAAGTCTGGCATACGAAGCACCTCTTTTATTCAATTTGCTTTTAGATACTCTATACTATAACAAATGTTACTCATAGGTCATCGGGGCGCCGCTGGCATACAGCCCGAAAATACCATTGCAAGCTTAAAAGCTGCCCTAGCTGAAAGTGTCGATATGGTTGAGTTTGATTTACGGGTCACCAAAGACAAGAAATTTGTGGTTGTTCACGACAGTGATCTGCTTAGAGTCGCCAACAATCCTAGTAAGGTGTGCGAGCTCACCCAAAACGAACTGATCAGTATACCAACCGTAAGTGGCGAACCAATTCCCACCATTGACCAAGCAATAAAAACATGCGGCAACACGCCGATACTGTTTGATTGCAAGGGTAAGGGTTGGGCAACTCTTCTGGCAGAGAAACTCAAAGGTTTTCACGGTCCGACCCCCGCGGTTACCGCCATCGATCGCCGCGAACTAGTGCTTTTTAGCCAGCTTATGCCCCATATCGAAACCTATGTATCTGAGCTCACGAAACCTTTTGACGCAATTCACTCGGCAAAAACAATGGGATTATCTGGGGTATCGCTCAATTTTTGGGTACTCCATCCGCTGAGCTACCATTACGCTCGCCGCAGCAATCAAAAGCTGCTCGTATATACGGTTGACCATCCATGGTTTGCCCGCTTTCTGCACTTCTTTTTCCCAAAAGCGGGAATTATTACCAACAAACCAGATCTTCTTAATAAAACGTTTAGGCGCACTAGGGCTAGAGCTCGAAAAAAATGATTTCAGTGAAGTTTTTGTCAAGACAAAAAGTTGCGCACGACACCTTCTCGTTTTATTTTGCTACCGAAGAGCCAGTTCCCTTCGTGGCGGGTCAATTCATTGAGTTATTTTTAACGAGCCACACACATAATCACACTCTGAAGCGCTGGTTCACCCTTTCAAGCGCACCCTCCGAGGAGCAACTTGCAATTACCACCCGAATTAGCCCTTCGGCCGCCAGCGACTACAAACAAGCCCTGTTCCATCTATCGCCGCAAGCAAAACTCAAGATGGCAAACCCGATGGGAGATTTCGTCGCACCAATCGATACCTCTATCCCTCTAATATTTGTTGCGGGCGGCATTGGATGTACGCCTTTTCGCAGCATCATAAAAGACCTTCATAACAAAGGAGAAAAGCGTAACATCCGCCTACTCCACGCCGTGAGACACAAAGAAGAAGCTGCTTTTCGAGACATTTTTGAAGTCCTTGGAGACAACTACATCATTTTGGAAACTGCGAAAAGCGGGCCACTCAGAGCACAAGACGTCTTGCTTTTTTCGAACCACAATCCAGCCTGTTACTACTACGTTTCCGGACCAGAGCCTATGGTCGAAACTTTGTGCGGCGATCTCCACGCACGAGGCGTGGGAAAAAACCGAATCCTTGGTGACTATTTTCCAGGGTACAACACCCCTTAATACTCGTCTTTGGCTCATAAATATGTTAAATTATTGCTTTTGGCGTTCAAGCTCATCAAGGTATTCACGAATTCTCAAGGCTGCGGTTGCACCCTCTCCCACCGCACTTGCAATCTGCATGGTAGCACCGCTCCGCACGTCGCCCGCAGCGAATACTCCAGGTATCGCCGTCTCCAGACGTGCATTCGTTTTTACAAGACCTACTTCATCAAGCTCAATCTGACTTGTGCGCAAGAATTCGGTATTTGGCAGTAGACCAATAAATATAAATACTCCATCTGTATCAATACGTACCGCTTCGGTGCGATTTCGTGTGCCTTTCACGCAAACAACCTTGCCGTCGGTTGCTACAATTTCATCAGTTGTGGTATTAAGATGAACAGCTATTTTGTCGCTGTGCTTGGCCAACTCTTTTTGAAGCACATCCGAAGCCCGCATCTTAGGTCCCCGTACCAGCAAATCAATGTGGCTGGCGTACTTTGTGAGAAAAATAGCTTCTTGGACAGCAGAATTACCACCTCCAACCACCACAAGTTTCTTGTCACGATAAAACGCACCATCGCATGTTGCGCAGTAGTGCACGCCTCGCGCAAAATACTCTGCTTCGCCCGGAATACCTAATTTTTTGTAATCACTGCCTGTGGCAATAAGCACTGCCTTTGCATGAATTGGCCCATCGGTAGTTTCGAGTTGCACTCCACCTTTTTCCTTGTGAATACTCAACACCTCTCCCAGCTCAATCTTCGCACCAAAGCGTTCTGCCTGTTTACGCAAGTTTTCTCCAAGCTCAAGACCAGAGATGCCTTCCGCAAAGCCCGGATAGTTATCTACCCAGTCGGTGATTGATGCTAGCCCACCTATCACGCCCTTCTCATACAGGATAGTTTCGATATCTTCACGCGTAGTATAGATGGCAGCCGCCAGCGCCGTTGGCCCTGCTCCAACCATTACCACTTCGTAGGATTTCTTGGTACTATCCGACATTCACTCTCCTCATAAATTATCTTTTGAGACGCTTGTTCCTAAAAACGGAAAAACTGTTGATCTTGCCTTATTGTTGACAGCACAGCTACCGCACAAGG
Source organism: Saccharimonadales bacterium (SeqCode) (assembly GCA_041906505.1). GTDB lineage: Bacteria > Patescibacteriota > Saccharimonadia > Saccharimonadales > 2-12-FULL-41-12 > JAYRJB01. The sequence goes on along the minus strand of JAYRJB010000008.1, from coordinate 11,981 downwards.
AGACAACTGGGCCATCCCAATTTGCGATACTATGATCACTCAAGCACCGCCTATGCAACTGCTGGTGCGAGTTTGGCTAGATTATATCCAACCACCACTTCCTTTGCATTGTCGTCTTTGGTAACCACCGTGATCGGTACAGAAAGCTGCCCGCTCATTTCGTAGGCTTCCTTTTGGCGATCTGGGAACTCGTCGAGATTAACCTCTTCGTAGCCCACACCTTTTGCTCCCAACCACTTCTTTACCATGCCGCAGTATGCACAGGTGTTAGTCGTATAGATAGTGATATTCTTTGCCATCTTCTTTTCCTTTTTTTATTTATTGTTAACTTTTGTAGTTTTAGTATATATAGCGTGTTTTTTTAAATCAATACGCTATATATTGTGTTATTTACTTCGTATCAATTAGCTCAATATCGAAAACTAGAGCGGAGTTAGCAGGAATATTTCCTTGTGCTTTATCCCCATATGCCAGGTTCGGGGGAATAATAATTCGGCGCACACCTCCGACTTTCATACCAGGAATACCCTGTTGCCAACCCTGGATCACGCCGCCAAGCGGAGAGGTGAAAGGCTGGCCGGTATCTTTGCTGCTCTGAAAGATTATTCCGTCCTTTGCGAGCGCTCCAGTGTAGTGAGCGGTGACTGTGCCGCCTTGCTTTACTTCTGCGCCTGTTCCTGGCTTAATGTCGATGACCTTCAGTTCAGTCACTTGCTCGACTGGAGCAAAGTCACTCAATTTTGTCCCTTCCAATTTACCCTCCTTATTTTGATTTTTTTGTAACTCATCTAGCTGTTTTTGAATATCTGCATTGTTCGCACTAGTGTTGTCTTTTCGAAGCGCTTCATAAATAACAAGCCCCGTAAAACCGACTGACGATAAGAAAAATGCACCCACCATAACCAAGATAAATATCCTACGACCGTGTGCCTTTACGCCCATTAACCCTCCTATTTTGTCTATGTCCGTTTTATTCTAACGTACGATTGGTAGTTCCGTCCACATACAAACCATTCACCAGCCACCACCACCGCCGCCACCGCCGCCACCGCCCGATCCGCCCGAGCTGCTTGAATGCGACTCTACGCTCGAACTGAACGTTTGCGTGGCCGAACCAATGCCCGACGCAAGCTGTGATGCGTTAAACCCAACGATGGTGTTCCCAGAGTACCAACTCGGCGGCTCAGTTAGTATGGACTGGAACTGTTTCGACCAGCTCTTTTCTACCCCAAGCGCCACCGCGAACGGCAAGAGCTTCTCAAAAAGCTCAACCGTCTTTGCCGGTTCAGCGTAAGGACGATCTGTGCTCTGCAGCATCTTAAGACGATCTTTCTCAGCGGTGTTCATATACAGCTTTAGGCCAAGCACCTTCTCGTACATCTCTACGCCCGCATGTGTCCGACGCTTCATTAATACCGCAAAGACGAAGAAACTAAAGCCCGCAACTATCATTCCAAGCACATAGCCAACATTCGGGTGAATGAATATTAGTCCACTCCAAGCAAGAATTGCTAAGGCCACAAAAGTTGCTTGGAGCGATGAGGCCGACACGTCAATAAGACCGTAGTCTTTCGTAAGTTCACCTTTTACATCCTTTTGTATGGTGTGCATGGCTTTTTGCATGCCTGTTCTGCTCACTTTGTTAAGAGAAATCTTTTTGCCCAAAACCACCTCGCCGAACAAGCCACGAATAAGCTCTGCTTCATAGGACTTGAGCTTATCGATATCAGCCTCTGTAAGTTCCAAACTAAACTGTCTTTGTTTGAACACAAGTACTTTCTTGGTGTCGTCGTAAATTTTTATATAACCCCGCACCGCCAAGTCAATAATCGTTGCCGAGACATCCTTGCCGTCTATGTTGTAATCAGCAAGCATTCCAACCTCGGCAGGGCCAAGGCCTTTTGGTGGTTTATATTCGGGAATAATGACACCGCTTCCTTTATAGTCTCTTCCTCGCCTCCACCAGAAAACCATCGGAACCAGAGCAATCAACAGCCCGAAACCCAAACCCGCAATATTTGTGTAGTTATCGGCAACCTTGTTTCTCCAAGTCGGCTCAATAAAAGGCGTTCCATCAAAGAACACTTCTACAGACATATTCTCTTTGGGGCGGAGCGCCTTGGTAGTAGTGGCGTTGAGTTTTGACACATCTTGAGTAACCACGCAGTTGCGGGACTGGCTGCCGAGACCACCGGTCACACAAATCGCGCTTGCGGGCAGAAACTTGGCTGGGGTAGCCACGAGGCTTGCCGAGACGCTTTCGAAAGGCTGCGACCACTCTGTGCCGTTCACATCCCAGTAAAATGATTGTTTGCCGTCTACAAAGTTAACGACCCTCTCTTGGGTGTAGCGTATGGTGTAGCTATGAGAGCCAGTTATGGTGCGCTGCGCATCACCAATGCGTAGCACTTTATTGCCACCTTGATTCTCCACTCGATAAGGTTCTTTTTGGCCATCACGTTCAACACTTACAACTTTTAACTTTGTGTCATAGCCTCGATAGGTTTTGGGTATGGCGCGCAGAATACCGTGATTAAAGCTTGTGTATGTCACTTCAATTTTTTCGGTGGTATCCAATGAACCGCCAACTGCTTTCGTATCGAGCACGTAATTCGCGTTAAAGCTTCTAATGGTAAAGTTATTGACGTCAGCGGAGGCCTTCGGAGAACCGATAGCCATCACCGCGAACAATATGCTGCAAAAAAGAAGCACTTTTTTCATATTTTTGTCGCGTGAATCATTTTCGACATTCTTTGTGAAGCGTCGTCCAACACTTCTGATACTGCCTTATCGGTTAAGGTGTGTGTTCGGCTGGTTATTCTGATTCTAAATGTAATACGCTTTTTTCCCAGCTGTTTTTGACGAGAAAAAATATCGAGAGGCCACCAAGATACTTCTTGATCGGAGCTTTGGGCCTGCGCAAGTGCCTCCCCAAACGCAGCGGCAAGCTCGCCGTAGTTTATTGAGCTTGGAATCTCATAAGTAATGTCCGCATTCACACTTGGAAACTTCGAGAGGGGCAGGTACGACGATTGAGGACCGCCTGCAAGTGTCGACAAGAAAACTTCGAATCCAGCCGCGTGAATCGGCAGCTTAAAAGTCCGTTGCACTGAAGAAGTAAATTCACCAACGATACCCACAATCTTTTTCCCGTCCCAGAGCAGCGCGCTGCGCTTCGTGTCAAACGGTTTTGTCATCTGGGTCAATAATTTGTGTCCGCCCAACAGTGACTCTTTAAACGGAACGTGTTGTATTTCTAGAATTTTTGAGAGGTGTTCCTTGGCATGAAAGTAGGCAGCCGCCTTTTGCCCCTTGCGACTATCAGCGTATACCAGTCCTAGCCGACCAAATTCTCTTGGAATGCCGGCGTCATCTATCTCGGAAGTGCTATGAACTTTACCAAGTTCAAATAATGCAAACCGCTCGTGGCCAGCCTTAATATTTGGATGCACATGCTGCAGCAAGCTAGGAGTAAGACTAAGCCTATAGTACTGCAATTCTGGGCTTAGCGCGTTACTGAGCTTGAAAGCCAAATCAACATCTTGACCAGACCGTAGGAGCAAATCGCTATGCACAAACGTATATGTCAAAATTTCGTTTGCCCCCAGACTCGAAAGCAACTTCCTGGTGGTCGCTTTGGTGGCGAGCTTAGGGTCGATCAGCGCCGGCAAGATTGATCGTTGTGGTAAGTCAAGCGGCAAATGATCAAAACCATATAATCGTCCTACCTCCTCTACAACATCCTCCTCGATCTCGATATCCGTTCGCCAAAACGGAGGCGTCACAGTTAATGGGCCTTCTTTATGGTAGACATCGAATTCGACATTTTTAAGTAATTGAGCAATGTCCTTATCTGAAATTACAAAGCCAAGACGGCTTCGAATAAAATCTCCGGCTACAGTAATCTTTTCATTGCGTGCGCGATCTTTGCTCATCGTGTCAAGTATTGGACCGGCCTGCCTACCGTGCGCAAACTTTTGGATTTGTTCAATGGCATAGTTTATAACTGCAATGTTCTGTCGAAAACTCTGCCCTTTGTTAAATCGCGTCACCGCGTCGGAGAAGATGCCGTACTTCATACTCATGCGACGTATTGTGTACATATCAAAATTTGCACACTCAAGAATGATGTTGGTTGTAGCTGCATCAACCTCAGTGTCGCCCCCGCCCATAACTCCGCCTAGCCCTATTGGCCCGGCATCGTCCGCAATTACTATTGTCTGCTTGGCTTCCAGAGCTACTGTCTTACCGTTGAGCATAGTGAGTTTTTCGTTGTTTTTCGGACTTCGAATAATTATTTTTGGCTTCCCTCCGCGGACACGGGCGACCAACTTATCGTAGTCGTATGCATGAAGTGGTTGGCCAGTGAGATACATCACATAATTAGTTATGTCGACGATGTTGTTGATCGGCCGAATACCAACCCTCGCTAATCCAGCTTGCATCCAAAGCGGGCTTGGCTCGACATGAACATTTTTTATTGGCACCACAACAAATCGCGGAACGAGCTCGGGTAGTTGATTATCAACCTCTATTGGAAGTCCGTCCCCGTCATCAGACAACTTTGGCGGTACGTCTTCACGGTACCAATCCGGGCTCTTATATTCTAGCCCTTGAATACCAGCGATCTCTCTTGCAACACCCAAAACTCCAAAGCAGTCTGGGCGGTGTGTAAACATCTTGTTTTCGATGTCGATTACCACGTCATCTAGACCGTATAAATTACGAAAGGGCGTGCCAGGCAACATCAGCTCTTCACCAACATCCTTCTTGTCTATGACGACGATGCCGCTATGATCATCGTTGATACCAAGCTCACTCGAACTCGCAATCATGCCATTACTCACCACGCCTCTTAGCTCTTTGGCGTCCAAAATGAAAGGTGTTTTTCCGTAGGTACTCGGAACTGTGACACCCGGGGGAATCCAAGCCACTGTCTGACCATCGGCAACGTTTGGCGCACCACATACAACCTCAACAAACCCGTTTGAGTCACGAGAAACATTTTTGACCACCCCACCGTCATCCAACGTACAAACGTGAAGCTTATCGGCATTGGGATGCTTTTTGCATGACACAACTCGAGCAACAACAACTCCGTCGTAACGTGCGCCAAAGTCAGTAACCTCATCAACCGCGCCAAGCTGGGCTCCGATTTTTTTTATCAGCTGATCAATCCCTGCTGGCGCCAGCTCAACGTTGCTATTCCACTGCGCGAAACGTAAACTTACCTTCATCGCGTCGCCCCAAATTGCTTAAGAAAATCCAGCCGGGCGCTGTGAAAATGGCGAATATCTTCGATACCATGCTTCATCATGACAAGACGCTCTAAGCCGCCACCCCACGCGAACCCAGTATATGCTTTTGGATCGATACCCGACTCCTTGAGCACATTCGGGTGAATCATGCCGCAACCGAGAAGTTCAATCCATCCAGTCTGACTACAAATATGACAGCCCTTTTTTTGGCAAAACGGACAACTAAGTGCAAATTCAAAACTCGGCTCGGTAAACGGAAAATAAAACGGCTGGGTCATTACCTCGATTTCTTGCTTGTAATATTCTTGCAAAAACGTTTTCAGTGTCGCAATCAACATGCCGGCGTGCGTCCCTTTCGCCACATAAACCCCTTCAAGTTGGTGAAACGTGTGTTCGTGCCGTGCATCAAGATCTTCGTTCCGGAACACCCTGCCCGGTATAACGAACGCGATTGGATTTCCCTCGTCCAGAAGATGTTTGTTTGCCTTCAAGACCCGATGCTGCATCGTGCTGGTATGAGCGGGAGCAATAAACCCTTCTTTTGTCATAAAGGAGTCATAGTCGTCTCTTGCGGGATGCCCCGGAGGAAAGTTTAGGCTTCCGAACATATGGTAGTCGTCGTCGATTTGCGTTGACTCAACCACCGAAAATCCCATTCGTGCATAAATATCGAGCACTGTTTCGAGCTCACTCATCAGCGGATGAACCGATCCCTCAGTCGCCCGAAGCACTCGTGGCCTATCAGAGGGCGGCGTATTGTCAGCCCAGGGCGCAGTTACATCAATCTGTTCTCTTTTCTCATCAACTTCTTTGCTCGCTGCCAGTAACGACTCGAGTTCCTGGCGAAGCGCATTCACTGCCTTTCCGAAAGCAGCCCGCTCATCGTTGGGTAAAACTTTTAGCTCATCATACAGGCTCTTGAGTTCCGCACTCCGCAGCACTGCGCGATCTCCCGACTTTGCCCGCGCGCGCAAACCCTCAACAAGTTCGTGGTGTTGTTCCATCTTGCATTCAATTGTAGCAAAGAAGTCTGTGCTAGCATTAATGTATGGCAAGTTTTTCATTTGACGCAGTGAGCGATTACGATAAATCTGAGATGAACAATGCGATTGAGCAGGCCAAGCGCGAACTTGACAATCGTTATGATTTTAAGGGGACGGCCGCTTCACTTGATTGGTTAGATAACGAGAAAACTGGCCTAAAAATTATTGGCGATAGCGAATATCACATCGATGCCATCCTCGAAATTGTTCGAAAAAAACTCGCTAGCCGAGGCCTTAGTCAGAAAGTATTAGATGTCAGCCGCGAGACGACCACATCTAATCTCAAAACGACCAAGGAGGTGCGGTTCGTAAAAGGCCTTTCCAGCGAGAATGCTAAAAAGATTTCGTCAACTATCAGACAGTCCTACCCAAAAGTGAAGCCGCAAATTCAAGGTGATACGGTTCGCGTTTCCAGCTCCAAGAAGGATGAACTTCAAGCAGTGATGACATTGCTTCGAAGCCAAGATTTTGATTTCCCAATTGACTTTACTAATTTCCGCTAACTACTCGCAGCAACCACCAAGATTTTTGGAGACGTCTTTAGGCAACTTATTTTGATTGCTGAATAGTATTTTTTGTTTCGTCAAACAGCGGACCAATAAGCGGAACACTGTCAAACAACGACAGGAACCATATCAAGAACGCAATAACCACAGTGGCACCGATAACTCCGCCAACTCCAAAAAATATTCCGCGAACAAAGTTTTCCCAATAGAGTTTTTTTCGATCAACATAGCCCGCCGCAAACAAAATCTCTAGTGCTTTGGCAACTTCTTCACGATTCTCAATTAAGATCCTTTTGGGTGACTTTGGACGTTCGGTCTGTTCTTGCATATGGCTATTTTAGCACTAGTTCGCAAGTGAGCTAGTCGTCACTTTTCGGTTTTTCTAAAACCAGCGGATCAATTCCAGGACTTTTCTTTGAGATGCGAACCACGTCTTTATCTATCTTTTTTAGCTCTTTATGTGCACTGTTGTAGTGACTCACGGTCGTACCCAGGCTACCGCCCAGTTTTTGCATAAAATTCTCATAGGCCGAAAGGTGTGTGCCCAACTGACCAACCCGCAACTGAATTTCTTTGGCTTGTTCTTCGATCTGAAGGCTACGTAGCCCCTGCAGAACAGTTTGCAAGTACGCCATAAAGCTAGTCGGACTCACAATGATAACTTTTTTATCACGAAACGCATACTCCATAAGATCACGAGCGCTGGTGTTCGCAGAACCAACCTTATTTATCAGCAAGTCATAATAAATCGCTTCGCTCGGGATGAACATGAACGCAAAATCCATAGTATTCTCATCCACGCGAATATACTTGGCAGTTTCGTCGATTCTAAGCTTTAAATCCGCCTTAAAGTTTGCAACTATTTTTTCTTTACGCTGCTTGTCCTTCTCTTCAATGAGCCGATTATAGTTTTCCAAGCTAAACTTGCTGTCTATTGGCAGCACTTTGCCCTTGTCAAGAAAAATTACTGCGTCAACAACCTCGCCGTTTTTAAACTTGTACTGCAGCTGGTATCTATCTGGTGGCATCACGTTTTCCAGCACTTGACCCAAATAATACTCCCCCAGTACGCCTCTTTGTTTTGGGTTTTGCAATACGTTTTGGAGGGTTTTCAGCTCGTCAGCAACATCCACAACCCGCTTGTTTGTTTCATCGAGTTTTGTAAGTCGTTGGGTGACATCGGTGACAAGCTTGGTGGATTCCTTGAACTGATTCATCATACTCTTTTGCATTTGCTCATTGTTGCGATCCAGCCGCTCATTTATTTGTGTGCCAAGAGAATCTTTTAGCTTTGTAACGCTGTCTGCTAGGCTAGTGATATCTTGCTTGATAAGGGTAGCCGAATCAGTGCTTGGTGCTTGGCGACGAAGGAGCAATACTATCAGAACAATGTTTAGAACGCCCAAAACCCCAACTATTACTTCCATGTCATTAAGTATACGCTACGTGTTATCATTTGGGATCTGAACGTGGTAACTATTGTTTGAAGAAGGGGAATTTGCAGATTCAGAATGGTTCGAGTCAATGAAGTTATGTGACAGTAAAATCCCTATACCAACCACCAGCACGCCGAGGAGCAGCAGTACCGTTTGGGTGTGTAATAGTTGGGAATTATCAGCTTTGGCATGCAAGCTCGGAATTATGTCGCTGAGTGCAATGTACAGTAGAAATCCAGCACTCAAGCCGAGCAAGAGTCCCACCGGTAGTTTTTCGCTCTCACCCAGCGCAAAAGTAATAACCGCTGCAACAGTTGTCGCAAGCGCACTGAACACGTTAAACCACAGTACTCTCCCGCGCTTCATGCCTTTTGACAAAAGAAGTCCAAAGTCGCCAATTTCTTGGGGAATTTCATGAAGCGCAACGGCGATAGTCGTCACAATCCCGGTCGGCACATTTATTAAAAAAGCCGACGCGATTGCCACTCCATCGAGTGCATTGTGAAGCGTGTCACCAATAATTATTAGGCTGGTGGTTGGGTCTTTTTTGTCTTCATCGTCGTGGTGGTGGTGGAACCAATGCAAAAACCTTTCGGCAATAAAAAACAACAAAATACCGGCCATTGTTGCCGCAAGCACGGTGTTGGCATGCTCTTGTTCAACGCCTTCTGGAAGAAGATCTAAGAACACTGCAGCCAACAAACTGCCCGCCGCAAATGGCGTTGCGTAGTATGCAATCTTTTTTGCCGAATCTTTTTTTAGGAGCAACAAAGCTCCACCAATAAGGGAAAATAGGCCGCCCAGCAGCGAAAAAAAGATCACATCAAAGTACGTTGCCATGAAAACAGAGTACTTTTATGTATTGATTATTGCAACTTTGTCGCAATTTTTTTATAATTGTCGCAGTTATGGCTACTGCTACCTCGCTGTATTTGCAGAAACTAAAAGATAATCGACGAAGTGACACCGAGGCACGAAGAGCAGTTTTTCGCGTCATTACTCACCGCACCCCTACCCCAATCAGCATGCACGAGCTACTTCTAGAACTCGAGGAAGCAATTGACCGGGCCAGCGTGTATAGAACAATTGAGCTATTTGAAGCACTGGGAATCATCAAAAAAATTCACACTGGCTGGAAGTACAAACTAGAGCTCGGGGACGAATTTCACGACCATCATCACCACATGAATTGTATCGGCTGCGGCCGGATCATTGCGCTTCAAGACAGCCAACTAGAACAAAAAATCGCCAGGGTTGGCGATAAGAATCGATTCAAAATTATTGAACATCAATTAGAGATACGAGGCTATTGCGAGCATTGTAAAGCTGTCGATAATTAATGGAACCCCGAGTAACTCGAGGTTCTTGGGAAGCCTCACACTTCCACCTATTATTATACTCCTCATTGTCAATAGCATAAACGCTCATCTTGCGTGCTAAAATCAAATCAAAATTAACGCAAACAGTGGGGCAATTCCCAACCGAAGCGAATTATAGCCAACGTTTTTTGTGAAAGAAGTAGATTGCCAAGTATGTAACAACTGCAACCCCCAGAGTAAGCTTCCAGAAGGCAAGCCGATCGTCTTGAAACGGAAGCACAATGTTCATGCCCCACACCCCTGCCGCAATCATTGGAATTGTAAGAAAGATACCGATTGAAGTGAGACGCTTGAACGTTCGGTTAAGATTATTGGTGGCAATCGTATCATACGCTTGACGGATATTAACCAGGGTTCTCAACCTCGACTTGGTGAGCTCAATCAACTCAGTGGTACTCAAAGATATATCGTCTATCAAATCTCGATCCTCTTCGTACAACTTCATGTAGCGTCCGGTTTTTAGGCTGTTGAGTACGGCTGATTGTGGCTGCAGCGCGGTTAAAAATTCATTGAGATCTTCTTCGAGCTCCAAGAAACTCACAAACTCATAGTTTGAAATCTCTGCCTTGCGGAGGCCCGTTCTTACTTGTAACACTCGCTTTGAAATTGTAGTAAGTTGTATTCGATACGATCGGTTTATCTCGTCAAGAATATGTAAGAAAAATTTAGTTTTTTGAGTGGTCAATACTTGTATTTGATCGTTGATCAGCTGGTCCAGCACTACGTCGTCTTTGCGCATAACCGTAATAATGTTGTTCGGCGTATAGATAATGAGCAATGGCTCAGTAGCAATGTCTTGACCAGCAGGATGACAATAGCGCGTAAACACATACACTGTCTCGCCCTCTGTCTCGACTCGAGGGGCTTCATAAATGTCGGTTGCATCATGCAAAATATCTTCTTCGAGCTTGAATAGTTTTGCAACTCTGGCTAGTTCTTCTTTGGTGGGATCTATCACATGACACCACGCTCCTGCCTTCGGCTCGGAGATTTTGGTTAGGTTTCTCGCACGCGCATTACTATAAAAAATTGTGACCATTGCCCACTATTGTAGCAGTTCTAGTTGCCGACGATCTGTTCCCATGGCAGTCCAGCTTTGCCGAAATGGCCATACGCGGAGGTTTGTGAATAAATTGGTCGACGCAAGCCAAGCCCCTCGATTATCCCTTTCACAGATAGGTCAAGCAGCTTTTCTGCAAACGACTGTATTGTGGAAAGTCTAACTTTTTCGGTGCCAAACGTTTCGATGCTAAACTGCACAGGTTTGTGGGCGCCAATAAAGTAGGCGAGCCCCACTTCACAATGTGTCGCATAGCCCTTGGCGACAATATTTTTTGCTAAAAACCGGGCCGCATAGGCTCCAGATCTATCTACTTTGCTCGGATCCTTACCAGAAAACGCGCCTCCCCCAACTCGTGCATAGCCACCATACGTATCTACGACAATTTTTCTGCCCGTCAATCCCGCGTCACTGCCTGGACCTGGTGTATGCCACACCCCAGTTCCATTCACAACCAACTGATCGGGGGTAATACTATAGCCGTACTCAGCGAGTGTGGGCACCAAGATTTCTTTTTGTATGTCCTGCGTGACCCGCTCTAAAGACAAAGATTCGTGGTGAGGCACCGCAACTGTTACATGCTCAACACTCTTCGGCTTGCCATCAACATAATTTATAACCACCTGCGCTTTTCCGTCTGGTCGCAAATGGGGCAACCTACCAGATTCACGAGCATTGTCTATGCCCCGCACAATCTGGTGGGCAAGCGTGATTGGTAGAGGCATGAATTCTTTTGTCTCGTTGCAGGCGTAGCCAAACATTAAACCCTGGTCTCCGGCTCCATCATCATCAACCCCCACAGAGATTTCTGGTGATTGTTCGTGGATAAAGCACTCTATCGTCGACGCATCACTAAACCCCCACGACGGTTCGATGTAGCCGAGTTCTCGAATTTTTTCTCTCGCAATCGCCACAAAGTCGACTTTTGCGGTAGTGGTCACTTCGCCGGCGAGCGTGAGGTGCTCAAAGCTCGCGAGCGTTTCTACCGCTACACGACCACGCGGATCTTGAGCCAGAACCGCATCTAATATTGCATCACTTATTGCGTCCGCTACTTTATCGGGGTGGCCCGCACAAACCGATTCACTGGCAAATAATTTACTCATATAAAAATCCTTTCTTATATACCCTGGTAAACTCCAGGAAGAAAGGATGTGTTTTTGCGTATTGCAAAATATCTTCTCCTGGAGGATAACCAGGATCTAGATGGAGCACCTTATCCAAGAAAAACTAACTAGTGGACAGGTTGCTGGCAGGTCAACGGGCTAGATCCCTCGCTGCACTCTTTATATTTTCATT
>JAYRJB010000007.1:0-111634 GCA_041906505.1 Saccharimonadales bacterium (SeqCode) | reverse complement strand
TCGACCGAACTTCTTTAGCTTGACCTACTATCACCGTTGTCCGATCGCCTAGTAACATACAAGGAAACGTGGAGCACTGTGGATGAGCTGACCAAGAACAATTAAGCTCTTGCAAAGGGAAGTAAACCATATATACTAGATGTTAGTCAAAGAAAAACAAACATTTACAAACTAACTTGTGTGCATTGCAGTCGCAAGCTGCCGAGCCGGCGCTGTTAATCATGGTTAGTGAATGAAGTTGACAAAACAACAATTTCATGTATAATATTGTTTGTTAGTCGACTAAAACAAAAACTAAAAAGTAAGGAGCAAACAAATGACCGATATTGGTTATGAGTTTACTGCAACCAACGATGCGAGCATTCTCAAGATTGACTCCATCCTTCGACAGCTCTAAAAGTAGTAGAGCTTATTTGGAGAGACACCCTCACGCGCGAAAAGTTTGAGGGTGTTTTTTATCCGACGGGGTGAATTTCTTTTTCGGATACGATTTTGTTGGTCACAAAAATCAACGCAAACACTGACGCGGTAATTGCAAAACCAATGCCGATCTTGAATGCATCATGATATCCAGCGACTTCGGCAGCAATAACATTACCGTTTGTTGTCGCCAACGTGTCTTTGAAAGTCGCGGCGTATATACCCGAGAGAATTGCTAACCCAAGAGAGCCGCCAATTTGTTGTGAGGTGTTGAGTATGCCTGAGGCAAGACCAGACTCATTGTGGGGCACACCAGAGGTTGCGGCGATAGTAACTGACACAAAAGACAAACCAAGCCCAAGAGCCATGACCATAAGGCCAGGGAACACATCGCCAAAATAGGTGCCGTCTACGGGTAGCCTTGAGAAGATTGCGAGTCCGCCCGCGATAAACAACGGACCAAAAACCATCGGCGGCTTAAAGCCAATTTTGGTCACAAGGTTTGACACAATTGCAGACGTTATTCCGATGACAATCGTGACAGGAAAGAAGGCCAGACCAGTTTGTATTGGGGTAAGGCCCAAAACTGACTGCACATAAAGAGATAGGAAAAAGAACATTGAGAACATAGCTGCGGTAATCGGTAATTGCGTCAAGTTTCCGCCTCGAAGATTATGGTTTTTGAAGATATTGAGCGGCATCAATGGTTGCTTTGACCTGGCCTCGTTGAGAATGAAAAGTGCCAACAACACAATACTTCCGCCGATGAATTGGATGCTGTGTGCACTTGTCCAACCAAAATCGGGCGCTTTGACAAGCCCGTACACCAAGAGCATCAGCCCCGAAGTCGCAAGAACTGCACCAGGTAAGTCGAGGTGCATGTGCTTAAGATCTGCTTTGCTTTCTGGCACAATTCTCGGCACAAAGTAAAGTAGCGCCAGACCAACCGGGACATTAATAAAGAAGTTCCATCGCCAATCTAACCATTCGGTAAGAACCCCACCAATAAGAAGACCTGTTGCGGCACCACCGGCAGCGACACCACCCCATACACCAAGGGCCCTGTTTCTTTCACGCCCTTCTTTAAAGATACTTACAATAATTGACAATGCCGCTGGTGACATAAACGCGGCACTGAGGCCTTGAATGGCTCGAAAAGCTATCAGCATTCCTTCGGACTGACTGAGTCCAGTGAGCAACGACGCCGTAGTAAACGCAGCAATACCAGCTACAAAAACTCGTCTACGACCAAATAGGTCTGCAGCTCGTCCACCGAACAGCAGAAAGCCACCAAAGGTAAGTGTATAGCCAGTCACTATCCACTGTAAGTTTTCTGGCGAAAATTGAAGTGCTTTACTTATCGATGGTAGTGCAACGTTTACTACTGTCGTGTCGAGCACGACCATAAACTGGGCAATCGCCAACAGCACCAGTATTTGGCCCTTATGAACTTTATTTTTTATCATGCATGTGTCCCCTCTGAAATAATTACCATCTAGCGTACAGGTAAATACTTGAGATTGTCAAGTATTTAGTATATCAAGTATAATAAAGAGTGTAGAAGCGAAAGGAAGGCACGAGCAATGAATTCACAGGATTTGTACCACAACATGATACTGCTTACGGTTCGTTCGAAGCGCCAGCTGGCGCAGTGTTGCGAGAAAATGGAACTTACCCCTGTGCAAGGATTGGTGCTGCTCATTTTGGAACCGCAACAAACCAAGTCGATGAATGAGCTTTCTGACACACTTGGCTGTGATGCTTCTAATACGACTGGTCTTGTGGACAGGTTAGAGGCACAGGAACTAGTTGATCGAACAGCCTTTGATAAAGATCGCCGGATTAAACAGATTCAACTTAGTAAAAAAGGCGAAAAAAATCGCCAAGAACTTTTGAGCCTACTTAAGGAATCCGAGCTACTTGATATGAGTAAGCTGTCTGCTGATGAAAAAAACGAACTAGACAGACTGATTCGTAAGCTGCTGACTTAGGTTTGGTCACCTTCCCACACGAAGGGCAATTGGCTGGTGTCAAATAGTGCGACGCTTCCTACTTGCTGTACATGGAGAGTTGTTAGTTCATCGGAGCTTGGTTCTTTGATGTACAGCTCGTTTTGGGTGAAAGATGGTGCACGAGTGTCCTCGTTCTTTAAGCCAACCAAAACTCCTTGGACTGGCTTCTCGTTTTCGAGTTCGCAGGTCACAATTTTTCCAATGCAATCAATTGATTCGAATACAATACCTTTGGCCAGACTTTGAGAATACTGCATTTGTAAATAGGTTTCGTGCGCTTCTTGAATCCTTTTGAGCTTGGCTTCCTTTTTTTCTTTGAACTGATCCCAGTAGGCTTGTGTGACGATGAAAGGTTGGTTTTTGACGAGTTTTAAATGAGGTTCTGAGTCGGTCCGTACGCTAGGTGCAACATCTTTTGTTACTTGTTTTGCTATTTCCACAAAATACCCCTTCGGAGCTTTATGTATTTAAACAATAGTAACAGATTCTTTGGAATATGTGGTAGCAGGGGCGAGATTTGAACTCGCGACCTCAGGCTTATGAGTCCTGCGCTCTAACCAACTGAGCTACCCTGCCATACCAGCATTTGCATCGCATTTTCTTGCTTTTCTGATCAAGTCAGAAACACTGAAAATGTTCTCGGACTATTTTCGGCTTACTTTTTGCGAGGCTCGCGTCATCGTACTTGAAGTACGATTTACTGCGCTTCTCACAAGATGCACCGAAACTACTCTCGAGTGCAAATGCCGTAAAATCGAACGCACAATACCAGTCGAATATAACACAATTCTCATCTGTTATCTAGCGATCAATACGCCCAATACGCGAGATAAATTGCAGCAACAATGCCGACGACAGTTATGAAAACTCGAATAGCGTGTGTCGTAAATCTTTGTGATAGGTGGGCGCCGTAATAGCCGCCAATAACGTTTCCGAGTGCCATAAAAATACCCAAGTGCCAGTTTATTAAGCCGCTTCCAAGCAGCGCGACGGTTGATGCGGAGGCAACGCTAAGCCCCGCCAAGCCCTTTATTGCGTTCATTCTGTGGATGTCATGAAGTCGGCTAAAACTTAGGAAGGCAAGCATAATGAACCCAAAGCCCGCCCCAAAATATCCCCCATAAACCGCTGCCGGCAGCAGGCCGAGCGAAAGAAGCGCAATGCTACGAAGTTGCTTTTTTCGACCCTTCAGATGGTAATGAATATGTTTCTGAATGAACGGCTGAAACGCAAACAGCAAAACAGCGAATAGTATAAGCAATGGCACGGCTTCTTTAAATTTGTCTACTGGTGTATATCGAAGCAAGGTTGACCCAACGAAGCCACCAACAAAACAGGTTGCCAACACGATTAAGTAACGCGGAGAAATTCTTTTTAAGTATTTTTTGTAGGCAATAGTTGATGCAATCTGGCCGGGAATAACTGTAATGTGACTGGTAGCATTTGCCACAATGGGAGGAACGCCGGCAGCGACGAGTACCGGGAATCCAATCAACAGACCGCCGCCGGCGATAGCATTCATCGCGCCGACAACAATACCGGTAAAAAATACGAGTAGCTCAGTCATGTTTGTTTTATTTATCGCTGTTTCTAGGCTAACATTTCTCCAAATGATTGACTAGCGAGCGAACAGTTCTGGTTTTTCTGCTTTTAGGTTTGTCCAGCATGGTTCAAACAGCGGAGAGGGCAAGGTTTGAAAATTATGCCACTGTTGATCAACCCATTTGTCTGGTTCCTTAATATGGGGAGCATTTGCTTTCCAGTCTGACTCGACCCAAACAGTTACATAGTGCTTACTGTTTTCCGGAAAAGAGTCATTTGTGACTGCCAATAGTCGCACATTCGATATTAGCATCCCAGTTTCTTCAAAAACCTCCCTTTTTGCACATTCTTCGAACGATTCGCCAAACTCGAGATGGCCGTCGGGAATGGACCACGTGTCATGTCCGTGCGAGCCGCGTCGTTTGCCCATCAAAAATTTGTTATCCTTCCAGACAAAAATGCCGACACCAACGCGCGTAATATTTTGGCTCAAATGAACCTCTCTAACTTTGCATTTTCGAATCGTTTATGACGGTAAGTTATTGGCTTTTTATGAACCGCTCTCCACAGAGCTCGCCCAAATGCGCCGTGTGAAACAACTAAGACGCTGTCGTGATCAAGTGAGTGAAGGTACTCAAGAAACTGATCGGCGCGAACTTGCAATTGCTCTAATGTTTCAATGTTTTCAACATGATCGATGGAGGATTCGTCCAGGTAATACTTTACGCCCTCTCTGAGAGCTCGTTTTCCCTCAAGTGCGCCATAGTGCCGCTCGATTACCGCATCAGAAAGAATAATTTCTTCGGATGGGTAACCAATGTGATGCGCAACGTGTTTTGCGGTGTCGTGTGCTCTTTGAAGCGGCGAACTGATCACGACATCAAACGCCAAGCCTTGCTCGGTGGCGCTTCGGCCAGCTGCTTTTGCTTGGTCATGCCCTTCGGGCGCAAGTGGCGTATCGGTGGTGCCAGACCATTTGTGTAATTTATTAAACTCACTAAGCCCATGTCGAATAAAATATAACCGTTTCATTGCTACTATTATAAGATGGATCGTTTACTTGAACCAGGTAAGTATGTTGTTGCGGTGTCGGGCGGCATTGACTCAGTGACATTACTTAACATGTTAAGTAATGATTCTCGCGTTGTTTGTATTGTTGCTCATTTTGATCATGGAATACGACAAGACTCTTCGCTAGATGCGCAGTTTGTCCAAACGCTGTCCGAAACATACGGATATACTTTTGTACTTGGAAAAGGAGATCTTGGGAGCAGTGCGAGTGAGGCAACGGCTCGAGAAAAACGATACGCGTTTTTAAGAAAAGTGGCTGAAGAGCATGGAGCGCGAGCTATTGTAACTGCCCATCATCAAGACGATATCCTCGAAACAGCATTGATAAACCTCCTAAGAGGCACAAAAAGAAAAGGCTTAACTTCGCTTGGTTCAACCGAAGCTATTATTCGTCCACTGCTGCATGTGTCGAAGCACCAAATTGTCACTTATGCACGAGCACACAACCTCGAGTGGCGCGAGGATGAGTCCAACAACGACGAAAAGTATCTGAGAAATAAAATTAGAACTATTTTGAAAACTCAAAATAGTACTCAAAAACAAAAGCTAATGAAGATAATTGACAGCTCGAAAGAAACCAACAAGGAAATTGACGACTTATTAGAAGTTATATTTAATGGTGCAAACGACACTATTGACCGCAAAATTTTTGTAATGCTTTCATACGATGTTGCATGTGAAGTTTTAGCGCATTGGCTGAGGGGTCATCACGCGAGCTTCAATGCGACACGAATTGGCCAACTGGTTCAAAAATGTAAAACATCCCAGCCCGGAACTCATTTTGATGTAGACAGACAATGGGTGATTTCTATTCAGAAAGACTGGATTCGCATGCAATCCCGCCAATCTGTATAATACGTGTACGTATGGATAAGAAATCGTTTAAACCCAAGCAAAAAAAGGGTGGTGAAAAGAGGCGACAAAGCTTTAAGAATTTTGGTTTTGTTGCACTGTTAGTTTTGATGGGATTGATCGCATATTCGGCTCTCAATCAGCCAACGAAACTTAAAGAAGTTCCTTTCTCGGATGTTGTTACCCGCGCCAATAATGGTGAGGTGAAAAAGATTGAGCTTTCTGGAAGCAGCATGTCGATTACCAAAAAGGGCGAGGATAAGCCGAGTGAAAAATCAAGAAAAGAAGAAGGCTCAAGCATCTACGAGCAGGGCCTAAAAACCGATGCGCCCGTCGAAGTTGTAAATAAACCCGCATCTACATCTGGGCAGTTTTGGTCGAGCGTTCTGATTGGTCTATTACCCGTTATTGTGATTGCGTTTTTGCTTTTTTACATGCTAAGAAGCGCCCAGGGCCAAGGGAACCAGGCGATGAGTTTTGGGAAGAGTCGGGCACGACTGTACGGCAATGAAAAAGATAAAATAACGTTTAAGGACATTGCAGGGAGTCATGAAGCGAAACAAGACCTAGAAGAGGTGGTCGAGTTTCTTAAATACCCGAAAAAGTTTGAGAACGTTGGGGCGAAGATTCCAAAAGGCGTATTGCTAGTTGGTCCGCCGGGAACAGGTAAAACTATGTTGGCCCGGGCTGCTGCCGGCGAAGCCAACGCGCCATTTTTCAGCATTAGCGGCTCCGAGTTTGTCGAAATGTTTGTTGGTGTTGGTGCCTCGCGAGTGCGAGATTTGTTTGCGAAAGCCAAGAAAAACGCCCCTTGCATAATATTTGTTGACGAAATCGATGCGGTCGGTCGTCGCAGAGGTAGTGGTATGGGTGGTGGACACGATGAAAGAGAGCAAACGCTCAACCAAATTTTGGTTGAAATGGATGGATTCGAACAAGGTCAAAATGTGATTGTTTTGGCTGCTACAAACCGAGCAGATGTTTTGGACCCGGCTTTGCTTCGACCAGGAAGGTTCGACAGACGAGTTCATATTGGTTTACCAGATCGAAAGGATCGGGAAGCAATTCTAAAGGTTCATTTTGCAAAGAAGCCGCTGGCAAAAAGTGTCGATCTTAATATGCTGGCGGGTAAAACTGCAGGAAGTTCTGGCGCTGATCTTGCAAATATAGCCAATGAGGCAGCGATACTCGCAGCCCGCCAAGATAAAAAGGAGATTACCAACGCCATTGTGACAGAAGCTTTTGAAAAGGTTGCCATTGGACCAGAACGAAAAAGCAAGATCATGAGCGAAAAAGAGAAAGAGCTCACAGCGTATCACGAGGCTGGTCATGCAATTGTTGGCCACGTGTTGCCGGACAGTGATTTGGTGCACAAAGTTACGATTATTCCGCGGGGAGGTACAGGTGGGGTCACCTGGTTTATCCCCCCAGAAGATAAAAGTTATCACAGCATTTTAGAGTACAAGGATGTGCTCGCCAGAATGCTTGGCGGAAGAATTGCCGAAGAAATTATCTATGGCAAGGATAGAGTAACAACTGGCGCTGGTTCTGATTTGCAGAAGGCTGCAGAATTGGCCCGAGAAATGGTGGTTAATCAAGGAATGGGTGATAAACTTCGCGACCAAGTATTTCATGTTGAAGAAGGTCTTATGCTCGAGCGAATGATGCACGAACGCCAATACTCTGATGAAACGGCGAAACTAATCGATGATGAGGTGGAAAATCTGATAACCGAAGCAGCAAAACGCGCTCGAGAAGTCATCAAGGCAAACCTTAGTAAACTTGAGGCGTTGAAAAAGGCCCTGCTTGATCAAGAAACCGTTGAAGCGGACCAAGTACTCAAAATATTTGAGGGTTCGCATATGCCAAAATCTGCGGCGCTCTACTAATTTTTAATCTGTGAAATCTCAAAGATTGAGCCTATACTAGTTGGTAGTGAATCCCGTTTGGCGTATATTCGGGCATTGAATGCGTATGAACGTAACATTTACTACCAGTGAAGCTCTGATAAGATGAACAAATTTCTCAAAAAAGCTAATACTCGCATTTCGCTTGGCGGGGCCGCGGCCCTGCTAATTGGTGCGGCGTTTTTAGCCCAATTCCTCGGGTTTTTGCGAATAAAGCTCGTAAACGCCAACTTTTCTGCGCTTGGTCCAGATAGCACCGATGCCTATTTTGCTGCCTTTAAGATTCCCGACTTGTTCTTCTTTTCTCTCGCTGCAGGGGCGCTCGGCGTCGCATTTATCCCGTTCCTTTCGGAGCGTATTCAGAAGAACGACAGAAAGGGTGTGTGGGATCTCAGTAACAGCATGCTCAACTTGATGTTGATTGTGATGAGCATTGTGGGCGTCATAATTTTTGTATTTGCAGAACCACTTATTCACTATATTGTTGCCCCGAACCTTACTCCTGAACAGCTTCATAACGCGACAACCATAATGCGACTGGTGGCGTTTAATCCGCTTTTGTTTACTATTTCCGGTATCTTTACTAGTGTCCAACAGACCTTTGGCAGGTTTTTCTTTTATGCGTCAGCCCCGGTGATCTACAACGCAACAATAATCGGAAGTATCTTTGTTTTTAAGGACAGTCTGGGGCTTATTGGTCTTGGTGTTGGGGCGCTGATTGGCGCGATCTTGCAACTACTTATTTCGTTGCTTGGCTTTTTTGGCCTTCGGTATGTGTACAAGCCGGTTATTAAGTGGGGCAACAAAGACTTTTTACAAATTTTACGCAATCTGCCGCCGCGGGCGCTCGATCAAGGTGTCGACTCGGTAAACTCAATTGCCGAAACTAATTTTGCGCGACGTCTCGGCGAAGGAAACTTAAGTTATTACGAAAATGCCTTTGCCCTGCAGTCTGCTCCAACCCTACTTATTGGCACAAGCATCTCGACAGCAGCCTTCCCTCGGCTGACGGATCGCTTGGCGCAAGGTAGGAGAGACCTGTTTCGAAAGGAATTTCTGCAAATCTTAAGAGTTTTAATTTGGATTATTTTACCCGTTGTTGTGGTGAGCTATTTCACTCGTGCCTATCTTGCGCGACTCATATTTACCCGAGACGCTCCAGAAATTGCGCTCATATTTGGCTTTTTTGTTGGTGCCATTTTTTTCCGCACAATTTATGCGTTTATTTCTCGCTGGTTTTATGCTCAGAAGGACACCAGAACTCCACTTTTTGTATCACTGTTCGCAATCGTGTTGAACATATATCTCGCGTACACACTTTCCAAATCCCATGGCGTTGAAGGGCTTGCGCTTGCCCAGTCGTTGGTGGCGTTGGCTGAGGTCTTTATCCTTACTACAGTGATGGTGTATCGAGACAGGAAGCTTATTGATCTCGACTTCTTTAATGGACTATTTAAAATTTTCTCCGTGACGGGCTTTACGATTATGAGCGCCTACTTTATGATTTCACTTTTCCCCTTGAGCGTTGGCGATAGAGGGTTTATCACGCTTGGTACCAAGCTGCTTGCGATTGCATCGGTTGCAGCACTTGTTCATGTGGGGATGTCGTTCTTGTTTGGCTTAGAGGAAGCAAAACCACTAATCAAGAAAATTCGCAGAATCATTCTAATGCCAATAAAAATACAGTAACTATGACCCAAGACCACATTCGAAATTTTTGTATCATTGCCCATATCGATCATGGAAAATCGACCTTGGCTGATCGATTGTTGGAATTGACAAATACGGTTCAGAAGCGTGATATGAAAGCGCAGTTGTTGGACAAGATGGAACTTGAGCGCGAAAAGGGCATTACGATCAAACTTGCGCCGGTTCGAATGAGCTACAAAAACTACCAATTAAACCTTATTGATACTCCTGGTCATGTAGATTTTAGCTATGAAGTTTCAAGAAGCTTGCAAGCATGCGAAGGCGCAATTTTAGTGGTTGATGCAAGCCAAGGCATTCAAGCTCAAACACTCGCAAATGTCTATCTTGCAATCGAAGCAGACTTAAAAATTATTCCTGTGTTGAACAAAATTGATCTACCGGCGAGCGATGTCCCAAAGTCAACCAAAGAGGTTATGAGCTTGTTAAATTGCTCAGAGCAAGACATTTTGAAAATTAGTGCCAAAACTGGACAGGGTGTTGAGGACGTGCTGAGCGCAGTGATCGAAAAAATCCCCCCACCGCGCGGGCAAAAGAGTGCCCCAACTCGAGCGCTTATTTTTGACAGCTATTACGATGATTATCGAGGGGTTGTGTTGTACGTAAGAGTTGTCGATGGGGCGATTATGAAAAACCAATCAATCAAGATGTTTGCAACCGGCGCGGAAGGCCAAGCGCTCGAAGTCGGATCGCTTCGCCCACAAATGTCTCCGACTTCACAACTTCAAAATGGTGAAATAGGGTATATTGTGACAAATCTAAGAAGCACTCGTGAGGCGAAAGTGGGTGACACCATTACGCTTAGCGAAAATCCTGCCAACTCTTCGCTGCCCGGATATCGAGATGTGAAACCGTTTGTCTACGCCGGCTTTTTTCCAGAAAGTAATGAACAATATCAAGAACTGAAAGACGCCATAGAAAAGTTGGCGCTTAGCGATTCTGCGCTCCAGTATGAGCTTGAAAATTCACCAGTTCTTGGTTTTGGCGTTCGTATTGGTTTTTTGGGTTTGCTTCATATGGATATTGTTCGGGAGCGCCTGGAGCGAGAGTACAACCTGGATCTGATTGTGACAAATCCCAGCACGGACTACCAGATCAGCCTAATTAATGGCGAACGAATTGATATAAAAAGCGCAGCTGACCTTCCAGATCCTGCAAAGATTCGCGAGATTGCTGAGCCCTGGATAGCGGGCGAGATTGTGGTGCCAAAAGCGTACGTGGGTGCGGTTATTCAACTTGTGGCGGCAAAAAGAGGGGTCCATAAAAATGTGAGTTACGTTGATGCGCAACTGGCGCTTGTAAGCTTTGATGCACCGCTGGCAAATTTACTAACCGATTTTTACGATCAGCTAAAAAGTGAGACGAGTGGTTATGGAAGCTTTAACTATGAATTGTCAGACTATCGTGTCGAAGACTTGGTGCGAGTTGACTTTTATGTGGCGGGAGAAGCGGTAAACGCACTATCGGTTATGGTTCATAAATCTGAAGCTGAAAAGCTCGGCAGAGAAGTGGTGTCAAAGCTCAAGGAGGTTATTCCTCGTCAGAATTTTCAAGTGCCGCTGCAGGCTGCTATTGGTGGTCGATTTATTGCTCGAGAAGACGTAAAAGCCTATCGCAAAGATGTGACAGCAAAGCTATATGGGGGAGACGTCACGCGGCGCAAAAAGTTGCTTGAAAAACAAAAGAAGGGTAAAGCGCGGGCAAAAAAGTTTGGAAATGTCGAAATTCCAGCCGAAGCCTTCACTGTACTTCTTAAAAGAGACTAGAACATGAGTAGATTGCTGAATGAATCCGAGGCGCTATATTTTAAGAAAATGATCGCTTCCTATCAACCAAAACAGGAAGTTTTGCAGGAGTTTGTTGACAGTAAATTTGCAATTATTGCTGGTCCGTCTGGTGCCGGCAAAGACACACTTAGAAATGAGCTCATTGCAGCACACCCAAACGCCTATCAGCCAGTTCTCTCTACCACAACTCGTCCACCACGGCAGGGCGAGCGCAGCGCAGTAGATTATCATTTTCGAACGCTGGATTATGTAGAAAACGGGCTTAAGTCCAAGGAATTTTTGCAAGCGGCAGTTGTTCATGACCAGCAAATTTCGTGCTTGGACATCGAAGAGATTCGTAAATTGCAACCCAGACAGATCGGCCTAAGCATCTTGATCGTGCAAACGGAGTACGAGCTGGTACGCCTTAAACCAAACCTAAAGACTATATTTATTATTCCGCCTAATATTGAGACACTTCGCGAGCGTCTTCTTCAAGGACGACCTTTATCAAAAGCCGAAACACAAAGGCGAATGAAAGCTGGGGTGAAAGAACTGCAAATTGCCCTCGAAACCAACAGATACTACTGTTTAGTGAGCGAGGATTTGTCTCTTTTGGTAAAGAACGCACACAGCTATCTTCACACCGATACACGTATTTTGGAGGAAGATAGGCGTGCAAGAAAAGTAATAAAAAATATACTTAACATGTTAAGTAATTGATATATGTTAGGATGAGTCTATGACGGACAAACAATCGAATTCACTTACAAAAGCAGAAGAAAAATTGATCAACAAGTTGATAGAAAAACGAACAAAAGTTCAGACAAAATACCCTTTGTTATTTATCCTGCTTGTCACCTTTGGCGCCGTGGCAACACTCCAAGGCTTTCAACGACTGGTAGATAGAATCCCAGTCTTAAGCGATAATCCTTGGCTACTGCTGGTAGCTGGTCTCGTTACATTGACGGCAACTGGAACGTTATATAAAAAGCTTAACTAGTGACGCGAATGAAGCAGTCTCTTCTTGAAAAGCTACAGAATTACAGATTGCCGAAACCAGCAATCGCGCTTATTCGCAATACTAAAACCGTGTTCATGGTTGGCATTACGGGAGCGGGCAAAGATTCGATACGAACCAGGTTGCTCGATACCGGCAAGTACCATCACATTGTCTCGCACACAACACGGCCGCGCCGGAAGAATCACGGTGCGTGGGAACAAGACGGAGTAGAATACCATTTTATCGACCTTAAAACGGCCGAAAATATGTTGGATGAGGGAGGCTATGTTGAAGCTAAGTTATTTAGTGGCAATGTCTACGGAACAAGCGTGGCCGAGATACAGATGGCGCACGACGAGGGTAAAATTGCAATAAGTGATATAGAAGTACAAGGCGTCGCAGAGTATAAAGCTGTTGCCGAGAACGTCATTCCAGTTTTTATTTTGCCGCCAGATTTTCAAACTTGGCAAAAAAGGATCAGTAAGCGCTACGATACTGAGAGCATTGACCGGGTGGACATCAAAAAGCGCTTGGAGACTGCCAAACAAGAACTTAGAGAGGCTTTAACGCAAGACTATTTTGAGTTTGTAATTAACGACGATCTCGAAAAGAGCGTGCGAATCGTTGACGAAATAGCACACGGTCATTTTTCTGATAAAAAGAATTTGGCTGCTCGGAAAATAGCCGAGCAACTTCTTAAAGATATAGAATCTGCCGGTTACTAGAGTTAGAATTTAATTAAGAAATATGTTATAATAGTTCTTATGCTACCAAGAAAAAATAGAGAAGGAGTGCGTTTGAATCATTCACAGGAGTTGCGAATGATTCATGAAGGAATTGCAGTTTGCAATCCTCTGCTTGTGGACGAGATTGAATATCGACTCCCAAAGCAAGTTGTCCAAGGACATTTTGATAACGAACTGAACAATGTAGTTGATTTGTCGCACGAAGAGACGCGTCTTGCGCATAAGATCCTAAGCGACTTAAGAGAAGTATCCGAGAATGATCCTTTGAAGCACAGAATGGCCTCAATAATGATTGGTCAAATAGAGGAACACACTGACATTAAATAGATGTAGTCTTTAGCACTCTTGAATGCTGAGTGCCAAGATAGTATAATTATCTATTAAGATGACAGTGCGGCAAGAACAGTTGCTAAGAGCAATAGTTGAGCAGTACGCAGAGGTTGCAAGCCCTGTGGGGAGTAGCTTGTTGGCAAAAGTTTTTGGAGTGAGCAGCGCAACGATTCGATCCGAAATGGCTGAATTGGAGCGACTTGGCTACATTGCTCAACCTCATACGAGTGCAGGAAGAGTTCCGACCGACAAAGGCTATCGCAGATATGTGAACTGGCTACAGGATAATGAAACTGCTCCAAAAATCACCAGGCAAGCTCACGCGATAGAACGACAAATTCAGCATTCCGGCGAAAACGAACAAGCAGTAAAAAATGCTGTACAAGCTCTTGCGCTTGCAACGCACAACTTAAGTATTGGGTTTTGGAACAATCGTGCGTACCAGTATGGCTTGCCAAGCCTGTTTCAACATCCAGAATTTTTTGGTGGACCAGAAGCATTTGCGATAGCACAGCTTGTAGAGCGTTTACCGGAATTAATTGATCAAATTTATGAGGATACAAACCGAGTAACTGTTTATATTGGTCACGAAAACCCTGTTGGGCGCGCTGCTGGTGCTAGTTCTATCATTGGGCGCGTTCAGACTCCAGAGGGGCAAAGTTTTGTTGGAGTTGTAGGTCCCACGCGACAAAACTACGGACAAGTAGTTGGCTTGGTTGACTATGTAAGTTGTTCTTTGGAGAAAACCCTCAATGCCTAAAAAAGCCCACACAAAAAAAGCTGAAGACTTAGAACAAGAAATTGTAAACCTCACAACTGCTTTGCAGCAAGAACGGGCTGACGCTGAGAATATACGACGCCGACACCAAGCTCAGTTAAGTGGTTTGCAAGAGCTAGCCAAGGTATCGGTTGTAAAAGAGCTACTACCCGCCATAGACAATCTTGAAAGAGCCCTTTCGCACACGCCAAAAGATCTAAAAGATCATCAATATGTAAAAGGTGTTGCTGGAGTAGTGAAACAATTTGAAAAGTCACTCAGCGATCTCGGCGTAAAAAGAATAATAACGGTTGGCGAGTCGTTTGACCCCAAGCTTCACGAGGCGGTTGGAAGTGAGGGAGACGGTGAAGCGGAAGTGGTGTCTGAGGAACTTCAAGCCGGCTATCTTTTGGGGACGCACGTTATTCGTCATGCAATGGTAAAGGTTAAAAGAGTTTAGAAGATGGAGACGTATGATTTTACACCGATGCGACGGGAAGGTCACACCCTAAGAGAGCTCGATAAATGGCTGAGGCATTGCCCAAGTGATGAGTCACTTCAAACTGAGGCAGGATATATCGAAGGTGTTATTGGATTGTATAAGAACCAAGAGGTTGACGAACTCGATGCACTTCGGTCGCTGTATGAGCGCTACTACACAACTGACGGGGGTGTTTCAGAGAACGCAAGCACCGTATTGCTTCAGTCGACAATGTGGTTTAGTTTCGAAGCCGATATCGATCAAGAAATAGAGACGGAAATAAGCCGCCAAGAAGCTGAAAAGGTTCATAGCAGCAACGAAAGCGCTTATCGTAATTAGCACTCTTGACTCACGAGTGCCAAGTCATCTATACTAGCAATACGATATATAGACTGCTAATTCTTTATAGAGAAAGGAAATAACAATAATGGGTAAAATAATCGGTATTGATCTTGGAACTACGAACTCAGCCATGGCAGTTATGCAGAGCGGAAAACCAGAAATTATCGCAAACAGCGAAGGTAATCGTACAACTCCAAGCGTCGTAGCTATCAACAAGAACAAAGAACGGCTTGTAGGGCAAGTTGCAAACCGTCAACGAGTGACAAATCCGACCAACACTATTTTTGGCGTAAAGCGCTTAATTGGGCGTAAGTTTAGTGACAAAGAGGTGTCGAGGGATATTGATCTTATGCCGTACAAAATTATCAAAAGTGGTAGTGGCGTGAAGGTAACGATGAGCGACAAGGATCATAGTCCAGAAGAAGTCAGCGCCATGATTCTAAGTAAGCTAAAAGCAGACGCCGAGGCATTTCTTGGCGAACCAGTAACCGAAGCGGTTATTACCGTTCCAGCCTATTTTGATGATTCTCAAAGACAAGCAACCAAAGACGCGGGCAAGATTGCTGGCTTAGAAGTGAAGCGTATTATTAATGAGCCAACGGCCGCAGCTCTTGCCTACGGTCTTGATAAGGGTAAAGAAGAAAAAATTGCTGTGTTCGATCTCGGAGGCGGAACGTTTGATGTGTCAATTCTCCAGTTGGGAGACGGTGTCTTTGAAGTACTTTCTACCAACGGAGATACTCATCTCGGGGGTGAGGACTTTGACCTTAGAATTGTAAATCACTTTGTTGATGAGTTTAAAAAAGAATCCGGCATTGATGTAAAAGGCGACAAATCTGCAATGCAGCGTCTCAAGGAAGAAGCCGAAAAAGCTAAAAAAGAACTTTCGACGACAGAGGTTGCTGATATTAATCTGCCATTTTTGACGGCTGATGCCGATGGTCCGAAGCACTTCGAATACAAATTGACCCGAGCGAAGCTCATTGAACTGGTAGGCGATCTTATTGATAAAACTGCCGAGCCATGCGAGAAGGCTTTGAAAGATGCCAAGCTTAAAGCGAGCGACATCAACGAAGTGATCTTGGTTGGCGGCATGACCCGAATGCCAGCAGTAATCGAAAAGGTGAAGAAAATTTTTGGTAAAGAACCAAAACAAGGAGTAAATCCCGACGAGGTTGTTGCGGTGGGTGCAGCAATCCAGGGTGGTGTGCTACAGGGTGACGTAAAAGACGTGCTTTTGCTTGATGTCACGCCGCTTAGTCTCGGTATCGAAACGCTCGGCGGTGTTGCAACCAAGCTCATTGAACGAAATACCACAATTCCAACCAGCAAGAGCGAGGTGTTTTCTACCGCCGCCGATAATCAGCCTCAAGTAGAGATTCACGTTGTCCAGGGCGAAAGAGGCATGGTAAATGACAATAAATCACTTGGGCGCTTCGTGCTTGACGGCATTCCACCAGCTCCACGTGGTGTGCCTCAGATCGAAGTGACATTTAACCTTGATGCCAACGGTATTCTGAACGTTACGGCCAAAGACAAAGGTTCTGGCAAAGAACAAAGTATCACTATTCAAAACAGTGGTAACTTGAGCAAAGAAGAGGTAGAAAAAGCTGCCAAGGAAGCCGAGGCTCACGCAGATGAAGACAAGAAAAAACGTGAAGTCATTGAGGCGAGAAACACACTCGAGAATGCAATTTACCAAGCCGAAAAGCTAAAAACCGACAGCAAAGACAAGGTATCAGAAGAAGACGCCAAGAAGATTGACGAAATAGTTGAGAAGGTGAAAAAAATTCAAGCTGACGAAAAAGCTGACAAAGATACACTGGAAGCAGCTGGTAAAGAGCTAAACGATGTCATCATGCCAATCGGTGCGAAGATGTATGAGACAGCCAGCAAAGAAGCTGAAGCCAAGAGTGACGACAAAAAGTCTGATAAAAAAGACGAACCCGTCGAAGGTGAAGTCGTCGACGAAAAAGATAATAAGAAGGAGTAGCATGTCAGCGCCACCAGAAAAACTGGCATTTGTGGCGGTGAATGATCGAATACACGAGCAGCTACGTGGCGTGGAATGTCGTTTCGATGGCATAAGACGACTCAATGTATTTACCGGCAGAACAGCCCTTGATGGGTATCGAGTTGGAATTGGCTTGTCAATTAACCCAGACTCCTCTATTGATTACCATGTAAGAAACGAACGCCCCAAGGACTTCGATGGTTATCTTGAGAGTTGGGATTACCATTGGGGCAGTGACCACTCTCGTGTTACTCGCGGAAGAGTCCACGAGAGCCGAGTATTATTGAGTTCTGTTCATCCCGAGGATACTCGTGAAGCCCGCCCTATGGACAATGACGACTTAAGGCTAATCGGACTACTTTTAGATAAATTTGAAGAAGCTAAAAGTGACCCATCAAACGTTGACCCTGTGAGATAATGGAGCGATATGTCCAAGCGCGATTACTATGAAGTACTGGGAGTAGAGAAAGGGGCAAGTGAGGACGAGCTCAAGAAAGCCTTCCGACGGAAGGCCGTTGAGTATCATCCCGATCGAGGCGGCGACGAGGCGAAGTTTAAAGAAGTAAATGAAGCCTACGAGGTGCTCAAAGATCCCTCAAAACGACAGCGCTATGATCAGTTTGGCCACGCCGGCGTTGGGTCGAGTGCTGCGAGTGACGGTGGAAACCCGTTTGCAGGTTTCGGCCAACAAGGTCAAGAAGTCCATTTTGATTTTGGCGATCTTGGCCTGGGCGATATTTTTAGCAGTTTTTTTGGCGGGTCATCTCAGCGAGGTGCACGAACAGCACGTGGCAACGATGTGGAGACTGCGATAGAGCTGACTTTCGAGCAAGCAGTGTTTGGTATCGAAAAAGAGCTTAAAATCACCTTGGCAGACACCTGCAGCCATTGCAAAGGCACCACGGCCGAACCCGGCTATGAACTTAAGTCTTGTCCAACTTGCGGAGGTTCTGGCCAAGTAGTACAGGCGATGCGAACCGTGTTTGGCAACATTCAACAAGCTGCTACCTGTCCAGAATGCAAAGGAACTGGAAAAGTGCCGGAAAAAGTGTGTAGTGTGTGCCACGGCAAAGGGACCGAAAAACGTGCCCAAACAATTAATCTTAAGGTCCCAGCGGGAATTGACGATGGCGCGACCATACGCCTTCGAGAACACGGCGAAGCAGTCGCAAACGGGCCAAAAGGTGATTTATATGTGCATATTCGCGTGAAACCACATAAAAAATTTACCCGCGAGGGTGAGTTAATTCTGAGTACGGAACACGTTGACATGGTTGCGGCGTCTTTGGGAACCGAAATCGCTGTCGACACTGTTGATGGCCCAATAAACATGAAGATACCGGCTGGTACGCAAAGCGGAACTGACTTTAAACTGTCCGGTCACGGTGTCCCAAAGCTGCGCAGTGACAAACGTGGCGCACATATCGTTACAATAATTGTTGCTACACCAACTAAATTATCAAAGAAGCAAGTAGAGCTGCTTGAAGAGTTTAATAAAAACCACAAAAAAGGGTTTTTTGGCTAGTCTTTGAGCTGTTCATATTTTGGTAAATCACGTAGTCGTATACCACTTTTTTCAACAAAGTACTTGCCTACTCTTAGATATTTTTTCTTTAACCATGTAAGGGAGGGAAGTTGCTCGAGCTTGTCGCTGTACATTGCGCAGTCGGCTTCCCTTAAGAGATCGCTTGAGGACATCCCCGCCCTTAATGTACTTGCGCCGATCGAGAGACCGAGTCCTATATCTCGAAAATCTTTTGGGCTTTTCTCTAGATGACTTGAAAACATCTCTCTTAAGCGATTAATAATAACTTCGACACCCAGCTCATCAGTATGACAAATGACCCCAAACTCGTCGCCACCAATTCTACCTGGAATAAGGCCAATGGTTTGATACTGGTTGTCAGAAATTGCCTCTGCGTGCACGAGATCGTCAGAAGTTCTGCTTGGAAAATTTGGTGAGGAGTCTTGGCGAAAACTATTTGCCAATTCTACGTTTAGCGAATCGATTTCGTGTAGCACTCTATCTCCAGTCTCGTGACCCAAGATATCGTTGACATCTTTAAAGTGATTCACGTCAATAAACAGAACCGACAGGGGAGCGTTGTGTGCGTGTGCGTGCTGTACCCGTGTTTCTAGTTGACCGTGCCACTGTTCTTTGTCGTACCGCCCAATAGAGGGGTTCTCATTAATTGACATAACATTGGTTTCGTGTGCTTCGTAGTGCATAAGATAAAAATCATACAATAATAATAGCAACTTTGTCAAACAATTGGTCTATGATACTTGCGCTTGTTTTATGTTGTCCTATAGTAAAATAGTAGACAAGCTATGAACAAACATAAAAACCAAAACGGGTTTATTACCATGATAGTAGTTCTGTTGCTCATATTAGTGGTGGCTATTTACTTTGCATACACTCGAGTGCACAATGCACAACAGGGGTAGAGACATTGACACACAATATTTAATTGTGCTATAATAGGCAAATGGTCCCACGCGAACCTCATCGAAGTGCCTTGGGGGCTTTTGAGCCAGTAATATTCCCCGAGTTTGGCAACGCAAAGGTGGTGGCGAAGATTGATACCGGTGCATATACTGGGGCTCTACATTGCACAAAAATAGAGGAGAGAAAAGCTGAGGGTGGTTCGCAGCTTGTCTTTTCGCCGCTCGACAGCGGTATCGAAATAGTGCGCGACGAGTATGTCACCAAGCACATAAAGAGCTCGAACGGGAAAAGACAAAAGAGACACATTGTTGCAACAAAAATAATCATTCAAAACCAAGAATATGAGCTATTCTTGAGTCTTACGAACCGGAGTGATATGAAGCACCAAGTGCTCATAGGGCGCAGCTTCCTCAGAAGAAATCATTTTATTGTTGACCCACAAATTATTAACCGATAAGGTGTGCAGACAGCAGGTATACAACTATGCGTATAGCAATATTATCCAACAGCCCAAAGCTTTACTCGACCAAGCGCCTTAAAGAAGAGGCTACTGCTCGAGGTCATCAAGTGAGGGTCGTAAATTATGCAAAGTGTTATGTCACACTTGAAAGTAGCAATCCAGTAGTGCATTACGAAGGTGAAGCGCTTAGTGATTTTGATGCGATTATTCCTAGGATTGCACCAGGTCTCACAAAGTACGGCACGTCAATTGTTCGCCAATTTGAAATGCAGGGTGCGTTTTCTACCGCCAGCTCGATTGCCATTGTGCGCTCGAGAGATAAACTTCGTAGTACACAACTACTTGCACGAGCGGGTGTGGGGATACCAAAGACAGTGTTTGCCAGAGAGACTGCTGATCTTGACGATGTGATTGAGCAGGCAGGTGGAACGCCACTAATAATTAAAGTGGCACGCGGAACGCACGGCAACGGTGTGGTATTGGCGGAGACAAAGAAGGCTGCAAAAGCA
Source organism: Saccharimonadales bacterium (SeqCode) (assembly GCA_041906505.1). Lineage (GTDB taxonomy): Bacteria > Patescibacteriota > Saccharimonadia > Saccharimonadales > 2-12-FULL-41-12 > JAYRJB01. The sequence continues at coordinate 91,266 of JAYRJB010000007.1, read as the reverse complement.
GTAATGCAAGCATTTTATGTAGAGGGTGTGAGTTTTTTGGTCCAAGAGTTCATCAAGGAAGCGGCAGGCACAGATATTCGGGCAGTGGTTGTTGGTGGCAAAGTGGTGGCAAGTATGAAGCGGCAGAGCCTTGATGACGATTTTCGGTCAAATCTTCATCAAGGGGGTGAAGGGACGGCAGTAAAGCTTACTCAGGAGGAGCGTAAGACTGCTCAGAAAGCCGCAAAAGCCATGGGGCTGCCGATTTGCGGAGTAGATATGCTTCGTTCGGATCACGGTCCTCTTGTGCTCGAGGTAAACTCGAGTCCCGGTTTTGCAATCGAAACAGTCACTCGACGAAACGTCGCGGGTAAGATTATTGAATACATAGAGCAAAACGCAAAAGGCAAGCGTCGTCGTGACCGAGTTGGCGCCTAAAAAAGTACTAGCCACATTTCTTCTGATTATTTTTGTTGCAAGTGTGCTTATTTTGTTGGCGCCGAATAAAACGGAAGCACCAAAAAACGTGACAAATTATCGATGCACAACAATCGGAGATATTTGTTATAACTTGGAGCGAGCCGAGAATAATGAAGCAAGACTAAAAGGTTTGTCGGGCAGAGAAGACTTACCCGAATCATCGGGAATGCTGTTTGTATTCGATATAGTAGAAAGCCAGTGCATGTGGATGAAAGACATGAAAATTTCAAACGATATTATTTGGTTGGATGAGGCAAAAAAGGTGATAAAAATTCAAGAAAATGTTGCGCCCGAAACATATCCAAATGCCTTTTGCTCAGACAGCCCCGCCAAATATGTAATTGAACTCAACGCAGGGCAGGTGAAACGTAGTAATCTTAAGCTTGGCACCACGCTTTCTCTCTAGTGTGGTAGTATTACGGATATGAATAGTGTTAGTGCTTTTCTACAAAAATACAATAAAACAGACAAAATAGCCCAGACTATGATAGCTGTGGGACGATTTCTGGATTAAGGTATGAACGATATGATTATACTCGGCGCAATCCTAGCGGGTCTGTGGATACTGATTCTGTGGTTAAGGGTTCCCGCGTCAGTTGCTTTTTTTAGCTTGCTCGTTGGGCAGCTTCTGGCTTCTGAAGCAAGCAACGACGTGTACGAATTTATCAGTGGTGTTATGAATATTTCAGAGGCTCGGTACGTGCAGATTTTTCTATTGGTACTCCCCTTATTTTTAACAATTTTGTTTATGCGCGGCAGGGTAAAAAAATCACAACTTCCAATAGAATTAATACCTGCGCTATTTGTTGCCTTGGTGGCGGTGTTGTTGGCGGTACCGCTGATTCCAGAACTTCAAACAATTGTTGACTCGGTTACAAAAGACCAGAGCGAGCAGTATAGGAGTGTTGTTTTGCTTGCGGCAGCGGTGTCTGGTTTATTCAGTGCCTGGATGAGTTATCCAAAACCACACGACAAACACGGAAAACACCACAAAAAGTAGCTTAAACTACTGGACCAAATTGGTGGGAGGGCTCTGTGGGGGTTGAGTTGGCGGAAGCGTGTCGTTTGGACTGGGGGGCGTGCTCGGTGTTGTTGGTGTCTCCGATGGAGAATTGCTTGACTGCGAATCCGCGGGGGGCTGAGAGGAGGGCTGTTGGGGTGTTGTCGCTGCGTCATTACCTTCGGGTCCCGCGTACGTTGCCGAACCAAACGCAAGCATTGGGTAGCCAATAAAACTAAGTAGCCAGAGCAGTAACACACCAAATGCAGCATCTTTTTTGAAGACTTTTGCCAGGTCGACTGCAAGAATAACTGTGACAACAAGGTTTACGAATGGAACGAGCAATAACAGCACCCACCAAATTGGGCGACCGACTATCTTAAGAAGAACGATGACGTTATATATGGGAATAATTGCTTCCCACCACTTACGCCCAGCTTTTTGATAGATTTTGATAGAACAAATCAAATAAAAAACTAAAATTACCAAGTAAAGGAGCAGAAATGTGAGTCCAATGCCCGCACCGACGTCACTGGATGTGGTGGTTACGTTGTTTACGTTGTTGTTTAGTTGGTTGGTGATTTCTGATTGTAACTCTGTTGGAGTAGTGTTAGTCGTTGCATCTTGTGCAAACTGCAATAAACTCGAAAACGCCATGGCTTACCCTCCTTAATTTCTCTTATGCATAAGCGTACGTTGTTTTGTTGGCTTTTGGCAAGCACCAGATTGACTTTTCCACAAATATCGGCATAATCTAAGGAGTTAATTTTGTCTACCACAGCCCCTAACTATTAAGCAGTTTGACTTAACAAAATGACTTCCAAACCTCTGCACCTTAGGCTAATGCCATGCGCGACCGAGAGGCGTCCGCAAGTGCGGTGTGTAGGTTTGGGGGCCCATAGCTCAGCTGGTTAGAGCACCTGCCTTTTAAGCAGGGTGTCGTGGGTTCGAGTCCCACTGGGCCCTCCACGAAAAGACCGTCCTTTTGGGCGGTTTTTTCGTGGAGATTCGGGCTTGAACACTCGACACACCAAAAGGGTGTCGGGGTGAGAAATGCCTGTGGCATTTCGCAAGGGAGTCAACTCTTGCAAACTGGTTTGCAAAGACGTTGCGACGGGCTCGCCAAAGGTGAGTCGAGTCCCACTGGGCCCTCCAATATGCTTATGATTAAAAAGACCCCGTCAAGGGGTCTTTTTATTTTGCTACAATGTGAGTATGAACCTAGATGAACTACAAAAACAGGCAATTGAAATCCGTGATAAATATGACAGCTTAAATGAACAAAAGAGAGGTGTCACCTGGAATGAGCAAATGTTAATGGCAGGTTTTGTCGGAGATGTAGGTGATTTATCCAAAATAATAATGGCTAAGCACGGTTTAAGGGCGATGGAAGATATTGACCAAAAACTTGCTCACGAACTCTCAGACTGCCTATGGTCCATTCTGGTATTAGCAAGCAAGTATAACATTGACCTATCAAAAGAATTTCAAAAAACGATGACTGAGATTGATGAACGAATTGATTCAGAACTTAATAGCTGATTCTTATATTATAGTTGCAACAGCAATACATACGTCCCTCCACGATAAGACCGTCTTTTGGGCGGTTTTTTCGTGGGGATTTGGGCTGCAATAATCTTCTTGTTGATAGTGAGCTTTAGCTTGTGGCAATGCAGAGATTTCGCTACGATTTAATTGTGATAAAGATTCCAATTTCGGGCGGCCCCCATACTGGTAAAACTACACTTTTTCGCGAATTGCAGCGGCACTACCCAGAGGCACATTTTGTGCCGGAGCCCGCTGAAAGAGTTATCGCGCAACAATTAGAACTACAAGAAAAAAACAGTAATCACCAAGCAGTTTTGCCACTTGAGGACTATGAAAGATTTTCGCCGTTGGTGAGGGAAGAAGCTATAAAACTCGAACAGGAAATACCGGCACACGCAAGACTCGTGTTTCAAGACAGAAGCTTGGTTGATAACTACGCTTATGATGTCTTGAACGGCTTACAGTCACCAAAAATTCTTCGTGAACACATACAAATGGCCGGCTATGCTTTAGCCTTTTTCTGTGCCCAGGTTGGAAACTATACCCCAACTGAAATAAGAAGAGAGACGCCCGAGCAAGCAAGAAAAATTCATCTTGCACTGCAGTTTGCATATGAAGAGTCTGAGATTGAAGTTGTTCACCTGCCGCCAGTGCCCTTGAGCGAAAGGTTGCAAATCGTTAGTCAAAAAGTTCTTGAACTGAGTTAATTATGTGTATCTTTTTTCAAAAGATTTCATTCTCGAATAGAGTTCTGTGGCTCAGTGGCCCCCACGGTTCCTTAGAGGGTAACTTGGACCAAAATTGGAGTATGGTCGGATAAGCCCTTTGGAAGGCTTAGGACTCTCTCGATGTTCGCGTTGAACGATGCCGCAATATCAAAATATCCACCCTTCAGATATTTGTTGACGTAGTACGTTGGGCGATCGCTTAGAGAAAGTTGATAGCCGGTGTTCTCGATGCACGCACGTAAACCACGCTTGAATAGAGGGTAGTTATAGTCTCCAACAATGATTGCCGGCCCACCGCCCGAGTGCTGTTTGAGCAGTCCGTGGGCTTCTTGAATCTGTCGTCTTCGGAGAGCGTTTGATCCCATGAGGTGCATTGCATGCAGCGAGCCTACCGATAGGCGCTGTTTTGAATGGGAATCCACCAGGTTGGTTAGCAAGAACCTCTCGTCATGCATCATCATCATTTTTTCAAGAATTGATTGTTCGAGACTGTAGCTACTACTGTTTATTACACTAAACCGTTTTGAGCGATAGTACATGGCCATCGTGAGTCGACTGTCTTTTGTCATGTCGGCAAGGGTAAGATGAGCAATCTTGCGCGGTAACTGCTTTGCATCGCATTCCTGGACGCAAAGGACGTCAGTATCATAGGCACGAACAAGATCAGCCAGCTCGGTGTTTGCACGATTGTAGTGCAGGTTGTAGCTGATGATTTTTAAGTGATTTTTAGTTTGTTTTTGTTTCATCAAATCTGAGATTAGTATGCCACATATATTAATAAAAAAGCAAATAAAAAACTTTGCTTTTAGTCTCACTTCGGGTGATATAGTACCGTAAATGCAAATTACTAAACTCCGTTTTCAGCGGACTACGCTGATTATGCTGGTCTGTCTCGGGATTTTGGTTGGGATTGCGGTCTCTTACTTGGGAACCAACATTGACCCTAGCTGGATAGGTCTTTTTTTGGTGTTAACATTCGCAACATATAGGCGCAAAAACCTACTGACGGTAGCCGTAATACTTATCTTGGGGCTATTCATCGGCATGGCAAGAGGGGCTGATTTTTTAATAAAAGTGGACGACTACAAGGATTTGTACGGCAAGAAGGTGATTGTCGTTGGACATGTTCAAAGCGACGGTGTTTACAACGCGCGGTCGCAATTGGGCTTTGATATGGGTAGTTTAAAACTCGTTGAACCGATAGAGAAAGAGCTTGTTGGCAGAATATCGGTTGACGGCTTTGGCGAGTCGGCCGTCTACAGAGGAGATATAGTTCAAGTTGAAGGGAAATTATATCCAACACGGGGCTCGAAGCAGGCGCGAATTAGCTTTGCGCAGATGGATGTGCTGCAAAGAGGGGATTCGAAAATACAAAAGGCACGCCAAAACTTTGTGGCTGGAATGTATTCGGCGCTGCCAGAACCCGAAGCATCATTTGGCCTAGGTTTGCTTATCGGACAGAGGAGCACGTTGCCACCAGAAGTAACAAGAGTGTTAAAAGTTGTTGGGTTAACTCACATTATTGCAGTTTCCGGGTATAATCTCACGATATTAGTGAGGGCTGCCCAGAGAATGTTTGGGCGTCGATCAAAATACCAAGCAGTTCTGGCCTCTTCGGTGCTAATAACGACCTTTTTGGTAATTACGGGGCTAAGTGCCTCAATTGTGCGGGCAGCCATAGTAAGTGGCCTAGCTTTAGTGGCATGGTATTTTGGGCGGCAATTTCGGCCAACGTTATTGCTGTTATTTACGGCGTGTGTTACGGCGCTATGGTATCCAATATACGTATGGACTGATATTGGTTGGTATCTTTCGTTTCTCGCGTTCTATGGGGTTTTGGTGGTCTCACCGCTACTAGTAAGAAGAATTTGGAAAGTGAAAGAAACTGGTAGCCTCCGTCAGATAGTCGTTGAGAGTGTTTGTGCCCAGATAATGACCGCACCTCTCATTATTTTCATTTTTGGGCAAACCTCACTGATAGGCTTGCTTGCAAATGTTGCGGTCGTGCCTCTTGTGCCGTTTGCAATGCTATTTTCGGCAATTGCGGGAGTCGCTGGATCGATAGTGCCGCAACTATCGGGTTGGTTTGCATGGCCGGCAAACATACTTCTAACCTACATGCTGGATATTGCCCAGATATTGAGCAAAGTCCCACACGCGCTGGTATATACAAAAGCTGGAATAGCCGAACTCGTCGTTATGTACGTCATTATATTTTTTGTGGTGGCGGTTATCTATCGAAAAACCAGAGCTGATATACTGTTAGAAGAACGAAAAACGGAGAAAATATAGTGGCTGGACACTCAAAATGGGCCAAGATTCATCGAGGCAAAGCAATAGAAGATGCCAAGCGAGGAGCAATATTTACCAAGCTTGGCAATACTATTGCGGTTGCGGCGCGCGCAGGAGCTGATCCAGGCACCAACTTTTCGCTTCGGCTTGCAATAGATAAAGCGAAGGCCGCAAATATGCCAGCTGCAAATATTCAGCGGGCAATTGACAGAGGGAGCGGCAAACTTGGGGGCGAACAGATCCAAGAAGTAATGTACGAAGGATATGGACCGGGAGGGAGCGCAATACTGGTAGAGTGTGCAACCGATAATATCAATCGAACGTATCCAGATGTGAAGGTTGCGTTTACAAAACATGGTGGAAGCATTGCCGAAAAGGGGTCAGTCGCTTTTTTGTTTGACCAGAAGGGAGTGTTGCTTGTGAAAGGCTCAGGTGAGGAATTTTTGCTCCAGGTTCTTGAAGCTGGCGCGGAGGACGCAGAAGAAGAGGATGACGAGACAACTGTGTATACTGACCCCAAAGACTTTGCAAAGGTTCGTGATGCACTCAAAAACGCAAATATCGAAATTCTTGAGGCCGAGCTTGCCTACATTCCAAAAAACACGATTGAAATAACTGACGACACAACACGGGGTAAGATAAAGCGGCTTATGGAGGCGCTCGAAAATCTTGACGACGTTTCAAACACCCATGTGAACTTTGAGCTCGTGACGCGATGAGAATAATTGGGATTGATCCAGGTACTGGCATTTTGGGATTTGGAGTTATTGATGTCACAACCCAAAATAAAGCAACGCTGGTCGACGGCGGGGTAATTACTACTCCTGTAAAGCAAGCCGACAGCGTACGACTGCGTACTATTTACGAGGAGCTATCAGAAATAATACACACGCATAAACCGGAGGTAATGGCCGTTGAAAAACTGTTTTTTGCTCAAAATGTTACCACCGCGATGAGCGTTGCGCAGGCGCGGGGGGTAGTGTTGTTGTGTGGTGAGCAAAAAAGCCTAAGTCTATTCGAATATACTCCCCTGCAAATTAAGCAAGCTTTGACGGGGTATGGCAGGGCAGACAAGAAACAAATTCAAGAAATGGTTCGAGTCATATTGTCTCTAAAGGAAATTCCCAAGCCGGACGATTGTGCTGATGCGCTGGCGGTTGCTATTTGTCACTCTATGACCGCCCGCTTCGCGTGACCTGGGCCGCTGAGGTATACTATCAAAAGATGATCGCCTATCTATCAGGAGTGGTTGAAAGCAAAAATATTGACTCAGTAGTGCTTGATGTACACGGTGTCGGGTATGGTTTGCGGGTTACTGCAACGGATGCGGCAAACCTTGTTTCTGGAGAGACAGCAAAGTTGCAGATCTATGAGCACATTCGAGAGGATCAGTACGACCTCTTTGGTTTTACGCAGGAGTCCACCAAGACCCTTTTTCAACAACTGCTTGGAGTGAAAAATGTTGGGCCAAAGGTTGCGCTTGCAATTCTGGATATTGGCAGCGAGAGTACGGTACGATCGGCAATTGCGGGTGGAGAGGTTAAACTACTCCAAGCAGCAAAAGGCGTGGGAAAACGCGCAGCGGAGCAGATAATTGTGGAACTTAGAGATAAAGTTGGCTTACAAGCAACAGTAGATGCTGAGGGAGTGGTGGCTCGCGGCGCGGTTGACGTACACGACGAAGCAATACAAGCGTTGGTTGCTCTTGGGTATTCTGAGACCGATGCGCAAGCCGCGCTGGCGGCTGTTGATCCAGAGCTTGATGTTGAACAACGCATAAAACTTGCGTTAAAGAGGAGGGCTTAAGAAGTGGCCGTGGAACGAATCGTGCAGCCGACTGCATCGGATGACGAGCAGGAAGTACAGATAGAAAATACACTACGACCCAAAGATTTTGGAAGCTATATTGGGCAAGAACGTCTTAAGAAAAATATTAAACTTGCAATCACCGCAGCAAAAAAACGTGGTGATCCCATAGACCACGTACTACTCTATGGACCCCCGGGATTGGGCAAAACGACAATGGCAAGTGTTATTGCAAACGAGATGGGGGCGAATATTCGGATTACGTCGGGGCCCGCAATCGAACGAGCAGGGGACCTGGCTAGTCTACTTACCAATCTGCAGGATGGTGACATACTTTTTATTGATGAAATTCACCGTCTTCACCGAAGCGTTGAAGAAGTTTTGTATTCGGCGATGGAGGATTTTAAGCTTGATATTATGCTTGGAAAAGGGCCAAGTGCGAGAAGTTTACGACTTGATCTTCCGCAGTTTACAATCATAGGGGCAACCACCAGAACTGGCGCCCTGGCCGCTCCTCTAAGAGATCGATTCGGCCACCAATATCGTTTAGAGTTTTATAGCGACCAGGAGATTGCAGAAATTATTGAGAGAGCGGCCGGAATAATAGGCGTTCCAATTGATAGAGATTCGGCATTGTATCTTGCAAAAAGAGCACGTCTAACACCGAGAATTGCCAACAGATTACTAAAAAGGGTTCGAGATTACGCTGACGTGAATGGCGATGGTATTATTGATGCCCCCACTACTAAAAAAGCGCTTGATATGATGGAGATAGATAGTTTAGGTTTAGATCCAGCTGACAGAAAGGTGTTGATTACCCTCATTGAAAGGCATCACGGTGGTCCGGTCGGTGTTGAAACCTTGGCGGCTTTAACGGGGGACGAACGTACCACCATTGAAGATTTTTTTGAACCATATTTAATGCAGGTTGGACTTTTAGAACGAACACCGAGGGGCAGAAAGGCAACTCGTTTAGCGTATGAGCATTTCGATATTCCAATCAATGCAAAGTCTGATCAAACCAAGCTGATATAATACGTCAATTACCATGCCACCAAACCAAGAAGCATCGCCGTCAAACGAAGAGCCAAGAACTGCTCCTGTTGATAGCGAAGTAACTCCAAAGGCTTTTGACCGAAGACAGCCAGTCTATGATCCTACAGGCAAGATAGAGAACATAAATAATGATGAAGTACGTGTTGCGGATGTGCGGCAGCATCCCTTTGGTTTGTTGCTGGTATATTTGCAAATATCGCTGGGACTGCTACTAAGCCTTGGGTTAATATTTTTTCTTATTGGCGGGGTGTTAGAGTCGCTGAACTTAAGTTCAGCAGCCGCAAATGCCCTTGTGTATTTATTTGCGTTGTTGGCAGTCGCATTTGGAATAGTTTTCATGATATTGGCAACGCGAATTTACAACTCTCATCAACTGATTGTGACTGACCAGAATATTACGCAAGTGTTACAAGTCGGACTATTTAATCGAAAAGTATCAGAGCTTTCAATGAGCAATGTCGAGGATGTTACAGCTCAACAGAAAGGGATATTCGCGACACTTTTTAACTATGGCACGCTCAAGATAGAAACTGCGGGCGAGCAAAATAATTTTATTTTTCATTATTGTCCCAACCCCAATGCCTACGCAAAAGCCCTACTTGATGCCCGGGCGATGTATGAGCAGAAGTATGCCCACAAAGACAACAACTAGCTATTAGTCTTGAAACGGATTGTCTCGAGCTGATTCAAACAGCGACTGCACTTGAACGCTTTGGTCTTCGAGCTGTTGTATTTTATTGATTGATTCCTGGTCGATCTTAATTCTTCCCGTGTTTTGCACCTGTTGGTCAACCGCAGACGGTGCGGGATCGGCGAGAGTGAGTCGACTTATCTGGAATACCAAAAATGAGTATAGTCCAAGTATGATGACAATAAACACAAAGCCAGAATACTTTTTGTACTTTGCCAAAAGATCTTTGGCTTTTTTGATAAGTATTTTTGTGTCGAGCTTCATGGCTTTACGTACGCCTTTAAGGTAAGCGAAAAGGTTACCCCGTATTCATTAGGACTTACGCTGATTTTGTCAACATGGGCGGTTCGGCGGTTGCTTTCCAGTCGCTCCAAAAAAGTAAGAAAGTTTTGATAGGAAATATTTTGCTTATCCTGTGGACTTACAATAATCTCGAGTGCGTATACCCCTGGAATTCCATCAACGGGCTTCACTTGACTTAAGGGTGGCGCAGCCGGGGTCGTGGGCGTACTGGCGTTTGATTCGCCTTCGGCTGGCTTGGGAGCTGCAACTGGAGCTTGGCCGAGGTTTGAGCTTTGGAATACAAAGGACTTAAGCCGGATGCCGCTTTCTTCAGCAATTTTGGTTATTTCTCTTACAGTTTTTGCTTGATCCTTGTCTTGGGGGACTATGCTTTTTGATATTGTTTCTAGTTCTTTGTATTTTTCAATGTCCTTCTTTGCTTGGGCGAGCGCAGACTTTTGTTGCTCAGTAGCTTTGTCTTGCACCTTTAGCTCGGTGAGTTTTTTTGACTCTTTTTGTAGCAGTGCGTTGCCTCCGACAGTTGCGCCCAAAATAGCCACAACAAGCAGCAAGAAAACACCTAGCATAACGAAGAAGTACTTCTTAGGCTTCATGGTTTTTTCTCCGTGGTGTTGGTTGAGCCAGTCGGCGTTATATAGAGGTAGGGGTTATTCTTTGTAAAAAGTGCCCGAATTTGGACAACGCAGGGAAGGTTTTTTTTGCTCTCATTTGATGCACCTGCACAGTTAATATTTTCGATGTCAGCCTTTTCAAAAATTTTGTTCTTGGGGTCCTGTAGATTTAGCTGTAGCTGTGTTGCTGAATTGATATCTTTTGCAGCTGCAGTGAGGGTTAGTCCTCCTTGAAGCTTTTCGACTTGAAATGATAATAACTCCGTGTCGGCTGGCACCGATGCACCAAGTTGTCGCAGGAGTTTAGAGAATAGTATTTCTCTGGAAAGAACTTGGACGACGAGTTTTGTATTGCTTGAAATACTATCGACACGCTTCTTGGTTTCGTCCACATTTTCTTGTTGGAGCTTTTGGTTCGATTCTGCAACCTGCCGGGAGAAGTTTTTGCTTGATTGTTTCATCAGAACTAGCCCTCCCCCAACTATGAGTCCAACGCCTACTAACGCAAAAATGGCAACAGTAGTCCAGCCAGCAAGCCTGGTATTGTATCGCGCAAATCGGATGTCTTCTTTGCGTTCTGGAGGCAGAAGATTAATCATGCGAACAGTTCCTTTGGGCTAATAAGCGACAAACCCGCCACGGTTACGTACATAGATTTTTCGAGCGGACTCGGCGGTTGTAGCTTGTTGAACTCCAAGCTCTCCCATGGGTCACACATGCGAACGGGAATACGCATGGCGCTTGTTAGGAAATCACTCAAACCAGGCATATTCGCCCCACCTCCCATAGTAATGACTTGTCCGATTTTTTGCTTTGAGCCAGAGCGTTCTTCATGATAGCGAATCATTCTCTGGACTTCCTTTACTAGGTTATCCAGCGAAGGCTTGAGCGCCTCAGTTATCTCTTTTTGTTTCTTGCTCTTTCCAAGTCCATACTTTGTCTTTACAACATGAGCTTCGGCATGGGAAATGTTGAGTTTTTCAGAAATTTGTTCGGTGAAGGTATCGCCACCAGACGAAATAGTTCCAGTTACAATGACTGTTTTGTCGTGCACCGTTATATCTGATGAAACCGATCCAAAATCGATAAGTACGGCTGGAATATCATTATGTATATCCTGTTTCTCAAAAAGTCGCCCCGCGGCAAGAATGCTTGTATCGAACGCAATTGGTTCGAGACCAAGTATTTCCGCGAGCGCGACATTAGAGTCAATTAAGTTTTTTGGTGCCGCAACTGCAAGAAGCTCAACGCCCTTGTCGTCTTTTCTGATGACACTGTAGTCCAGATAAAGATCGTCAAGTGGCATAGGGATGTATTGCTCGGCCTCTAAACGAACTGCTTCCTCTAGCTCGGAATCATCCAGTGAGGGAAGTGTCATAGTTCTGGTGAAGGTTCTGGTTGCCGGTACGGTAATTGCTACTCGCCGTGTATTTATTCGACCAATAATATTTTTCTCGAAGAGTTCTTTTATTGAACGAGCAATAAGTTCATAGTCGACGATAACTCCATCCTTCACTGCTTTGCTATCAAATTTTCCAATGCCGTAACCAACAACTTTTTGTTTCTTGCCGTGTGGTTCAAGCTGGATAACCTTGACGCTACTAAAACCAATATCTAACCCGAACAATGGTTTGTCTTTGTAGAAATGTGATGAAGTATGCATGCCACCCTGGGTTTTTATTTAATTAAGCTTGTGCCTTATTTATAGGGTTTAGTATATCAGATTTCGTTAAATTAAAGGGTGGGAATCACATCAGCTGGACAGGTCGTTGGATATGCCGAGGTGTTGATGTTCCACTTTGCTCGAAAATATTCTTCCAGGGCTTCTATCTGTCTACAGGTAAGCGCCTTGTCATACACGACAATTTCTGCATAATCACCGTTAAAATAGTCTTGTCCGTTGCCAGTTGCCATGGTTCCATTGCGCCGTCCACCAATATAAAACTGATCAATCGAAAATGTATAAGGTGGTGTGGCTGTGCTTGGTGAAACATTGTTTGTGGTCGCAACTGGTGATCCATTGCCCTTTAGGATTGCGGTAATAGTGTTGTTGGTGCTGTTTATTGAGAAAGCGGAGGTGTATATATAGGGGGTCGATGCGCAGGTGCCGCCACAAAGATAACTATTGGTATTTACCGACCCAGAGTAGACATGGGCAAACGCATTGTTAAGTCCTTCGCGTCTAATCGGGATAATTGATTGCGCGCTGGTTGTGTCGTTGGTGCCGGTTGAGCTCATGCCTGTGATGAGGCGACCGGCATTGGATGAGGTAGTGTAATTTGCTTTTGAAACTGCGAAAACTGTCATTTCCCTGCCGTTTGTAATTGCTGAATTAAGGGCACTCAAGAGTGCCCCATTGTTAAATCTCACCACTGTTTTTGAGTTAATTTGTCCGTCTTGTCTGGTTGGTGCTGTGCCATATGCAAAAACAGCGTGATTGTTGTTGCCCGACTTGTCTTGCCATATGCCAATAGAGTCTAGGTTATTTGCGGGGTTAACGGTAGTCGTGGAATAGGAAATGTTTAGCAAATTGCCAGCTTTTAAAAGGTGCCTGCTGCCATTACCGCTGGTTCGAACAAACCCAAACCCCATTCGCCCGCCATTTCCGGGTCCGGTTGGGTTCCAGCTAGAATTGTTCACCATTTCTTGAACCACATTTGTTACGTCAAAAACCGTATTGTTTCCTGGAGGGCAGTTGTTTGAGCTGACCGACGCTTTGGCGGTTGTTCGAAGTGAACTTGTTGTCATGGGTGTTTTGAGTTGATTTGATCCTGTTGAGGTAAAAAGGTCAATATGAGGATTACCCGCAGACTTATATAGGCCGTATATATCTGAAGCAAGCGCCCCGCTTGTTCCTGAAGGCGTCGTACAGGCGAGTGTAATGGTGGCGCTGGTTATGGTTGAATTTTTAGGTATATTTACATTCGAATACACCATGCCGTTATATAAATACTTTGTGCTGTTTGTTGAACAAACTGAGGCGCTGAACTCTGTACTGTCGCAGGTGTGCATCTCAAAATCATTGCTTTGCCACGAATTTGTAGTTTGCCCGCCATTATCTACTCTTTCTTCCAGCGTGTCTCTGGTGGAGTCAGCCGCGTTGACAAATGTGGTTGACGGAGTTGGTGTGAGGGGGGTTGTGCTGCTGCCAACCTTTTTTAACGTTGAGGTGTCGCTTGCATCGAGCCACAGCTTGGGCGCAAAATTGTCTGGTGTTTTACAAGTTGCATAGGTCCGAACGATCTCAGAACGAATATCAAAGACGTATTTTGCGGTCGAGGATGCTTTTGGCAGATAGATACTCCCAGTGCCCTTAATTACTTTTTCGTAGCCGTCTGCCGAGGTAGATATTACTTCTGATTTTATAGTTGCCCGATAACGTTCGTTTGCAATAAGGTCTTGTTCTGCTGAGCCTGTGTAATTGCCGCAGGCGCTGTTGTCAAACTGCTCTTGAGCAAAATCGACCGCGGCCTTACTGGCAATTCGTGCAACTTGAATATAGGTTTGCTTGTAGGCGAGGTTAAGGCCGTTGTTTGCTTGAAGTAAGGTGGCATAGGCTACGACAGTTAGGATTGTAACCAATATTAACACCATCGGGAGTGCATAGGCTGATTCTTCGCGTGGTACTATTCGTATCTTTTTCATTCGTTTAACTTCTTTAGAACTAAGCTACTCGAGGCTGTGATGTCTTCGGCGTCAGCCTTGTCTTGGAGTGTGAGGTCAACCTTTATTTTTTCAGCCAGCTCTGGAGTGGTTGTCACAGCGTTGTTGACGTCATAGTAGGTGACGCCAAAACTACTCAATTTGTCAGTGAGAAGTATGTCTTTGGGGCAGGCGGCAGTGGCGTTCGGCTCTGGGCAGCTTTGCTTTTGGTAGCTCGTGCCACACGTCGACAGACTACTCGGCGCGGTCAATATGCGCTTGTAAAGATTTGTACCATTCACAAAATAAATAATGTTATTTTGAAGCTCGTCGTTCTGAGCCTTCACATCGTCTGGTGAGCAGCCGAGAGTATTAATATAGACCGGGCTTCTTGAGGCATTTTTTCGACTTTGGGTGAGGGCCACGGACGACAGTATAAGTGTAGGTGGATTTGTGTTGCTTTTCCAGCCACCAGACGGTGCGTAGGCATCTACTAGGTTGTCGTTTTTATCGCTAGCGAAACTAGTTGAGAAGAATACATCGTCTTGCATGCTAAACGAAATAGTCTGGGCTTGGGTTTTTAATATAATTTGGGTTCCTTGCTTCGTGAGCTCACCGTACTGGTTAAATAGATAACTCATAGTAAGGATAACTGTAATCATTACGACTGGTGAGATCACCAAAACCTCTATGAGCGTAAAGCCTTTGGTGGACTGATTGAATCGAGACAGCTTCATCTGCCTATTCCTTGAGCTTGAATAAAATTACCGTACTGTACGCGGCGAATGGCGCTGCCGCTTCCAAATTCAACCGTGATAATAACCTGTTTTAGGGTAGGAGAGAGAGTATTAACATATACCTTTCCCGTTCGTGGCGCTTCAAGCTTGGTGGGAAGGCTGCTGCTGAAATTTTCGACTTCTACCAGGCTACCAATAGGTGTGGTAGTGGTTATTGAAGTAAAGGATTTGTTTTCATATTCCTGCATTTTAGAAAATGCGATTTGATTTGCATCGATAACATCATTGGCTTTTTTGTTTATTCCTTGGATTGAGGTAAAAGCTAGCGTAAACGAACCAAAGAAAATACCAATAATTATGAGAGTTATAAGTAATTCAACTACAGAAAAACCATCTTCAGTTTCTATTTTCACACCCATGCTTATGGTTTAGTATATCGCTTTATTGTGCAATAAGCACTAGCTTTGATCTATTAAAAACCCTAGGCTATTTGCCTAGGGTTTTGATTAAAACTTTAGTGTAGATACTACAATCTAGTTCAAGCTTGTTTTGACGTATGTCGCAGGTGAACCTTCGTTTGTTGCAGTCAGTGTATAGCCTGTACAATCGCCACCGGTACCGTTATCACAACCAGCAGGCGTTACTGCGTATGAATAGGTGCCCGATGCTGCTGTTGCAGCCAGCGTGCTGCCTGTACCACGAGGATCCTTTAAGGCAGCGGGATCAAGTCCCTTTAGATTTGCTGAAACCCACGTAGTGTCGTTGAGGTTCGCAAGTGTTGGATACTTACCATTTTGCGCATAGTATGCCTCAACTTGTCCATGCAGCGCGTTAATGTCAGTTTGGCGCTCGCTATCACGGGCCTTCTTCTGAATACCGCTAAATGTTGTTACTACTAAAGCAGCCAAAATACCAATCACGACGATCACAATCAAGAGCTCGACGATGGTAAAACCGCTATCTTTACGTTTTAGTGAGATCATAAGGACCCACCCTCCTTGTTTAATTTGTTTTGTAACATTACGATCTTTCTACTCTTCACTAATGCTTTAAGAGATAGATAAGTATCTGAGAACTGATTATTAAGCATTAGCTCTAAGAGGTCAAGCACTTTGTGCTCATTTTTTAAGAGGACGTGGTCCTTAACCGCCACTCACATTCTGGCTCAAGCTTGCGATTGGTCCCATAACGCTTGCAGCAATCAGTCCAACAATACTGCCAAGCACAATAATCATTAACGGCTCAATGAGCGCACTTACTCCGTCGATGACCGCATCTACCTCTTCTTCGTAAAAGTCTGCGACTTTCACGAGTATGGTGTCTATTTGGCCAGTTTCTTCGCCAATTGCCAACATCTGGGCAATAATAGGTGGGAAGTGGGCACTTTTCGACAACGGCTCAGAAAGTTGTTTTCCGTTTTTGACTTGCTTGGCAGCGTCTTTTAATTCTGCTTCTATAACTTTGTTGCCAATGGCACCTCCCGTTACTTCCAAGGCATCAAGCACACCAACCCCAGCCGACATAAGCGAAGCAAACGTTCGCGCAAACCGAGCGATCGCGATCTTCGTAATAATGGTCTTTATGATGGGGGTTCGTAGTAAAAGCGCATGAAACTTATATTTTCCGTTTGGTGTTCGTATGTAGCGACGGACAAGAACGACCGTCACCACTGCTCCGATAATGAGAAAGATGGCATTTTTTTGCATAAAATTGCTCAAATTAAGCATCGCCTGGGTATATACAGGAAGCTTTGCGTCCGGCCCACCCAAGTCTTTGATGATTTTTCCGAGTTTGGGAATTACAACAATCATAATTCCAAAAAAAGCAATAATGGTTACTCCAAAAATTACTGTTGGATAAGCTGAGGCGCTTTTTATTTTTTTTCGAATAGTTGCATCTTTTTCTACTTGTTCTGCAAGTCGTTTCAAGATTTCGTCGAGTATACCGCCAGCCTCTCCTGCTCGCACCATGTTGACATATACATCACTGAATACTCTTGGGTATTTCGCAAGCGAATCAGCCAAAGAAACTCCGCCCTCGATGTCTTTCGTCACCCCGCTGATAACCTCTTTAAAATATTTGTTGTCGGCTTGTTGTTGTAGGGTGGTCATTGACCGCGTGAGCGGCACACCAGCGGATATCATTGTCGAAAGCTGGCGCGTAAATACAACGAGATCTTTTTGCTTTACTCTTCCCCGGCGATGTTTTCCGTCATTTTTTGCACTCGTAAGCTTTACAACTAAAGGCTGCATTCCTTGTTTGTGGAGCGCTTCTAGTACCGCATCCTTGCTGGTTGCCTCGAGGGTGCCATTAAACTTTTTTCCGTTTTTTGTAGCAGTAAAGCTAAATTGTGCCATGTGTTTTTCTAACTCTCTGATGTGACGCGAAGAATTTCTTCAATGCTTGTTTGTCCGCGAAGGGCTTTAATAAATCCGTCAAGCTGCATGGTAAGCATCCCGTCGGTTATTGCTTGTGATTGTATCTCATCACTGGTTGAATTGGCTACTATAAGATGTTGAACCTTTTCGGAATTGCCAAGAACTTCGTAGATGCCAATTCGCCCTTTATAGCCGGTGTGGTTACAAGATTCGCAGCCCTTGTCTTTGGCCTTCCAGATTTTTAATATTTTTGCGTCACTGGTTCCGAGTGCTTCGGGCGAGTTTTTGTTTACTTTGCTGGTGTTTGACTTACCAATTCCTGCATCCAGCGCCTCTTTTTCGAGTCCATGAATAAACTTCATATACTTCGCATCATCAGTGTGAAAAATTTTTGCAATTTGTTTTAAGGTTGCTTCATCTGGAGCATGGGGCTCTCGGCAATCGACACATAGTCTGCGGACTAATCTTTGACCAACCACCGCGCGAACTGTGCTAGCAATCAAAAATGGCTCAATACCCATATCGAGTAAGCGCGGCAGACAAGTCGCAGCATTATTGGTGTGGAGAGTTGCAAATACAAGGTGACCTGTGAGCGCTGCTTGAACCCCAAGTGCGGACGTCTCGCCGTCCCTAATCTCGCCAACCATAATGATGTTAGGATCTTGTCTCAGCAGGGCGCGCAGACCGGCTGCAAAAGTCATGTTGGCCTTGGGGTTTACTTGTGTCTGATTTGCGCCAGGGATTTTGTATTCAACCGGATCTTCGATTGTTGAAATATTTACACTCGGTTTGTTGAGTAAGCTTAGAATGCTAAAAAGTGTAGTTGATTTCCCAGATCCTGTTGGTCCTGTGACCAAAATCATGCCGTGCGGCTGTATAATCGCATCGTTGATTGTGTTTAGTGCTGACCCCCAAAATCCAAGTTCATCGAGCGTGGCGGCTTTGCTCGATTCGCTTAAGATACGCATTACTACTTTTTCGCCGTCAGTTATCGGGAGCGTAGAGACGCGCAGCGCATAGATTCCGCTACCAATCTGAATCTTAAAGCGACCATCTTGGGGTGAACGACGCTCATCAATCTTTAAATTACTAAGAATCTTTATGCGACTTACGAGTGCCCCATGAACTTTCTTTGGTAATTTATTGGCCTCTTTAAGAATGCCGTCAATCCGATACCGAACAACAATGTAGTCATCTCTGGGTTCGATGTGAATGTCACTTGCTCCCGCGCGAACGGCATATTCAATTATTAGATTTACGGTTTGGGCAATTGGTGAGTCTTCGGCCAGATCCTCTTCGCTAATGTCTTCATCGTCTCCCTCATTTTCGCTCTCTTCTGGACTAAGAACCTTCGTGAGTTCACTGCTGACATTTTCTCGATATTGATCGAGTGCTTGAGAAATATTTGAGCTCGTCGCAACGTGTACTTTAATTTTGGACCCCAGCTGCTTTTGTAGAAAATTAAGTGCTTGAATGTCATCGGGGTCTTCCATGGCCAACAATTTTGAGCCATCATCTTCAACCCCAAATAGGACCACTTTGTACTGTTTTGCAATTCGCTCTGGAACTAATCGCAAAATTTCCCTTTTTAGTTCTTTGGCGTTGAGCTCAATATAAGGAACGTCAATTTCCTTCGAATACAGCTTGGTCAAATCTTTTTCGCTTATCAAATTGTTCTTGATAACGATATCTTGAAGCGGCTTTTTTTCGGTTTTTTCTTGCTCTCGGAGGGACGTTAGCTGTGCTTCATCGACTTTATTTGCATCTCGAAGTAATTGCTCCACCAGGCCATCTGAAATACGCATAGTTATTATGTAGTATACATGAAAAACACAAGCGTGATGTCGAGTGCTGTGACTTCTTAGCGCCTGCTAGTAGATCTGTGACTGACTAGATCCGCAATTGATGCAAAAACCGGGGTGGTTTATGGGCTTGCTCTGATGTGAACGACAAGAACCTTTTACGCAGTAATACATGGCGCTGTAGCTATCCCAGCTGTTGAGTATTGTGTCGGATGTTCTGCCTGCCAGATATTTCTTGGCCATTTTCTTGCACGTTGCGTCATCGCCAACGCCACAAAAGCGGATGCTTATTTGGTAAGTTTGCAAAGGACCATTACCGTCTGGTGGCCAATTATCCCAGTCATACACACTGCCTGGAAACGGCGCTGAGGGCCAGTCATCTTTTGCTTCTTGGCCCTGCACAAATTCTTGAATACCAGACGGGAGATTACGACTGGCGTCTGGAGGGAAGTCGTTGTATTTTGCAACGTACAACTTCATGCCGTTTGCAATTGACGACATCTCAGCAACGCTGCGGGTATAATAGGTTCGCTCTCGCCATCTAGGCACTGCGACAGAGTAGGTAATGCCCGAGAGTATGCCAATAAGGGTAATTATCATCAGTAATTCTATGAGCGTAAAACCTTTTTTGCCGAGAAGTTCTAATTTTTTCATAACCACTTAGTTTAGTAGTGTAAATCAAATAAGCACAAGCGTAAATATATGAGAACCGAGTGCTATACTAGCCGCATAGCCTAATAATATTCTCACATTGGAGGTGCGTGTGGCTGATAAGACAGCAAGGACAGAAAAAGGTGGCGAAGAAAGTGCAGGTAAAACCAAAGCTCTTGGTCTGGCACTAGAAACTATAGAAAAACAATTTGGCAAGGGCTCTATTATGAAGCTTGGCGAGGCTCATAAGACGGCTGTAGAGACGGTCTCAACTGGCAGCTTAAGCCTTGATATTGCGCTTGGTGGCGGGATACCAAAAGGCCGAATTATTGAGATTTATGGACCAGAAAGTTCTGGTAAAACAACCTTGACCTTGCATGCCATCGCGGAAATACAAAAACAAGGTGGCACCGCCGCGTTTATTGACGCAGAACACGCGCTTGATCCCGCGTACGCAAAGCGGTTGGGGGTAGATACTGACAACTTACTCATTTCGCAGCCCGACAACGGCGAACAAGCACTCGAGATCACCGAGACGCTAGTAAGAAGCAACGCGGTTGATCTTATTGTCGTTGACTCAGTTGCGGCACTAGTGCCCCGTGCAGAGATCGAAGGAGACATGGGTGACTCTCACATGGGTCTTCAAGCTCGATTAATGAGCCAAGCGCTTCGAAAACTTACCGGCATCATCAGTCGGTCGAATACCACCATCATTTTCATTAACCAAATTAGGATGAAGATTGGTGTGATGTTCGGTAATCCAGAGACCACGACTGGCGGGAATGCCCTCAAATTCTATTCTTCAGTACGAATGGATATTCGGCGGATATCTCAGATAAAAGTTGGCGAGGAAGTTGTAGGCAATCGGACTCGAGTTAAGGTCGTAAAGAATAAGGTCGCTCCGCCGTTTCGTCAAGCCGAATTTGACATTATGTACAACCAAGGAATTAGCCGGTCGGGCGACATTCTAGATCTAGCTGTCGAACACGGTATTGTGGAAAAAAGCGGCGCTTGGTTTGCGTATGGTGAGGGCAAAATTGGCCAGGGAAGAGAAGCGACAAAAGAATATCTCGAGGCCAACCCAAAAACCATGAAAGAAATTGCCGATAAAGTTAAAAAGGCGGTTGTGACCGAGTAATCAGATGACACTTCCAGAGTACCAAGCACGCATTGCAAAACTTGTCGTTGAACGAGGCTATGACAAGGAAACGATCCCGGAGGTATTCTTGCTCTTAACCGAAGAAGTAGGTGAGTTGGCAAAAGCGATACGCCGAACGCATGGCATGAAGATAGGTGATCACTCGAAAAGACGTGAGCTTGAGGATGAGTTGGCTGACATTTTTTGGCTGTTGCTAGATCTTTGTAACCGACACAAGATCGACCTAGAAAAGGCGTTTATTCATAAGGAAGCAAAGAATGCTTCCCGCCCAAAATATTCAAATGACGGCCACTAATCACGCCCTCACTGGAGCACTCATTGCGACGGTAATTGACGAACCGCTGCTGGCAATTCCCATTGCCTTTGCCTCGCACTTTGCGCTTGATGTGCTGCCACATTTTGGGGTTTCAAAAAACCCCAAAACTCGTAATTCATCCAGTCTTTTTCGAACGGTGACTACCCTCGATTTAGCAATTTGTGCCATTTTGTTTCTGATTGCCCCATGGATTACCCAAAGTCTTGCTATGAATATATGGATAGTGTGGGCGTGCATGTTTGCGGCGATTTGCCCCGATCTTGTCTGGGGATACCGATTATATCGGGAACTAACAGAGAAGGTGGCAATTTCTAAAAGCTGGTTTTCGAAATTTCATAGCAACATTCAGTGGGGCGAGCGCCAAAGGGGGCTTTACATCGAACTGTTGTGGGGAACGACCATCTCAATCATTATCATCGCGCCTCTTTTATGAAGATTACCGCCATCAAACAACAGTCCAAAGACAAAGGAAGATACTCTGTTTTTGTTGATGGAAAGTTTAGCTTCGGAGTTGGTGAATTCACCCTAATTCACGCCACCATTCGGGTTGGTCAAGATGTATCAAAGGAGCAAATTCTTCAATATAAAGAGCAATCAACTACAGAAAAGTACTACGCGGCTGTACTTCGGCTGCTTTCGCGCCGGTCTCGAAGTAAGTGGGAAATAACGACTTACTTGCGTCGAAAAGGCGTGACAAATGAAAAAATTCAATTAATACTTAACATGTTAAGTGAGCGCGGATATGTTGATGACAGCAAGTTTGCATACGTTTGGGTTGAAAATCGCCGACTCCTTAAACCTACCAGCCGTCGTAAACTCGTTGCCGAACTAAAAGCAAAGCGCATTTCGGATGAGATCATCAGCGAAGTCCTATCATCTGACACCACCAACGACAAAGATGTGTTGCAGGAGGAAATAACAAGAAAACGCCGTCAAACAAGGTATCAAGATGACAAAAAACTTATTGCGTACTTGTCCCGCCAGGGTTATAGCTATGGCGACATCAAAGATGCACTTAAGCCGCAACCGTAGGCGACACTGCCGGTGCTCGCACCTTTTCTGATGGTTCTTCTATGACAACTCGTCGATTGGTGATTTCAATTATCTGCATTCGATCAATACTGAGTGTGCCCCCAGAGAAGTTTTTTACAATGGGTTGTGAAGCATAGAGTTTTTGGATGTAAAAAGAATTAGTCTCGAGTGCAAAGTCGGTCACTTTTCCGTAGTTTTTTCCACTCGTTGAAGAAACGCGAAGCCCAATTAATCCAAAGCCAATACCGATGAGTTCTTTTAGTCGTACCAGCTCGTCCTCTGAACTTAGCACTTCGTGGTCGTTGACAGCGAAACCCTGTGGCAATACTTCTCGAATGTCTTGGCTGAGAAGAATCAAAACTTCTTTGGTTCGGGTATCCTGCACATACCAGCCCTCAATAAACAAATTATTTGGGTTAATTATTGGGTCTCCAACAACAGCAATCGGCCCGCCTGTTCGAAGTGACAGGACATACGTACCCTTGGTTGACTCGAATAGCTTTAGCATGGTCGAACTATATTATACAAAATGTGCTTGCAGGCTAAACATAAGAAGCATACAATTCGGTCCAACTCACAATGAGAAAAATATTTCACCTCGCTTGCGTCTTGATCGCCGTGTGTGCTTTTTTGCCTCCACAGCTCGCTTCAGCAACCCCAAACGAGGCGGGGATGCGTATTAGCGAAATTCAAACTGGTTCGACTCTCGGTGGGATTGTGAATGCCAACGATGAATTTATCGAGCTCTATAATAATAGCGACCAAACAATAAACATAAACAATTGGAAGCTTGAATATCACCCAGCAAGTCGTGTGAATAATGATTTTGGATCGCCATCACAGTCGGTGACGTTAAATGGTCTGGTTGGTGCGCGGAAGCACTATCTGCTTGGCAGAGCGACGTATTACACGGGTCAAGTCAATCAATCATTTTCCGAGCCACTTGCTGATAGCGGTGGTCATTTGCGGCTGGTCAGTAGTGACCTAGCCGCAGGTTCGCTTACGCAGCATGATCTTGTTGGTTGGGGAACAGCAAAATCACCAGAAGCTGTAGCTGCACCGGCTCCAGGCAATCTAAAAACTCTCACCCGAAAAAGCATTGACAGCGTTAGCCTTCAAGATACCGACATAAACAGTAACGACTTTGTAAAAGCTGACGGAAATCCGATATCAGATAGTGTTATTCCGCCCGCTGAAGACCCTCCAGAGACTACCCCTCCAGTTGATCCAGTGGTCGACCCACCGACCGACCCGGTGATTGAAACGCCACCTCCAGAAGAACCGATTCCCGCGCCGGAAACACCAGCGCCGCCAGTCGTGGCAATCTTGCCCTTACAAATAACTGAACTACTACCAAATCCAGCTGCGCCAGCCTCCGATGATAACGATGAGTTTGTAGAATTATTTAACCCAAATGACCAAACAATCGACCTTGCGGGCTACGTGTTAAAAACGGGAACTAACCTCACGTATCATCAAAATCTTAATGGTCTTTCGATTGGGCCAAAGACGTATCTGGTGCTTTATAGCAAAGATACAGACCTAGTGTTGTCCAATGCTGCTGGCAGGGCAGTGCTTTTTGATCCAAGCGGTGCAAGCATTGCCGCATCTGATGCCTATAGCGACGCTCCCGAAGGTCAAAGCTGGCAGATAACCAATAATGTCTGGCAGTGGTCTACTGTGTCATCGCCAGCAACTCAAAATGTAGTTGCCCCGCCCATTTTTGGTGTCTCAAGTGCCGTGAAAGTGGTGCCCAAAAAGGCTGCGACAAAAAAAGCTTCAGCCCCAAAAGTTGCATCGGCAAAAACTGTGACTGCCAAAAAAGCCAGTAGTTCAAAACCAAAAACTACAAAACCTCCGAATCCCAGTAACCAAGCCGCCGCTCTGGTAGAGGGACAACCACTACATCCAGCGGTGCTTGGTTTTATGGGTTCGCTCGCGCTACTATATGGCGTATATGAGTACCGCGGAGATATCAGAAATCAAATCCGCAAGTTCAGAAGAAACTGAGCTGCTCGGGGAAAAATTTGGCTCGCTGCTTCAAGGTGGCGAAGTTATTGAGTTGGTTGGTGATCTCGGAGCTGGCAAAACAACATTCGTTCGCGGCCTCGCGCGTGGCCTAGACTCCAAAGACGAAGTAAGTAGCCCAACGTTTACACTACGCAATGTATATAAGGGCAGGCTTTCGCTCCATCACTTTGATCTTTATCGTATTCAGAACGATTCTTTGATGGCCCATGAGATTGAAGAGGCAGCCGAAGATGAGCACAGCGTCGCAGTACTTGAATGGGCGCAGAATGTGCCGCCGGTACTTCAAGGTGCCCATATTGTTGTCTCGCTTCAGCCGCTGCAAGAAAATGAACGATCGGTACACATTTCATTACCCGCAAAACGGAGTTATCTGAAGCTATGATAGTCCTAGGCATTCGAACAGATAGGCCAGAGGCGGATATTGCACTTTATAAGGATGGTAAAGAGCAGGCAAGGAAGCAATGGTTAGCTCACAAACAACTGAGTGTAAGCATACATACGTCGATAAAAGAACTGCTTGGTAAATGTGGGTTCGATTGGGGGGACATTGACGCGATTGTTTATTATGGAGGGCCAGGAAGTTTTACCGGTCTTCGCATTGGAGCGACAGTCGCAAATTCTCTGGCGACAAGTCTAGGAATAAGACTAGTCCAAGCCGATGGCGACAAATGGATAACAAGCGGTTTATTGGCGCTGCAAAACGGCCAGAATGATGTTGCGGTACCCAATTATGGTGCGGCGCCCAAAACCACAGCACCGACGAAATAATTTGCTTGCGCCAGGTAATCGAAGCACAGTATAGTTATAAGCAAGTCGGTGAGACATGCATTCTAGCTTTCTTATGCTGGCTTATTTGAACAATATTTAACTAACGTAATTACAATTTACTCCGAGGAGTGCCTCGCATTAGAAATACTTAGGCCAATTACGTTCGCACTAAAGAAGTGATAGTGATCGTGCGATAGAGTGCTTACAATAAAAATGGCGAGCTCCTCGTTTCGCGAGTGAGAAGGGAAAATACATGGAACCAATTACCATCGTCTTAGCGTTGGCTGGCTTGGGTGTGGGATACGGGGCGAGCACTGTGCAAACGAAGCGCAAGCTAGGAACTGCCGAACAACAGATAGAAAAAGAATTAAAAAAAGCTAAAAAAGAAGCCGAAAAGCAAATTGCCGAAGCGCGAGAAGAAGCGCTAAAGATTGCCGAAGACGCTCGCAAAGAGGAAAAATCCCGACGCAACGAATTTAAAGATATTGAATCTCGACTGCTTTCTAGGGAAGAAGCTCTTGATAAAAAGCTCGACAATCTTGACAAGCGAAGCGAACAACTTCGAAAAGGTGAGGACGAAGTAGAGGCTCTCAAAAACGAGATTCGAGACATACGAGGCAAGCAGCAGGAAAAGCTAGAAAAAATTGCCAAGCTTACCAAGGCTGATGCTGCCGAGAAGCTGATGACCATGACCGAGCGTGATATTCGACAAGATCTTATTGGGCTTGTCACCAAAATTCAAAACGAAACTCGTGACCTGGCCGAGGAAAAGGCCGGGGCGATTCTTATTGAGACTATGGAGCGAATGGCGAGCGAAGTTACCGCAGAGCGTACAGTAACAGCCGTAAAGCTTGAGGACGAAGAAATGAAAGGCCGAATTATCGGCAAAGAGGGAAGGAATATCCAGGCGCTACAACGGGCAACAGGCGTCGACATCATGGTCGACGATACGCCTGGGATGATAATCCTAAGCTCATTTGACCCAGTTCGAAGAGAAGTTGCTCGGGTTGCGCTCGAGATGCTTCTAAAAGACGGGCGCGTACATCCTGGTCGGATTGAGGAGGTCGTTGATAAGGCTCAAAAACAAGTGCAAAAAGACGTGATGCGGACTGCAGAAGATGCAGCCAGAGAAGTCGGCATTATTGGGATTCCGAAAGAAATCCTACAGTATCTTGGGGAGCTGAAGTTTCGGACGAGTTACGGGCAAAATGTATTAAAGCACAGCACCGAAATGGCAAATCTTGCTGGTGTACTTGCTGATCAGATCGGTGCGGACGTAAAGGTTGCAAAGTACGCGGCTCTCATCCATGACATGGGTAAAGCGCTTACTCATAAGATGGAAGGGAAGCATCACCACATCACTGGTGAAATTGCGCGAAAATATGGTGTGCCAGAAAATGTTGCTCATGCTGCCGAAGCTCATCACGACGACATGGATGCGACAACCCCAGAAGCGCTCGTAGTAAGAGTTGTGGATGCGATAAGTGCCGCACGACCGGGCGCCCGAAATGTCTCGGCTGAGAATTTTGCAGAGCGCATGCGTGATCTTGAGAACGTTGCCACTGGATTTAAGGGTGTCGAAAAGGCGTACGCAATCAGTGCCGGGCGCGAAGTTCGGGTGTTCGTCAAACCAACAGACCTAGACGATCTCGGTTCTATTAAGCTTGCGCGAGATGTTGCAACCAAAATTGAGTCAACCATGCAATACCCGGGAACCATAAAAGTAAACGTGATCAGAGAGACTCGAGCCATAGAATTTGCCAAATAAACGGCGGTGGACTCATACAGAAAGCCAAACAAATATGGGATCCGTTTAAAAAATTGGCGAGCACACATTTCTATCGGATAGACTAGGTGTATGAAGTTTGTTATTTTGCATGGCACGTCAGCTACCCATGAGAGCAATTGGTTCCCGTGGCTCAAAACGCAATTGGAAGCAAGGGGACACGAAGTCTGGGTGCCGGACCTCCCTGGAGCCGCCCAACCCGACATAGCAAGATATAACGCATTCCTGCTTGCCAGCGGCTATGACTTTGACAATGCTGTCATTATTGGGCATTCGGCGGGTTCTGTTGCAATCAACGGCCTGCTTCAAGCCCTTCCCGAAGGTGTCACGATCAATACGGCAATTTTGGTCGGAACATTTAGGGGAGATCTTGGGTGGGATGCGCTTCATGGAGTTGATGTGCCATTTGATTATGAAAAAATAAAATCCAAGGCCAAACAATTTTTTGTGATTCATTCAGATAATGATCCGCATTGTCCTGTTGAGGGCGCAAAATGGATCGCTGAAAAGCTTGGGGCACAGTTTATTCTTATGCCTGGTAAACAGCACTTTTCAAAAAGATTAGATCCCCAATTTGACTCATTTCCAGAGTTGCTCACAATAATCGATGAAAAAGTTCTTTAGGTGAAGATTCTCTATATTGGCGACATTATGGGTGACGCGGGAAAGCGGGTTGTATCTTCGGTGTTGTCAGACATAAAAAAGGAACAGCGAATAGATTTTGTCATCGCGCAGGCAGAAAATATCGCACACGGAAAAAGTCCTACCCCCGCAGATATTCATGAGATGCAAAAGGTTGGAGTAGATTTTTTTACAGGCGGGAATCATAGCTTTAGCAACAAAGAAACCCGGTCGCTTCATAGCAATCCGGGCATTCCACTTACACGACCGGCAAACACCGAGACCAACGAGGGGTGCGGTTCTAAGGTGGTCAAGGCGGCGGGGCAAGAAGTATTTGTTGCGAGCATCTTGGGTCAAACCGTAGGCGCACAACGAATTAAAACTACAAACCCCCTCAATAAAATCGACCAGCTTCTAGGGGAACTCAGCTCTACTGTAAAAGTTAGAATTGTTAATTTTCATGGAGATTTTTCGAGCGAGAAGCGCGTATTTGGCTATTACCTAGACGGAAAAGTGAGTGCCGTAATTGGTGACCATTGGCATGTACCAACCGCAGACGCAATGATTTTGCCAAAGGGGACGGCCCACATTACTGATGTTGGTATGTGTGGCAGTTTGCATTCATCCCTCGGCGTAAAAACTAGCACAATTGTTGATAGGTGGAAGACAGGAAATTCCAGCAAAAACGAGCTTGAAGACAAAGGACCCTATCAATTTAATGCAGTGGTTATTGACGTTGATGAATCGACAGGACTCTCTCGTACAATAGAGCACATCCAAAGAGTCATTGAATAACAGATAGAAATGACGTATACTGCCCCTGTTGCACAAGATAACGGGGATTGGCGCAGTTGGCTAGCGCGCGCGGTTTGGGACCGCGAGGTCGGAGGTTCGAGTCCTCTATCCCCGACCAGAGATTTGGCTCCGCTGAGGGGCCTTTTTTATTGACTAATGTGCTGTAAGCGTGGATAGTATCAGTACAAAATGGAGCAAAATAAAGAATTGCTACCAGCCCAAGAGTCTCGGTGGAATCGTAGCGCTGTGGCAAAAAGAATCGGAGCCTTGGCAGTAACAGCCAGCGTAATAACAGGAGCCGCTTGGCAATATAAACAAATACATTCTGGGGAAAAAGTAGTAATCGAACCCAATAAACAGCACCACATAACCATTGATCAAAATATTGATGTAATTACCTGGAATATGCACAACGAAACTGCAAGCAGAACAGAAGATCTAAAAGAGATGATAGATCAAAATCAACCCGACGCCATTGCCCTGCAAGAAGTAGCAGCCGACGACGTTGATGACATACACGCGGCACTTCCGAACTGGTACATATCCTACGTAAATTCTGACATAAAAGACGGATTGCTTGTGGGTGGTCTTGGAAATGCAATACTCACGCAGCAAAAACCGAGGTCTGTTACTTCAACGCGTATTGATGGAACGTCGCTTGTCGAGAGTGCGTACGGTTTTGTAACCGGGCTAGCGGGGGACATCGCCCATGCGGATACTGACTTCGACAGAGCAAAACGCGGTATTCAAGCAAACCGCAGCACGGTTGCCCTAACAATAAAATACTACGACGGAACCGAGGACAAAGACCTTAGAATCATAACTAGCCATCCATCAGGAAACTCATCAGTAAAACGAGCACAGTTTGATGAGCTCGTAGAGTTCATTGGCGATGACACCGAAGAGGGAAGGCCCACCATTGTGTGCTTGGATGCAAACGCCTCCCCAGAAGAGATTGCACCAGCACTTAATCGCATTGGCTATATTACTGGTTATAACACCAAACCAACCTCAACCGGCAAAGATTTTCCAATTGATCATTGCGGGTACACCGAAAAAGAAAAATTGGGTGCAGACAAGACCCAGGTTTTATCGAGGTTTGTCACGGATCATTCGGCGCTAAAAATATCATTTCGTGCTGGTGAATCTTCGACAATAATGCCCCGCACATAGGGTATAATGCATAGCAATAGTGAAACACGATAGATTGCACGCGCTGACGGATGGAATTTTTGCGATCGTTATGACGCTTTTGGTTTTAGAACTAAAATTTCCGGTTTTATCGACACCAACTAATCATGCACTTTGGGATTACTTGCGCCACGAATGGACATTGTTTTTGAGCTATTTCATTAGTTTCGCTGTCTTGTTTGTGTACTGGCGGGCACACAATTTTGTAATCACAATCATGGCAAAAAATATTGACATCAATCTTTTAAACTTAAATGGGATATTTCTTTTTTTGGTGGGTGTTGTTCCGTTTACTACCCATATGTTAGGCGTATACAATGATACTCCGCTTGCAATAATTATCTACGCGGTGAATGTGTTTTGTATCGGACTTACGCTATTGATCATGAGGGAATATGTCGAAAAGGCCGACAGCATTGAGCATATTGAACGAACCGCCGAGCAAAGAAAGGGCGCGCTAATACGAACTCTCACCCCGATGGTTTGTGCAGTAGTTGCAATACCACTTAGCTTTATTAGTACAAATCTTGCATTTGGTATTTTGTTGGCAGCGGTGGGCTACAATTTCCTTAACAATGCCGCGAACATTACAGAAAAACTGTTCATTAGACCATTTGTAGCCATAAAGAGTAGCATTGTAGGAGATAGAAAAGAATGAGCGAATTTCTTGTTGCAGCGCTGGTCTTTAGTGCATTAGATGCAGTTTGGCTTGGCGCTGTTGCCCGAAAGTTTTACAAAAAACAACTTGGTTTCATCATGGCTAAAAAGCCCAACTGGGTTGCTGCTGTTCTGTTTTATGTAATTTTTCTCGCAGGTCTCGTGGTGTTTGTCATTCGGCCGGCCGAAACCACGGGAGAGGCCCTAATCATGGGTGCGTTTTTTGGCCTCGTGACATATGCGACCTATGACCTTACGAACCAAGCGACCCTCGAAAAGTGGCCAAAGACTGTAACCATTGTCGATATGGCGTGGGGGGTGACCATTGCCGCCATAACCGCGTCAGTAACCAAAATGGTGATAGGTGAATGAGCGAAAGAGATTATTTTTTGATTGCCTTATTGGCAACACTTATCTACTTTTGCTTCTGGTTTGTCGTTGCGCTCTCCAGAAAAAAGTTTGATCTCGCCGACATTGCTTGGGGCGGAGGATTTATAGTAGTTGCATGGTCCCAGCTATTTGCGAATTGGGGAGAAAGTTACTATGCGCAGGTACTTGTGACTGCAATGGTGACAACATGGGGTCTTCGGCTTAGCTATCATATCTTTAAGCGAAATTGGTCAAAAAAAGAAGACAAGAGATATGTTGAGTTAAGAAAAAAGTGGAAAGGTTCGATTGCGCTAAACGCATTTTTGAAAGTGTTTATGCTGCAAGGATTTTTGTTGCTGCTCGTGTCACTTCCAATTATTGCAGTCGCGACAAGCCCTACTGTATTCAATTCTGATTTGTGGCTTACGCTTGGGTTTGCGACCTGGCTGAGCGGATTTATCATTGAGATATTTGCCGACCGACAACTTCGGAATTTTCTGAAGACTCGTAAAAAAGCTAATCAAGTGATGGATCAAGGATTGTGGAAGTATTCGAGACACCCAAATTATTTTGGCGAGGTGCTACTTTGGTGGGGAGTTTGGATTCTAAGCATGAGTATTAATCCAGTATGGTGGTCAATCATTGGGCCGCTGACGATCACCTGTCTCATTCTATTTGTGTCTGGTGTGCCAATGCTCGAAAAAAGATACCAGAATGATCCCAGTTATCAAGCCTACAAAAGAAAAACGAGCGTTTTTGTTCCGCTGCCTCAAAAGAAACCATTATGATAGTGCAACTTTTGCTGGCAATTTTGCCAATATGGATATTGCTGGTTGTGGTGGATCGATTGTGGGAGGCAAAAAAACTTCAAGTAGAGACCAGCCGAAAAATTATTCACACAACAACAGGTGTCTATGTTGCATTTTGGCCCTTGTTTATTAACTGGACGTATATTCAACTTCTGAGCATAGCTTTTCTAGCGGTAATAGTACTGTCATATAAGCTTCATGTTTTTCAATCAATTCACAGTGTAAAGCGCATAACGAGGGGGGAGATATTATATCCAGTTGCGATTGCGGTGTGTGCGTTCATTGAGCCACCGGCATGGATGTTCACGGCCGCAATTCTTCACCTTGCGGTTGCCGATTCCGCCGCGGCGTATGTTGGATTAAGATGGGGCAAATCGTCGCACTACAAAATATTGAGTCATGGGAAGTCTCTAATTGGCTCGCTTAGTTTTTATCTTGTTTCTTTTTCGATAATGCTGTCGCTTCTACTGTTTGTCGAACCACTTAACTTACCATCTTCGTTTTGGTTGCTCGGCTTTGCGCCGGTTGCGCTGACGTTATTAGAAAACATTTCCTGGTACGGAACAGACAATATAACCATCCCGCTGGCAGTGCTTGTTTTGTTGAGTGGGCTTCCAAACTAAAAAAGCCAATCCTTAAAAAATTGACCTTGGGGCGAGTGATGGGAATTGAACCCACGGCCTCCGGAACCACAACCCGGCGCTCTAACCAACTGAGCTACACCCGCCAAACGGCAAGAGACTACGTAATTTTAGCAATTTTACTATCATATGGCGAGCAAGGCACCGCCTCTTGGTGTCAATAGCTTTTTGTCGGTGACGCATATTGTTAATTATTTTAGCTCCAGACTGGTATAGTAATAGGCAAGATGCTTATTGTTAGCGGTATGTGTGTATGAGAAAGTTTTTTGGAGTTGGAGTCGCACTGCTTTACGTTGTCTGTTTGGTGGGTCTAATAGTGTTTCTTTCTCAGAAACACAGCATTCCATTGCTAGAGACGCGCGGAGAAATTGCCGAAAAAGAGCGCAACCTAATTTTATTTGCGGCCGGCCTTTCATTGGTAGTAGTTATTCCAGTATTTACCTTGTTCTTTTATATTATCTGGAAGTTTCGGGCGTCGAACCACACCGCACGATACACCCCCGAGTGGGACGGAAATCGAACATTGGAAGCGGTGTGGTGGGGTGTGCCAATCCTGCTAATATTTATTTTGTCGATTGTTACATGGAATAGTACGCACAACCTGGATCCTTTTAAGCCCCTCGAGTCTGATAAGGCAGCAATGAAGGTGCAGGTTGTAGCGCTGCAGTGGAAATGGCTTTTCATCTATCCAGAAGAAAATATTGCAACGGTTAATTATGTGCAAATTCCAAAAGATAGGCCGATAGATTTTGAAATAACTGCTGATGCGCCGATGAATTCTTTCTGGATTCCTCAGTTGAGTGGACAGATATATGCGATGAGCGGTATGTCAACTCGCTTGAGTCTCCGGGCATCAGAAACTGGCTCTTTTGCCGGCTCGTCAGCAAATATTAGCGGCGAGGGATTTTCTGGAATGAAGTTTGTTGCCGAATCGGTGCCACAAGATGATTTCGACCAGTGGGTTGGCTCGGTGAGGGAATTGGGTAATGTTTTAGACAAAGATATGTACAAAGAATTGTCGACCCCAAGCAAGAACGTGCCACAAATGTATTTTGCTTCGAGCGAGTCGGGCTTGTATGACCAAGTAGTAATGAAATTCTTATCACCCCCCTCGTTTCTTGATAGTCCGAATGACGAACGAAAAACGCACTATTCGGAGATGATGAGATGAATTTTTTGCAGCTCTTCGCCGCCTCCAGCGTTTTTCCTCTAGATGACAAACTGTTGGTTGGAGCGACAGTTTCCATGGTAGCGACGGTGCTTGGAGCAGCAGCAGCGCTTACGTATTTCAGAAAATGGAAGTGGCTCTGGAAGGAGTGGCTTACGTCGCTTGACCCAAAACGCATAGGTGTTATGTATATTATTGTTGCGATTGCGATGTTGCTTCGCGGTGCAGCTGATGCTCTGATGATGAGAATCCAGCAAGCAACTTCGGTGGGAGACTCGAGTGGAATCATTTCATCTGACACTTTTCAGCAGGTGTTTACCGCACATGGGACCATAATGATATTTTTTGTGGCCATGGGGCTTATGTTCGGACTGATTAATCTCATAGTCCCGCTTCAGATTGGCGCACGGGATGTTGCGTTTCCATTTTTGAATTCCGTCAGCTTTTGGCTCTATGTGGCGGGGGCGGTGTTGATAAATATTTCACTGGCGGTAGGTGGCGAATTTGCAGCTACCGGCTGGCTGGCGTATCCACCACTTTCGGGGTTGGCCTATAGTCCTGGCCCAGGCGTTGACTATTGGATCTGGAGCGTGCAGATCGCTGGAATAGGCAGCTTGCTCTCGGGGGTCAACTTCTTAGTGACGATTCTAAAAATGCGCACCAAGGGGATGTCGCTCATGAAGATGCCCGTGTTTTGTTGGAGCGTACTCGGGAGCATGTCGCTTGTTATTTTTGCCTTTCCAATCTTAACGGTGTCGTTAGCCCTCTTGGCGCTTGATAGAACATTTGGTATGCACTTTTTTACTTCAGACTTTGGTGGCAACCCGATGATGTATGTCAATCTAATCTGGGCGTGGGGCCATCCAGAAGTATATATTCTAATTCTCCCAGCATTTGGTATTTTTTCAGAGGTCGTTGCTACGTTTTCTGGAAAGCGACTTTTTGGCTATAAGTCGATGGTATGGGCAATTGGAGCAATAGCTATTTTGTCGTATGTGGTATGGTTGCACCACTTCTTTACCATGGGCGCTGGCGCAAACGTAAATGCCTTCTTTGGAATTATGACCATGGTGATTGCCATACCTACTGGGGTAAAAGTATTTAACTGGTTGTTTACAATGTATCGGGGCAGAATTAGGTTTAACACCCCAATGCTATGGTTTATGGGTTTTGTGGTTACATTTACTATTGGCGGAGTTACGGGGGTAATGATGTCGGTGCCACCCGCAGATTTCCAGCTTCATAACAGTCTGTTTTTAGTTGCTCATTTTCATAACATGGTTATTGGCGGTGTGGTGTTTGGGTACTTTGCCGGCATTTCTTACTGGTTTCCGAAAGTTTTTGGATTTAAGCTTAACGAAAGACTTGGTCGGTATGCGTTTTGGTGCTGGATCATTGGTTTTGCAACCGCGTTTTTGCCACTATATGCACTTGGATTTATGGGGGCAACCAGGCGGCTTGATCACTATGACGCATCAATGGGTTGGCAGTCATTATTTATTGTTGCCGGGGTCGGTGCGCTAATTATTGGTTTGGGTGTGGTTATGCAGATTTTGCAATTTGTCGTGAGTATAAAGGATCGGAATAACAACCGAGACACAACCGGCGATCCCTGGGATGGCCGAACTCTTGAGTGGTCGACGTCATCCCCCGCGCCAGTCTACAACTTTGCACACTTGCCAGTAGTTCATGAAAGAGATGCATTTTGGGTTGCTAAAAAGGCTCATGCACACTCGCCAGCAAACCAAACATACCAAGATATTGCGCTGCCAAAGAACACTGGCTTTGGAATAATAATTGCTAGCTTTGCCTTTTTGTTTGGGTTTGCAGCAATTTGGCATATTCCTTGGCTTGCCGCATTATCGCTTCTCGGCGTTATTGTGAGCTTTATTATTCGTTCAAACGATGAAAATACCGAGTACGTGATACCGGCAGCCGACATAAAGAAAATTGAGCAAAAAAGGGCAAGGAGGGCAGTAAAGCTATGAGCAAAGCGTTGCCGAGCCAAGCCCTATCGCCGCATAGTGACGACTCAAAGACGGTGCTTGGTTTTTGGGTATACTTAATGACCGACTGTGTGGTGTTTGCGAGCTTGTTTGCAACCTATGCTGTTCTCCACAATAACACCTTTGGTGGCCCCACTGGAGAGGAGATCTTTGAGTTGCCGTATGTGCTTGTAGAAACCCTACTACTGCTTACGAGTAGCTTTACGGCTGGGCTTGCAATGTGGGCGCTTCATCGTCGTCAAAAAAACCAAGTTCTTTTCTGGCTGGGTGTCACTTTTTTGCTTGGTCTTGCCTTTCTTGGTATGGAGATCGCCGAGTTCCGTCATCTTGTAGAGGAAGGAAATAGCTGGACTCGCAGTGCATTCTTATCATCATATTTCACGCTTGTTGGAACCCACGGGCTTCATATTGCCGTTGGGCTGACTTGGATGGCAGTCCTCTCTGTTAGCATTATACAAAAAGGAATAACCAGCACTATCACAAAGAGACTTATTTTGCTGAGTTTGTTCTGGCACTTTTTGGACATAATCTGGATCTTTATTTTTTCAGTCGTGTATTTAATAGGGGCAGCGGGGTAGTCGTATGGCAAAACAGCAACTTTCCTCGCAAGATCGTCAAAGCTTGTTTTCGTATGTGATTGGTTTTGTGCTTTCAATTGCGTTGACGTTAATCGCGTATAGTCTCGTCGTCGCCCATATTAACTCCCAGCATAACTCTCCCTCGCACCGGACGATTATGTACGTTGTGCTCTTCTTGGCAATGATACAATTTATCGTTCAGGTGGTTTTCTTTCTTCATCTAGGCCGGGAATCAAAGCCGAGATGGAATACTATTGCCCTGTACTTTATGGTGATGGTGGTAACCGTACTGGTGGCTGGCACGCTTTGGATTATGGACAATCTTGACTATAGGCACCCGCATATTGAGCAGCCGACAGACTCGTACATAATCGAAGACGAAGGAATCAATCCTCGTTGATCAATAAATATTACCGGCTTACAAAGCCTGGGATTATTCGAGGCAACTTACTTACCGTGATTGGCGGATTTTTGCTCGCTTCCAAGGGAACGGTCGACGGCTGGTTGTTGCTACAAACAGTTATTGGTTCGGCGTTGGTTATGGCTTCTGGGTGCGTGTTTAATAATTATCTCGACCAAGAAATAGACGCCAAAATGAAAAGAACGCAAAAAAGAGCGTTGGTGAGTGGTGAAATATCCAAAAGAAGTGCACTGGTTTTCGGAACAGTACTTGGTGTTTTGGGTATGGCAACACTCATAGCGTTCACCAACTTCACTACAGTGCTCGTTGGTGCAGTCGGTTGGTTTGCCTACGTTGTTGTCTATAGCATTTTCAAGCGAAGGACCCGGTTTGGCACACTCGTGGGTAGCGTATCGGGGGCTGTCCCACCGGTGGCGGGGTATACGGCGGTAACCTCAACACTGGATTTTGGGGCAGTACTGCTTTTTGTTATTTTAGTTTGTTGGCAAATGCCACATTTTTATTCAATATCAATTTTTCGACGCAAGGATTATTCTGACGCAAACATTCCGGTGTTGCCGCTGGTAAAAGGTGTGCGTGCCACTAAGCGACAGATACTTTATTATGTCGCGGCATTTATAGGGGCGGCCTCACTTCTTACCCTGTTTGACTATACGGGGTACACGTACTTGTTCGTGGTCTGTGGACTAGGCCTCATATGGTTTTACGTTGGCGCAAAACAATTTCACACAACAAACGACACAAAATGGGCACGAAAAATGTTTGGTGTCTCTCTCATAGTTTTGCTTGGGTTTTCCATGATGATATCTTTGGATAGCCTTCTTCCATAGTCCAGTCGAAACGTATATACTTTATCTAGCTTATGTTATTACTACACATATCCATTGCCCTACTCAGCCTAGTTTGGACTACCTATCTTTACTTTAGTCCATCAACGGCAAAATTATACGGGGCATACGCATTTATCGCCGGGACGCTTGCCAGCGGAACTGCCTTGGTTATTGCTACAGGTGCTCCTCTTTTGAAAACATGCATGAGTGGACTGCTATATTTAACCGTGGTTTCTTTTGGGGTTGGTATGGCTAGCAGAAGGCTTTCAGCAAAAGCTGAAGCCAAGAACTTTGACCATTCATAGTAGTAGATCAGAAGTGGTCGCGAATATGCGAGAATGAATAATCCCAGTCTGCGTCAGTCTTTTTGTGGGGGTTAAAAAGATTGTCGGGATCAAAAATATGTTTAGTTTTTTTGAAGAGCTCTAGTATTTCTGGGCCGTACATTTGCTCAAGCCAAGGTCCTCTACTCATACCATCATTATGTTCGCCCGACAGCGATCCGCCGTATTTAAGCACTAATTCGTTCACTTCTTTCATTGATGGGCGCAATTTTGCCCGCTCATCTTTATTCTCGAGCTTCATGAGCGGTATCACATGAAAATTGCCATCGCCCATATGCCCCGCAATTGTTGCCAAAAGCCCATACTTATTTATTATGGCTCGCAGTTCGGGCAAAAAGTTTGGTAAGTGTTCTGGATTTACAACTAAGTCATCGATATAAGGCGCGGTGTGCTTATCTTTTACTTTTTTACGCAGCAAATTAAAACTTTCGTGACGCATGATCCAGAACTTCTTTTCCTTTATTTCGGTTTCGTCTTCTTCAAACAGCGTTTCGTGGTCGTATTTTGTGAGCGAGCGCCGTAAGGCATGAACTTTGTCTGCGACATCTTGTGGCGTGTTACCTGTAAACTGCACAAGCAATACCATCTTCGGTATGCCCCTAAATAACTTGAGAGCGTCTGGTATAAGCTGAATGCCTAATTTCATCATCCCAATCCAACCGAGAGTTTTTCTGAAATAGAAGAACAGCTTAAAGCTCAACATTAGCGTATAGTTGTCGAAGCCTTCGAAAGTTGCAGGCTTATGCGTCATGACATCGTTAATCAGCTCGCCAAGATCGCGCAAATCGCGCAAGAACAAAACTAATGTGCCAGAATGAGCCGGGTTTTTTACCAATCGAAATTTGATATCAGTCACCAGCCCCAAGGTCCCTTGAGAACCAACAATGACTTGCGTGAGATCAAATATTTCTTTTTTTGGATCCCAGACATTCCATAAGTGATACCCAGTCGAATCCTTAGAAACCCTCGGGCGGGCGCGTTGCAGTGACTCATAATTCTTTTCTACCAAATCAAACGTATCCCTATAGAGCTGCCCCTCTAAGTTGTCTTGTCTCATTTTTACGTCCAGCTCGCCCTTACTAAGCGGCTTTACAATGTACTCATTTCCATCGCGCAAGACAATCCGTAGTTCTTGGACAAATTTTTCGGTTTTGCCAAATTCAAGCGATTTTTCACCGCCGGCATTATTTGCGACCATGCCCCCAACAGTACAGAGCTCTCGACTTGCTGGATAAGAGGGCATAATTGCACCGTGTTCGAGTGTTTTCTTTTCAAAGTCACGATAAAACATGCCGGGTTGTACGCGTGCCGAGTTTTCGGTAACTTCCCCAACAGCGTGCATATGCGCATTAAAGTCCACAATAATTGATTCATTGATTGATCCACCTGACATGCAGGTGCCACCGCTGCGGGCGGTGAGGCTAAGGTTTGGAGATTGATTTTTTTGCTCTGCAACCAACCTTGTAAGCAACTGAACGTCTTCCGAGTCCTTTGGGGCAACCACCAGCTTAGGCTTTACCTCAAACAATGATGCATCATGGCTATAAAATTCAAGCGTGTCTTGATCTGTTTTGATATCGCCCTTAAAGCCAGTTGTCTGTAGTTTTTGGATAAAATCCTGCATATTATCTTGAGCTAGCATAGCATAAACTACACTTATGCTTTGTAACATCGTGTATACTAAACACCAAGGAAGTTATGAAAAGACAAACAAGGGTGGTGATAGTCGGTGGGGGCTTTGGTGGACTAAAGACGGCCCTTGAACTGGCAAAACACCACGATTTCTTAATTACACTCGTTGCTTCGGATACGATATTTAATTACTACCCCTCGCTGTACCATACCGCGGCAGGTGGCAGTAGAGTGGTGTCGAGCATTCCAATTGGCGAGCTGATTGCAAACAAGCCAATACAGATGATCAAGGGCGAGGCAACAAAAGTAGATAGGACTCAAAAAACACTTAGCATAAAAGGCGGCAAAAAGCTCACCTACGATGTGCTAGTGCTGTCGTTGGGTTCGGTGACAAATTATTTTGGAATAAACGGTCTTGCCGATAACAGCTATTCAGTGAAATCGGTTGAAAAGGCCGAGGCTCTCAAGGCTCATCTCCAAGAACAGCTCATCAATGCTCATACGCCCGATCTTAACTACATTGTTGTCGGCGCGGGGCCGACGGGAATTGAGTTTTCCAGTGTGTTGCCAGACTACATCCATAAGTTAATGAAAAAATACTACATTGGCAGAAAGCCGGTAAAAGTCGAGCTAATTGAGGCAAAGAAACAAATTTTACCGGCTCTACCGAAATCGACGTCTCGGGCTATTACGCGTCGACTTCGCCGACTCGGCATAAAGGTGATGACAAACGCCACAGTTCAAGGCGAAACTAAAGATGTATTGTTGGTGAATGATACAAAGATCGAGAGTAAAACGGTTATTTGGACTGCCGGCATTGCCAACAATCCCTTTTTTGACCACAACGACTTTGAACTTAGTCCTCGAAAAAAAGTGGTTGTTGATGAGTATCTCTCCGCGGGTGATGATATTTATGTAATTGGCGATAATGCCGAGACGACTTACTCTGGAATGGCCCAAACTGCGCTTCATGATGCCGTGAGTGTGGCGAACAATCTTGTTCGCGAATATCATGACCAACCAAAAATACCGTACAGAGACAGAAAACCGGTGTATATCATTCCTGTGGGAGAAAGATGGGCTGCGGTTGTCTGGGGTCGGTTGCGGTTTTACGGGTGGCTGGGGTGGACGCTGCGGCTGGCAGCGGACTGGATAGGCTACCGTGACTTCGAACCGTGGTGGAAGGCAACTGCCAGAACCATGGCGAACATCGTCGACGAAGACTAAGCCACAGCTGTCGACTGACAAGCTTCTAAAGCCCGCTGGCATTTCTCGCCTTGACCTTTTTGGTCGGAGGGGTGAATCCGTCTCTCGGATATCAATTTAAAAAACGAACAACGAGGTTCGTTCTCTAAATTGGCACCCCGGGAGGGATTCGAACCCCCGACCTGTGGGATAGAAGCCCATTGCTCTAATCCACTGAGCTACCGGGGCATAGGTGTGCTTAACATGTTAAGTATTGGTGCGGGTGGCGAGAATCGAACTCGCATCACTTGCTTGGAAGGCAGGTATATTAGCCATTATACGACACCCGCAAGGGCTATAAAACAGAGGTCATTATAGCAGCTTGGCAACTATATGTCATGCAAGATGGTAATTTTGGCACCCAGATCATTTAAGCGCTCCGCAAGATATTCATAGCCACGATTTATCGAGTAGACATTTCTCAGCATTGAAGTACCATTTGCGGCTAACATACCAATAAGTAAGAGTACGGCCGGCCGAAGTGCGGGAGGGCACACAATGTCGGCGACTCGCCAACGAGTTGGTCCGTCAATGAAAGCTCTATGAGGATCAGCAAGGGTAACGTTGACCCCGAGCTTTCTCAGCTCGGTATAATAAATAGCACGCTCTTCGTACACCCAGTCATGAATAAGTGTTCGTCCCTTTGCAACGGCGGCGATCGGTACAAAATAGGGCAAGTTATCAATGTTAAGGCCTGGGTAGGGGCGGGCGTAAATTTTTTCGTCAAGCGCGGTCAGCTTGCCGTTGTGTTTATGAACGGTGATGTCGACCAAGTCTGCGTGCCCATTCGCGGCTTTGTAGGACTTGCTCATATCAACTTTTAGCCCCATTTTTTTGAGTTTTAGCAGCTCAAGCTCAACGAAGTCTAGCGGGGCGCGCTTGACGGTGATCGAAGAATTTGTTGTGACCGCTGCAGCAATAAATGTCATTGATTCGATCGGATCTTCGGTTGGATAGTAAGTCACGTTCTTTTTGATGTGTTTTACGCCGGTCACTTTGAGTGTGCTGGTACCAATTCCTTCGATCTTAACCCCGAGCTTCTTTAGGAAGTAACAGAGATCTTGGACCATGTAGTTGGCGCTAGCCATTTTGATTGTGACTTCTTTGTCGTGTCTCGCGGTAGCCATCAACACATTTTCTGTGGTGGTGTCTCCAGACTCGTAGAGGACTACGTGGGATGGCGTTTTGTGCTCTACACTTACGTGGTAGTAGCCGGTTTTTGCAACAATGTTGACCCCAAACTCTTCGAGGGCAAACAAATGGGGTTGTACGGTGCGGGTTCCGAGCTTGCAGCCACCCGCATAAGGTATCTTGAAGTCATTAAACAGATGAATTAGCGGCCCAAACATCATTATTACGCTCCGGGTTTTACGGGCGGCCTGGGCGTCAATGCTGGAAAGATCTAATTTTTCTGGTGGTCGGATCTCCAAATCATTGCCAGCCATCCATCGGACTTTTACCCCGATGCTAGTAAGTACTTCGATAAGGCGATTAACTTCTTCGATTCGTGGCATGCGCTTGAGCCTAGTTGTGCCTTTATTCAAAAGCGCCGCAAACAAGAGGCAAACAGCAGCGTTCTTCGATACTTTGGTTTCAATGCTGCCAGAAAGTTCGTGTCCGCCCTCAATTCTTAGGTTTACGGCGCCACCACCAAGAGAGATAATCTGTTTGTTCAGCACGTCACTTATCCGCCCAAGGGTTTCGAGGCTCAAGTTTTGTCGTCCCTTTTCGATCCGATTGACTGCACTCTGAGATGTTCCAAGTCGCCGCGCAAACTCGGCTTGGGTAAGTCCTCGTTCTTGCCTAATTTGATAAATTAGTTGACCGATCTTTTCGTTGGTATTCAACATAACACCATAAATATACCACATATGACAAATCTGGCAACAAAAAATAATCCTTGATATTGAGAGAAAATGCCACTGTGTAATATTGGGGGTTCGGCGATGGCCTTTGGGTTTTTGTTCGGTTACAATAAAGCAATAACCTTTGCGGGTGTTCGTCGGCATACATCAAGCGGAATAATTTGGAGGCAACAACCATGAACGACACACAAATTGCGGACCTTATTCGCGCGGAAGAACAGAGACAGCGTGAGGGTCTTGAACTAATTCCAAGCGAGAACTATGTAAGTCGTGACGTGCTCACGGCAATGGGAAGTGTGTTTACCAACAAATACTCCGAGGGCTATCCAGGAAAAAGATATTACGGCGGCCAAGAAAATACCGATCAAGTCGAACAGCTTGCCATTGATAGGGCAAAGGACTTATTTGCCGCCGATCACGCCAACGTCCAGGCTCATTCTGGTGCTCCTGCCAATATTGCTGTTTATCAAGCCTGGCTTGAGCCGGGAGATACGGTAATGGGTATGAAGCTTGATCACGGCGGCCATCTTACGCATGGTCACCCAGTCACCAGCTCTGCCAAACTTTATAACTTTGTGCGCTACGGAATTAAGGACGTAGAAACCGGCGAGATTGACTACGAAGAAATGCGTCAAGTGGCCCTAAAAGAAAAACCAAAGATCTTGCTTGCTGGCTTTAGTGGGTACCCTCGAAGTCTGGATTATGCAAAGTTTGCAGAAATCGGGAATGAGGTTGGGGCAGTGTTAATGGCGGATATGGCACATATTGCTGGATTAATTGCTGGAAAGGCACTTCCCAATCCGTTTGATTTTGGGTTTCACATTATCACCAGCACAACGCATAAGACCCTACGCGGCCCGCGGGGTGGTTTGATTTTAAGTAAGGGAGTGGTAGGCAACCCGCTAAAAGCACCCGAAAAAACGGTAAAAAACCTACCGACGCTTATAGATCGTGAAGTGTTTCCAGGG
This sequence comes from Saccharimonadales bacterium (SeqCode), assembly GCA_041906505.1. Taxonomy (GTDB): domain Bacteria; phylum Patescibacteriota; class Saccharimonadia; order Saccharimonadales; family 2-12-FULL-41-12; genus JAYRJB01. The sequence goes on along the minus strand of JAYRJB010000007.1, from coordinate 48,330 downwards.
TTTCAAGGTGGTCCGCACATGCATACGGTCGCTGCAAAAGCTGTTGCATTTGGTGAGGCTCAAAAGCCCGAGTTTAAGGTATACGCACAGCAGATAATCAAGAACGCACAAAAGCTTGCCGAAGAACTAATGAGCAGAGGTTTCAAGCTCATTACCAACGGCACCGACAATCATTTGCTGTTGGTTGATGTCCATACTTCATTTGGTATTGACGGCGATGTTGCCGAGAAGGCTCTGGATCGTATTGGGCTTACATTGAACAAGAACGCCATACCGAATGACACATTACCGCCGTTTCGGCCAAGTGGCATTCGCCTTGGTACTCCGGCTATTACGTCTCGTGGCATGGAAGAGGAGCATATGACATTGGTGGCCGATTGGATGAAGCGTGCGATTGACGCCCGAAACGATGAAAAAAGTCTAGATACTCTAAAAAAAGAGGTCGTCGAATTTACCAAAGACTTTCCGCTTCCCAGCGATAAAAAATAACAATAACTTGTTAAAGACTCCAAGCCGCCATAGGTTTCCGCGTTTTTGAACTAAATGAGTTCTGGCTCTTGAACCAAGCTAATACCGTATTTGTCTCTAACGGATTGAACTATCGCATCGCGAAAGGCAAGAAGTTGCGCTGTTTTTGTGGCTTTTTCGTTAACGAACACTAAAGCTTGCTTGTCCCAAATAGCCATACCTGTGTTTGGTTCGTGGTAACCTTTTAGGCCAAGTTGCTCAAGAAGCCACCCAGCAGAAACCTTTGCCTCATCGTCGCTTATAGGCCAATACACAATATTGGGGTTTTCATTTTTTATTCTTTCGAGTTCAAGCATTGGAATGATGGGGTTATGGAAGAACGATCCGCAGTTTGCTACCACCGCAGGGTTGGGGAGCTTTGCGTTTCGAATGGCCATCACGGCTTCGCGAATTGTGGCTGACGACATCTCGGTAATACCATTGGTTTTTAGGTAGTCCTCAACGCTGCTGTAAAAAGGTGGCGAAGGAGGCGCGGTTGAAAGGGCAAAAGTAATAGAGGTTACTAAAAACTTTCCCTTATCAGTGGCTTTAAAACGGCTGGTACGATAGCCAAAACCACATTCCGATTTGGGAAGCACAATTACCTTTTTTTGAGCAATATCATACACCTGGACACACACCAAAACATCGGCAACCTCTCTGCCATAAGCCCCAACATTTTGTATTGGGGTAGCTCCAGCAGAACCTGGAATCAGCGAAAGTTGCTCCAGTCCCGATAGTCCTGCTTCGACGCTTCGCATAACAACAGAATCCCAGTTTTCACCAGCACCAACAATTAAATATTGCGCCTCGCCTTGATCTTGAACCTCATAACCCATCAACTTGTTGACCATTACTACGCCAGGATACCCTTGGTCGGACCAGACAATATTACTCCCACCCCCAATCATCACAAAAGGAACATTCTGTTCGTTTGCCCATTCAATAACAGCCGGGATCTGGTCGGTTTGAGTAATTTCGCACAAGAAACGTGCTGGCCCTCCCAGGCGCATCGTGGAGTAGTCTTTTAGGGGGATATTTTGTTTTATTTCTGGCAACATACTTGCTCATTATAGCTTGTATTGGTCAAAAAAGGGGCGTAGTATATATGTACATGAGTGAGCAAAATCATGAGCCGTACCAGGCTTTAGGTGCCCGCCTAAAATTCCTCCGAGAACAATGGCAACAAACAGTCCAGGATGTTTCAGGGACACTCGAAATCGACGAATCAACACTACTCGCAATTGAATCTGGAACGACACTCCCTGCCAAGGAACTACTTGACATGCTTATTAGCCATTTTTTGCTTACAGAGGACCAAGCCCAAGACCTTCGTGATCTAGCCGAAAGTCAGCTGGATCAAGCGGGAGAAGCTTTGTCGAGTGGTATCGAAGACATGCTGATGAAGCAAGTTGTTATGTATCTACCTGTCGATAATAAGGTCGTATATACCGATACAATGCACGCGACTGTGAATGACCACGGCGTGACATTACAGTTTATGCAGACGCCTGCTAGCGGCCATCAGCCGGTTGGCGTAAGTCGGGTTGGGATGAGTCGAGAGCACGCCGAAAAAGTTATAGAAGTTTTGCAAAACACTCTCAAGCAACACGACGACAGCAAGCGTCAAAAACTTCTTAAATCTCCCGAACAAGACATAAAGTAGTTTTTTCTAAAATCGCGATTGAAGATATAATGGTCATATTGTTGAGCCCGCGTAGCTCAGTGGATTAGAGTAGCTGGCTTCGAACCAGTTGGTCGCAAGTTCGAATCTTGCCGCGGGTACCACAGCTATAAGTATTATGAAACTTTCTCAAAAAATTTACCTCGATAGTTCAAAGATTAAGGGCGCAGGACGTGGAATTTTTGCGTCTACACCAATCAAAGAAGGTGAAACAATTGAGATTAGCCCTGTGGTATTGCTTAAGGGCGAGGGAGAAAAACTCAGACAAAGCGAACTTTACAATTATTATTTTCTTTGGGAAAAACAACCAGATGCGGCAATTGCACTTGGGTTTGGATCAATTTACAACCACTCTTATAGGCCCAACGCAACTTACAAAAAGCATCTCGCTGATAGAACTGTAGAATTTATTGCTATAAAAAATATTGAAAAAGACGAAGAAGTGACTGTTAATTATAACTATGGTAACCCTAATGATATGTCACCTATATGGATTAAATCGATAAAACCTCCAAAGTGAACATTGCTCCAATCGCAGAAAATTGTGTGAACCAAGCTTTAGCAATATGTTCTTGGAAATAAGTTTGCTATAACTACACTTAATGCATGTACTCTCTGCCGAACAATTCGATCCACCAGCACTAGAAGTTATTTTTGAGCGGGCATCGGCCTTACGAGAAGCTGACAGTGCTGGCTATGGCTCTCGAAGGGAACTTGCCTTTCGACATATTGGCAGACAATTATGCAGTTTTTTCTATGAGCCCTCAACCAGGACTCGAGTGAGCTTTGAGCAAGCTGCCGTAAAGTTTGGCATTGGTGTGGTAAGCACCGAAAATGGCGGAGAGTTTTCCTCTGCTGCAAAAGGTGAAACCATAGAAGACACGATTAGGGTTTTAAACGAGTATAATTTTGATGCCATAGTCCTGCGACACCCAGAGACAGGATCTGCCAATAAAGCGGCGGCGGTCAGTAACGTTCCCATAATTAATGCCGGTGACGGAAAAGGCGAACACCCGACCCAAGCGCTTCTTGATATGCACACTATTCAAACAACCCAAGGGCGCCTCGACAACTTACACGTGGTGATGGGTGGCGATCTAAAGTATGGGCGCACTGTTCGCTCGTTGGCGCAACTACTAGCCAAATACGAAAACAATTCTATTACATTCGTCTCCGTTCCAGAGCTACAAATGGAGGATGATGTAAAGGCAAAACTCGACGAACACGACGTAGAATACCGAGAAACGGTAGAAGTGTACGACGCGCTTAGGACGGCTGACATTGTGTATTGGACACGTATGCAAAAAGAACGACTTGAGCACCCTAATTTGGTTACGGATACCAACTTCACAATTGATACCTCAGCGCTAGAAGTGCTTCCGGAGGAACATGCAGTTATTATGCATCCGCTACCGAGAGGGGGCGAGATAGACCCTGCGATTGACAATGACCCGCGTGCGAAATATTTTCGACAAGCAGGCAACGGTCTATACATTAGAATGGCATTGCTTGATCAAATTCTTGAAGAAAAAGAAATATAGCTCGCGCTTCGGCCTTGTTATTTGTTAGTATTTTTGTATGAGGCCGGATCCAAATTTTGAGGCAATGCTTAGTGGGGGACATCCAAACTCGCTTGGTAGAACGATAGAGGTTGTAGATCTAGTTTTGGCTGACCAAAGTCGGCTCGAAGATTTATATAGTTGTTATTTTTCTTCTGATGAGGTTGTCAGACTTCGGGTTTCCAACGGCTTAAAAAGAGTGTGCAGGGAGCAACCAGACTGGCTCGTGCCATATGTCGACAGATTGATAAGTGACATATCTAAAATTGACCAAGCCTCGACCAAATGGACGCTCGCACAACTATTCGGCATGCTACGAGCTCAAATGAGTCCAGCCCAGATACAAAGTGCAACCGAAATAATGAAACGTAATTTGATAGAAAGCGATGATTGGATAGTTCAAAACACCACGATGCAAGTGTTATTTGATTGGTCAGAGGGTGACCAGTCTTTGAGAGAGTGGATTCTACCGGTTTTAGAAAAGATGTTGGACAGCAAACACGGCTCGGTTGCAAAAAGGGCGAACAAACTGCTACAACTGGAAAAATCTTGATAAAACAGAGGTAGTTTGTTACTATTCTGTGCGTATACAAACACGGTTTCTCATAAAATTCAAAAAAAGTTTACGGGCCAGTAGCTCAGCTGGTTAGAGCACCTGCCTCTTAAGCAGGGTGTCGAGGGTTCGAGTCCCTCCTGGCCCTCCAATTAAAAATTCCACCAGAACTGGTGGGTTTTTTAATTGGCAGCCAAGAAGAAACTGAAAGTCTTCAGTTTCGTGGAACTCGAACGGCAACTGCCGGTGGCAGTTGACCGCCTTTAGCCCCGTGAGGGGTTTGTTAAGCAAATCTAAGTTTGATTTGCGACAAAGTCGAGTCCCTCCTGGTCCTCCAAGTTCGGCAAAAACGAGGACGACTAGTTTCTATGTTTTGCTACAATGACATTATGGCTGAGCTAAAAACCCAGAAGAATGATGCAAGTGTCGAGGATTTTATTAATTCAATTGACAATGATTCCAAAAGGCTGGATGGCCTAAAACTCTTAGAAATATTTGACGAATGTATTGGAGAAAAACCCGCTATGTGGGGCAAGAGTATTGTTGGTTACGGCAGTTATCACTATAAGTCTGAGAGAAGCTCGCAGGAGGGCGACTGGATGATGACGGGTTTTTCGCCTCGAAAGCAAAACCTCGCCATCTATATTATTCCTGGATTTAGCAAGTATAAAAAAGAGCTCGCAAAGCTGGGCAAACACAAAACAAGCGTTTCTTGTCTTTATATAAATCGATTGTCAGACATAAATCTGGAGGTTCTTAAAAAAATCATCTCCGACTCATATTTAACAATGAAAAAGAACTATTAGTTTTGCTGGCTTCACCTTCGAGATAGGTGTGTTTAGGATTTGTCGCTTGGGTAGAGAAGATACACATTGAGAAGCAACAAGACAACTAGTGCCAAGTAGGATGCAACCTCTACTCGAGTTCCTGTAAAGCCCTCATTAACGCCGTTTGCTAAAATCCAAAACACAAACAAGCAATTTCCTAAAAGAGCGATAATTTTGAGGGTTGCCTTATTGACGCGCACGACAAAACCAACCATGTTTGAGCTTGCTATATAATTTCTCAGAAATGTTACTGACTCCAGCGTTCAAGCTTTGGTAATTGAGCTTTTGCGATTCGCTTTGCCAAAAATTTTGGAAAATGCATTTCTTGCATGGCCTTCACGCAGGTTTCTTGCATCTGCTCGAGTGTCATATCGGGGTTAATAAAAGCGCCGTTTTCGTAACACAAGTTGCAATATTTTTCCGACAAAGAGCCATCTTTCTCGGTACCCTTGATCTCGTCTTTGAGGGGCCGGCCACAACTTTGACACATTTGTTTCGCCATAATCAACTCTCCTTCTATCTAATTCTATACCATAATCCGGTAAAAGAGCATCATTTTTGAGCCTCCTAATGTGGCCGATAAAAGACTTTGGCAGTATGTTTGATTGTCAAAAAAGTTTGATATACTTCGAGTATGAGTGGCGGAAAACGGACGAAAATGATTGTTGGTGGAGTAATAGCCTCCATATTGATGGCCATAGTCTTTATTGGCTTGTTCGTTTGGTATGCCCAAACGGTGATTCCGCATACCTATTCAACTGTGTACACGAATTTCTTTTGGGGTTTTGTGCATGGAATCTTCATCGTGCCAACGTTCTTTTGGAGTTTATTTGCTGACACGGTAACGATTTACCAATCGCCAAATTCTGGCAATTGGTATAACCTTGGATATGTGTTTGGTATAAGCATTATTTTTGGTGGGTCCCACGGAAGCCGTCGCAAGCAGCGTTCGTCAAAACGTAAGGTGTAAGGGCCTCGACACCTTTGGTCTATAGAAAGAAATTAGCCCAGTCTCTTTCGAGGCTGGGCTAATAGTGTTTATTTGTAGATTTATTACTGAGGAAGCAGTACCCCGTTTATTATATGTACAACGCCGTTACTGGCATCGACATCTGCTTTTTCAACCATCACTTGGTTACCCTTCGCATCAACAAGATAGACCTTTCCGTCAGTTATCTTTACGACGAGTTTTCCACCTTGAACAGTGGTAATTTCTTGACCGTCCTTAAGATCAGCGGCCATTACTTTTCCAGAGACCACGTGATAGGTCAAAATCGACTTGAGTTGTTCTACGTTTTCTGGCTTCAACAGATTATCAAGCGTGCCGGCAGGCAAAGCTTCAAATGCGCTGTTGGTTGGTGCAAACACGGTGAATGGACCAGTGCCTTGGAGGGTCTCAACCAAATTTGCTGCCTTAACCGCTGTAACAAGGGTTGAAAGTGTTGGTGTGTCCGAGGCCAACACCACAATATTAGCGGTTGCTTTCTTCTCGGTAGTTTGTGTCTGTTGCGATTGAGTTGTTGTTTCGGTTTTTTTATTATCGTCTCGATTTACTGCCCAAAGCACACCACCTACGATTACAACTAAGGCAACGAGGCCGATGATAAGTCCTGTTGATTTACTCTTTTCCATGTCTTGTTCTCCCTTATAATGATTTACCCCAATAATAGATGCTCAAGTTATTGCTTTCTCATAACAACCTCCTTATTGGTTAAGCTGCGAAGCAGAAACGCGTGGATTGGTCTGGCGACTGTGGTAAGCTCGTGTCCCCGAAGGGTTTTTGGATAGTACTCGAGCAGAAATCCGTTGATGGCGTGGGTGATAATCTTTGCTTGCTCATCAATCTCGGAAGGGTCTATCGTGAACTCTTTTGTTCGTACGCCAACTTGGAGCACTTCTTCGATATGTAGATAGCCTTTTTTTGGAATATAGCCAGAATCAACCTTTAGGAACTTTGGCCGGAAGTGGAGATAGTATTTTAGTACAAAAACTACGTCCTCGATGTGCTGAAATTGAAACACGATTCTCTGTAGCAGCATGTCGCTGGCAGAGGTTTTTTTAGGAAGCTTTTTGCGGGCTTCTCCTAGTTCGGTGTTGGTTTTGTCAAAAAGTTCCTTTAGAATCTCGTTCTTATCAGAGAAGAAGTGGTACACACTAGACAATCCAACACCACTTTGACTAGAAAGAGTACGCATAGAGAACCCTTCATACCCATGGCGTGCAAAGAGTTGTTTTGATGTAGTTAGGATGGTCTGGCGGGTTGTTATTGTCATAATTTTGTAACACTCGTTACAAACATAATGTAACACTCGTTACAGTATTTGTGCAAGTAAATATACAACTTTTTTGTAGTGCTATTGACAATAGTCGTATAATTAGTGGTACGAAAGCAAAAATAAACATGTAAACAACCAAACAAAGACCAAAACGGCAACAATATGTCACACCCATTAGACGGTAACCAAGCATTATTCCAGGAAATTGATCCATTAATGAGGTGTTTGACAGAAGAGCAGGAACAAAATTTACCGATAAACGGTGTTGCAGGTGCAATAGGTAGACTGGTTACGGATCAAGATTGTACACAGGAACAAGAAACGCAGGCTGACAGAAGCAATGAAGTCTATCGCCTTAGCCGCAACGAGCACACCTACGAAGTAACGGTTGACAGTGATGTTTCATTAGAGGATTATCGTCAGCTGACACCGAAACAGGATTGGGAGTTGCTTGTGTCCACTGTTGAGAAACTTCACGGAAAGTCGATAGTGTTTATTAATCCAACAATGGAGGGTGGTGGGGTTGCAATGTTGCGTCCACCAGTGGTCCATATGCTGAAGTTGTTGGGAGTTGACGCCCATTGGTATGTCATGCAAGGCCGGGGCAGTGAAAATGATCCAGACCCCTTCGTGGTCACCAAGAAAATGCATAATATTTCTCAACGTCGTACCGCACCAGATGAGTTCTTAACAGAAGAAGATAAGAGCATTCACTGGAGTTGGAATGCTCAGAATGCAGCCGTGTTGTCCCGGCAGGAAGTAATTCAACGAGCGGACGTGGTTTTCATTGATGACCCCCAGCCAGCGCCCTTAAAAACCCTTTTAGCTGAAGCAGTGAAGCCAAGCAGTAAATGGCTGTGGAGAAACCACATTGATACTCACGCTGAGCTGATGGCAGATCCCGCGACGCCACAAGGAGGTGTGGCAGCTTATATTTTGCAACAATGTGGTATCCAGGACGTTGATGCTGTCATCGCGCATCCAGTAGAGCAGTTTATTCACCCAGGTATGTCAGAAAAAACCTATTTTGGTCCGGCAACAACCGATCCGTTTGACGATCTAAATCGAAGGCTTAACCCTTCAGAAATTCATGAAGGACTGCAATTTATCAATACTGAAATTGATGCCAAAAACGCCATACTTCGCGCCGAAGGGCGAGAGGAAGATATTCAGTCTAGGATTGACATGAATCGCAAACGAATTGTTCTGGTTGCCCGATTTGACGAATCCAAAGGAATGGACAAAGCAATGAAGTTGGGTTGTGATGTACGAAAGCTTCTTCGTCAGAGAGGATACGAGGCTGACGAATTACCACAAGTAGTGTTGGTCGGTAATGGTTCAGTTGACGATCCAAGCGGGGTGCCAATGTACGAAGAGATGCTTCGTCTTAGGCGGGAGCAATTTTCTGAAGACAGCGAAGACATTGTGATAATGAGACTGCGACATAATTACACCGCTATGAACGCCTTGATGTATCCAACCGGTGGGCTTGACGGAAGCGACACAGCGCAAATTGTTGGCGTCCAAACCTCTGAGGCAGAGGGTTGCGAAACGCGAATTAGCGACTGGATTCGCCACGGTGTTCCAGCGGTTGTTTTTAACAACGGAGGAATGCCGCTACAAGTGCAGGAAGGTGTTTCGGGCTATGTACTGGACTACCAGAAACGAGATCACGACATGCAGCGTGGCGCCGAAATTATCTCAGCGCTTATGAGCGATCCTAAGGAGTATGCACGAATGCGGGCCTCGAGTGAACGGGCGGCTATAGAGTTTAATGACAGGGAGTTTACAACTACCGCGAATGTGACCAGAATTGCTCGTACCATCGCCAGATCATTTGAGGGCAAAGCGGCGGATAAGGTCTGGAAAATAGCTGACATGGTTCGCTAGCTGCCATCCCGTTCTTAGGTGGAAGCACATTTTGGTTTTATGAAAAGTACTTATGTTATAGTCGAGATATGGCAAGAAAAATAACATCGCAAAAACTAAAACAGCTGAACATCATTGCGGGGTTTTTGCACCTCGCGCAGGGCATAATCGTCCTCCTAATAAGCAAGTCGTTTGAGATACCAGTTTCTGGTACCTATCTTTTCTTTAATGAACAAACTCAGTCGCTGCAGCCAACTACGACGGCTTTGTTTAGCGTTGAGTTGCCATGGTTGATTGCAGCGTTTTTCTTTCTTTCAGCAATTTTTCATTTTGTAATTGCCACAAGCTACAATCGGCGATACGAAAAAGAACTAAAACTAGGAATCAATAGATTAAGGTGGGTTGAATATTCGATTTCTGCAAGTGTGATGATGGTTGCGATCGCAGCGCTCGTGGGAGTGTACGACCTAAGTAGTTTGCTAATGATATTTGTTCTTACATCAGTTATGAACCTCATGGGACTCGTAATGGAGGTCCACAATCAGACCACCAAGACAACGAATTGGCTGAGTTACTACATCGGGTGTTTTGCGGGGATTATACCGTGGCTTGTGATTGCGCTTTACATGTGGTTGGGCGCCGAAAACGGCAGTCGAGCTCCCACCTTTGTGTATTGGATATTTGTTTCCATCTTCATTTTCTTTAGTTGCTTTGCTCTAAACATGGTGCTTCAGTATAAAAAAGTTGGCCCCTGGAAGGATTATTTGTACGGTGAGCGTGCATACATTATCTTGAGCTTGGTTGCAAAATCCCTTCTTGCTTGGCAAGTTTTTGGCGGCACTCTTCGACCTTAGTCGGACGAGATACATTTGTTAGGCCATGTTTGTTATAGTAAAAACCAAGAAAAGGGTGGTTGCAATTTATAGTATTAGGCAAACAATATGATGAACATGAACACCTTTGTTGTTGGCATAATTATTCTAGCGCTGGCAATTATTGTTAATATTGTTGGGTCAATTCTGGGTCTTGAGAGCTGGTATTTATTCTTATCAGACCCATGGATTCCAAATATTCTTGATTCGTTGTGGTTGTTTGTTATTTACCCGTTTTTGCTTGGGTTGAGCGCCAAAACGGCGATCAAGATCACTAAAAAAGAATAGTTCTGGGTTCCCCGAGAAAAGGCCTAAAACCAAGAAACACCTTTTAACTAGTTGATGAATGGTGCGGCAACCATGGTTGCAATTATGACTGCCCAGAGAATCCATCCAAAAGTGTCAGCGCCACTGGATTCGATTCGTTGCCAACGAGACGTTGCGGACTTTGACCGAAAGATGTCTCGAGCATTGAGTCTGAGCCAGGCCCAGTTCATCGCAATCACTGCACCGTAACACGCGGCGCAAAAAATGCAGATATATCCAATCTCGTAGGCACTTTGCCATAAATACCACGCTCCAAAGCCGAGAAAGAAAACGGCGAAAAAGTGAACCCATAGCCTTAATGTTCTGCGAATTTCCCCGCTCGTTGCTCCCGCGAAGGCTACCCCAAGCGTAATCGAAAAAAACACAATACACATTAGCGAGTTGGAGAATCCAAAGACTGATGACTGCCAGGCGTCGAATACGTTACTACAACTAAAAATTGCACTAACGTCGCACTTGAGTGGCACGGTCGGGTTTTTTGCGTAGTTAATTCGTTCAATTGTCTGAATAAACGACGCCAGTAATCCAACCAGCGAACCGCCCGCCAAAACCCACCACAGAATTTTATTTTTTACCAAATGTCTATTTTTACTCATGCTTCAATTATAACTCTTTCGTCAACAAACAGAGAGCAACGTGAATGTATGCAAAGAAGCAGTTTATTTGTAGAAAAATTGGTATATAATTCAAATCAATAAGGAGGGAAACTATGGACGTAGAAGTAAATTTTCTAGGGGTAATTGCTGCTATGGCGAGCTCGTTGGTTGTCGGCAGCATATGGTATGCCCGGGCCGTATTTGGTACGACTTGGGGAAAACTTGCGAAGGTAGATCTATCAAAAAATAACACAAATGTGGCAAAGCCAATTGTGATCACGATTGTGGTGAGTCTCATTACAGCGTATGTTGTGGCGCACGTTGCGTATCTGTCGAATGAATTTTTTCAAAATAGTTTTCTACAAGATAGTGTGACGACTGCTTTTTGGCTTTGGCTAGGGCTCACAGCCGCCCGGATTGTTACACACGATGTTTTTGAAGGCCGGCCTGCTAAGCTAACGCTGATTACTGTTGGCAACGAGTTTGTAACACTAATGCTCATGGGATTGGTCATTGGTCTCATAGGTGTATAAACAGACATAAACCTTAAGTCACGACAAAGGGGTTTTAACATGAAGCATCCAAACGTTCGGTTTATGCAAGCAGTGCGAGCGGTGGTGGACGTGCTTCTTATTGCGCTTGGAACGTGCTTGCTTTTTGCGGTAATCGAACTTACTGTTGCGCCATTCTGGCTCTGTTTTGTGCTACTGTGTGCTGGCCTCATTCTAGTATTTGAAGATCCAAACCAAAGAAACTATAAAATCGGTATACCGCTAACTGTGTTGGGGTTCTTTCTGACTCTTCGATCACTAAATATTGTATCTGTCCCAATAGTTCGGTGGGGTTTAGGTGGTTTGTTGCTGTTGACGGGGGCAGTCAATATCTATCGCAATTTTAAGGGAGGAGGTGTTGCTATACATAAAACATTTCAAAGAGACGCAAAAAAAGACAGCTAACTTTAATGGAGATTTGTGAACATGAACGGAGAAAAAGCTGTAGCTGAGCTGTGGTGGATCGGTCTTATCCAGGGTGTTCTAGCAATACTGTTTGGTATTGCCGCACTTTTTTGGCCAGGACTAACACTGCAAACGCTCGTATATCTTTTTAGCGCTTTTATACTCGTGTGGGGTGTTGCTGAAATTGTTGGTGGCTTACTTGGCATGAGACATCGCAGCAACTGGTGGCTGAGTCTGGTTTTTGGCCTAATCGGTCTCGGTGTTGGGGTATATCTTGTCCGGCATCCGAATGTGACGTTTAGCACCTTAATTTTGATAGTTGGCTTTACCCTAATCGTACGAGGGTTGATCGACATTGTAAGTGCGTTGATTGATGAGGGAACTGCAACCTATAAAACGCTCAATGTCATCATTGGGCTAGCAGCGATTGTAATTGGCATTATTGTGCTCAATTCATCAGTTGCTGCCGGCGTTGCGTTTGTGTGGGTTCTTGGGCTATACGCACTAATTATGGGTCCACTTATGGTTGCCATATCCTTCGACGTCAAGCATAGCCTCGAAGCGACGCATAAGAAATAAGTACAGGGAGGTATTCGTCAATAGCCCGGCGAGGGATGGACCCACCTGGCTATTGATTTTTTTATATGTCTGTGCTATAATTTAGTCAATTGTATTTCAAATGAATCCGAGTTAGTTTGCTCATTTTCTCAGGTTTCATGACAAAAACAATGAGAAGCAAATTAACGACAAAGGATTCTATTTTTATGTCATATCAACAAAGGCGACCACAGCGTCGTTTTCACTCGAACAATGGTCGTAGTACCAATGTACGAAGAAAAAATCAAAAACAATATATTCACCCAAGCAAGTTCGTGAGTCCCGCCGTAGAGCAGGCCGAAACACACTATACCGCCGAGCATACATTTGCCGATTTTGCCTTGCATCCGCTGCTTCATAGAAATATCGAAGCACTAGGCTTTACTACCCCGACCCAAATACAGGATGAAGCGACCCAGCCTATTCTTGATGGCAGGGACGTTATTGGTATCGCCAACACAGGTACTGGTAAAACGGCGGCTTTTTCACTACCAATACTAACGAAATTAATTTCAGATTCTTCCGCTCGAGCCCTGGTGATTGCTCCAACACGTGAATTGGCTCAACAGATTGAGGCGGCGTGTCGAGATTTTGCAAAACACAGCGGACTTCGTGGCGCGGTACTTATTGGTGGTTCACCGATGGGTGCTCAGATTCGCGACCTAAAAGCTAACCCTAGTATGGTTATTGGGACACCAGGCAGAATCAAAGATCACGTCGAACGACGCACACTAGATTTAGGTCGATTTAATATCGTAGTCCTCGATGAAGTCGACAGAATGCTTGATATGGGATTCATTGGCGACATCAGAAGTCTTCTCGGTGAACTTGCAACAAAAAGACAGTCGCTGTTTTTTTCGGCAACCATTGATCCAAAAATTAATCAATTGATACGAGAGTTTTCTGAGGACCCAGTTAGTATCTCTGTTCGTACCAGCGCAGCAAGCAAAAATGTCGAACAAGACATTGTTGCGTACGAGACGACGCAAGACAAACTACATCAACTTCATGATCTCCTTACTAAAGACGAAGTCTCGAAAGTGTTGCTTTTTGATGATACTCAGCGCAGTGTCGAGCGCCTCAGCAAAGAACTCATCGATCGAGGTTTTAAGGCTGACGCCATTCACGGAGGCAAATCTCAAGGACAAAGACAGCGAGCGCTCCGCAGATTTCGTGACAGCGAAGTAAAAGTTTTGGTTGCGACGGACGTGGCGGCCCGAGGTATTGATGTTGCCGACGTATCACACGTTATCAACTACTCGCAGCCCCAGTCATACGACGACTATGTTCACCGAATTGGTCGTGCTGGACGTGCTGGACGATCTGGGTATGCGTACACGTTTGTTTCTGCTTCTTAAAGCGATTCGATTCTGGCAAGTAGTCTCTTGATATAATCTCTGGCGAATCTAGTGTTGAGAATGACTACAAGGATGACCACAAAAGGCACTACGTAGTATTGTGCTCCAGGTAGTGAAGCGCCAACAAAATACCCTAAAAATGTGGCCGAACACACCCACACTGCTGCACCCAGCAGGTTTATGATCATAAACGGGCCAATTGGCGTTTTTGCAACGCCGCTTAAGATGGGGGCGACGGTGTGAACAATGGGCAAAAAACGCCCAACAAACAATGTTATATAGCCGTGTTTTTGCATGAATTTCTCGGTCCGTTCTCCTTGGGCAGCAGTGAAATACCTCTTATTTCTGGACTCGTAAAACAATCTTCTCCCGTAGCGTTTCCCGGTAATGTATCCAATTATGTAGCCCAAGACTGCTCCCAAAAGGCCACTCAACAATACAAGATAAATGTTAAGGCGATCGTTGGCAGCAAATACACCTGCCGCAAAAAGCAGCGAGAAGCCTGGCAACGGCACCAGCAAACCAAAAATAATCCCGCTTTCGATACAGACGCACAGAAAAATACCAAGGTAACCCACAGACTGCAAGATCTCCGTGACATCCATGCAGTACATTATGCTCCCTTGATGAGGTGTTACCAAAAAGATACTATTATGACTATGGCAAAAAAATTGATGAGCGGAACGGAACTAGCTGGATACATAAAAGCCCGCCAGGCAAAGCAGGTACGAACGCTACGGCAAGCTCATAAGATCATCCCAAAGCTTGCGATTGTACAAGTTAACGATGATCCTGTAATTAATACGTACGTACGACTAAAGAAGGCCTACGGGGCCGATATCATGGTCGAGGTCGAAGTTCACACCGTTGCGCAAGCTGCTGCGCCAGATATCATTGCGCAATTAAATGCAGAACCAGGGGTTCACGGAATTATTGTGCAACTGCCACTTAGTGACCCAAGTCAGACAGATGAAATATGTGACATGGTAATCGCAAATAAAGATGTTGACGCGCTTGGTAAACGTTCAATTTTTGAGCCAGCAACGCCGATGGCAATTATGTGGTTGCTCGCTGGTTACAACGTTGATTTACGGGGCAAGAAAATCCTAATCATTGGTCAAGGCAAACTGGTTGGAGAACCTTTAGCCCAACTACTTAAAGATTCTGGCCATGAGTTCACAGTCGCAAACCGGCAAACCAAAACACTTAACACGTTAAGTATAGACGCAGATATCATTATTACTGCGGCTGGAAGTCCAGCCATTTTGTTTTCGAACATGATCAAGCAAGGTGCGGTGGTGGTAGATGCCGGCACCGCAAGCGAAGATGGCAAAACGGTCGGCGATCTCGCGCCAGAGGTATATAAGCGTGATGATCTTACGATGACTCCCCCAAAGGGTGGGGTTGGTCCATTAACCGTCTGCGCATTATTTGAGAATGTTATCCGCTCAGCCAGCAAGATAGCAAACAACTAATGGATATCAAAGAACTCAGAGAAGCCGTTTTACAAACATGTTTTGTGAGGGAAGATTCAGTGTTTGCTTCGGGTGTGGCTGCAAATAACAAACTTGATGTTGAGCGACTGCATAAAAATCCAGATCTCTCAAAAAAAGTCATCCAAAGAATTGGCAAGCTAGCAATTGAAGACGCACCAGACTTTGTGGTGGGCGTACCAAATGGTGCTAACTGGCTCGCGGAACGCGTCGCAGATCTTACAAAACTAAATTTGGTAGTCCTACAGGCAGATTCGGATAAAAATATTTCGTATGCTGACAAGCATTCGGAATATATTGCTGAGTATGGTTTTAGGGGGGTCATGATAGAGGATGTGTTCAATCGCTTTACTAATAGTCGCAAAGTTTTAGGCTTTGAGTCGCTTGCAAACAAGATAAGCCTAGCAGTTTCTGTTTGGGATCGTGGTAACCCTAACCAAAGAACCCAGCTTGAGATACCCCATAAGTCACTTGTTACAGAGTATATCCCGTCACAATTAGGCTCCGATTCAGAACTCTGGAGATATAGCACATGAAAATTGGGGTTTTTGATTCTGGAGTTGGCGGAAAGTCGGTGGCGAACGCACTTGAGTTATCGTTTCCAAATTACGACATTGTTTATGAAAATGACGCCGAACACATTCCGTATGGCACAAAAACCGAAGAGGAACTCTATAACCTCTCATTGCCCCATGTTTTGAGCCTCCAAGCGAGTGGTTGCGGGGTGATCGTCGTAGCCTGCAATACGATCAGTACGACCATTCTTTTAAGGCTCCAAGAAAGCGTAGGGGTCCCATTGATTGGTGTGGAGCCAATGATTGAACAAGCAACAGCGCTTTCAAAAAGTGGTGTAATTGCGGTGTGCGCAACCCCAAGAACGCTCGCGAGTGCGCGCTACAAAGAATTATGTGCAAGGTATGCTACTACCTCAGTTATTATTGAGCCAAATTGTTCAGACTGGGCTCTTATGATCGAACAAGACAGTATTGATCGACAACGGATAAAAGCCACAATAGATGATTGTCTCGAGCAAAATGCAGACGTTATTGTTTTAGGCTGTACGCACTACCATTGGATAGAACAGATAATTGGTACGTACGCGGCAGAAAAGGCTATTGTTCTTCAGCCAGAGCAAGCAATTGTGTCCAAGCTTAGGAAAGTGCTTTCACGGCTGACTTAAACTGATCACCGCGATCTTTGTAGTTTTGAAATAGCCCAAAACTAGCGCAACCAGTTGATAGCAAAACCACATCTCCAGGATTTGCAAGCTCTCTTGAGGATTGGACAATTTCCGGCATAGTTTGCAAATTCTCAACAACGTTAATTGAGGGATTAAAGCTTTTGACTAATTGAGCTATTTTTGGACCAGTAACCCCGATACTTACAATCGAATGCACGCCGTATTCGGCAATGCCTTTTGCGAGGGCTGCAAAGTTGGCGCCTTTATCCGATCCGCCAACAATAAGTACCTTTGGTTGCGCAAAAGCTTGCAATGCAACCAAGGCCGTCTCCGGTGTGGTGCCAAAAGAATCGTCGTAATATTTGACCCCATCCAACTCGCGAACGAACTCAAGTCGATGCTCGAGTCCAGAAAAAGAGGTAACAACCGTGCGAACCGCATTGGCATCGTGGCTGATTTGCCAGAATGCGGTGATTGCCGCACAAATATTTTGCCAGTTGTGTTTTCCTAACAGCGCGACCTCGCGCGTGTGACAGATAACGACGCCGTCTATCTGAATTTCTTGCTTTGAATTCACGAACGCTCCCGGTGGCGAATAGTAGGGGATGAGTTTTGCCTTTCCGGAGCTGGCAATTTCTTTTGAATGCTCGTTTTCTTCAAAATAAATCGCAACATCACTTTCTTTTTGGTGGGAAAACAGCGGTTTTTTTGCGTTTTTGTAGTCTTGAAAATCTTGGTGCCAATCCAGATGTTCTGGCACCATCATAAGACACACGGCGATAGGCGGTGAATATTTAAGGTCAAGAGTTTGAAAGTTCGCAAGCTCCAACACAACCCAGTCATCGCCGGTAATGCCGTTTTTAAGTAGTTCTAGTGGGGGTATGCCAATGTTGCCGCCTAGATGCACTCTTTTGCCACTGGCTTCGAGCATTTTTGCAAGCAACGAGCTGGTGGTGCCCTTTCCTTTTGTGCCGGTTACTCCAATGAGATTTTTGGTTGGACAGACTCGGAAAAATTCATTGGTGACCGAAGTAATTTTTGCAAGTATTGACGGTGTGTCTTGGTTTGCAGCAATAATATCCTTTGGATGAAGCGCTGGTGTTCGTACCAAAAGGTCAAATTGGTCTAAGCCTTCAAGATAGTCCTCTCCGAGCTGGGTTGAGGCGTTTGGGGGAACAGCAACCCCAGTGTTTTTGTCGCAAACTGTTACCTTAGCACCCAAATTCGACCAGTATTCGAGGGCACTTTGCCCTTGACCGCCGTAACCGAGGATAGCAACTTTCAAGACGGCTTATCCTTGGCTGCTAAGATTCTTTTGAACAATCTCGGCCACTTGGCGGGGGGTCATGTCAGCTTTTAAGATGAAGTTCGTCACACCAAGTTCCCGAATGCGTGGGGGTATTTCCTGTTCGCCCATATTGGTAAGAATGATTACTTTTGTGTTTTTGCCCCATGAAGTTTGTCGTAGCTTTTCGAGCATCTCATCGCCGTTCATCTCTGGCATCATCAAATCAAGCAAAATAATATCTGGTTTCATGGACTCAGCCAGCGCAAGGCCAAGTCTTCCATTTTCTGCAGTGTCGACCTCGTAGCCTTCGGCTTCGAACTTCATTCGGTACATCTGGGAAATCGCTTGATCGTCTTCAACAATAGCGACTTTGTAGGTTTGGTCCGGCATAGGCCCTATTGTAGATGAAAATAATAAAACTATCTATGGGCTAGGCTTGTTGTTGCATACATTGCGAATTATGAGACACGTGTCGAGATTTGTGCGTGAGCATATCTCTTTTCAAGGGCGTTTGTTTTTAGCCAAAATTAGTACATAATGCTTACCAATGTGGATAAGCATAACTGCCTTAATTCTGGTTCTGGCTATTGTTGTCGCCAGCATGCTGTTATATAGGGGCGTAGGCAGGCGGTTTTTTGACGTTCGCCTAATCGCTGCGAGATCTTTGGCATATACGCTGCTAATTACTATCCTTGGAGCACTGTATGTGGGGATTATTTTTGGATCCACCCAAATATTTTCTAGCGATACCTCGAGCCCAAATGACATTATTCCGTTCGTAGCTGCGCTGTTAGTTGCCGCCACGGCACCACTTTTCAAGCAGGCGTTCGATAAAATTACCAATCGTTTGTTTTTCCGGGACGGCTATGATCCACAAGGCTTCTTAAATGAACTGAACCACGCAATCGCCTCCAACATCGAGGTTGGTATTCTGCTTCGCCGCGTCGCAAGCGTTATCGAGGAGAACATAAAGTCTCAGTTTTGTTTGATTGCGATCAAGGATCTGGAATTAGGCAAGCTAAAAATAAGAAATGAATCGAAAGTTACAATTAGCGCTCATGATCTTGACGATTTACGACAAGAGCTGCTAAAACGTGGCCAGATTATGGCGATTACCGCCGAAATTGATAATTCAGAAGGTGAGCTAAAAAAAGTGCTGGTCGAGAATAACCTAGCAATTGTCCGCCCACTTGTAGAAGAGTATTACCAAACAAAAGAGGCGGTGGCGTATCTTATTTTGGGTCCAAAGAAAAGCGGTAAAGCGTACAGCGTCAACGACATAAGAATTATTGAAATTATTGCCGACGAACTTCTTATTGCGATCCAAAACTCGCTGCGTTTCGAAGAGATTCAGCAATTTAACGTACTTCTCCAGGAGCGCATTGAAGAGGCCACTGCAAAACTTCGTCGTACCAACCAAAAACTAAAGGAAATGGATGACACCAAGGACGAATTTATTAGCATGGCCAGCCATCAGCTGCGAACACCCCTTACTTCGGTAAAGGGCTATGTGAGCATGGTTTTAGAGGGCGATGCGGGCAAAATAACACCTCTCCAACGTCAGCTCTTGGGGCAAGCGTTTTCTAGCTCGCAGCGGATGGTGTATCTAATTGCTGATCTTTTGAATGTGTCGAGACTGAAAACCGGTAAGTTTGTAATTAATCCAGTTGAGTCCTTTTTGCCAGATGTTATTCAGAGTGAGATTGACCAACTAAAAGAGGCTTTTTCGAACAAGAAGCTCCAGATAACCTACACCAAACCTAAGGATTTTCCAACGCTCATGCTTGACGAAACAAAAATACGCCAAGTGATAATGAACTATATTGACAATGCAATTTACTATACGCCCAGTGGCGGTAAAATTGCGGTTGAGCTGAAGCAAGATAAGAAACATCTTTATTTTACCGTTAAGGACAGTGGTTTTGGTGTGCCCAAGAACGAGCAAGCCCATATGTTTACCAAGTTTTATCGTGCGTCAAACGCACGGAAGGCTCGCCCAGATGGCAGCGGCCTCGGCCTATTTATGGCAAAGAAAGTTGTGGTAGCTCAAGGTGGCACCATCTTGTTTGAAAGCCAAGAAGGCAATGGTAGTACTTTTGGCTTCTGTTTCGAAATTACAAAGTTGCTTCCAAAGCCCTCTTCGAAACCCAGTCCGTAAGCAGTAACTGACAGCAAAAGTCCAGTCAATTGCACTAGAAGTCGTTGCTTTGACAGAGGTGAACTTGCTTATGAATATAATTATCTAACAATATTGACAATTACGAATTCTTGTGATATATTGTATGTCATAACACGTTTTGTGCCGATAAGCACGAGAGGTGTGGGGAATAACTTAAAGTAAGAATCCTAGTGGAGTTACTAGGGGAGGAATGACATATATGTCACAGTCACACGAAGTCAATACGAATCCGCAAGCGCCAGAGCAGCAAGTTGCAGCTCTTCGCATAGAAAATGAACAGCTAAAACTTCAAAATCAAGCCCTAGGCGATAAACTCGCCGAATTGCAGAATGAAGTTAGGCAAGAGCTTGCTGAAATGGCAGAACGTCTAAGTGCTTTGGGAGCTATGGGAAGTCGGCTCGACACGCTCGTAGAACAGCTTGGACACACGACAGTTATCGCTGGTCTTGCAGACAACGAACAGTCTCAAGGGTCGAGAGCACAAGCCTCTGCAGACGCTGACGTAAGCACTACAGGTGCAGCAGATAACTCTCCAGCACACAAGAAAGAGAATTGGTTCAAGCGAAAAGCTGCAAAGTTTGCAGCGATCGGCGCCATGGCGGTTACTGCTGTTGTTGGCGGCGGCATCTATGTGGCGGCAAAAGATGGCGTTAATGACAAAGCGCCCAAAGCTAGTTTCGACCTTGCATCCTTCAAGGACGTTAACAAAAAACCTCATAAGTCCAATACCAGCGCCCACGCTAAAACTGCCTTCCCAAGTGATAACGCACTTCGAGGTGCAAGCTTGAACGAGGCTGCAAAGCTCATCAAGAGCGGTTCGGTTGCTGATGCGAAGGCAAACGTCAGAAAAATTGCCGACTCACCAGAAATAAGTGTTTCCCATGCTTATAATCAGCAAGCACACGCTGCTGTCAATAAAGAAGCAATCACAGTTCAAACCGCTATAGAGATGGTAGCTCTTAGCCGACACAGTGACGATGGAAATGTGGTAACAACTTATAACAACCTTCACGATCGTCCGCTCACTTCTGAGCTTCCAACCAGCGTAGGCGAGGCTCGTGCTTGGATACTCAACAAAATGGCTGACGAAGACACGAACTATCGTCTTCTAAAAATGTCTATTCCTAATTCCGAGAATGCGGCGCAACGAAACGAACATGACGTATTTAGTGTTCGACAGAACTTTAGCAATGTATTGTTTTTGGAAATGACCCTAGAAAATGGCAAGAAAGCACTATTTAAGGTTGGTGGGGGAAGTGATCAATCCATTGGAACTTGTTGGAATGATGTTCAAGGAAACCCCGTAAGTGTACGTGAGTTCGTTGGAACCACTGTTAGCACGAGCCAAGGCCAAAGAACTTCTACTACCAATACAACCGGTGGCGGAAATGTGAATAAGCCAAAACCAAGCAAGACTACAACCACCAACCAAACTGGAGGTGAAAGAGTTGTGAGAGTTTCACCCAAAAAAGACGATGGACGATTGCCTGGCAATAAGAACGTTCCTGCAGACCAAGACAAGGGTACTCCAGATAAGGCAGGGAAGGGTCCTGCTGGTCAAACTCCCGATCAATCGGGCTATGTTCCTGGTGAATCAAAGCCCGCTACACCTGCACAAGAACCAACCCCACCACCACTACCTAATCAACCTGCCCCAACAGGTCCTGCCCAAGAAGGCACGCCAACACCCGCTCCAGCTGAACCAGCAAACGGATCTGGTACCCCCGCACCAACTACTGACCCGAATCCCCAAGGATAAAGCAAGATTGTAAAGGAGAATATGAGAATGAAATTTACTAATAAGATAAGTGCCCTCGGCAGAAAAACCAAGCTCGCAATTGCTGTCTTGGGTCTCGGGTTTGCGGTCGCAGTACCGCTTGCGGTGAATGCCGAGTTTTATCCCGATCGACCAACATTTGACTACAACAAGGGAAGTGCAAATAGTAATTGTACTGATCCGAATGATCCAGCTACCCAAAATGGACGCTGTGGTTCATTAAACGGCCCTGTATTCAACTCTTTCGTTAATACACCAAGCTACGGGGACGAGCGAGCTTTCCTTGATGCTCGACGAAGCGACCAAACCGCTGCGGGGAGTTACAAGAATGTGCTACCAGAGGTCACTGAAGGTTCAAAGGAAATCGTTCTTAGAACCTATGTGCATAACAATGCCAACCAAAATACAAATGCGAGCGGCAAGGGTATTGCTCACAACACAAAAGTGCGTATCGCGCTTCCGACCGCAACTGAACAAGTGCTCCGCGCACGAAGCTACATAAGCGCAAGCAATGCGAGTATGGTAGAAGACACTGTCGACTTTACTGCTAACAAGAAGTTTAGAGTCGAATATGTGCCTGGTTCTGCGATCATCTATAACAATGGTCCAATTAATGGCGCAAAGCTAAGCGACTCAGTAGTAACAACAGGAGCACCAATAGGGTTTAACGCTCTAAACGGTGAGCTACCCGGCTGTTTCCAGTATGAAGCGGTTGTCCAGATAAAAGTTAGGGTAATTCCACAAGAATCTCCTAACCTACAACTTGTTAAAGAAGTTAAAGTAAAGGGCGACCAGGGCTGGAAGAAAGAAGTATCGACCAAACCAGAAACAGAGGTTCAATGGCGCCTTGGCACCAAGAACATAAGCAATTCAACACTGACTCAAGTAAATGTTCGTGATGTACTACCTCCTCACGTAAAGTTGGTGCCTGGTAGTGTTCGAATGATTGATGCAAATCAAGATAAAGTCCAGAATGATGCTCCGTTGTTTGGGGGCGGTCTAGGACTCGGCACCTATCCGTCGGGTGGAATACGTTACATAATCTTTAATACTGTGACAAAAGGTGACTTCGAAGGGTGCGAGGTAAGGGTTAGAAACGTAGCTTATGCAAAATCGACTCAAACACCGAACGAAGTAAAAGATAGCTCCGACGTAGTTATTACTAAAGAGAACTGTAATCCTCCAGTAAACCCAACGTATAGTTGTGATCTGTTGCAAGCTCAAGTTTTGCAAGGTAGAACAGTTAAGTTCACTACAAACGCTACGGCAACCAATGGTGCAACCATCAAGCGATATTTCTACACCTTTGGTGATGGCACAGAAGAATTCAAGACCGACCAAAATATGGTCGAGCACACCTATGCAAAAGATGGACAGTATGTTGCTCGGGTAAAGGTTGAGGTTTTGGTGAACGGTGAGCTAAAGATTGCTGAGAGCGATAAGTGTGCAGCGGCGCTCAACTTTACAACGCCACCAACCCCTCCAACTCCCCCCGTTACGCCTCCCGGCACGACTACAACCTCGTTGCCGGACACAGGTCCTGGTGATGTCGCCGCAATCTTTGTTGCAGTCAGTCTTGCGAGCGGTGTTGGCTACTACGTCTTCTCTCGCAAGTACTACCGCGTCTAAACCCGCATTCTGTGGATAAGTGGTCTAGTCAAGAACCACAAAATGTGCTAATGTTTCATTAGTTACGAGAGCAACGACTGACCGCTCAAAAAACTAACACTACAATTTAGCAAAAACGATAAACCTCAGAAGGGTGGAGCTTCTGGGGTTTATTTGCTAAAATAACCCAGCTAAAGAAGAGATAATGGCCTCATCGTCTAACGTGAGAACTGCCAGTGGCAGTTTGCAAGGAAACCTTCCGATGGCAACTGGTTTGCCAATCGCGAAGTTTCGGCGTCGCGGGACGTGACCAGGACATCTTAACCGTTCGAGAGAGCACTAGAACGAATCAGCAAACTTAACAACTCAAACATGTCACAGCATATGGCCTCATCGTCTAACGGTTAGGACACCGGGTTTTCATCCCGGCAATAGGGGTTCGATTCCCCTTGAGGTCACCAGTGCAAGAGCCCCTCGTTTTGAGGGGTTTTTGCATTGATAGTTCGTGGGAGAACCCCTATTGCCCAAAAACTCGATTGGAACCAAGGACTTTTAGCTCGAAGCTTAAGAAAAACATCCGGGGTAGAATAGTTGCTCCAAATAGCCATAAACGGTTACACTATTGACAGATATACAATCAGAAAATCAACTGGTGGGATGATTTCGAGTGTCAACACATAAAATACCAAACGTGCCTCTTAAGGCGTTTAAGAGAACCAAGATTGTGGCCACGGTTGGTCCTTCTACAAATTCATACGAGTCGATAGAGCGGCTCATAAAGTCGGGTGCGAACGGTCTTCGTCTTAACTTTAGTCATGGTACGCATAAAGAGCGAGATCAACAGATAGAATGGATTCGCAAAGCCTCAAAAGCGGCGGGGAAGCCGGTGGCAATTATTCAAGATTTGCAAGGCCCCAAGATACGCCTGGGGGACTTCGAAGGTATCGTAAATGTTGCCCCAGGGCAAAGTCTCACATTAGGTTATGAAGCTGATTATGAGCGGACTGGTGTGCTGCCAATCCAGTATGACCTCAGTAAAAAAGTAAAGCGTGGTGAGCGACTCTATCTTTATGATGGCAAGATTAGAACCAGGGTAACTGCAGTAAAAGACAGAAAGGTGTTTGTGCGCGCCGAGAACGGTGGAATTTTGATAAAACGCAAGGGGATCAATGTACCGGACACAGATTTTTTGGGAGATATTATTACCAGAAAAGATAAAGAAGATATTGCTTATGGTTCTGCGAACGACATAGATTATGTTGCGCTCAGCTTTGTGCAGACGCCCGAAGACATAAAAAAACTACGTCGATTATTGGTTAACTTGGGTTCGTCGGCAAAAATTATCGCAAAGATAGAGACGAGACTTGCGGTTGTGCACCTGGAGTCGATTGCACAAGAGTCCGACGGCCTTATGGTGGCCCGTGGCGACTTGGCCACCGAGACAATGCCCGAGGAAGTGCCAATTATCCAGAGGAAAATTATTGAGTTGGGGATGAAGTATGCCAAGCCAACTATTGTAGCAACCCAAATGCTGGCGAGCATGAGTGAGTCGCCCGAGCCAACACGAGCCGAAGTGTCTGACGTTGCCACTGCCGTATTGCTTGGTACAGACGCAGTAATGTTAAGCGACGAGACCGCGAGCGGAAAATATCCGATAGAGGCCGTTGCTGTAATGAAGCGTGTGGTAACGTACACGCAGAGTCACGCCCTGCATAGTCCAATGCTTATTGATGTAGATAGTCTGCCCGGTAAGACCCGAGCTATATCAAACGCTATTATCAGCTTGGCCAGTTCGGTTAGTGCCGTTGCAATTGTTGCCGAAACCAAATCTGGTGCAACCGCACTTCACGTTTCATCTCGAAGGCCGAATATACCAATAATCGCGGCCACGTCTGTTCCGCGGGTGGCCCAGCAGCTTGCAGTTGTGTATGGCACAAAAAGCTATGTTCGCCCCGACAATAAACTTCAAGCTACCAAGCTCACCAATTGGCTTCATCGGAGTAAAGTGCTAAAAAGGGGTGATGTGGTTGTGACCGCCTCTGGGAAATATCCCGGCGTGATGGG
Source organism: Saccharimonadales bacterium (SeqCode) (assembly GCA_041906505.1). Classification (GTDB taxonomy): domain Bacteria; phylum Patescibacteriota; class Saccharimonadia; order Saccharimonadales; family 2-12-FULL-41-12; genus JAYRJB01. Next base: position 22,760 of record JAYRJB010000007.1, on the reverse strand, counting down.
CACAACAGACACTATAAAGGTAAGGGTGCTGTAGGCGCTATCATGACAAGTCATTTTGATAAAAAAACTATTAGGGACATTGATATATTAGGAAAAATCGTGCTGGTGAGGGCCGACTACAATGTGCCTTTGAAGAACGGAAAAATTACCGACGACTACCGGATTACACGTTCGGTGCCAACGATTAAGTATCTGATGGAAAAAAACTGCAAAGTGGTGATTTGCTCCCATCTTGGTCGTCCCGCAGGCCCAGAGGACAAGGTATTGTCGCTTCACCCTGTTGCAAAGCGACTGGCTAGCCTCCTTGATTCGCCAGTTCATTTTAGCCAGGATTGCATTGGCGATGACTCACGCGAGCGCATAAGAAACCTCGAACACGGCAAGGTACTGTTGCTAGAAAACTTACGATTTCACAAAGAAGAAGAAGCAAATGATGACGGTTTTGCGCGCCAACTAGCCCAGGATATCGACGTGTTTGTCCAGGATGGCTTTGGAGTTGTTCATCGAGCTCATGCGAGCACCGATGCAATCACCAAACATCTGTTGTCGGTGAGTGGCTTGCTTTTAGAGGCCGAGGTTACCACTATCAATGGGGTTATGCATCATCCAGAACGGCCACTCATGGCGCTGGTCGGCGGCGCAAAAATATCTGACAAAATTGCACTGCTTAATCGTTTGATAGATATTGCGGACGTGGTTGCAATTGGCGGCGCAATGAGCAATACGTTTCTGTTGGCGCAGGGTATTGGAGTTGGTGACAGTCTAGTTGAGATGGATGATATTTCGCTTGCTCGAGACATTATTGCCAAAGCAAAAAAGAAAGCCAAAGAACAACGCTTTATTTTTTATGTGCCCCAAGACGGCGTAGTTGCAAAAGAGATTGACAGCAAAGTTCGAACAAGAATTGTTGACTGGGGAACACAAGTGATTGCAGACATCGAAAGCTACCCAAAGCCACCAAAGCCAGAAGCGAGCGAAGTCTCTGCAAAGGAAAAAATTCTCGACATTGGGCCCTTCTCGGGCGCGTTTATCGCGGGCACCATGCAACTTTCTAATACGGTAATATGGAACGGTACGATGGGCGTGACAGAGGTGAGTGGTCTACAAACGCCAAGTGGGCCGTTCTCACAAGGCACCGAGTTGGTAGTGGAGGCCATGCTGGGACAGTTCGGTCACCAACCAAGGGTAGTTGTGGGCGGTGGCGACACTGTAGGATACGTTGAAGGAAGAAATTTGGTAAATCATTTCTATCACGTTTCTACTGGCGGTGGCGCAAGCATGGAGCTCATGAGCGGCAAGAAACTACCGGGAGTAGAGGCCCTAGAGGCGAAGTGATACAATAAGCGAAAGCATCATGATAAAACGCACACTTATAGCTGGAAACTGGAAAATGCACCTAAATGTGTCGCAATCTAGTGTGTTGCTCGCGCGGTTGCAAAAACACATTTCTGGGCACCGTGATATTGAAGTCGTGGTCGCCCCAAGCATGCTTGCAATTCAGCCGCTGAGTCTGCAGATCGATCGACGAAGATTTCGGCTGGCTGCCCAAGACGCGCATCCTGCTGACGAAGGCGCCCTAACTGGAGAAGTATCTTTTTCGATGTTAAGAGAGCTTGTGCACTACGCAATAATTGGTCATTCTGAACGACGGATCTATTTTAACGAATCGCTCGACATGATCCGTGATAAGGTTGCCGCAAGTGTGCGAAACGGCATCACACCAATACTTTGTGTAGGAGAAACTGGAGAAGAGCGACGAAACGGAGAAACCAAGCAAGTCCTGCATGATCAAATCGTAAGTGGCTTGAGCGATCTTACGTCAGAAGATGTTCGTGAAGTAGTTGTTGCGTACGAGCCAGTGTGGGCTATTAGTAACTTTGGTGGTACACTCGCAAAACCTTACGAAGTAAAAAAGAGCATGGATTTTATTCGTCATCAGATCATGGAGTTGTATGGCGCTGATGCCGCCGATAGTGTCCGAATTTTATACGGAGGTAGCGTAGATGAACATATCGTCCGCGGGTATCTTGAAATTGAGGGCTGCGACGGCGCGTTAGTTGGCAGCGCAAGCTTAAATTATCGAAAATTTATTGCAATTGTCGATGCGACCTATCGTCTTCATAGAGAAAGAAAAGAATAAATGGCAACAACCAACAACAAAAAAGAATCCCCAGACCAATCAAAAGTATTTGATGTTGCAAAACCGGGCGAAGCAGCTCCGCCTGCAACAGGGCGACCGATTATCACACAGCATCCAGGAGGGATGACCCAGGACCCAATGGTGAAACAAAAAGAAACTGCGGTTATTAAAGATGCTGATGTAGAGATCGCAAAACTACAAGAAGACGAATCAAATGACTCCGTTATCACTGAGAAAAAAGTAATTGCCCCAATAAGTGATGACATGAAGAACAACGCCTCAAGTGACGATACTTCAACAGAAGTTCCCGAAGAAGAAAACGGTGATCAGACTAAAACCGAAGATGAACCTCTGAATGACGGCGGGGACGCGGGGGCGGTTGACGCGCTTGCCCAAGAGGTAAGTTCGAAAAAAGAAGCCTCAAAGGCAGAAGCCCAAGCCAAAAAACAGCGCGAAGAAATTCAGAAGATAATTGATTCAAAAAAATATGTTGTACCAATTGGGGAAGAAGCTCACCGAAAGTCTGGACGGCGAGCCTTGATGTTTCTGGTAGTGTTTTTGGTGATCGTGGTATTGGCAGTCAATTTTGGGGTTGATGCTGAATTGATTGATGTGGGTTTTGAACCGTTCACCGACATACTCTAGAGTGAAAAAATATAGCAGTAAAATTTTGGTCTAAAGCACAACGCTTAAGATGCGAAGAAGCTTGCTAAAATGTATAGATGTCTGACGCAATCCTTGACGGCCTCAATAGCGAGCAACAGAGGGCAGTTATTACAACTGAAGGGCCTTTGCTTATTCAAGCAGGTGCCGGGAGCGGAAAAACCAAAACCCTTACCCACCGGATTGCCTACATAATCTCGCATAAAAAAACCTCGCCGTACAACATTCTCGCGGTCACATTTACTAACAAAGCTGCCAAAGAGATGCGACAGCGACTGGCCGCATTGCTTAGAGAAAATCCAGATAATCGAGATTTTTTACCGTTCATGGGCACTTTTCACAGCATTTGTGTAAAAATATTGCGCCAAGACGGATCCTACATTGGAGTGCCAGCAAACTTTGTGATATTTGATGAAGCCGACCGCGTGGCGTCCATTAAGCAGGTCTACAAACAACTCCACATTAACGAAAAGGACTATCTGCCCCGACAAATCTCGGGCTTAATCAGTAGTGCAAAGAATGAGCTCGTATCGGCACACGACTACCAGGCAAGCGCACAAGGCCCATTGCAGACTATCGCCAGCAAGGTCTTTCCGCACTATGAAGCGTTGCTCAAAAATGCCTCGGCGCTAGATTTTGATGATCTCATCGCCAAAACGGTTGGATTGTTGCAAGCTCACCCAGAAGTGCGAGCAAAATGGCAAAAGCAGTTTCATTACATATTGGTAGACGAGTATCAAGACACCAACGCGGCACAGTATAGCTTAATAAAGTTACTGGTTGGGTCCGACCGCAACATTGCAGTTGTGGGTGATGATTGGCAAAGCATCTATTCTTGGCGCGGGGCAAACTACGAGAACATCTTGATGTTCGAAAAAGACTTTCCTCGCTCCACGGTGATTAGACTCGAACAAAACTATAGGAGCACAAAGCACATTCTTGACGGTGCCCATGCCGTGATTGCCAAAAATCTCAATCGATCCGACAAAAAACTATGGACCGACAGTGGTTCGGGGCTGCCTATTCAGATGGTTTCCGTTAGGAACGAACGTAATGAAGGTGAAGTTATTGCGCGCCGGATTTCACGGGCTATTGAATCACAAACGCGAAGTTATAACGATTTTGCGGTGTTGTATCGTACCAACGCCCAAAGCCGTGCTCTCGAAGAAGTGTGTCTACAATACGGCATTCCTTATCGAATCGTAGGTAGCCAGCGTTTTTATGACCGAAAAGAGATAAAAGACATCATTGCCTACATCCGTGTGTTGTTTCAACCGGAAGACCGAGTAAGCTTCGAGCGAATTATTAATGTTCCTACGCGAGGCATTGGCACAAAGTCTCTGGGGCAGTTTTTTGCTTGGCAGGCAACAGAGTCGCTTCGTTTGATTGATGCACTGGCACGAGTCGAAGAGTGTCCGAACCTAACCCCCCGCGCCAAAAAATCGTTGTATGAGTTTGGAAGCATGATTCTTGAGGTGCGTCAGAATCTTGACGTTGCGCCGCCAGTAAGTATTATCGAGTCACTCATCAGAAGAATAGAATACTTAGAGTTTCTCAATGATGGCACGCCACAAGGCGATGCTCGACAGGAAAACGTTCAAGAATTATTGAGCGTCGCAAAAGAGTATCAAGATTTGGGTATTGAAGGGTTTTTGGAAGAAGTTGCGTTGGTGAGTGATGTTGATTCAGTTGACCAAGGTGGGCAGGCGATCACGCTTATGACGCTTCATTCGGCAAAAGGCTTAGAATTTCCGGTGGTCTTTATGGCGGGCATGGAAGAAACAATAATGCCCCACTCTAGGGCTTTGTATGATCAGTCAGAAATGGAAGAAGAGCGACGACTCTGTTATGTGGGGATGACACGGGCAAAAGAAGAACTCTACATGCTCTTTAGTTCATCAAGAATGTTGTATGGCGGTGTACAGCATAATCCGCCAAGCCGGTTTTTGTCAGAAATAGATAGTGAGTTTCAGCAACAAGCAAATTCATTTAGCCAGCCATCCATTACGCAAGACTCGTTGCCGATTCAGAGTGTGCAAAATGAGCCCAGGTATGCGCCAGAACTTCAAGAAGGCGATGCCGTCCATCATCAGCTATTTGGCGAGGGAGTCATTATGGAGATCGAGGGCGACACCGCGGCAATTTACTTTAAGGGCAGGGGCTCAAAGAAACTAAACATCACCTTCGCACCACTAAAGAAGCTATGAAGCAACGGCTGTACGAATTTACAGGACTGCTCGGCTACATAGTGCTGTATTTTTACTGGGCTTGGTATCTGCATGGCTCGCAGCGAGCCAGAATTATCGTGTTGTGTAATGACAGTGTGCTTTTGGTGAAGCCGTGGCTAGGATTAGGAGGCTGGGATATTCCAGGTGGTGGAATGCACGGCAAAGAAGAGCTCGCCACCACCGCTACCAGAGAGTTGCACGAAGAAACATCAATAAAAGTCGACGACGCACATGTGCACTTTGTTGATAAACTGCCGATTTCGCACGGTCTGATTCGTTTTACTGCACACTACTACGTTGTCCGCGTCGACAAAATGGACCAACCATCTCCTAGTATGCCCGAAATTGCCCGGGCACAATGGGTACCTAGAAAAAAACTAAACGAATTTCGAATTCAGAATGACGTCAGAAGAGTCGTAGTACGTTGCTTCGAGAAGTGATAGCGTGCTATAATTCGACAGCTTGTTTCGTTTTTGGGAGCCAGAATTAATAGCTTCCACAACATCAATCAGTCTCCTGCAAAAGACAAGCAATACTTTATGGTAAAGAAGTCAAGAAATTTAGCCAGAAAATCCAAAATGTTTCGACTGCCGGTGTGGCACAAACACCCATTTGTAGTGCCGGTAGTGACATTTATGACGTTGTTTTTTGTGTCGTGCGCGGGGCTTATTCTTACCAATGGTCAAACTTTGGGCCCTTCCGACTCCAAGCGCGTGAAACTGTCCGTAGATGGTACTTCGCAAACCATACCAACCAGAGCGGTTGATGTGAATGATTTGTTGCGCAGGTTGGACATTCAATTGCACGAAAGTGATGTTGTCGAACCGGCAGGAGACACGCCAATTTATGGCGATAGTTTTAGCGTAAATATTTATCGCTCTCGACCCGTGACCATTGTTGATCAAGACGGAAAAACAATCGTGACCAGAGCAGCTGATCGGCAACCGCAGGCAATTGTAAAAAAAGCCGGCGTAACTGTATTTCCAGAAGATGTGGTGCAGATTTCATCGCCGGATAAGGCAATGGCCTCGGGCGTGGTAGGCGACCAAGTGCTCATTGATCGAGCATTACCAATAAAACTTAGTCTTTACGGCGCCATGTACGACGTTCGGACGCAAGCCAACACCGTTGCCGACCTCGCGCGCGAGCGAAACTTTACGTATGACCAAGCATCTATTTTGCCGAGTCCTCAGACAAAATTAAAAGCCAATGACGTGGTGTTTGTCACTGAACCGGGCAAACAAATAAGTACCGTCGAGGAAGCAACTGTTCAGCCAACTGAGTACGTCGACAGCACTGAGGTACCAACCGGAAGTACAAAAGTTCGAGAAGAGGGCAGGCCAGGAAAGAAAGTTGTTGTGTACGAGGTAGCCAAAGATGGCAGAAAAAAACCGCTCCAAGAAATAATAGTTACACAGCCCACTAGAAAATTGGTCGCAAGGGGAGCCGCAAAACCAACCAATGTTGATGCAACATTTAACGGCGATTTTCAAGCCGCCCTGGCGCGGCTGCGAAGCTGTGAGGGCAGCTACACAAGTAGTACTGGCAACGGTTATTACGGCGCCTATCAATTTGATGTACGAACTTGGAACGGTTTTGGGGGCTATCAAAATGCGGCGCAAGCACCACCAATAGTCCAAGACCAAAAAGCTTGGGAAACCTACCAGCGACGAGGTTGGCAGCCATGGCCCACATGCAAAATTAAGATGGGCCTACAAGACGTCTATCGATAGCCTAAAATTATTATGCAAATCCACCCCAAAAAATCTCTTGGCCAGCATTGGCTATACGATATCGATACTCTATATGATATTGCCGAGACGGCCCAGATTGACCCAGGCGACCACGTACTGGAAATTGGCCCAGGGCTGGGTACGCTTACCGAGGTTTTGCTTTCGTACAACTCCCACGTCATAGCCGTTGAATACGACGCGAAGTTATTCGAGATGCTCAAGGTCGAAGCCAGTAATATGTACAGCCAAGATGTTGAGCGACTTCAGCTCGTCAATCAAGACATTCTTAAGTTTGACTTATCAACTTTACCCAAAAACTACAAAGTCGTCGCCAACATCCCATATTATTTGACCGGTAATCTTATCCGACTTCTCTCCGAAACCCCGAATCCGCCAATTTCGGCAACGCTGCTGGTTCAAAAGGAGGTTGCGCAGCGGCTTTGTGCGCAGCCAGGGAAGATGTCGTTATTGTCGGTATCCACTCAGATATATTTTGCGTGTTCGCTTGGATCGATAGTTCCTGCAAAGCTATTTACGCCACCACCCAAAATTGACTCTCAAATCGTTCATCTTGCCAGGCGGGAAGTGCCTTTGTTTGGCGATAGGGAAGCCGGGGAAGTCTTTCGCGTGATAAAGGCCGGCTTCTCTAATCGACGAAAAACTCTTCTCAACTCTCTTTCGGGCGGGCTTGCTATGCCAAAAGAACAAGTAAAATTGCTCATATCAAGCGTCTCGATTGATCCAGCAATTCGACCGCAACAACTTTCGGTAGATGAATGGCTTAAGCTTTCAGACGTATTTTTAAACCCATAAACCACTCCCCTGCCTCAATACTTAACATGTTAAGTATTGATTATTATTGGCTGTAATTATGATAAAGTAATCTGTACATCATGGATTTTAGGAATAGCATTGGTTACCTTCTCCACGAGCTTGCGCAATTACTACAAGCTGATTCAAATCAAATTCTTCAGCAGCACTTAGGAATAGGGTTTGCGCAGTTCAAGGTCTTAATGACACTGGAAGAGCGGGATGGACAGACTCAAAAGCAAATCGCCAATTCACTTCACCAAAGCCAGGCGTCAATCAGCCGGCAGATAAAGCTGTTGATTGACAAAAAACTTGTGGATTCAAAGGTGAGTGGCAGTAATCGCAGAGAGCATTTTATCTTTCTCACAAAACGGGGACAGGCAATGGTTAACCAAGCCGCCCAGGCGCTTAATAACCACCATGCGCCAATGTTTGAATACCTCAGTGAAACGCAGCAACTGAAGATTATAAAAACTCTTGAGCTAATTCGAACGACGCTCGAGCGCTAGCTAGTTTGGCTGAGAATTTCGATGTCTACTTGGATCTCGCTGATATCGTGAGAATTTTTGGGTTGATCGTACATGTAGACGTCAAATAGCTTAGATGGATTATTCTCGGCTGCCACGGTAAGCTTGCCCAAAACAGCATCTGTCTGCGTAATCTGGCCGTGTAAAATCTCGGGAATGTGTCGTTCATGACCACTTTCGGTTGGAGAAAAGACAGCCACGGGATCAACGCTTTCTTTTGGGCGAATAACCACAGGAACCCCGACTAAGAGTTCGTCAAGTTCCTGTTGGCACTGCTCAATCTCATACAAAAACCACTGACTTTCGACAGTGTTTTCGCGGTAGGTCGTAAAATATTTTAAAAGCGAGGCTTTTACTGCTGGATCCTTTCGAACATCATCAAGCTCATATTTTTTTAGGGCTGCGCGAGCTATGTGGTCATGAATCACTCGAACATTATCTTTTTGGTCTTGATTAACCCCCTCTTCAAGTGTTGCAATAGTGTGGAGCGCACGATTTACATCGTCGAAAATACTCAACGCTCTCTCTTCTGTTGAGTGGCCGGGTAGTAGCTCTTGATTTCTCATCGATTTCCTCTTCTCACGCTTCTATGCCGTATTGTGCAAGCAAAAACGAACCTCGTCAATAGTTGATAGTAGTTTTTGTGTTGATCTTGCTCGCAGAAGCAGAAATCGAATCAGAACTAAAACAGGTCTTTTGGCGGGCGATCTGGTACTTCCCAGGTGTCCGGAAGTGGGGGTAGGTTTTGGTGTTCGACTCCCAGGTGTTTTTGTAGCTCGTCTAGCATCTTCTCGGCATCTTTACCATACTCAATTCTTTCGATAGCGTCATGGTTTTTATAGGGTGGGTAGACCTCGGCGAGCTCAAGAGCCTCAGAGTCAGTTGAATCAACGAATGTTTGGATATTTCTATGTAATTTTTCTAATGAACGAAAGGTAATTTTGATACCATCACTCGAGTTATAGGCTCTGGCGACTCTTTTGTCATGATCGCTTATTGAAGACGGGTTTCCGCTCATTATTCGTCGGTTAATAACTTCCGAATACACAGCACTAATAATTGTGGCTTCATCGGCACTAAATGTGATTTGGTGCAGTACCTCATTATCGCGCTTTATTTTTTCAAACTCCATAAAACTCTAATCTACAAACTACGGCTGTTAATTGCAAGCAGCAGCGTTTTGAATATTAGAAAAATCTAAGTTTTTTGTACCCTCAAAGAGAATCTTTGTTCGAGTCGTCCATAAATGTTTTACAATACCAACATGAAAACTGTGGGGATTATCGGTAGTGGTGATGTTGGCAAAGCGCTCGCTATTGGCTTTTCGTCTATTGGTTATGAGGTGTATTTGGGCACCAGAGACCCAAGCAAGCTTGAAAGTTGGAAAAAAGACGTCGACAAAAACGTCAAAGTGACTACCTTTGACCAAGTGGGAGCCAAGGGGCAGCTACTTGTGCTTGCGGTGGGCTGGGCGCATGTTCGTTCGGCAATCAAAATGACGGGTGCGAAAAATTTTGCTGGCAAAACTTTAATAGATGCGACGAATCCACTAGACTTTTCAGCCGGCTTTCCGCCAAAACTGGCGGTGGCTGGAAACAGCTCGGGTGGAGAAGTTGTTCAAGATCTTTTGCCGAAAGCCAACGTCGTAAAAGCCTTCAATATTATTGGTAATGCTCAGATGTTTCGCCCGAGTTTTGTTGAGGGTGATCCGACAATGTGGATTTGCGGTAACGACGAAGCCGCAAAGGCAGAGACGAGAGACATTCTTAATGAATTTGGATGGAAGGATGTGATTGATCTTGGTGACATCACCATGTCGCGGCTGCTAGAGCCACTGTGTATTTTGTGGGTGCTCAGCGGCAGCGCACTCAAAAATTGGCACATCGGCTTCCGCCTTCTACAAAAGTGAGTTTGCCTGCTTTGTTACATCAACTTAATTGATCGTACCGCGGGCAAAGATTCGGTGTCTTTTGATGAGGCAACGACCCTGCGACTGTTGGAGTTTTCTTGAGTCGCTAGGTCTAAGACATCACTGTGGGTCGTTAAGTTCTCAACACAGTTGTTGATTACGACAGAGCCAATATGTAGACTTACTCTACCTCTGTATTCTAGCTCAATACCTTCTTTGGGGTATAAGCTCACGGCTTCATCCTTTGCGTGGTCGGTCTCAGTCACAATCTCAAAATAGTCGCTAAATTCTGGGTCAAGTTGTAGGTTTTCAACTTTCCCGGACCGTCCCAGTCTAATGCGGTGGGTCAAAGCGTCCGTCGTCGTGTCGCCAAGTATCCTTGGCAAAGCACTTTTTAGTGCTTGAGCTTAGTCCCAATTATTCCATGTACTATTGCCGCTCACCATTGCCTCAATAGTCTCTTCAGTGACCTCGGGGTCCATCCCGTATTGGATAAAGTGATAACCTACCAGGTCATCTTTGGTTAATTGTGCATCTGGTCGAACTTCTAAAAGTTGTCCGAGCGTCAACCCCAGCTGGGCACAAGTAAGTCCCCAGGCATCGGAAAAATTAAGTGCACCTTCCTCGCTGTGGACTTTAAGATCTTCTGGCGAAAAGTTTGCTGTCATGAGCTTAATTTTCGGGTAGCGTCCAACAATATGCAAGCATGAGCAAAAACAAAAAGCTCGAGATATCTCTCAAGCTTTTGTGGTGGAGCTGGCGGGCTCTGCCCCCGCGTCCATCGGCTTTCGTATAGCTAGTCTTCTACAAGCTTAGGTTGTTTATCGCTTGCTTAGAATCAAAGCTCCCACAAACAACCAAAAGGCTTTGACTCGCAGATCTAAAGGTTTCGACTATGCACTAGATCGGATGCAAAAGTCTATTCAGAAAATATGATACGAGATGGCACTATCTGAAGTCACACCATTCGCAGCTGCGAGCTCTTAGGCTACAGCGAATGCGTAGCTAGGTGTAAAGAAGCTCTTTACTGCACTAGCGACATTCTTAAACGCGTTTGCATTTAAAAAGTTTGTCTATGACGCTGACAAGCGGCTTGCAAACTAACTTGTAAAGGTCCAATGTCGAGCTTAAAATCAGCCCCAAAATTTTGGCACACTTCTCTCATGCCTCAAGGAATACTATAGCATAAGAATTAAAAAAAGTCTAGTTTGTGGGCAGCTTGAACGGGCGCTTTGGTGCAAAAATAGGCTATACTAGGTTTTTATCATGAACACCAAACTTACCAAACAGCCATCCCTACTTAGAATTTACTGGCTTTCGACACTCATTTCGTTTTGTCTTATTGGGTATGTAGCGAGTCAACAAGGATTGAAGGGCTTTTTGCTGGTTCTTGTGCTTGCTGGTCTAGAAATAACTTTTAGCTTCGACAACGCGGTTATCAATGCCAAAATCCTGCGCCGAATGAGCCCTGTTTGGCAAAAACTGTTCCTAACTGTCGGCATCATTATTGCGGTTTTTGGAGTACGGCTGGTTTTTCCGATACTTATAGTTGCGCTGGCGACCGGGGAAAGTTTTCGATCGATCGTCGATCTTGCGCTAAACGACTCGACAACTTACGGTATCTTGCTGAATGACGCAAAACCGATGATTGCTGCGTTTGGAGGGATGTTTTTGTTGATGATCGCCCTTGAGTTTTTTGCGACTGCACGAAAAACCAAATGGCTAAATTCTATAGAGACCATACTTCAGAAGGCTGGAAAGCTGACAAATCTAAATGTGATTACCGCTCTTTTTGTTTTGCTTGCTGCCTCTCGGCTGGTTGATGAGCAAGAAAGAACTTCGGTGCTGGTTGCTGGTTTGATTGGCATGGTCATTTATTTGATTATCAATTCTTTGGATACGCTTATATCAAAATCGACTCGATCACTCGAACATATTAACGCAACCCACCATACATTTAAGGCGGGACTTCTGGGCTTTATTTATCTAGAAATAATTGACGCAAGCTTTAGCCTCGACGGGGTGATAGGTGCGTTTGCGATCACCACCAATGTGCTGCTTATTACCACCGGTCTCGGTATCGGAGCGTTGTACGTACGAACCATAACGATTCATATGTTGCGGAGGGGCTTGCTCGAGAAGTTTATATATATGGAACACGGGGCACATTATGCAATTGGATTACTCTCAGCATTTATGTTACTGTCGCTCAAATATCACATTCCAGAATATGTGACGGGGCTGGCGGGTGTAGTCGTCATTAGTCTTGCGATTTCGCACTCTGTACTTGAGGCAAAACGCTCGGCAAAAAAGACGCTGAGCTGAAGATATGAAGTGTAGCGGCAAGCTCAAATTTGGAAGCGAGCACGAAGCAAAAGCTCAAGCACTGGTCTTGTATCACCAGCGGGGTACCGCTCTTCGACCGTATAAATGCAAGGAGTGCGGCTGTTGGCACCTCACTAGTGTGTAGTCTGATAGTTTGATAGGCTAGTAGTTGTATGAGTGCTCAGAAAAACTACTACGTAACCACGTCTATTCCCTATATAAATGGCGAACCGCACCTTGGACATGCCATGGAGTTTGTCATGGGTGATGTGCTGGCGCGTAGCGCACGAACTAGCAAGAATTATCACAAGGTCATCTTTAGTATCGGAACCGATGAGCACGGGGGCAAAGTCGCGGAAAAGGCGGCTGAGCTTGGGCTTGCGCCCAAAGCGCTTGCTGACAAAATGAGTGATTCTTTTCGCCGTCTTGCTGGGCAGCTTGAGCTCAGCAACGATCGATTTATTCGTACGACTGACCCTGGTCACGAGCAGCGGGCGGGTCTCATTTGGCAGGCCCTAAAAGACTATATTTATAAGGCAACGTACGAGGGTTGGTACTGCACGGGCTGTGAAACATTTGTGACGGATGCGGTTGCCAAAGAAAACAATGGTGTGTGCCCAAACCACAACAAGCCTTACGAGAGACTTTCTGAAGATAATTATTTCTTTAAGCTGACAGAGTTTGCGGAGCAGATCAAAAAGGCAATTGACTCGGGAGAATTTCAAGTTATTCCAGAAACCAAAAAGAATGAAATACTGGGGACATTACACGAGGGCTTGGAAGACATAAGTATTAGTCGGCCGAAAGAAAAAATTTCTTGGGGTATACCCGTTCCTGGTGACAGCACCCAAGTGATGTATGTGTGGTTTGAGGCCCTCATGAATTATGTGACGGTTCTTGGCTACCCAGAGCACGCCGACTTCAAGGACTTTTGGCCAGCAAATGTGCAGATTGTTGGCAAGGACATTGCTCGTTTTCATGCCATCATTTGGCCAGCCATACTGATGGGTCTGAAAGTTGAATTGCCAAAGAAGCTCTACATTCACGGCTTTATTAACATGAGTGACGGCCAAAAAATGAGTAAGAGCTTGGGAAACGTGGTGAGTCCAGATGACATTATTCGCAAGTACGGAGTCGATGCGTTTCGCTACTATTTTTTGCGGCACATACCTAGCTATTCTGACGGCGAATTTTCGTGGGAGCGACTTGAAGAGGTATATAACAATGAACTCGCCAATGAGCTCGGTAATGCTGTCAGTCGCACTTCTGCAATGATCATCAAGTATCAACAAGGCATAATTGGCGACATGCCGCCCTCGGAGCACGACATTGCAGCCTACGAAAAAGCCATAGAGCACTGTCGGTTTGACAAAGCACTCGAGACCGTATGGCAGCAGGTTCGGGGACTTAATCAATATATTGAAGAGGAAAAGCCCTGGGCGCTCGCAAAAAACCACGACGGAGACCACCTAAGGGAGGTACTTGCGTATATGGCAAGCTGTTTGATCGAGATTGCTGAACTGCTTGAGCCATTTATGCCGACAACTTCCCAAAAAATTGTCCATATCTTTGGAACTGGCGTGGTTCAAAAAATTGAAACGACCCTATTTCCGAAAGAAGAGAACTCTATGCCGACAACCGAAGAGGTTGCAACGGCCTAAATTTCGCCCCATCGTCTGAGGTGGGAAAGAGCTCGTTTGAAGGTCTCGTTGCTCGCTTGATTTGAGAAGTGACAGATGTTTGCCCACTCATTGACATATGCCCAGAGGCGAATAGTCTCGATATCAAGGCGCTTTGAAGTCGCGGTTTGATAGGTTTTGACAGCTGACTCGAGCAACTTCTCATTAACCATAAACAACTTTCTAAAGTCTTGATGCGGATCGCCAATCTCAACCTCGCTGAAATCAATAACTCCTGCAAGCTGGCCCGGATTTGTCTGTACCACAATATTTAATCCGTGGAGGTCGCCGTGGACAACCACCCATTCGTGAGAAGCGGTAAAACGAGACAGAAGTTGATCAAGTCGTGATTTTGCCTGCGGGAAGTGGGGCGCCGTTGCGTTTTCCTCGATTCGCTTCTGATAATACTCGAGAAGGCTCATGTCTTGCTTTGTCTTCTTTGCTTCTACAATCTTGTGGGGTGCACTATGTAGTGTGGCGAGGAATGTGCCTAGTTGTCCGCCAATCGCATCAAGGTCGGAGACGTGGAGATGAGCGAGTACTTTATGGCTAAGCACGTCCCCAGAAATGTAGTTATATGAGGAATATTGTTGGTGGTGCTCAATAATTTTCGGAATAGGAATATCCCAATGTAGTGCGTGCAGTCCTTTGAGTACCGCCACCTCGTCAATCAGCTTATTTGCGGCATTTTGGTTTCTTGGATACCGGTAGACGATCGAGCGGGCCTCGTCAATAATTACGTGCTGTTCCCAGCCATGTTCGATAATTTTTAGGCCTTCAGAGATCGCGTTGTGCTTTGCGGCTTTCCAAACAGATGAAAAATGAGTCATAATCGCCTAAGCATCGTAGCACCGATATGTGGCATAATGATAGCCTAGTAATGCTCGTAGACACACACGCTCACATCCACTTTTCTTCGTATGGACTTGACGCAGAAGAAGTGTGGCAGTCTTCAAAACAACATGGCGTAGATAAGCTGATAGCCGTAGGTTGCCGACTTGATGATAGTGAAGGCGCGATTTCATTCGCCAAAGCACATAAGGGAGTATGGGCCAGTATCGGTATTCATCCTCATGAAGCGGACGATTTTTTGTCGGATGAAGCCAATCTTCAAAAATTTGAAAAACTGCTTTCCCAGAAAAACCAAGACAAGATTGTCGCAATCGGCGAAACGGGTCTCGACTACTATTATCAGCATTCCGATAAGCCCGCGCAACGAACGTTGCTTGAATGGCAGCTTGATGTCGCGAAGCGGTACGATCTGCCGGTGGTGTTTCATGTTCGCGATGCCTTTGAGGATTTTTGGCCGATTGTTGATAATTTTGGCGCAATAAATGGAGTTGTACATAGTTTTTCGTCAAATGTTAATGTACTCGATCAAGTACTTGCCAGAAATTTTTATGTAGGGGTAAACGGAATAATGACGTTTACGAAAGACGCTGCCCAACTTGAGGCAGCCAAAAGAATTCCTCTTGATAGGCTTCTGCTTGAAACCGACGCCCCCTTTTTGACACCAAAACCCTTTCGAGGAAAGGTCTGTAAGCCAGAGTATGTAAAACTCGTTGCCGAATTTTTGTCGCAGCTACGAAATGAGCCGTTGGAGCAGATTGCCAACAGCACAACGATGAACGCTAGGAAGCTGTTTGGGATTTAGTTTTTCAAAGCGCACTTTCGGCGATAGACTGGTGTGACAGTTGCAGACTATAATTATTCTATTGAGATGAAGAAACAGAACATTTATTTGGATTATGCGGCCGCGACGCCCGTTGCGAAAGAGGTTCTTGCCGCAATGCAGCCATATTTCTCAACAAATTTCTATAACCCGTCAGCAGAATACACTCCTGCAAGGCAAACGAAAGCGGCACTTGAACAGGCTCGTCAAACGGTTGCGGCAACGCTTGGCGTAAAGCCGAAAGAAGTCATCTTTACATCTGGCTGTACAGAGGCAAACAACATTGCAATCCATGGCGTGCTTCAAAAGTTCCCAAAAGCAAACATTGTGGTGTCAGAAATTGAACACCACTCTGTACTTTATCCTGCAAAACGATACCAACATCAGCTTGTGTCGGTTGACGGAAACGGCGTTGTGCAAGCCACCGAAGTGTTGAAGTGCATCAATGATTCAACGGTTTTAGTAAGTGTCCAGCATGCGAACAATGAGATTGGCACAATCCAACCACTTAGAAAAATTGCTCACATGCTTGAAGAAATCAGAGTTGTGCGGCGACAACGTGGCAACAAAATACCACTATATTTGCACACCGACGCCGCACAGTCGGCAAATTACCTTCAGCTTCATGCACATAGACTTGGAGTGGATCTAATGAGCCTTAACGGCGGAAAAATATATGGCCCAAAACAGAGTGGAGCGCTGTTCGTTCGTTCTGGGTTAGAGCTCACTCCTCTTCTGCAGGGCGGTGGGCAAGAAAATGGACTGCGAAGTGGTACGGAAAACGCCCCAGGGATTATTGGGTTTTGCGCTGCATTAACCGCAGCACAAGCACTCGGAGATGCTGAGAACAGACGACTTTCCGACCTACAAAAACACCTTGTCGGGCAATTGAAATCGGCATTCCCAGCACTACAAATCAATGGGTCAATGAAACATCGTTTGCCGAATAATCTGAATTTTTCGCTTGTTGGTTTTGATAATGAACGTCTTCAGATGGCCCTTGATCAACAAGGAATATGGGTTGCAACTGGATCGGCGTGCAGTGAGAGTGAAGAGCAGCCTTCACACGTACTTACGGCAATTGGGTGCAGCGACCAACAAATCCGAGGCTCGATTCGGTTAAGTATGGGTCGGGCAACTAAAAAAAGTGACTTAGACATATTTGTTGACCGACTTCGTGAGGTTGCTCCAAAAAGCTTGCTTACACAGAACCACTAGAGGTATACTACTGCCAAGTGCATAACATTGGCTGAAACACCTTTCGACCATGGCAAAAATAAACATATACTCGATCCGTAATCTGCTTCCCAGGCAGCGTCTACTCGCTGGCGCGGGGCTGTTGTTTCTGATCGTCTTAAGTCTTACCAGTCCGCTTTCGGCACAGTCTGTGACAAAGGGCTACGGATCTGACCAGAAATTGCAGCGGGGCATGATGGTCGCGGTAAGAAGGGATGATCCCAGCAAAGTCGAGGCAATTAACAAAGACTCTTTGGATCGACTAAAAGGGGTTGTGGTCGAGGCAAACGACTCTCCGATTACGCTCAGTAGCGACAAAGAAAAGGTGTTTGTGTCCACCGCCGGCAATAATGATGTGTTAGTAAGTGATGAGAATGGCGCAATTCAACCGGGAGATTATATTAGTATTTCTTCTCTCGCCGGTGTGGGCATGAAGGTAGGAGAAGAACAAAGCATTATTCTTGGCCGTGCGCTTAATAAGTTCGAAGGAAAAGAGGACAGTATTGGCACAACTCAGTCGAGCTCGGGGAGAGCGATTCATTTTGGCCGGGTACAAGTGGCAATTTCGATCAATCGGAACCCGCTTGTAAAAACCGCCGAGGGCAGTGATGTGCCAAGCTTCCTAAAAAAAGTAGGTGCCGCGGTTGCCGATAAGCCAGTGAGTTCAATTAGGGTGTACCTGGCGGCAACGGTGTTCTTGGCGACAGCGATAATTACGGGCGTGATCCTCTATAGTGGCGTTCGGAACACCTTGATCTCCATTGGTCGCAACCCATTATCAAAAAAAACCATCTATAAGGGCTTGATCCAAATAATATTAATGGGGTTAATCATTTTCATAACAGGGCTTTTTGGGGTATATTTACTACTAAAGCTTTAGCAATAAGTAGGTGGGTGGGAAAAACATAGATGGAGTCGTGGTTACAAACGGGGATAATAATCACCTCTTTGTTGGCGTCAACTATCGCGTTCATTTGGGTAGCATTTAGGGCAAGTAGCCCCAGCAAACAAGAAGATCCAGACTACAGCAATCTTGCCGAGCGAGACGTTGAGCATATATTTAATGACGAGTTTCGAGAAGAGCTTCGAAATAGGGGTAGACTTCATTTTGAGAAGATCATCGGTGAAAACGCGATGTTTTTGCAGCAAGATATGCGTCTTACTACCTCTGAAATCAACTCGTTTATGAAGCAAGAAATTACCAAGACCCTTAAGGATGCCTTTGAGAAGTACGAATCTTCGATAAGTGATGCGAAGGATATGGCACTTGAGTCAATTCAGAAAACGCAGTCCGCTGTCGAGGAGCAGCGCGAAATGATGAGCCAACAGCTGCAAAAGGAAATTGCTGCTGAAAAAGAGCGCGTCCTTGGACGCTTTCACGACAACATGGCCGATGTCGTAAACCATTACGTTTTAGCAGCTATTGGCAATCAGATTAGTCTTGATGATCAGCTCGAGTACATCCTCGGGGAGTTAGAGGAGAATAAAAAAGCTATCATCGAGGACATTACCAGGGGAACGTAACTATCATAATCAAAGAAAATGAAAGCTTGAGCTTGTGAATCACGAAGAAAAAAAATCTATTCTTTTCCCAGATCAGCTAGCGGGTGCAACCGACCTGGCTCGATTAATTCGTGAGCTGAGCGATCTTCACGAGTCACTCCACCAAGCAACAATTCGGGCACCCGGCAGTAATGTGCAGTTACCAAAAACCTCGAAAGTATTAGAGGAATTAGCAAGCCTCAATAAAGTATCGTTGCTCGACGCGGCGCAACGTGAGCAACTGATTAAGCTGCTTAAAGCATTTCACGATCGAGCTCCCATAATCCACATTAGTTTTGCCACAGAACCGTCGAGCAATTTTATCCGAAATCTTGTGACGTGGATGAGAAAGAATATTAGTCCAATAGTCCTTATCGAAATTGGTCTTCAGCCAACAATTACGGCTGGTTGTGTAGTGAGGACAACGAATAAATACTTTGACTTTAGTCTCAGAAATAGATTTGTCGAAAAACGTCCAGTATTGGTAGAGAAACTCTCTGAGGTTGGTAGATGAGCGAGACCCAACATTTTCAGCAGTTTGTAAATAATGGTCACCCAGTTGGAGAAGTTATTGCGGTTGATAAGTTTTTGATAAAGGTCAAAGGACTTCATCCCGTAAACGTACATGCCTTGATTATGTTCGAGGATGGGTCCAAGGGCTTTGTGCAGCACGTGACAGAAGACGACGTAATGGTATTACATCTTGGCACTGCAAGTTTGCCGGTTGGGACCCTGGCGGTTGTGCAACACGACAAGTTAGTGTGCAAGGTTGGAATGAATTTTGTAGGGCGCGTCGTTTCGGTTACTGGTGATCCGCTGGACGGAAAAGGACCAATCACCGCCGATAGTACCTGGACAGTGTTTAATACGGCCCCACCGCTCTACGAAAGAAAACTACTCGACACCCAGCTAGAAAGTGGTGTGACCGCAATTGATGCAATTTTTCCAATAGTAAGGGGCCAGCGTCTTGCGCTGCTTGGCGACAGCAAGTCTGGCAAGAGCAGTCTAGCTACGCAACTTACTATTAATCAAAAGAACACTGACCAGATTGTCGTCTATTGCTTAATTGCAAAACGGCGCAGTGACGTAGACGCTTTGCTGAATCGTCTAGAGTCTACCAAGGCGTTGGACACGGCAATCGTGGTTGTTTCTACGATGTTTGAGTCGCTCATTATGAGCTACCTGGCACCCTACGTGGCGTGCTCTATGGCGGAATATCTTTGGCAGGAAAAAAACCAAGACACCATTATTATTTACGACGATCTGACAAGTCACGCCCACGCCTATCGTGAAGTTGCTTTACTCTCTGGAACCAGCCCAGGAAGGGATTCGTATCCTGGTGATATGTTTTATGCGCACTCTAGTTTGCTCGAGCGCGCGGGGCGTCTGGCAAAGAACGGCAGCTGCCTCACAACGGTGCCTGTTGTGCTTGCTGCGGGCGGCGATATTACGGCATTTTTGCCGACCAACATTATGTCAATAACTGACGGACAATGGATCTTAGATATGGATTTATTTAGAAGCGGAATCCGTCCGGCGGTAAACATTGGGCTAAGCGTGACACGTGTCGGTGGAGTTGGTCATAATAAACGCCAAAAGGCACTTGCGGCACAAACCCTAAAGCTGCTGGCAGAATATCGGCAAGCCGAAGAATTTTCTCACTTTGGATCTGAGCTGGCGCTTGAATCAAAAACTGTACTGGAAAAGGGCAAAAATGTATTTATAGTGCTCAACCAAGGACCAACAGATATTTACTCACTCTACTCCCAGCAACTCATGCTGGATATTGTTCTAAACGCTGCTGAAGGAGAAAAAATTGATACCGAGGCCCTAAAAAATAATGTACACGAATATGCCACGAAGATAACCAAAGATGAAGACTTCGATAGGGTAAGGGATGAACTAAAGGCGAAATCGCTCGTGGAGCTCAAGGTATGAAGCGCGTACAAGAAATCGAAAAGCAAATGCTGTCGATGGAGACCATGGTCGAGATTAGTAGTGTGTTTGAAGGCATCGCTAGCATGCGTATCGCCAGAATCAAGAACCAAGTATTGCAGGCAACGGAGTTTTTTGACGAACTTTGGGGTATCTATACGCAGCTTCGAGTAGACAGCTTGTTTCGGTATGGTCGCGGCGATCATGCAAAAGATCTTATCGACAAGGAGTTATTTATTGTAATAACGGCCGAAGGTGGATTTAGTGGCGACATCGACCAAAAGCTAATCAGTTGGATGCTAAAAAGCTTTGACGCAGAAAAAAACGACATTATTGTCATCGGACATCATGGTGCAGTCCAGCTGGCGCAGAAAGGTGTTGCCTTTAAAAAATATTTCAAGCTGCCCGAGAAAGACGAGAATATTAACGTTGAACCAATAATTAAATACGTTCAAAAGTATCGTGACACGAGCGTGTTCTATCAAGAATACGTGTCACTTATGGTGCAGGACGTAAAGCGCATCCAACTCAACAAGGCTGTTGCCGAACAAGGTGCCAGTGCCGAAAAAACCGATGAGATTATTAGCGAAAAGACGTATATTTTTGAACCCAGTCCGTTTATTGTGGTTGATCATTTGGAGCGTTCAATGACAGAGATTGCATTGAGCCAACTCATTCTTGATTCTAAGCTTGCTCAGTATGCCAGTCGGTTTAGGGCTATGTCGGCTTCGCACCAAAACGCTGATGAATCACTTGGCGATATCAAGCTCCAGTTGAGCAGGAGCAAGCGTGCCGTGAAAGACGAGCGCCTCAAGGAGATTATTAACGGCATGAGGAATGTGAAGGTATAAATGAGTAAGGGTGTAATATCTGGGATTCAAGACTTGGTTGTTTTTGTTTCGTTTGATGAGGAAGGTCCAAAAATTGGCGAACTTGTCCAAGTTGATAACGAAGCAAAAACACAGCTGCTTGTAGAGCGCCTTAATGTGCAAGGTCAAGTACTGTGCCTCAACCTGCGCTCTGACCTTACGATTCAAAAAGGAATGGCCGTGGAATGTCTAAGAAGAGGCATAGAAGTGCCGGTTGGCGACAAGACCATCGGTCGCATTTTTGATGCACTTGGGCAACCACTCGACAATTTGCCGCCAATGGAACAAGAGGATCTTTCAACTCGAGATATCCTAAAGCTGCCCCCCAAAAGCACTAACTTTGCGGTCAAGGCTCCAGAAATCTTAGAGACCGGCATTAAAGTTATCGACTTTTTGACCCCGTTTGTGAAGGGTCGCAAAATTGGCATTATTGGTGGCGCGGGTGTGGGCAAAACAGTCTTAACGATGGAACTCATTAACAATATTGCGAAAAGCGGCAGCGGTCTATCGTTCTTTACGGGTATTGGTGAACGAATACGAGAGGGCCATGAGCTGTATGAAACGCTTCGTGACGCAGATCTATTAAAGAATACGTGCATGTTTTTCGGGCAAATGAATGAAAACCCAATTCAGCGAGCTCTGGTGGGTGTATCGTCCGTGGCGCTAGCTGAATATTTTCGTGATGAGCAAAACAAGGACATACTATTTTTCGCCGACAATATGTATCGCTACATTCAAGCGCGCAATGAATTGACGACTATCCTAAAACAAATTCCAAACGAAGGTGGATATCAACCAACAATATTTTCCGACATTAAGGTGCTACAAGATCGTTTGAGTTCAAATGAAAATGGATCGATCACATCTGTGCAGACCATTTACGTGCCAGCCGATGATATATCAGACCCCGCTGTGCAAATGATTCAGCATGAGCTTGACGCGATTATTGTGCTATCTCGAGCGGTAGCCGAACAGGGGATTCGACCGGCGGTTGACCTTACGCGAACCACTTCTTCGCTGCTTACGCCCGAAGTGGTTGGCGATCGTCACTACATGCTGAGTGTCCAGGTCCAAGGACTACTTCAAAAATATCAATCTCTAAAAAATATTATTGCGATTATCGGAGAAAACGAACTTTCTCCGAGTGACAGAGCCGACTACGCCAAAGCCAAAAAGCTTATTCAAAATTTCTCCCAAAGCATGTTTGTAACCGAAAAACTAAACGGTATTCCAGGAGAATTTTCTACCCGAGAACAAACCCTAGCGAGCATTGAAGAAATAATAGTGTAACTTAGCGGATGCGTATATGACCGATAAACCAAGCTCAGCAAAGGCGGCAACCAAAGACGAGGCCAAGGAGAGTGAGTCGCAGATACCAAAAGACCGTATTTTCGTAAAGTTATTTTCGCCATTTCAAGTCTACTTCAACGGAGAGGCGAAAAGCATTTCTGCCGAAAATGACACCGGACCATTTGATGTCTTGCCGCAACAC